>JBBTSC010000002.1:0-44046 GCA_038064875.1 Patescibacteria group bacterium | reverse complement strand
TAAGTAGTCTAGCTTGGAAGTTGATGTTAGAGGAGGTTGTGGCGTGGGCGGTAGGCTCTTTATCTCTGAGAACTCCACTTAGCGTAAACGAAAAAAACAATAGCAAGCTCAGGCTAATTGTAGCCATAGGGATGCCAAAAGCTTTTATAAGTTTTTCGATCATTTTTCTCGCGTTTTTATTTTTGTTTTTGTCTTGTTCTGACGTAGTTTATTTTACTACTATAAGCTACCGAAGTTCAACTACTTATGCACCTCTACTGTCGTTTGTATAAAATAACGGATAAAAAATGTGTTCAATTAGTATAATTTTACAACACTCTAAGTTGTTGTAATTACAATACTTAGATTTTCCAATGTCCTTCTATGTGGTGAATCTGGTCGTGATCAAGCCCATAAAAGTGCGCAATTTCATGCCACAACGTGTGTTTTGTTATGGCAAAAAGTTGCCCATCGTCCTTTGCTAATTTTAGAATTTCGTCTTTAAAAATTGTTATTTTATCAGGTAGCACAAATGAATAATTGCCTGTCCTTCTAGTCAGTGGTATACCCTCGTAAAGACCTAGGAGTAAACTGTCACCTCTGAGCTTAAGCTTTTTTGCTTGCTCCGGGGTCGGGCTTGAACCAATCGTTATTGCCACATTATCTAGATTTTTAGTTTGCTCTTTAGGCAACTCATCAAGGGCCTTACTAATCAATTTTTCGAAATCATCATCTGTTATATCAATCATTTATCAGGCTTTCTCAAGTGCTATATCAAGCTCAATACTGTCTATTTTTACGTTAGTAATTGGGCCAGTTAACGCATCTTTAAGCTCATGGGTTAGTGTCTCTGTCTTTATCTCATTCTTGTGCTCTTCAATTGCCTTCTGAAGCTCTTTGTCAGTAGTAGCAAGAGATAAGACTATCCGATCATCTACTTCAAGCCCTGTGTTCTTGCGAGTATTCTGCACCTGCCGGATAACTTCTCTCATCATACCCTCTCGCTTTAGCTCAGGTGTTATATCAAGATCCAATTTAATCGATGGGGTACCTTCTCCGCCATCAGACGATAGACTCAATTTTTTTATATTAAGTTCATCTATAATAATCAGCTCAAATTCACTCCATTTTGGCTTTACCATCTCTGGTTCATTGCTAATTGTTGCATTGCTCAGAGGTTGGCGGACTTTAATTCTATTTTTTGCTCGCTGAGAAAGACCTTCATTGACCATACTTTTCACAAATTCCATGGATTTTACTGAACTTTCATCGATAACCCCTACCTCTGGCCAATTGAGAAGATGGACACTCTCACCCCCGGTTAGCTTTTGATATAGCTCTTCTGCTAGGAATGGAGTAAAAGGTGCTAAAAGTTGGCTTAAGTAGACCAAAACGTAGTGCAGAGTCTTGTATGCATCGTCTTTGTCTCCGTCATTTTCTGATTTCCAGAATCTTTTTCTGCTACGCCTGACATACCAATTACTTGCATCATCAATGAATGGCAAGATCGGTTTTACTGCATTTGGGATGTCATATTTCTGCATATGTTGGTCGATTTCTTGGCCTAGTTGATGGACTCGGCTGACTACCCAAATGTCTAGAGGATTGCTCAAATCTTTGCTTGGATCATCTAGCTTTCCGTCCCACTCCCAGCCGTCAACATCCGCATATAGTGTAAAGAAATCGTACATATTCCAAACCATGCTAAGTTTGCGTGCTACATCACCAATATCTTTGTCCTGAAGAGCAAAGTCTTCTCCGTTAAGTAGCGGAGATTGTAGTAATAAATACCTCAAAGAATCAGCACTATATTGGTCCATAACTAGGTTAGGATCAGTATAATTACCATAGCTTTTGCTGAGCTTTCGCCCATCGTTTCCGGCCATGGTTCCTGTGACGATTACGTTCTTAAATGGAGCTTTTCCAAACAGCCCAACATTGACTGCATTGAGATAATAAAACCATGCCCTAACTTGTCCGACATATTCAGCTATGAAGTCACCAGGATAGTTGGCTTCAAATTTTTTGACGTTCTCAAACGGATAATGGAATTGGGCAAAAGGCATAGAGCCAGATTCAAACCAACAGTCCAAAACTTTTTCAATCCTTTTATATTCCACGCCATCTATCTCAAATGTAACGTCATCTACCCAAGGTCGGTGATAGTCATCTAATTCCATCCCACTCAGTTCTTTTAGCTCCGCGTAGCTACCAACTACCTTGATCAATTCTTTGCCATTTTTATCTATGCCCTTCCAGACAGGCATAGCAGTGGCCCAAAAACGATCCCTAGATAAGTTCCAGTCTGGAGCTGATTCGACCGTTTTTTGGTACCGTCCGTGCTTTATATGGCCAGGAAACCAATTAATGTTCTTCTCATTTTGTTCTAACATTTCGGCTCGTTGACCATCAACATCCATGAACCAGCTTGGGTGGGCTCTGTACATAAGTTTTGTGCCACATCGGTGACAATGCGGATAACTGTGTTTTATGTAATCAATTTTCCAAACTTTGCCTTCTGTTTTTAGAGTTTTGGCTATTTCTTTATTTACATCCCAGATATTTTTGTCTTTCCACTGCCCATCTAGATATTCACCTTCTTCGTTAGTGGTCATAACCATCGGAATATTGTTCTTCTTGGACAGATCATAGTCATCTTCTCCATAAGCAGGGGCAATGTGAACGATTCCTGTTCCATCTTCGGTGCTAACAAAATCTGCTCCCCACACTTTATTAGAATTAGGTTCAACAGAGCCTTCAAATAAAGGCTCGTAGCTCTTGCCTATCAGATCGCTTCCTTTGATTTTTTCAACTACTTTGTACTGCATGGGTTGATGCTTTTCATCTGTTAGTACTTTTTTTACTAATTCTCCAGCTAAAATCAGCTTTTCACCATCCAGCTCAACTTTTACATAATTTATGTTTTTGCCGATAGCTAGGGCAGTATTGGCGCTAAGCGTCCAAGGAGTCGTCGTCCATGCTAGTAGCGAATACTCTGAGTCAGAAAGCTTAAATTTAACGTAAACACTTGGGTCTGTTACATCTTGGTAGCTATTATCCATAGCCACTTCTGACTTACTGATCGGGGTGGCATCATGCGGACAATACATGAGAACTCGCTCACCCTCATAAATTTTTCCTTTGTCGTAAAGTTCTTTAAAAGCCCACCAAACGCTTTCCATATACTCTTTGTCCATGGTCTTGTATGCGCCCTGGAAATCTACCCAACGACCAATTCTATCAATAGTTTCTTCCCATAAGTCACCAGTGGCAACCATGTTGTCTCGACAGGTTTTGATGTAGTCCTCTAAAGAAATCTTTGTTCCAATATCCCTCTTATCCGTAATACCAAGTTTTTGTTCTGTAAAAACTTCTGCTGGAAGACCATGACAGTCCCAACCCCAAACACGCTCTACTCGCTTGCCCTTCATCGTCCAATATCTTGGCACTGCGTCTTTAACAATACTACTGAGAAGTGTTCCATGATGAGGCACCCCTGTAATAAATGGCGGGCCATCATAAAAAACGTATGCATTATCCTTAGACCTGTTTTCTACAGATTTATCAAAAGTCTTATTCTTCTTCCAATAATTAACTAGGTCTGCTTCGTACTGCTTAGCTCTTCTTCTTGTGTTTTTGTTGAATTTCACTTTTTCCTCTCACATTAAAATATCTCAGAAGTCACTGGAATCCTTACTTAGGACGGTACCATCCAGTTTCTTCTGAGATTATCTCTGAAGCACTTAATTATTCGCTGTTACGGGCGATCCCGGCTAGTTCTACTCTCTGTTTAAGATTTCTTCTAGCTAACATTCGTGGTTGATAGCCACTCATCCACCTCCCGGCAAAACGTTACTTTACTAATTATAACAAACTACCTAGCTATGTGCATAGTAGGCAACGTCGTTGATCAGTGGCATACTCTGCCCTGTCCATGACTCAATCATCTGACCATCTTCTCTCAAGGCAATTATTGCTGGAGCCTGAGGAATATCATATAAGCTGAGTAGCGAGATACCTTCTCTGGTATCCATATCTATAATTTCAAAGTTAGCATCGTGAACTCTTCTCTTAAAATCACGGATAAAGTCATCAACAACTCGTGCGTGCTCTGAAACTGGACGATAAATGACCAAAACCCTCATGCTTAAATTGTAACATAGAATTATCTAGAATATTTTCTATGGAATTATTTACTAATTATTGCTTTATTTTTGGTTACTTGATCACCAAAAATAAAGACGGAGGAAAGGGAGGATCCACCGAGAAATCTATGATTTCCCGGATGCTAAGGAGGCGAAAAACCTTTTTGGGTTTTCCCTCCTTAAGTTTAAGAGCAACCGGTGGTGGAGCCACAGGAGACACAAACATAACACGACCCTGCTTTTTGCGTCTGATTACCGCAGTTATAACAAAGTGGCGCAGTAGAATCATGTAGAGACTTCTTTTCTTCTTTCACTTCTGCTGGCTTTACTTCTTCAATCTTCTGCTTTGGTAGTTCTTGGACTACTTCTGGTACCTCAGTGATTAACTCTACCTGAGTCTCACTAGGCATATCGTCTATTGATGCTAGTCCAAGTTCTAGTCGGTCATCAAATGATAGATAAGATAGAGCAAGCCTCTTTGCTATGTAGTCAATGATAGAAGTTGCTGTCCTAACTTCTGGATCATCTGTCATACCAGCTGGTGCAAATGACATACTAGTGAAAGATTTTACATAGTCTTTTAGAGGTACGCCGAACTGCAGTCCGTGACTCAAAGAGATAGCAAATGCGTCCAGAACACCTCGGAGAGTTGATCCTTGTTTACTGACATTTACAAAAACTTCCCCTGGTGTTCCGTCTTCATATTGACCCACGGTCATATATCCATGGCTACCTGCGACGGTGAATGAGAACGTCCTTGAAGTTCGAATCTTTGGTAATTCTTTCCTCACGGCACCGTGCACAACAAATTGATCTTTAGGCTGGGCTGTTTCGCCGGAAGCTTTTTCTTCTGAATCTTCTTCTCCGTCTTTCTTTGCCATAGACAAAGGCTGGGCAACTTTACAGTTGTCGCGGTAAATAGCTACCGCCTTGAGGCCCATTTTCCAAGCGTCGATGTGTATTTGTTCGATGTCTTCAACGGTTGCTTCTTCTGGCATATTAACTGTTTTGCTAATCGCACCTGATATAAACGGTTGTACCGCTGCCATCATTTTAACGTGACCCAAGTAATGAATTGAGTTATCACCCATAGAGCAAGCAAATACAGGTAAATGTTCTTTCTTAAGGTCTGGTGAACCAACTATTGTCTTCTCTATGTCAATGTATTCAACAATATTTTTAACTTCACTAGGTGAGTACCCCAAAGCTTTAAGAGCTCTTGGAACTGTCTGGTTAACAATACTCATATTGCCACCACCAACGAGTTTTTTGAGCTTTACGAGACCTAGATCTGGCTCAATACCGGTCGTGTCACAATCCATCATCAGACCAATTGTTCCAGTCGGAGCCAAAACGCTGGCCTGTGAGTTACGAACTCCATAGAGTTGAGCAAGTTCGATAGCTTCGTCCCAGGCTTCAGTAGCTGCGCTGAGCAGACTTTCTGATACTTCTCCTGCATCAATACCACTGACAGCATCTCTATGTTGTTGTAATACTTTCAACATACCTGCTCGATCTTTGTGATATCCGGCGAAAGGACCTACTTTTTGAGCTAACTTAGCACTAACTGCGTATGAATGACCTGTCATTAGAGCCGTTACAGCTGCCGCTTGCGCTCGACCTTCGTCTGAATCATATGGTAAACCTTGTGCCATCAAAAGTGCACCGAGGTTAGCGTAGCCTATTCCCAACTCTCTGTAAGCTCGAGCATTTTTGCCGATACTCTCCGTTGGATAAGAAGAATATCCTACCAATATTTCTTGGGCAGTAAATATTAGCTCTACTGTATGCTTGAATGATTCAATATCAAAACTAAAGTCATCATTTAGATACTTGAGTAAGTTAATTGATGCCAAGTTACAGGCAGAATTATCAAGGTGCATATATTCACTACATGGGTTTGACCCATTAATTCGGCCAGCTACAGGTGTGGTGTGCCAGTGATTAATCGTTGTATCAAATTGCATGCCTGGGTCTGCACACTCCCAAGCTGCTTCTGCAAATTGCCTAAATAGCTCACGAGCCTTAACAGTCTTTATAACTTTGCCGGTACGAACACCTTTAAGATCCCAGTCTTCGTCATTAGTAACAGCTTTCATGAAGTCATCTGTCACACGAACTGAGTTATTGGCATTTTGATATTGCACTGAGAAAGAGTCTTTGCCGTCCAAGCTCATATCAAATCCTGCTTCTTGCAACGAACGAGCTTTTCTCTCTTCAATAGCTTTACACCAGATAAACTCTTCAACATCAGGATGATCGGCGTTCAAGATAACCATCTTAGCTGCTCGACGAGTCTTACCGCCACTCTTAATAGCACCGGCTGATGCGTCAGCTCCGCGCATAAAGCTCAGAGGTCCAGATGCTGTACCCGCACTTTTCCCGAGGGGCTCTTTTGATGATCGAATAGCACTTAGATTAAGACCTGCTCCAGAACCACCTTTGAAAATCATGCCTTCTTCTTTGTACCAATTTAGGATGGATGGCATTGTGTCTTCAACTCCTAAGATAAAACATGCGCTCGCTTGTTGCGCACGATCAGCTGCACCAATGTTAAACCACACTGGTGAATTAAAAGCTGCTCGCTGGGTTGCGAGTACGTACTTTAACTCTTCTTTAAAATCATTAGCTACTTCTTTAGTGTCAAAATAGCCTTCCTGTTGACCATGACGAGTTATAGTGTCAACTACCCTGTCAATCAAATCACGAAGAGATGACTCTCTACTATCTGTTCCAGGGGTACCTGCAAAATACTTTTGAGCAACTATGTTAATAGCATTTTGTGACCAAAAATCTGGAAAATCAACGTCTTTTTGTTCAAACACCGACTCATTAGTCATTGGATTCACGATTGATGAATCTCTTTTAACCCAGTCTAAATTGTCATAAGCCTTGGTTTTTGGCTTAGTAAAATATCTCCCCACCTGTAGTACGGTTGTCTTCATAGTTACCCTCACTATTTTTTAATTTTTAATATTTATTAATGATAAGTCCTGTCCTTTTTGTGAGTCCTGCAAGATTAGCTTTCTTGCGTGAGGCTCGAGAACAACCACCTCCTTCGAAAGCCAAGTCTGGACTCAGCTACCCAAGGAGATTGTCAAATATGTTATTTGACATCCCTCAAATTCTTTTTCTTCTTAATATCCGATAATTCCTGCTCAAAGCTCTTGATATCTTTGAATCGTCGATACACACTTGCGAATCTTACATAAGCAACTTCATTCAATGAAGAAAGTTGTTGCATGACAAGTTCACCTATTGTGGAAGTATCGATTTCTGTCTCTCCCGTAGAATACAGTTGTGTTTCTATATCTGAGACAGCTTGTTCAATTTGCAGGCTTGTGACTGGAGTCTTTTCGCAAGACTTATAAATGCCAGACATGAGTTTTTCTCTATTAAAGAGTTCTCTTACTCCGCCAGATTTTACAACCGCAAGCTGTGGTCTTTCAACCCTCTCGTAGGTAGTAAATCTTGCTTCGCATCTTAGGCACATTCTACGTCTTCTTATTGCTTTTCCGCCAGCACATTCCCGTGATTCAATCACTTTTGTGTCAGGAGTGTTACAAACATTACAATTCATAAATTGTACACCTTCCTTGTTCAATTTGAATGTACAAACATTATATTTTTTTATCTATATATAGTGTTAGTATTTACTATAATACCCCCACAGATTGTGTATTGCAAGTATTTTACGCTGTATTAATTACAAAACTTATTGATCTGTTTTTTCGTCGTTTTTTGACTTATTTCGGTTCTTTAGTCGTCGCAGGAATGACGGTTTTTCGAGCTCTTCTTCTGCAAAAGATTGAGTACCTAATTTATCAGATTCGTCTGCTTCTTTTTCTCCTGCACTGTGATCATCGCCATCATGCCATATGCTGTCTATAGGGTGAGCCTCTGCGGAAAATTCATCCTCTCCGCCAGTACCAGAGATCTTGTTTTCTAGGTTCATGTCTAGTGAACCAAGATCTTCAGCAGATTTGGCTGAAGAGTCTTCTTCATCTTGCTCTGAATTCTTAGCAATAGTATAAGATGAAGCTTTCTTGGTAGTACTTGTAGCAAAATAAGACTGGTCAAAGCCTGTTGCCACTACCGTTACAATAATCTCACCTTCTATCTCTGGGTTGATGGTAGCTCCAAAAATAATGTTAGCGTCTCTGTCTGCAGAACTTGTAATCGTTTCTGCTACTGTATTGATCTCGTGCATTGACATATCATGGCCACCAATGACATTAAACAGAACTCCTCTTGCCCCATCGATTGAGACTTCAAGAAGTGGGGATTCTATCGCTTGCTGAGCAGCTTCAACTGCTCGATTTTCCCCACTGGCACGACCAATACCCATAAGTGCTGATCCGGCACTACTCATGACAGCTTTTACGTCAGCAAAGTCGAGATTAATAAGACCATGAACAGTAATAAGGTCTGAAATACCTTGCACACCCTGACGAAGTACATCATCGGCAACCTTAAAAGCTTGAACAATAGGAGTAGATCGATCAATTGTCTGAAGTAATCGGTCATTTGGGATGATTATAAGTGTATCTACTGATCCACGAAGTTTTTCTATCGCAACATCAGCGTTCTTTCGACGTTTTTCGCCCTCAAAAGCGAAAGGTTTTGTAGCAAATCCTACAACGAGTGTTTCCATTTCTTTGGCTATCTTGGCAACAATGTGCCCCGCACCACTTCCTGTGCCTCCACCGGCACCGATGGTTACAAAGATCATATCAGCACCTTCAAGTGCTTCTTTTATTTCATCGTATGATTCCTCAGCTGCCTTTTGGCCAACACCTGGGTCAGCTCCTGCACCAAGGCCACGAGTTGTATCATGACCAATATGTATTTTCTTAGTAGCTTTAGAGAAGTGCAAGGCTTGAGAATCAGTATTAACTGCTATGAACTCAACTCCTTCGACACCAGCTTCAACCATTCGATTGATAGCTGCGCCACCAGCTCCACCAACTCCAACTACTTTTATTGCTGCAAATGTTTCAACAGGCGGTGATACTTGTGGCATAGAATTTAAACTCCCTAAAAATTTAGATAACTACCATATTATATAGGAATTGAGTAATATTTAGCAACAGTCTTGTTTAGTTAATTTATTTTTTGATTTTTTTGAACACATTAGTAATATAATCGAACAGATCAATAGGCATAAAAGATTTACTTGGGCCATATGATGATGAAGATTGTGAGCCAAATAACATATCAAGATTCATAAGACCGATAGAAGTTACGTAGTCCAGTGTCTCAATACCTTCTGTTATCCCGCGCGAGTCATTTAACTTACCTATTTTACAAGACAGTCCAAGATATTGTTTTGCAAAGGCTTCTATTCCAGGGATATTGGCGCTCCCCCCTACTAAAACTACTCCGCCAGGCAACTTCTTTGATTTCTCAATTCGCTTGAGTTCTTTTTCTATGAATTCAAATATTTCTTCAATTCTAGCTTCAACAATCATTGAAACTTCCTCAGCATCAAAAACATGTGTTTTACCATCATGATCAACCGCTACATCACCGGCTTTTACTTTGTCTCCAAGTCGAGCGTAATCAATCTTTACCAGTTCTGCTATCTCAAGATCTGTCTTAAGGCCGATTGCTAAGTCATTAGTAATATTGTTGCCACCCATTGGTATAACAGCGATATCTTGTACTTCTCCGTCTTCTATAACAGCAAGATTAATGGTACCGGCACCCATATCAACAACCAACGCACCGGCTTCTCTTTGATTTCTATTAAGGACTGCCTCTGCTGCTGCAAGGCCTGAGACTGTATAGTGAGCTGGTCGGATATTCACTCTCTCAAATAGAGCCTCAAGGCTCTTTATATTAGGAGTAGCCGCTGTAACAATATGTGCGTCAACCTCTAGACGAATTCCTTTCATCCCCACCGGATCTTTGATACTATCTTGTCCATCTACACGATAATTTTTTGGGAAAACTTGTAATATCTCTCTATTTTGAGGGATCTGAACAATAGTAGCTGCTTCTTCGGCCCGTAATTTGTCCGATATGGATATTTCGCGGTCATTGGAGCTTATCGCTACAACACCTTTTGAATTCAAACTAGAAACATGTGACCCATTCACATTAACTGTTGCATGAGTTATCCTGATGCCTGACATCCTCTCAGCCTCAACTATTGCTTGCTCTACAGCGTTTGCAACCTCGTCTAAGTGAGTTACAAGACCTTTTCTCATCCCGGAATTATTGGCTGATCCGTGTCCAACAATATTTATATAAGGCTCTGGACTATTTTCGTCAACAGTACCAACGATGCATCTAACTTTGCTTGTGCCTATGTCTAACCCAACATAATGTAGGGGTTGTTGATCACTCATTGTAAAAGTATAACCTTTATCGAGGAGGATAATCAATAGTCTGAGGACTGGCCTACGCCTGAGTCAATATTTCGCAACCTTTATCTGTAACAAGCACCGTATGCTCAAACTGACAGCCTATGCTGGCATCTCTGGTTATTATAGTCCAGCCATCCGGCAGAACAGCTACATCTTCCGAACCCAGAGTCAGCATTGGCTCAATTGCAATAGTCATTCCTGCCTGTAGCTCCATACCACTATTCTTTTTACCATAATTTGGTATGTTAGGGTCTTCGTGAACTTCATGACCCACGCCATGACCAACCAAATCACGAATTATCCCATAGTTAAATTGATTAGCATACTTTTCTATGGCATATCCGATATCACCAACGCTTCGCCCCGCTTTAACAGCTTTTAACCCTTCGTGCAGGGACTGCTTTGTTCTGTCAGATAAATCTCTTACTTCTTTGCCCGCTTCACCAACTATAGTAGTGATTGCTCCGTCAACGATCATTCCTTCGTGTTTAATACCGAGATCTAGCTTAACGACCGCTCCGTTTTCAATTATTTTGTCGGCTTTTGGTATACCATGCACAATTTCTTCATCAATAGAAATACATATTACATCTGGGAAACCTTGATAGCCCAAAAAAGCAGGCTTAACACCCATTTGTTTGATCTTTTTACGCGTAAGCTTAGCTACGTCTAGAGTACTCATGCCTACTTTTATCTCTTTTTCTAGCTCATTGAGTATAGTGCCCAATGCTTTACCAGCAATGCGCATAGCCTTAATTTCTTTGGCTGTTTTGACCTTAGTGAGCATCTTTTTTTAATGCTTTAACGATATTATTACTGATATCTTCTATCTCACCGACGCCATTTATTTCTTGGACTTGTACGCCTTGGTTTTTAAACCAATCAATAATTGGACGAGTTGATGAATTATAAGTATGTATTCTATCTTTGATAACTTCTTCGCTATCATCTGGACGACCGCGCGCTAACAATCTTTTTACCAAGACATCCTCATCTGCGAGAAGAACTACAACTGCTTCAATATTGATCCTTTTCTCTCTATGCAAACCAACAATCCACTCAGACTGAGGTAATGTTCTCGGGAATCCGTCTAAGACAGTCTGATTAGTGATAGTTTTTCCAATCTCTGAATCAATAATCTCAATAACCTCTTCGTCACTAAATAATACACCTGAAGCTAACTTTTCTTGAGCTGATGCAGAAGCACTTTCTCTGAGATATTTACCTAGAGAAAACCAGTTATATGAAATTTTGTCTGCTAGTAATTGCCCTTGCACGCTTTTGCCAACGCCGACAGGTCCCATCATAACTATCATTTCTAACTATTCTCCACCATAAATTCTCTGACTAATTTTGCTAACTGCGCGCCATCTATTGTGCCACTCAGATTAGCCTTAGCCCCACCTATGATCTGCCCCATTGCTGAAGAAGAACTGATGTCGATCTTGTTTTCGCTCACAGCTTTGCTTATTGCTTTCTTTATGTCATCTTCAGATACTGGTTCTGGCAGGTAACGAGAGATTACTTCGCATTCATATTGTTCTTTTTCTATTCGACTATTGTCATCTGCTTTTTCATAAAGCAAAATGGCATCTTTACGCTTCTTCAGTTCTTTGTTAAAAGTCTTTGTGATTAGCTCATCTGATGGCTCTGACCCCTTGCTACCTTGGCTAACTTGTTCGTAAAGCAACGCACTCTTTAGATCTCGAAGAACACCTGTCAACTGCTTATCGCCTGACAGCATTGCGCTTTTGAGGTCAGTATTTATCTTATCTATGACCATTGATCTCTTTAAGAAAGTCTAATTTTCTTAAACTTCTGAATCCGTCGCTCTTTGCGAATAATCGCTTTTGTACGTCGCTCAGTCTTGCTGAGAGGTTTCTCAAAGTATTGGCCTTGTTTAGCAACGGCAATCACTCCAGATTGCTGAACTTTTCTGGTAAACCTTCTAAGAAGACTATCTGTAGACTCTTTCTGATCTTTTTTTGTAACTTCTATCATTTGCTTTATTTTACCTTATATTGTGAATAATTTCAAACTATAACTTCTTTTGTTGTGATCTTTGAGACTTAAGGACAATGCTTTGTAATTCTTTGAAAATAAGAAAGTTTTTATTTGTTGAATAGATTTTCGTATTAGCCTGCTTTTCAGATACTAAAAATCCGATCTTTTCTAGGCGCTTAAGTTCTCTTTGAATATTGCCAGCATCTTCTTTGATTAGCTTAGCAAGACCCCGAACATGGGTCTTAAAATCAGGGTACTTTGAATACACCACAATAATTTTTCGTCTAACTCTTGATGTTATAAATACGTCTAGCATGATACTCCTTGATGTCTTTGCGACAACGATACAAACAGTATAGAACATGTTTGGTGTTTATTGCAACTACTTAATTTGATTATATACTACTAGTATGGATTATTTCAACGTCATACCTGGTAGTAATAAGTTTTTTGGGAAAGAAGCCCTGACTTATCGTTTCAATGGACCTATAAAGCCAGGGACTATTGTTGTAATTGAACTCAATAAAAATCCGTGTTTTGGGCTAGTCACTGCAAAAACGAAAAAGCCAGAATTTGAAACAAAAGATATTATAAAAACAACCAATTATATTTTCAACGAAAGTTCTCTGAACTTTATAAGTAGCCTCCTGGATTATTATCCAAATTATATTGGCCCAATGCTAAGTCTATTTTTGCCAAATAAACTGATCGAAACTAAAAATACAGACCAGCAAATATCTGCAAGAGAATTAAAGCTTTCCAGGGAGCAAGCTCGAGTGGTCAAAGAGATTGAAAATAGCCAATCAAGCACTGTAATACTTCATGGTATTACTGGTTCGGGCAAAACTAGAATATACATAGACCAAGCAGTAAAAATGCTCAAAAATAACAAATCATCATTGATTCTAGTCCCAGAGATATCCTTAACCCCAAAAATGATAGAAGATTTCCAGCAAATACTTGGCGAAGAAAATATCATCGTATACCACTCCAAATTAACACCTGTTCAAAGAAATAAGATCTGGAGCGACATATATCACAATCCAAAAATCATAATCGGCCCAAGATCTATACTTTACCTGCCTGTCAAAAACTTGGAATTAATAGTTGTTGATGAATTCCATGATCAATCATATAGCCAAGAGAATCAGCCCACCTATAATGCTGTAAAAGTAGCCGGCTTATTATCTAAAAATAAAGGGGCTAAGTTAGTCCTTGGGTCTGCTACCCCAAATGTAACAGATTATTATCAAGCAAGTTCTAAGGATTCAACAATAATAAATTTAAATGATAAGGCTATTTTGAGTGATCATTCAGTAAAAGTAGAAGTCATTGATATAAAAAGCGAACAAGAAAGAGCCAGTATCAATGCAACATTATCAAATACTTTAATCCAGGAAATCAAGAAAGCGTTGTCAAATAAAAAGCAAATTCTTGTGTTCATCAATAGACGAGGAACCTCAAGAACTATACTCTGTAACAACTGTGGGTGGCAAAGTCTATGTAAACATTGCAACATCCCTCATGTATTTCACCACGATCTGAACAAATATTTGTGTCACGAATGTGGCAGAAATCAAGAAAAAATCACTAGGTGTCCTGAGTGTAATTCTGAACAAATATTTTATAAAACTGCAGGAACTAAATTAATAGAGAAGGAACTATCTCGTCTTTTCCCGCTTGCCAACATTGCTAGATTTGATAAAGACAACAATAAAGCAGATCATATATCTACTAGGTATCCGGACATTAGATCTGGCGATATTGATATCATAATTGGCACTCAAATACTGATAAAAGGACATGATTTTCCTAAACTTGGCCTTGTTGCCATGCTCCAAGCAGATAGCTATTTGCAATACCCTGACTACACATCAAAAGAAAATCTGTATCAAGCAATCAGCCAGCTTTTTGGCAGGATAGACAGAGGTCATGGCTCTGGCAAATTCCTAGTACAGACTCACTCACCCGATAACCCTATCATCGAACAAGCTGTCGAAAATCGATGGAATGAATTCTATAAATCAGAGCTTGAAGTTAGACAGAAGTACAACTACCCCCCCTTTGTCTATGTTCTGAAGGTTAAGCATTCCCTAAAGAGTCAATCAAAATTAATTGAATATTTTGAGGATATGGTTAAGAAGACTAAAGCTTCGCATAATGTCTTGGTCGATGGTCCAACCCCTTGCTTGCATCAAAATAAAGATGGAAAATGGCACTATCAAATAATTATTAAAGCAAAAAACCGCTCTACTCTCCTTGAGATTATTAAAGAATTACCAAAAAATTGTATATATACTATTGACCCTTCTCATTTACTGTAACAGGGCTATTAGAGTATAATTGATAAATGCACAAAGAAGATATCATTACATTGCCTAACGCAAGCCTCCGAAAAAAATCAAAAAGGGTCAAATTTATTGATGATGACGTACAAAAGCTTGTTGCAAACATGGTATCCGCCACTCTTGATTGGGAAGCAAATAGGAGCCACGAGATAGGCGTAGCCCTCGCTGCAGTTCAAATTGATGATCTCCGAAGAGTTATTATCATAAAAAATAATTTTGAAGATAAAACAGATCAAACATATCAAGTATACATAAATCCTAAAGTCATAAAGTATATGGGAGAGATCGAAGAAGACTTCGAAGGATGCCTAAGCGTCATGAATGTATATGGAAAAGTCCCTAGGCACAACAAAGTGAAGGTTGAAGCTCAGGATATCGAAGGCAATACGATAAGAGTAACCGCAGAAGGCTTTTTAGCCCGTGTTTTTCAGCACGAGATTGACCACACTAACGGAAAACTTTTTGTTGACATTATAAAAGACAAGGAAAATAACTTCTACCAATTAACGAAAGATGGGCAATTAGAAGAACTAAGTTATGAAAAAGCGATCAAACAAAGTCATATTCTTCGGTAGTGAAGAGTTTAGTGTAGACAGCTTAGTCAAAATCATTGAAGATGGCTGGGATATAAAAGCTATCATTACAAAGCCAGACTCTAAGCGAGGAAGAGGCCAAAAGACTAGCATGCCGGCTGTTAAAGAGATCGGCATTAGAAATAATATCCCTGTCTGGCAACCCGAAAATCTATTAGATATAAAAGACAAAATTAGTGAGATTCAAGATCGAATTGGTATTTTGGTAAGTTATGGCAAAATAGTCCCGAAAGAAATTTTAAACTTATTTGAACCAACAGGCATTATAAACCTCCATCCTTCCCTGTTACCAAGATATCGTGGACCATCTCCGATTGAGTTGCCTATTTTAAATGGCGATCTGGAAACTGGTGTTACTTTTATAAAACTTATTGAAAAAATGGATGCTGGGCCAATTTATTACCAGAAAAAACTCGAGCTCAGTGAACAATCAAATCGTCAAGATATGTTTCGCAGTCTTTCGTCATTAGGTGCTACTGAACTAGTCGCTGTATTGCCTAAAATCATAAGTCGTGAATACGTTGCAAAAGAACAAGATGAGTCACAAGCTACCTATACCAAGATGGTCGCTAAATCAGACGGCATGATAGACTGGAACGAACCTGCAGATATTATTGAAAAGAAAATCCGTGCTTATCAAGGGTGGCCAAAAGCCAGAGCAACGCTTGGGTCTATAGATCTGTCGATCATTAAGGCGTATTCTGTGCCCACAAACACAGGCAAGCCGGGTAAAGTTACAATTACTAGAGAAGTTGGACTGATCAGTGTAGATACGATCAAAGGCGCAATATGTATACAAGAGCTCCAACCTGACGGAAAATCAGCAATGACATCAAGTGAATTTATAAGAGGCTACGAGAGTAAAATTACTAAAGCTAATTAGCTTGAGGTTGCCCGTTACTTGCTTCTAATATTTGAGGAGCTGATATGGTTACTTCTGCTTTTAATTTTTCAAGCTCATCGGCAACAACTTCTTTATAGTTGGGAAAATTGGTTTCGAGCCATTTAAGAGCACCTGCTTCATCTTGATTATTTATTAACGCTTCAAATTCATCAAGCTGCGCATCGGTCATCCCACTCGCCAAACGTGTACCAACACGAAGCTCAAGTTGCTCGTATATGTGACGAAGCATTTCTTTCTTGTCAGCATCAGGCAATTCACCCAGCCCCACATCTTGTAAAAATTGATTGTCTAGTTTAATCATGACTTACATTATATAACATATACTACAAAAAATCATCGCTTGGACGACTACATTTTATAATTAATCACATAAAGAAAAGCTTTATTATGATAATCGCAAATATAATGCCAGCCAGCATGATAAATTGTATTGTTATTTGAGGTGACTTAGATGCGCCATTCTGGTAATTACCGAACTTTTCTTTAGAAATACTAGAATCAAGTGTAGCCTGTGTTATCTGCTCTGCTGTCAAATTATCACTATCTCGGCGAACTTGCCCATCACTTTCTTTATCTGAAGGTGCAAGATAATCAACATCTTTTGTAGCCACATGCTCTTTGATCTCATGTCTTGTTTCGAAATATCGTTCAGTATTTTTAGCAGATTGGTCTTCTTGAGCTGAATCCCCTATCAATGATTCTATTTCTCTGCGCTCCATTTTCTTGCGAATTTCTTCATCTTTATCTTTGATTATTGATAGAAGAGGGGTTGCTTCTTCCGACTTTGGCTGTGAAACAGATTGTGGTTTATTCTCATATTTTGCGCTTGTAAAAGAATTTTTTATCTTTTCCTTGATGCTAATCTTTTCCCTTGTGACTTCTGCTTTTTGGGTATTTTGTTGTGAGAATTTTCGTTTTTCCATCAGTGAATCAATTTGTTGACGGTTGCTGTTATTTAACTTCGCTACCGTCTCCTTACTAGCAGATTTTTCCTTTAAGGATTTTAGTTCTGCTTTTTGCTCTTTTTCTATCTTTTTCTGTTCTTTTCTAATACCCCTGTCTCTCTTTCTGCTAAGAATTTCAGCACCAATAAAGGCAAGTACCGCAGGCCCAGCCGAATTCTTGGTGTCAGGCTTTGATACCTGTTCGCTAGTCTTTAGGGTGTTAACTCTGTCAAAATTACTGTTACCACCCTGAATATCTGTGTCTAAGCCACCATTTTCATCAAATTCAGACTCTCCATCTAAAGAAGCTCTCACTAACTCTTCTGGCACTTCTTCTGCTGGAATATCAGCAGATTTTTCACGGTCACCAACTTCATCAAATTCTGGTTCTTTTTCAAGGTCTGACTCTTGTGGCTGTTCTAGCTCAAGGTTTTCTTCTCTGTCATCAGTGACAACTTGATTATCTTCATTTTCAATATTTTCTTCGGCACTAACTTCTTTTTTATCTAATGTTTCGGACTCTAGAGGACTACTGAATGGTACGTCTTCATCTTCTGAACTGTCTTTGGACACGCCAAGAATATTTGCACCAAACATACTCGGCTCTGCTTTTGACTCGGTCTTTGCTTCTCCTCTTTCATTTCTCGGGAAAAGCATCCTAAATACTGGCTTAAAAAGCTTTGTAAAGCGACTTTTCTTCTTTGAATCCTGACCTTCAGGATCATCCTCTATCATCCTCTCGAGCCAATCCTGAACAAAGGAATTATCCTTATCTTCATCGTCTCCTTCAGATGCACTTCTTGGTTTAAACTCTGCCATAATAACTTATCCCTTAGAGTTGTTTTTTTACTACCTTTACTGTGTAGAATTCTAGTTTGTCGCCTTCCTGAACTTCAACTCTAGAGTCTGTAGCAAAGCTGACTCCACACATATTACCTTCTAGTACTTCTTTAACTTCTTGTGGACCTTGTTGAAGTTTTGAAACTTCCATATCTGCTACTTCTACATCATCACGTACCAAGCGAGCTCTACTCCCTACAACCAACTTTCCTTTTGTAACCTCACCACCACAGATAACTTCATTTTTTCCAATCTTGAAGATACCTCTTACAATTAGCCTACCTATGTCATCTTTGACAATCTCAGGAGGTATTATTTCAATCATCTCTTTTTTTACATCATCAATTAACTCATATATGATCTTAAATGTCCGTACTGAGACATTATCGCGATTAGCCAGCTGACGAATACTAGTAGAGACATTCACATTAAAGCCATATATTAGGGCCCCACTCGTAGCAGCCAAATGCTCATCCCTCTCTGTAATGTTACCTATTCCGGATCCAACTAATTTAACTGCAACATCACTAGTCTCGAGAGTTTTTATACTGTCAAGCACTGCAGTAAGCGAGCCTTGAACATCCGCTTTAACTATAACGTTCAACTCATTAATTTCGTTTTTCCGATCAATAATCCTGATCAGCTCTGAACTACTAATATTTAGACTTTGGCCTGAAAGCTTTCTATCTCTAGAAACTTCTTCGGATCGCTGACGGGCTTGTTTTTCAGACTTGACTACCTCAAACGTATCGCCAAAATCTGGCAAACTCTTAAATCCTGTTATCAAAACAGGAGTTGATGGACCTGCTTTTTCAATATCTCCGCCTAGTGTATTCTCTAGATTACGGATTTTGGCATAAACAGCTCCCGCGACTATATAATCACCCTTTTTCAAGTAACCCGACTCAACGAGCGCTATTGCTACAGAACCCCTGCCCTTTTCTAGGTGAGCTTCTATAATAAGCCCCGTTGCCGGCACATCAACTTCCGCCTTCAACTCTTCAACATCAGAGACCAATAAAATCATGTCTAGCAAGTCATCAACACCAACACCTGTTTTAGCAGAAACTTCTACGGCAACAGTATCCCCGCCCCATTTTTCAACAAGAATATTCTGGTCAGAAAGCTGTTGATAGATACGCTCTACATTGGCGCCTTCTTTATCTATTTTATTAATTGCTACTAGTATCTTCACACCCGCCTGGTTAGCAAATCTAATTGCTTCTAGTGTTTGAGGCTTTATACCGTCATCTGCAGCAATAACAATCACTACTAAATCTGTTAGTTTAGCGCCGTGTTCTCGTATTGCAGCAAAGGCTTCATGCCCCGGCGTGTCAAGAAAAGTGATCATTCGATCTTTTCTCTTCACCTGGTAAGCAGAGATATGTTGAGTTATGCCTCCAGCCTCCTCAGAAGCCGTACTTGCCTTACAGATGTAGTCAAGTAGGGAGGTTTTACCATGATCTACATGGCCCATCATCGCAACAACTGGTGGACGGGCTTCTCCCGTTGAAGGATTCTTTTTACGACTAGCTGGACTGTTCAGATTATCCGAAGATCGCTTTTTTAGTTCAACATCAAGCTCTAGTTCTTGCAGAACTATAGTGGCTGTATCAAAATCTATTCTCTCGTTGACAGTAGCCAGTACTCCACTTTTGAAAAGTTCTGAGATTATTTGGGTTACCGGAACATCAACTAGCTCAGCAAGATTGCCGACCGTTACTGTATTATCTATTTCGATTGTTCTACTCACAGGTCGGCTCCTTCCTTTTGTCAGTTATTATTTAGGCATCTTTGAGGCTCAAAGCGATTTTACGTGCTTCTTCGTCAATATCAATTATCTTAAACTTCTTCTTTTCATTAAGCCGGAAGATTTCTTCAGGATTCACAGAATCATCGCTACTCATCTCACTAACGTGCACTAGAGCTTCAACTGATGGACTGAGTTGAACAAATGCACCAAAAGGCGTTATTCTAGTAACTTTTCCTTCTGCCATTTCTCCAACTTTGAATTTCTTAACTTCGTTAAGCCATGGATCTTGTGAAAGTTGCTTTATAGAAAGAGATAGTCTGTCTTTATCTATTGCAATAATCTTTGCTTCAACTTTTTGACCTAGCTTTATATGTTTTTTAGGATCTTCTACGCGTTCCCAAGAAATTTCAGAAATGTGTATCAAACCTTCTATTCCATCAACATTTACAAAAGCACCAAAATCGATAACTCCAGTAATTTCACCAGAAACTACGTCACCTACACTGAGTTTTGAGAAACTCTCTTGCATGTGGTCTTTGATAGCTTCTTTCTCGGAGAAAATGAGCTTGTTATCTTTTCGACTTAAGTCTAAGATTCTGACTTTTATTGGCTTATTGACTAGAGCATTTAGCTTAGTGAGAATTTCATCCTTATCTGCTCCAGTAACTCTAGGATAGTGACCAGCAGCAAGCTGAGAAACGGGCAAAAAGCCTCTTATTCCTTCACTTTCAACCAGCAGTCCACCTCTATTGGCATCATATGGCACAATCTCAACGATTGATTTTTCTGCCATAATTTTCTCTAACTCGTCCCAACCTTTGTCTTTTGAGACTCTCTTGAGAGAAAGTAGAGAATATCCTTCATCAAGTTCTGGTTCGATAACACTTACCGAAACATCATCTCCTTCATTAAATTTTTGGCCGTAGCCCATTTCTCGCTTTGAAACGAGACCCATCCCTTGAGATCCGAGATCTACCCAGATTTCATTTTTTTTGACAGATGAAATTTTTCCATCTATAAGATCACCTGTTTTGACTCGCTCTACAGACCCATTAGCCTCTAGGAGCTCATCCATTGTAACTTTATTTGACATGTGTCCCATGCCTCCCTTTATTCCATATTTTCGAGTGTAGTCTACGAAAGAACTACGCAAGATTACTTCTTATTATATCTGTAAAGTCTTTATATGTAAATACTTGGGGATACGTGATAAAATTTAGTCATGATTTTAGCAATTGATATTGGGGGTACAAAAACATTAGTTGCTGTATTTGACGATAATAAAAAGCTAGTTGAACAGATAAAAATTCCAACATCTAAAGATTATTCGGATTTCTTGACATCTCTTGAAGCAACCAAAGATAAATTAACCACGAAGAGATTCTTTGCAGGCGCAATTGGTACGAGAGGTGTCGTTGACAGAAAAAAAGGAATGCTCATAAGAGACTCCATGCTTGGCTGGCAGAATAAGCACGAAAGCGAAGATTTCAAAAAGATATTTAATTGTAATTTTACGATAGAAAATGATGCTAATTTGGCTGGATTATCTGAAGCTCATCTTCTTGATGGCAAGTATAAAAAAATCTACTACATAACTGTAAGTACAGGAATCGGCGGTATAGCAATTGTTGATGGAAAGTTTGATCCAAATACTGTCGATCAAGAACCAGGTAAAATGATATATCCTCACGGCGGAAAAATTAAATACTGGGAGGATCTGGCATCTGGCAAAGCACTAGTAGAGAAATACGGGAAGAAAGCTAGTGAGATTAATGACCCAAAAATATGGGAAGAGTATTGTGAATACTTGGCCATCGGAATAATAAATATTTCAGCAATAACGACTTCTGAATGCCTGATAATAGGTGGAGGGGTTGGATCTCACTTAGATAAATTCAAGCATATTCTTGAGAAGAAAATGGATGAATATACCCCTAAAGTAATCAGCAAGCCAGTAATAATTAAAGCCAAACGCCCGGAAGAGGCAGTGATTTACGGATGCCTAGAACTAGCACTTCAAAAGATATAAAGTTTGACCGACTTTTAAATAAAATAAAGTCTGACTATCCGAATATTACATTCTCTGAAGGCGAAGATTTCTCATGGAATCATAGTAAGAGCAGTATCTCTTACAACAAAAAATCCAAGCATGCTACCACTGACTTGCTACATGAGCTTGGTCATATTGAGCTGGATCATATTAGCTACTCAAGCGACCTATCACTACTGAAAAAAGAGCTCGAAGCATGGGAGATTGCCAAGAATATTGCCAAGAAATTTAACATAAGCATATCAGAAAATTACATCAATGAATGTATTGAAAGTTATCGTCTATGGATCCACAAACGTAGCTTATGCTCAAAATGTTTTCAAAATGGATTAGAAATATCAGAGAAAAAATATAAGTGTATAAACTGTGACCATAGATGGCAAGTTAGCAGTGCTCAAGAATCTAGAGTATATAGAAAGAGCCTGGCCAAATGACCAGACTCTTCCTTGGAAGATTATTCCTGAAGAATTCCTAAGATTTAAGCTACAGTAGCTTCTTTCTTGGTTCTTCGACTAATCTTTCCACCTCTTGCGCCAGCTTTTCTAGCTAGTTCACGGTTAGCATAAAAGCCACCTGTCCGACCCTTTTTACCACCTTTTGCGCCAATTATTGCGTAAAAGTTAGAGCCATATTTCTTCTTATTTGTTGCTGCGGCTGCTTCGCCACCTTTAACTGTTCCTGCCATGGAAAAGTCCTCCCTTTATTGGTATCTACATCCACCACTGTAAAACCACTGTTTTATTATTAACTCCGGGAAATAAAAAGGGTCCTGCCAAAACGGCAAAACCCTCTATTAATTTCTCTCGAATATGCTTATGATACCATCTCTTAATGCTAATGTCAATAATAAATCTTATGCTTGACTAGGTATGTCATCTCGGGTATAGCCAGCCAGTATCTCTTTTACCATATCAGCCACTTCCTTGGGATCGTGTTCACTCTTTATGATGTACTTCACAGCTCCTTTAGCGAGGGCAGATTCAGCGTCCTGCTGTCCAGCAAGATTAGTTAACATCACTACAGGAATTGCCTTTGTAACAGGATCTGCTTTGAGCTTTTCAAGCGTAACGAGTCCGTTCATAACAGGCATCATCACATCAAGCAGAATTAGAGTTGGAGTGTTTGTTCGTGCCTTATCTAGACACTCTTGTCCGTTGCCCGCCATTTCAACATCGTAGCCTTCAAATGTGAATATTTTCTGGTACATCCGTGACATTAACGGATCGTCTTCTGTAATAAGTATTTTTGTCATATTTATTAATTCCTCTTACTCTTAATTATACATTATTATTTAGCGAATCAATACTTTTTGGTTTGGCTAATGGCACAGTGAAGAAGAAAGTACTTCCTTCTCCAACTTTTGAACTTTCAAGCCCAATCGTACCCTTCATATTCTCAATAATCAATTTGGATATGTAGAGGCCAAGGCCTGTTCCCTTGGTAGCATCACGAGTTAACAGGTTACTCTCAGCTTGCTGAAATTTACGGAACAATAGCTTGATATTATCTTCTGATATGCCCTTACCCGTATCGCTGATGCTCACTCTTACCGAAGATTCTTCAATTTTCGTTCTGATAGTTACTGTGCCTTTATCTGTAAACTTCAGAGAGTTACCAACCAAGTTATACATAATCTGCTTTAATTTGTTAAAGTCTGCACGAACTTCAGGTAGCCCATCAATAGCACCATCAATTATAATAGTATTCCCTTTTTCCTTGGCTACTGCATTCGTCTCTTTAGCAACTTCTTTGATGGCTTTTGATAGAGAAATGTCCTTTGGCTCAAAAACCATTCTCCCCTGTTCTAGCCTTGATGTATCTAAGAAATCGTTAACAATTTCTATCAACCTAATGCTCGAAGAATAAACATCGTCAACCATCTCTCTAAGCTCGGGATCTTTCAGTTGCTCCGAATAATAACTAAGCATCATCGAAGTATTCCCTCGTATAGCTGTCAAAGGAGTTCTAAGTTCGTGAGAGGCAATTGAAAAGAACTCATCTTTTGATCTTTCTATCATCGTACGTTCAGTTACATCGTCAAGGAGAACCACTGCTCCAATTGCACCTTCTGGAGCACTTATTGGGAGTATCTCTATATCAAGAATTGATTGGCCCATATCAACTTCTTCAAACTCTAGATATTGATTATTACGGATTACTGAAGCTAATTTCTCCCTTAAACCAAAGTTACTAAGTGATTTTTCCAAAATGGAGATTGCGTTATTGTCAACAACATTACCGCTCTGAACATCTGATATTTTAACCTCTGGGAACATCTCTTGTGCCTTGATGTTCATAAGTGTTATCTTGCTATTCACATCTGCGATCAAAAAGCCTTGTCTTAGTCCATTAACAGATGAAAAGAGACGAGCCTTCTCTTGGTTGTAGAGCTGAGTACGAATCCTAACTTCTTTTTCAATGATTCTCATGGAAAGTACCTGCTGAGTTATGTTTGACATTGCGAATATATAACCCAGCCCCTTACCTATGGAGCTAATTTGTGCCTGGGCAATAACAACTCCTCCGTCAAGCCCTAGAGGAATCCTTGGGATATTAGTGACTGCATCCTGAGCTGTCTTACCTAACTCTTCTTTTATAATCTTGAAGTTCTCCGCCCCGACAAGACTATATATACTCTTCCCTACAAACGGCGCATGTTGCTTAAACATTTCGGTTGCATTGGCATTCATAAACTGAATCTGGAATTTTTCATTAGTACCAATAACAGGTTGCGGTAAAGTTTTCATTATCTCGCCGGAAAGACTAACGGGATTTATACTAAATAGCCCGTGACGATACACCCCATAACTAAGTATCATGCCCTCTACAGCAGTCAAAAATGCTGCCATAGGAATTATATTCACATCAAATAGATTAGGTAACACTAGGTCAGTACTTGTACCTCCAACTAGAGGAACAAGTAGGCTGATTATGAAGATTCTTATCTGTTTTCGTTTTTGTTGGCTGACCGCATTTTTATATTCATGAATAAACAGGGCAAGTCCAGTAAGAAAAACAGCCAAAAGCCATACTGTGAATATATTTATATAACCCCCGTTTGGAGAATCGTATCCCCAAGACTGCAAGACATAGTCCGACGAAACAGTTAAATGTGTTTTGAACTGAGCATATATCAAAGAGGAGACTATCAGAAATAGCCCTATCTGAAGATGCAAACGCCTGATAAGAACTTGCCTGTCAACATAGCTAAGCGTAAAAAATAGGTATGCGATAGGCATAATAGCCCATCCGTAAACAGCTAGAGATCTCCAAAAGATAGACACCTCTAAAACACCACTCGACCTTTGTAAAAATTCTGCCAATGACCAAAACGTTGTCGTGCCCAAAAAAGCCAAGAACCAAAATCCCGTCTCTGATGGCTGAATTCTGCGATATAAAAATATAATTAAGCCTGTGTTAATTACTGTTGCCAGCAAGGGCAACATAGCTAGTGGCCTAAATACATAATCTGCTGTATCAAAATCAGGGCCAAATATGGCGAGCCACAGGGTCAAACCACAGACAAAAGAGACTAAACTGATTATATTGATCAAGCTTTTTGTCGATTTTATCTGCATTCTAGAGTTGCCTTCCTATATACCTGGACACGAGATATGCCGGGAATATCGACAAAAGTAAAAGTGTCGTTGCAAGTATAAATGTCAGTTGTATTGATTGGTTGGCGGTGCTAAGCAAATAAGTCTGTGGCTGGGCTACAAGGATCATACCTACAACTACGTTATCAACGTCTTTGAGCGGTCTGTACACAGCTAAATACGGTATATTGAGAATGTCTAGCTGACCGCTAAAGGTTTCGCCACTCTTAAGCACTGTGTCATTCACTGATTTATTATGCTCTTTTACTCCGACCCACCGTGACTTGCCATCTGCTGTTAAGGTTGTGGTTGCTGAGCGTATATTGCCACTATAAATAGACGCGTCCAATCCAGTAGAATTCTTTATACCATCCACAAAAGCATCATCCATAGCTACACCTGTTGTTATGGTCCCCACTATCAAGTTATTACTATCTCTTACTGGGGAGGTCGATTCGATAAACATAGTGGGTGCTAATACTCCACTTATCGTAGAAATACTACTACTAGGTTGACCAATCAAAGCTTTCCTAACTAGAGGGTCGGAAGACAGAGAATCTCCCCAGCGATCTGTGTCCTCACCCCTGAGTAAAACTTGGCCCGAATCATTAGTGATCAATAACATTGACTGTTTTTTTGTTGCTAAATAGTTTGCAGAAAGTTGGACTAATTTTTTATGATCTTTTTGGATAATTGCAGAAATGTACTCTGGATTATAGCTAAGTGCCTCAGAGCTAGATACGGTCTCTGAGCGTTTACTGTCAAATGCATAATTCAAAACATTCGCTGTAGTAGATAAATTTGATAACGTAGCATTTTGTATATTTCTGAGCAACAGGAATGTGAACGTTACCGTAGTGACTAAAAACACAACTATTATGCCTGTGACAAAGATCATGAAGAGCTGACTCATAAATCTCTTTACAAGATAGCGCCAAACCCAACGCCCAAGTATGACTGCTGACAGTAGTAGAACTAGGTTTTCTGCCCACCACACCGGTCCATATACTGCAACTGCTTGATTTATAACTACATTAGTACTACCTCGCAACAGATAAGCCTGAGCCAATATCTCAAACACCGCAAGACCCATAAAACCAAGCGCGAGAGGCTTCAAGTGCCTCTCAAGACCCTTTGTAGACCTTCTAAAATACAGAAAACTAACTAATGTCGCTCCGAGTACAGGCAAGACTTTTATAGCACTAGCCGTAGAGCTCACGACAGAGAAAGATTGCGACTTATTTTGTTTCTTGTCTAGCTCTACAGCATCATGCGTCGGAACTTTCTGCAGAGGGTCCATAATCTCAGCAATTATTATGAAAAGATATCCTAAAACCCTAACAACACTAGACAACAGTCCAAAGCTAGTATCCTTGCTAGTTGACGTCCCTATCCAGGGTATATCTACTGCGTAGACCAAAAAAGAAATGCTCAGGAGTAAAAAACCAATCCATCTAAGTGCATTATTCCTTGCCTTCTTGTTCGTCCAGGCGTCAAAATAAAGCCAAGCTACAGCAAACAAAGTGAGAGAAACAAATACCCCTATTGCAAAGTGCAGGTTTTGCCCAAAAAATTGAATATTTAACACTTGTAAGATCCACCCACTGCTCTATTGCCCCCCAGACAAAGCATCGTTAATTTTCTCTTCTGATAATACACCAACTGTTACACTTTTTACCACTCCACGTCGATCAAGCACATAATGTGCGGGCAAAGTCTGAATTCCAAATTTATCTACCATAGTCCCGTCAGGATCAGTCAGAATTTCTAGTTGTATCCCTGATATTTTGACTATTGCATTTATTTTTCCTGAATTTTCGTGGATAACAACAGGAATAACATTAATATCTTTATTTTTTTGTAGCTGAGAAAGTGCATAGAGTTGCTCTCTAGAAGGAGGGGACCAACTAGATATAAAGGTTATCACGGTCGGACGACCGGTTAATTCACTAGAATTTACCAGTTTACCGTTAGTATCCTTCAACTCAAAGTCAGGTGCTTGCTTATTAATAAGCTTTTTAGCAGTGGGAGGAAGAGCATATGACAATTTTGGAGGATCAATTTGCGCCCTATCATTTGAAAACGGAGGAATATGAATAGAGAATTTGCCTATGTTAATATTTATAGCTTCTTTCATCTTGAGGCTTGAGAGAATAGGCATTGATCCCTTAATCTCAAAAACGTCACTGATAAGTGTTCTATAGTGCTCTGCATCCACTTTTAGATAGTACTTGCCCTCAGGCACAAATAGATTGAACTGACCTTTTTCATTTGTTGTCTGTGGGTTTAGTTGCCCATAAGATGCCCCATCCCACACTGTCCAGACGTTAGTAGTCGGCTCTAGATAGTAAAGGGTTACCTTGGCGTCTTTTAAGGAATTTTTATTATTTGTCACCCTAGCAGGAGCTAAGGCTTGTGCCAGACCGATAACTTTAGATGTTTTGTTGCCTGCTCCATCTAAAGAATCTGCTACCAGAGTGTAGTCACCCTGCTCTTGAAAACTAATAATACCAGACCAAAGACCGGTATCTGGTGATTTCGTTAGATTGAATGTTTTTAGTGTGCTACTGTTGCCATTTTTCTTAGCAGTTACCAATATTGATGTTGGTCCACCTACAGCACTTACAGTAACCTTCTGATCAACACCTACGAGAGAATAGATAACTCCATCATTATTTGGCTGGAATATCTGTGGTCCTGATGATATAACGCTACCACCAACTTGAGGAGGTAGCCTATCGATCACTAATGTCTTCTGTCCGCTCAAACCTATGTTCCCTGAAGTATCTATGGCCCTAACAATAATCTGATAATTGCCGTCATCTAGATTCAGTGGCTTGAATGAAAAAGTTGCCTGCACTGTTCCTAAGCCTTGATCTTTATCTACTTGTAGCCAGTTTTTGCCCCCATCTGTAGAATAATGCATACCAGCCAATGCTTCGTTGTCTCGAGCATTACCGGTTAAAATTGGCGCTTCTTTAAAAGGTTTGTCAAGATTTGTTGAGATGCTTACTTCAGGAGGAATTTTTTCTGTAGGTATGGCTTTTATGGGTATTTTTGTCTTTATTATGTCGCCAGTCGGCGTGATAACATCTTCTGGAGTCTGCGACACTGGATCAACTAATGGAGTCAAGAATGTATTATCTCCAGAGAGTGCTTGATTAGCATTAGAGTCCTGCCCTACTACCTGGTAATGATATGCCTCTCCCTGTGATAATCCCGTAATTTGCATACTGTGATTTGTCTTGAGAGTAAGATCTTCATTGGTAGATGATCCATATTGGTCATCATAACCATAGTTGATTTTTGATGTAGCTGGTTCACTAGTAAGCCAGGAGATTGTAACGCTACTTGTTCTAAGATTTGATACGGAAATATTATAGATGTTTGGTGGTGTTGTATCAGCAACTTGTCCTGATATTGAAGTACCTAGATCACCATTACAGCTGACAAGGTTTAATCCAGGCGTATTAGTTGTCTCTACGATCCAATCTGCCGATGGCACCTGTGCATTCACCGCAGTAGCTGTTACGTCTACCACCATACTCTGCCCCGGATCCAGCACCCCATCAGATTGATAAGCATATTCTTCAGTCGTGGAAGATGCCCAACCAGATGATCCGTTACTTGTTATGACAAAGTTGCCTGACGGTCGGGTTATCCTAACCCAGGTGATAGAGTCACTATCAGTATTATTTATTTGTATCTGGAAATTCGTTGAGCTATTGGGGCTGACTGTATGGGGAGTTACTGTTGCAGAACAACCAATTGCACCATGAACTTCGGGACTAGAACTAAGTATGACCAATGTCAAAACCATAGAAAAAAGAATGCCCAGCCCGTACCTCACAACCATAAGCTTTATTATAGTTAAACTACCAAAGATAATAAAGGGTAAAATTAGAGTATTTGGCGGTTATTACTGTGCCGGAGCTGGTGCTGGCGCTTGGTCTTTTTGACTATCACCTAAGTTAACAGGGGCGACTTCTATCACTTTGTTGATACTTGGACGATACAAAACCGCCTTCTTAGCCTGAGTATAGATAAGTACTTTGTCGCCGTTTTCCGCCTTAGCAAAGAATGCTTGGCTCTTTAGCTTATTAACATCAGATACAGTAGCTATTGTTGGTGTCTCGCCCTCTGGTAGTGCGACCAATTTACCCACCTTATCTTGCAGTTGTTTCTTCTCTTCTTTAACCGCTTCTTGAGGATTAGTAAGTCGCTCTATTTCTTTCTGAGCGTTCTGATAACGAACGGTAAAAAAGGCTATTAGGAGAACGACTATGAGCGTAATTACACCAATGCCTATCAATATCATCTTCTTTTTCTTGGCTTGCTTTAACTCTTTTTTAGTTAAAACTTTTTCTACTTGTTCAGTAGTCTTGTTCTTCCTGATTTTTGGTATTGCCATGGACTCATGCTCCCCTTACATTAAAACGTTAATGCTAATTATAGACACTTGAGTTAATATGCACAAGCCTAGTTAGACACTGCGCCAACAGTTCGAGCATTGTCTACGCTCAAAGCAGTCCATGAGAATTCTACCGGAACAGCACTTGGCTGCGAGAGGACTATAGTAAAGCCATTGGCATCAAGGTCTTTATACGCGTACTGAACAAATTGACCATTTCTTATACTTACCGTTACTACAGGCTTAGTCTCGTATGGGATAACGAAGTTTACTCTAATCTCTGTCTGGTTTGGCGCCATTGTTGCAAAACCACCAGTATCGTTATTGAACGTAGTCCTACCGGCAAAGGTGACATCTTTTCGGAAGATAACTCTATCTACAAATGTGACTAATTTGTTGAATATACCTTCACCATTAAAGGTAGCTGGACCACCCACGGTTAAACCACCACCTGCTATTATTGCCCCGTTAACTCCTAGGTTTAGGCTTATGGTGGCATTTTGAACACTAATTGTGTTCAAATCTGTAGAATTATCTGCGCCCTCTTCGCTTACTTGCTCTTGTGGTTGTGGTTGTTCTAATTGGCTTATCCTATTGTCGTGAGATTTTATCTTGCCAAGCATTTCAACAGCAAGCTTTGTCGTATCTATTTCTGAAGAGTCTTCTATGAAAATGCCGGGCATATCTTCCCTGAGGGACACTAGGTCAGACTCCGAAGTAGATAGACCTTCTACGTCAGTAGTTGACTCAACTGATAGATTATCAATACCCTGGGGCTGAGAAACGAATGTATTCTCTGGTATTTGAGCTGTACTGGCAAGAGGCGGATTATCATCTTGCCACACTCTTACGTAATCAATGTCAAAAGTTCTTCCTGTAGTCTCGGTGTGGATAGTATAGGCGGCAATACCTAATGATCCAGCTGGGTTGGCGCCACTAACAGTACCACAATCGGACAAAGACACCCCATCTGATACGTCATTATCTATCAAGAACCTAACTGATGTAGCGCTTTCAACTTGTATGCGCCCTATTGCAAATTGGGTTGTGCTAATAGAGCCTGAACATGTGACAGTGCCCACGTCAGCTCCGCCACTCCTAACAACTCCCTGCCAAGCACCAGCAGCATTGTTGTTCCAGAAATAAATACCTTCAGCAGGCTTAGTGTCATTAGTGGTTGGTGCCGTAGCCTGAGTCATGAATCCCCAGAAAAGATCGTTTGTAGCGTTGTTTATGTTAGTTCGCACCTTCATCTGCATTACAGGCAAACTCGCTTTTGAAAATCCTAGTGATAAGTTGTTCTGTGCAGCTCCAAAACCAAGTAATACTCCTCTACCTGAGTTTGTTCCTGTAGTTAGTCTGACAAAACCACCTATTTGATCTGTTTGTGACCAGTTCTCTGTTGAGGCAGCAGTACTGAGATCTGCATACCAAGTTCCATTATCTCCAACGGCGGCGCTATCTGCTGTTGAGGCAGCAGATAGGTCTGCAGAAAACTCTTGAGCTGTATATGAGTTGGTGCCAAAGAAGCCACCAGAAGTAACAAGCCCACCGAAGTTAGTTGCAATATCTCGAACCTCGAGAAGTGAATTAGGGGAAGTCCCACCATTGACACAACTACTACTACAGCTATCAAATATATTAAATATTGCTGTGTTATCAGTTGCACCCAACAGAATACTTGAATTAGCATTATCAAGCTGAATATCATAATCCCATCCAGTGCCTATACGAAGCGCCTTTTCGTTTACTGTAGCGTCGGCACTCGCTAAGTCACCTACATTGATACCCACTAGATTATCTGCATCACCGGTGTTAGCACTTGTAACATCGATATTAAGGGCTGAGACTGTATCTACATCTGCATCCGCCCCGAGAGTTAGATTAACATCCTTCAAAAATCCAGTGTTTGTGACAGTCCCGTTGGTTATAAAGCTTGAATCATCATCAAGAGTGAATGTTATGTCACTTGAACCTATTGGAGCAAAAGTGATTCCACCAGTGTTGCTGAAAGTAGCAAAGGTAGTGTTAGAGTCCTGGATAACAAAATCACCTGTTGTGGTTAGGTCAAATATCAAGCCGGTTGCAGAGTCAATTAGCAGTTCTTTATCTGAATCAGCATCATATGCTCCATCTAAGTCGACGCTACCTCCTGCGTCTACTGCGCAGTTCCAAACATCACTGCCTTCAACCCATTTCAGCACATCACCGTCAGCACATCCCTGTAGTAAAGTTAGCCCACTGGCTAGAACTTCGAGTCCTGAACCGCTTGAAGTTGTAGACGACAGCCCATCTGTAGCAACCGTAAGATCCAGGGTAATGTCATTAGCATTTACGGTAATACCGTTTCCGGCGCCGATATCCAAAGTCACACTTGAACCAAGTGATACTGAACCACCAGTTGTCAGACCATTTCCTGCTGTTACGGTTAATGAAGAGTTGGCAAGTTTTGCATTGCTAACTACCCCGTTTTGGATAGTCAAAACGCCAGCCGAGTCTACCAGTGCATCGCTACTTATCATGGAGTGTAGCAATACTGTACCAGTTGCATTTGCGAAAGTAATCGTCTTGTCAGAGACAGTTGGATCTGTAATCGCAAATATTGTGCGAATATTGTCGTTTGTAGCTCCTTCAAAGGCAAGTGGCGAGGCTGAGCCAATCTCACCTTGCAATAAGATAGTATCTGCGATGTTATTTCCAAGGTTAATACTGTTGCCGAATATCTCTACATCGCCATTAAAAGTTTTGTTGCCTGCAAAAGTCTGTGTACCATTTGTTACCATTCCGGGATTTGATGCATCTGCTGGACCAAAAGTAATAGTATTGCCAGATATACTCGCACCATTTGGTTGGGATGACCCAGAAAATGCTCCCACTATAGTCACTCCTGTGTCTGTAGGGGTAGCACAAGTTCCGCTAGTTGTTAGACCACCTAGAGTGACTTGGTTCTGCAAGAATTGACCGCCACTACAGGTAGTTGAAGCCCCCGGTGTACCGTTAACCTGATAGACAGCCCCACTGGCAATATTCACATTACCATCCTTGTCTACTGCAAATTTCTCTGTATTATTATTCTGCAAATTCAGCAGTTTTGCGCCTGCAGTTGTGAAGCTGTTCAAAGTATTAAATTTAAACCCTACAGCAGAAGCACCGTCGGCAAGACCAGACACAAGTCTAGAGTTACTGGTATCAGCTCCGAATAGTGTCACATTGCCAGTATCTTTTATCTGGAAGGCTGTTGGAGTATTAGCACCTGGCTGGACCAAAATACCACTGCTACCAGCCCAAATTCTTGTGGCGCTACTGGTATTAGGATTCCCGATATTCACGTCTTGGATAGATCCTTGCGTACCGATATATGTTTGCCCAGATGCTGAAGAGTCTATATAGACCCCGCCTTCGCCAAGGAGATTAAGTGCAGTAATTCCTCCGCTCCTGATAGTTAAGTCTGCGATTCCGCTTATTGTAGTTCCGCCTACAGTTATGTCAGCGCCTACATTGAGACCTTTCGCAAAATTAACCTGTCCTTGAACCTGCAATCCTCCTATGATATTTGTATCACCTGCTGTGAGACCTCCCCCTCCACCCGTCTCGCCGTTGGATAAATCACCATTGCTAAGACCTACGAGATCGAGAGTTCCTCCCATTTTTGTTCTGGTGGTAGATGCATACTCAACAGCATTTGAGAATCCTCCAGAATAACCCGCTATTGCATAAATGTAGCCGTTGGCTACCACAGAGACGAGATCGTCTCTAGCTACACCCAGTGAATTTGTATCTGTTGTCCAGCTACTTAAAGTTCCGTTTGAGTTGAAGCTAGCATATTCTACGGCTCCTGTGACACTGCCATTATTTCCGCCAATTGCATATGCATACCCATTGGCTACTGATGCTGTTAAACTATTTCTGGCGCTATTGAGCGAGGTGGTAGCGGTCCAAGTACCTAGCGTTCCGTCAGCGTTAACAACTGCGTATTCTGTACTCGATAAATTAGATCCGCCTATCCCGCCTGTTACATATACATAGCCATTTGCAGCGAAAACTGCATGACTATTTCTAGCGGTAATGAGCGAGGTGGTAGCGGTCCAAGTACCTAGCGTTCCGTCAGCGTTAACTTTGGCATATTCGACACTAGACAGGTCAGAACCTCCACTACCAGCAACTACGTATATATATCCATTTACCGTTACTGCTGAGAATCTCTCACGAGGTGTATTAAGGTTAGAGGGACTCACTACCCAAGTACCTAATGTCCCGTCACTGTTTATCCTAGCGTACTCTACATCTGCCAAACTACTACCGTTTGTGCCACCTATGACATAAAGGAACCCATTAGCAACCACTGTTGCCGCAGCCTGACGTCCGGTGTTCAAACTAGGACCAGCAGTCCAGCTTCCTAATGTTCCGTCAGATTTTATTTTTGCATATTCTGAAGTCGCTGAGTAGCCCCCTGCGTAACCTCCGGCAACATAGATGTATCCATTTTTGCCATAAGCCACACTCGGAATACGTCTTGCTGTACTGAGCGAAGAAGTCGAAGTCCATGATTGAAGTTTGGCCGAATTTGTCGCGTTGATCAAAGTATTTGAATTTCCAACTGATAGCAAATTACTACCTGCGCCATCTTTAACCTGGAAGATATCTGCAGTCTGACTAGCATGTCCACGAACAATACCAGCAACACTGCCCGAAGCAGCTGACTGAACGTAGAAATTAGAATTTGTCTGCAGGGATGTCTGATTTTTTATACCTGAAGTACCATCTACAGCACATCCTGCTACAGCACAAATTGCTGTGCCGTTTATTCGATAAACCGAGCCTGAAGATAGATTAGCGTCTCCTCCAACATCTAAGATATACGCAGGAATAGCACCAGTGTTAATACTCAGACCCCCGGCACCATCAGCCCAAAGTCCATTTATAAAAGTGCTTGTATTAGTTATAAATATTTGATCAAATGACAAGGTAAGAAGGCCGCCACTTGTAGTATCAGCATCAAGTAGCGGAGTGCTTGAAGTATCAATAATCTGAAATTTTGCATCTATGCCACCACTACCTACGTAGACTAGTTTATTGCTTGTGCTAGTTGATGCCGTAAGAATAGACTTGTTAGATGAATCAGCGACTCTAAATGCTGTCGCAGAGCCGGAAGTGCTTTTAGTTTGGACAAGTTGAGTACCATATACAGTCAATGACCCATTTGTAGTAGAAGTGCTGTTTCCTACTATTACAGCTCTGCTATTAGCCCCAACCTGAAAAGCCGTTACCCCAGAAGCATTTTGCACTAACACCGTATCTGTGTCTGTATTTGTAGCCTTGAAAAGAACTTTACCGTCTACTTGAAGATTCTTGGTTGGAGCATCTGTACCAATACCCACATAGCCGTTTAGTGTGTCTGCTGTGAATATGTTTTTTCCATCTTGTTGCTGGATTTGCAGTGCGCCCACTGTATTTTGTCCACGTAGAGTTACAGGAGATTCAATAGCACCGTTTAGGCTTATGCGCCCTGAGTCATTTGAATTCCATTTAGTTGCGGAGAATGATGCATTATCAACATAAAATGTAATGGGGGTAACACCGTCATCAGTTGTGTTCACAGCTATAAATGGGCTGCCTGACGTCACGCTACCGGTAGTAAAAGTACAGGTCATATTGGTCCACGTACCAGGACTAAGAGACGCTGAAGCACAAACACTACCTATCCCAGCGTCTATGGTATCGAAACGCTTGTATAGACTGAATGTCTTTGAGCTACCAGTACCTGCATCTAGCATTACCCAAAAACTAGCTGTGTAGGTAGTGTTTGGTTGGACCGTTGGGGTAAGAGTTGGGCCTTCAAGACTAGCAGACGTACTTGTATCTGCCTGGAGAGACCCCGCACCTGTGTAGAACTGAGCTGTAGTTTGGCTAAGATTTATGGCTCCATAACCACCCCAACCAGAGGCATCTACCTCTACATCAGGATTTGTTGCTAGATTAGTAGAGGTCTGAAGTTGAACAGAGTCTAAGTAGATTGTTCTGGACGTAGCATCTGTCTGCTTGATATAGATGTGGTTAGTCCCTGTAACATTGCCTGTGGTGAACGTACAAGACACTTTGCTCCACCCGCCTCCGTTGATTGTTTGTGCTGTAGCGCAGTCTTTATCAGTTGACCCATCTTCTGTTCTACCGATGTTGATGGTTGACGTGGCAGTAGTTAAGAAGCTAGATTTTGCATAAAAGATTAAAGTGTAGGTAGTTTGTGATGCAAGTGAATAGTCATATTTTGCCCCATCATTAGCTGCGGCAGTATTAGCAACCTGCAAACTTCCATTGCCCAAATAGTGCTGACTTGTTATCTGGGAAATTGTTGAGCTACCCTTTGCAGCCCAGCCTGTGCTATTTGATTCAAAGTTTCCATTTGTTAGAAGGTTGGCTGTAGTAGATGTGTCTATGTTAAATACTTGATCTGAGTTAGATTTTTGAACTTGGAAAGCGGTAGTTGAGTCAGCCGAATTCCTAAACAGCGTAGCTCCAGTATTGCCGACAGTGAAAACATCGACTGCATTTTTTTGGAATTGCAATATATTAGAAGTAGCGCCAGTTTTATTGATAAATATCGAACTATTTGTTGTTGAAGCATCTGCCTGTACGCCTTGTGCTAATTTTACAAAATTATCAGCTGTCAGACCTCCGAGAGCCTTGCTATTTAGCGCATATGGCGTAGAGCTAAACCGAGTGAACGGAGTCATTTCCCCATCCCAGCTTGGTGAGCCTGTCCCACCAATGTTAATTGATAGCCAAAGGGTGTCTTGGTTCCAGTCTACATTACTCCCAAAGGCGGTAACAGCCCCCAAATAGACTGAAAAATAGCCGTTCTTTACTAGTACTTTATTCCCACCTGTGCGTGTTTCTGTCCATTTGATTGTTTCATCACCACCCCCTAGAACACCGTCACCATCCTGGTATATCTTGAATTCTACGTTGTAAGTGCCGTCTGGCACTACAGCACCAGTGTTAGTCAGTAGTCTTCCCTGATAGTTGATCTGTTCATTTACCCCTATAGAGTTGTGGATTTTTGGATCACCCTTCTTGAAGAACAGGTAGCCAATAGAAACACTGCTGGCGATTATCAAAAATACCAGCATGAGGGAAATTCTATTGATGATAGTTTGTGTTTTTTGTCCGGACATTTTTTTGTTTTTGTTTTAGATAAAAAATGTACTCAAATTATAACACTATTTACTCTTATAAGTACAAGTTATCCACAGGTAAATTTATTATTAAATTTGGCTTAAATTTTAACCAAAAATTGAACAACAAAATTCTACTTTTTTTAGGATTTTGGCCGTGGCCGTAAATGCTCGTATGATATTTTCTCGCCAACCCAAAAACTGGCAGTCATAAGCATCGCTATGATGATAGCTGGCCACAAAAAATCAATGATAACTGTGATCCTATCAGATGAGAAGCAGTATTTTGCGAAAGTGGTGCTATCACAACTACTCGCAGTAGAAGTGATGGGTGCGCTTTCAGAATGAACTACTATTATTGTCTGGATACTAGCCTTGCCGCCCTGAGAGCCAATACCGCTAATACGTACTGTGCGCTGACCTGGTTCTTTATAAATATGACTAGCACTATAATCACCTTCTTTGTCGTGTTTTACCAGTGTTATCGGCGATCCGTCACCCCAATCAATAACTATAGTATATGGTCCTTCATTTCCGTCAATTTCATAGTTGATTTTTAATGATTGCCCCATCAACACGCCCTTCTGAACCGGATCAGTATAGATCAGAAGTGGCTTATACAGCCCAGTATTATTGCTCTGTTTTGTGCCTGGTTTTGCGTCCAAAAAGTATGTCACTGCCTCAGAATCAGGACCATACTGCCCTAAGCTATCTCTGGTCTTGGCGACAACACGATTTTCTCCTGGCACTAGAGTTATAGTGATAGTAAATGTACCCTCGGGGCTACATTTAGTCATGCCAGCAAAGATATCTTTTCTGTAGATCTCTACGTAATTATCCTGCAGACATGTTCCCGAGACTTCGATCTGTGATTCGGTAAAATGTGAGCCGTTAGACGGTGAGGTTATCTTGGCGGGTATCTCTGGTGGCTTACCACTGACTACCCCACCTAGCTGTATTGTTCCTGTCTGCTGGTCTGCCTTGGCAGAGTATGAGACAAATAGCACTATTGAACTCACAAATACTAATAGGAAGAACAGTACTGCATACGACGTACAGTAAAATGGCAATCTGCGCCCAGTATGCTTGTGGTGAGCAATACGCAGACCGAGCTTTTTTGCTCGGTACGTAGCGTCATGATGCTTACGACTTCTTAGCTTTTTTCTTTGATTTTTTAGTTGAGCCATCATCTTGTTGTTTCTTTTTAGCACGATTTACTATGTATGTATTGTAACGCTTGATGATGAATACTAACAGAGCTATTGCTAGTATAAATATGATGATCAGCTTGTACGGTATTACCCAAAATGTCTTACTGGCGCTCGTAATTTGACTATCTGTGCCGTAGACAACATCTGCCTTGACTGTATATCTACCAAAAAGCCATTTTTTATTAATATTTTGTTCGAATTTACGGATACTTCCCGGTAGAACATTACGATTATCTTGGTTAAATTGCTCTACTAAGACATTTTTGCCGAACATGTTGGTAACTTGAAGAGTGCCTTTTGGCTGAAAGTGCGTATTGCCTGTATTTTGCACCCTCGTTGTAACTGACAATGGACCATATTCGAATAAACTTCCTCTTTTGCCATTCCTAGAAGTAAAGAGTTCTATGACTTTTGCAGACTGAGATACATTACCAGATACATTTACTAGCACTAATGTTCCTACACTTGCAGAAAGTGACACGCCAGTGTCAGCAATCTCCGGTGGAGCTCCCGTAAATCTGACTACTCCGTAGTGGCCACCAGGGCTAGCATCTTTCGGTACATTTACGATAACTTCTATTGATTCACGTTGCCCTGAAGCAAGTGTCACACCAGAGGTAGAAACAAGCCAGTCCTTTATAGAGTATGGGCTTTTTTCACCCTCTTTGAGCAATATTTTTGGTTGTCCGTCCTCACCATTTGCTACAAAATCCTCGAACTGGGCTTTGATGACCAGCGGATCTTTAGTAACGTTACGAACACGGATCTGGGTCTTTATGGTCTGTCCTGGGTCAGCTTTTAAATCTACAAGAGGAGGAGCTATTTCTAGACCTTGTCCAGCAGTCTGCGCGCTGACTATCGCGCTACCAGCTACAAACACGGCAAAAAACACAGCAATGAACACCGATAATAACTTCTTCCCCATCAGTCCAAACCCTTTCATATAAGTATACTTGTGCTTATTATAGCAAAAGGACAAGAGTAAGCAAAAGCGAAGCTCTAGAAGGTTGCTGTGGCGATATAAACAAGTGTTGCGGTGTATGATCCTGCCTCTGTAGCAGGGTCAATATTCACTATATATGCTGCGTGAAAACGTCTGAATTGGTCTGAGCTGTTCTTGCTAGCGATACTATCACCTGTGACAAATCGGTATTGATCAACTGTGTTGTAGTTGGCAGTTGGGGTGGCAGTACCTGAACCATCTGGATCAGTACCAACGTTTGGTGTTGCATTATCTCTAAGGTTTAAGCCAAATTGCTCTGAACCAATAGTTGATGCTGTCTGTGCTGCAAGAGCTGATATTGTGTTGCCACCAGAGGTCAGAGTTGCCCCGTTGACGGTAATAACAAATCCACTAACTCCATTTGTACCTACTCCGAGCTGTGAAACACCGCTGTTTGTTGCGCTTGGACTTAGTGTGCCAAAGGCAACTGTTGAGCCTGTTGCGCCTGTGCAACTAGAGGTGGTAATCCCTGATGTACCTGTACAAAATGTCAATGTCTCGTCAACTGTAGCTGTGAAATCTATAGCTGTTGCAGTGCTAGCTGCCACAGTACCAGTATCTACTGACGTAGTCCACGCTGCGTCTGAATACAAAGTTACTCTGGCATAGTAAGTAGTATTGGTAGCAGTCGGATTAGTAACCGCACCAAAAACAACCTGCCTAGCAGAACCACTGGTGGTGCTGGAAGCACCTGTGGCGGAACCACGGAGACTACCGGCGGTACCGTTGTTTACAGACCAGCTACCAGATAAGCTTGTTGAGTTAAATGTTGATGACGTGGTGACTAGGCCTGATGGAGTGGAACATGCGCCAGAAGCTGTTGTACAGATCTGTGCCTGGAAAGACTGGAAAGTATCTGTGGTAGCTGTGGTGAAATCAAAAGTATAGGTTGTCACAGCATTTGGCGCTGAACTACCGAGGGTAACTTTGCGTGATGTTATCTGGGCAGCATGTGCAGAGTTGGGCATAAAAGCAAACTGCAAACTCACCACCAACAGCGTAGCAATAGCTATCGCTATCACAAACTTGCTGGATATATTCTTGATTTTCTCTGTTGCTGGATTGATCTGCATTTTTATTTTTACCCTGTTAAATAGTTACTAATAACACTAGCATTAGAACTTTACCAAATATTACCATATAAATAGAGTCTACACAATAGTTTATTCACAAGCGTTTTACACTAGTAGGTTCCCGTACATAGTATCGTCTGGTTACCAGTGTACTGTCCCCCAGGAGTTGTCACTGATGTGTTTACAATATAAGACGCTGTGTAATCTGTCTGTCCAGAACTTCGGGGGGCTGTGGCGATAGTCTCACCAGAGTTGAAACGAAAACTATCTGCTGTATTGTAGTTGGTGGCAGCCACACCGTAAGAGAAAGACCCTGATGGAACTTGGACTGCTTCTGCTCCAACATTAGGTGTGGCGTTGTCTTTTAGATTCATGCCGAATTGTTCTGTGCCAATAACAGATGCGCTGTTGGAACTCAGAGCATTCAATGTATGCCCGCCGTTGCTTGGAGGATTGCCCAGAATTGAGACGTTATAGCCGTAGGCTGTGTAGTTGAGTACACTGAAATTCACTGTTCCAAATACAGTGACGCTGTTAGATAGTGCGCCGAAGTTGATCGAGCTAGAATTGACCACGCAGACAAGCCGAGGATCTGAAGTTGTGGTATTCCCGCTCTGGGTACCGAAGTTGGTAGAATTGCTCTCTCCTACTCCACCGGGGTTGCCAACTGTTGACTGACCTGGTTCTAATGAGTAGCCAGTCGATCCACTCTCTAGATTTCCTCCCGGACCAATAAAGCTCTCATCAATCCTGTAGCCATTTGACGCGCCTTGCGCAAATACCTGAGCATCTCTAACAAATGCTCCTATTATAAGGAGTCCGAATATTGTCAGCCCAACTCTAAAAACCATAAGAATATCATACCATTTTTAATGATGGTGGTGGTGTTGGTGAGCTAAAGCGTGACCTTTACCTTTGGATATAAGATATCTGTTCAATGGATAAGCAACCCAAAATGCTACAAACAATGATAAACCTAAGCTCCCCCAAAATAACCAGGTTGCTAGACCGGCATGTATGGCTCCTGGTACTGCCAAAATAAATGCGTTATCTGTGACTTCCATCACTGTTATAGAGGCTGTATCAGCTGCAAATGCTACACGAAGAGACCTCCTAACACCTAAGCCATGTTTAAGTAGTGGCCTCATGCTAAGGGCATAACCAAATATAAAAGCTAGGGTCACTGCCAAAGCTATGCTAGGCATTGTAGCCCAGCCAAGAGCAGTAGAAATGACCATTCCCAAAACTTCACCAATCGCACAACCAGTCAAACAATGCAAAGTGGCACTGAAGGCTGTTTTATTTAAATTATCCATGACAATAATTATATACTAAGCGTATAATCTAAGTTATGGAAATGAAAAATTACGCAAATATCGATGAATACCTGGCTAACTTTTCTGGTGAGACTAGAGAGAAATTGGATATTATCAGAAAAACTATCCAGTCAGTTATGCCAGCAGAGGCTACTGAGAAAATATCTTACGGTATCCCTACTTTTTATCTAAATGGCAACATCGTGCACTTTGCAGGATACGAACACCATATTGGGTTCTATCCAGGATCTGTCCCTATCAAAGAGTTTGAAAAAGAGCTATCAGGCTACAAAACATCCAAAGGCACAGTTCAGTTCCCTCTTGATCAGCCCTTGCCAATAGACCTAATAAAGAATATGACCGCCATCTGTGTCGAAAGAAACCAGTCAAAGAAAAAATAATTATATTTCTAGATCCAAGTTGACTTCTACTTGATCGCCTGCGGAGATTTCGGCTTTTTTGCGTATTTCTGCTCTTACTGGCAACAAATAAGAGCCTGATTTACTGTCTGGGAAAATTGATGTTTTCCAGACATGACCTTTGATAGTTGCTGTAACACGGATAGAGCCAAAGCCTGGACGACCAGTACCAAAAGCTTCTTTGATCTCTGCAGAGATATCACCAGGCAAAGTCAAAAAATGCCAAGCCCCCTGCCCCTCCCACAACCAAAGCTCAGAAGAAAAAGAATATTTCATATAATATTAATTCGTGTTTTTATTTCTAGCTATTTCTTTCTCAATATCTTTTAATTTATTTTTGCTAATTTTACGACTTTCTTCAATCTCTCTTTTTATACCGTCTTTTTCTTCATCAATTTCGTCTCTTTGCGGAGACTCAGTCTTAAGAAAAAAACGTCGAATTCTCTGAGAAAAACTAGTGCTACTTTTCTTTATATGTACCCTTAATAAAGAGGAAATTTCTATTAACTCATCGTTTAATAGATTCTTTAGGAAGACATCGATAGCAAGAAACTGTTCAGAAAGATAATTTGCATTAATAGTATAAGTTTTTTGATCTATGTCGCCAGATATATAAGCAGTCTCCAACTTTGAATAACCAAATTGTAGTGAGCTAATGTCATCATTAATTCTTCGAACGTTATCTTGATAAGTAACGAAGGCATTAATTAAATCAATATTTTGTAACTTTAAGTCAATATCTTTGTCTATTGGTAGAGTTGAGAGTCGAGACCAGTAAAGATTCCCTCTGTTAATTGCTTCCATGAACGGAGTTACGAGATATATATTATCATTCACTATAGCTCCATGCTCTAATAGTAGTCTCTCAAGTTTTATTAGTGAATTGTGGTGTTCTTTTTTACCTTCTCTAACTGATTTTAAAAAATCTCCAATTCTACTAAACACAAACGTCATAAGTGCACCAAAAAAACCACCAACTAGGGCAGCTGTTCCAGGATCATTTAGGTTTATATTCATATATCTCCCTCTTTAAGTATTTAACCATAAATGACGATTATTTTATAGATCTGGGCTTTGGGTGAAAGCCTGAATAACTTCGGCAAAGCTACAACTATCAGGCGAGGACTGTTTGAACGACCAAAGGGAGAGAGTTCCGCAGGCTGTTGTAGTCTTTGACAAGAAGTTATATCAAGCTTTTGGCCAGCCCAGTGGTTTTGCACCACTTTTGCCACCAAAAGTGGTAAGAATAAATTTGTTTCTTTGGAAAAGAAAAAAGCCTTCTGTAAAAGAAGGCTTTGATCACAAAAACGGCACCGTGCTATTTTCCCAGGGGTGAACCCCAAGTATTTTAACCGCTACAAGGCTTAACTTCTGTGTTCGGGATGGGAACAGGTGTGACTCTTGTGCTATGGGCACCGATTTTTGCAAACCCAAAATGGGCTTTTGCTAAATCGATGTCCAATATAAATTGGTGCGTCAAGTAAACGTGCTGTGATTATTTGCTCAATAATGAGCATGAATAATCATCAATAACTAGTCAAATGCTACTATGAGATTAACCGCCCGAAAGCGATGCATCTCATAGTAAATAAGAAGTCAGTGGGGCTATTAGTATGCTTCGGCTGAACACATTGCTGTGCGTACACCTTGCACCTATCAACCTGATAGTCTATCAGGGCCCTCATAGGGAAACCTAATCTCGAGATCAGTTTCGCGCTTAATATGCTTTCAGCGCTTATCTGTTCCGCACATAGCTACCCAACAATGCCATTGGTATGACAATTGGTACACCAGCGGTGCGTCCACCCCGGTCCTCTCGTACTAGGGGCAGATTCTCTCAAGTTTCCTTGCGTCCACATCGGATATAAACCGAACTGTCTCACGACGTTCTGAACCCAGCTCACGTACCTCTTT
>JBBTSC010000001.1:0-765891 GCA_038064875.1 Patescibacteria group bacterium | reverse complement strand
CGTACTCCACAGGCGGGATGCTTAACGCGTTAGCTTCGCTACTACCAGGGTCGATACTGATAACAGCTAGCATCCATAGTTTACGGCGTGGACTACCGGGGTATCTAATCCCGTTCGCTCCCCACGCTTTCGTGCCTTAGTGTCAATAATGAGCCAGTAGTCTGCCTACGCCATTGGTGTTCCTCCTAATATCTACGGATTTCACTCCTACACTAGGAATTCCAACTACCTCTCTCATATTCTAGCTTAGCAGTTTTGATAATGTTTATCCCGTTGAGCGGAACTATTTCACTACCAACTTACTATGCCACCTACGCAACTCTTTACGCCCAGTAATTCCGGATAACGCTTGGATCCTCCGTATGACCGCGGCTGCTGGCACGGAGTTAGCCGATCCTTATTCATGAGCTACCGTCAAAATCTTCACTCATAAAAGCAGTTTACGACCCGAAAGCCTTCATCCTGCACGCGGCGTTGCTCCATCAGACTTTCGTCCATTGTGGAAAATTCCCTACTGCTGCCTCCCGTAGGAGTCTGGGCCGTGTCTCAGTCCCAGTCTGGCTGATCATCCTCTCAGACCAGCTAATGATCGTCGCCTTGGTGAGCCATTACCTCACCAACAAGCTAATCATACGCAGGCCGTTCCCAAACCGCCGAAGCTTTAATCCGGAGATCACATGCGGTATTAGCCCCGATTTCTCGGAGTTATCCCTCAGTTTGGGGTACGTTCCTACGCGTTACTCAGCCGTCCGCCGCTCGTGTACTTTCACACTTCGCTCGATCTGTTACCAGATACCAGCAAACTGTGAAAGCCTTACCGCTCGACTTGCATGTATTAAGCACGCCGCCAGCGTTCATCCTGAGCCAGGATCAAACTCTTCTTAAAAAAATACCATTTAAAGTAATGGTAAACTGACGTTGTTTTGCACTAGATTTAGTTTTTTAAGGTTCAGATTTTTGCGCCAAATTATAAACGGCTCCAAAAATGCTTGTACTAATCATACTGGAAATCTAAAGTGTTTGTCAACCAAAGACGTTGTATTATTCACTATCGTCATCAGCATCAACAAGCGCAAGTGAAGCTACTTGGTCATTGTCATTCAGACGCATAATTCTCACACCTTGAGTAGCTCTACCAAGTTCTGGTATATCTTTGAGTCCTAACCTGATTGTCTGACCACCGATAGAGATCAATATCACTTCTTGATCAGCTGTTTCAAGAGATTTGCTAGCAACCAGCTTTCCGGTTTTGTCATTTACAACTGCAGATCTAATACCTACTCCGCCTCTTGCATGAGGAGTAAATTGGTCAACCTTTGTTCTCTTGCCATAGCCAAACTCACTTATGACAAAGATACTTGCATCCTCACGTACGATGTCCATACTGATGACTTCATCACCAGGTCGCAAACGAATGCCTCTTACCCCACGAGCTGTCCTACCGATAGCTCTAACGTTCTCCTCGTTGAATCGCATTGCCTGACCGAGCGCAGTTGATATCAAGATATCGTCTTTGCCATTTGTCACTCTAATCCATTTAAGCTCGTCACCATCGTCAAGATTAATAGTAATCAATCCTGAACTTCTAACATTTTTGTAGTGTTCGAAGGCGGTCTTTTTGACTACACCCTTCTTTGTACACATAAATAAGTTGGCCCCATCAGCATTTTTACTAATGTTAATTACGGAACTAACTGTCTCTTCTGGCTGTAGTTGTAGTAAATTAATCAACGCAACTCCCTTAGCATTGAGTCCTACTGCCGGAACTTCATATGTCTTAATCCTAAAGACTCTACCCTTATTAGTAAAGAATAATAGATAGTCATGAGTGCTTGCGTTAACAACGTGCTGAATAACATCTTCTTCTCTGGTAGCCATGCCTCTTCGGCCTTTACCACCTCTGTTTTGTTTCTTGTAGTCACCTATTGGGCTTCTCTTGATGTAGTTTGCAGAAGTTAGGGTCACAGCAACTTGTTCTTCAGGGATAAGGTCTTCGTCGCTCATCTTGCCGAGCTCCTGTGGCACAACTCTAGTACGCCTCTCATCACCATACTGCTTCTTTAGTTCGAGTAGTTCATCCCTAATAATCTTCAATATCTTCTTCTCATCAGCCAGAATTGCCTCTAAACTAGCGATAAGTTTAAGAAGTTCCGCAAGTTCATCCTCGACTTTCTTTCTCTCAAGCCCAGTTAGAGCCCTAAGTTGCATCGCAAGGATAGCTTTTGCCTGGATAATACTGAGTTTAAAGTTCTTTATCAACTTTTCTTGAGCCTCATCAGTGCTATTAGCAGATCGGATAGTCTTGATCACTTCATCTATGTGATCTAAGGCTATTTTGAGCCCCTCTAATACGTGTGCGCGGTCTTTCGCCTTGCTGACTTCATATTCAGTTCTACGACGTACCACAACCTGTCTATGTTTGATGTGTTCGCTAATTATTTCTTGAAGACCAAGAACCCTTGGCTGAATTCCATCTATTAGGGCCATCATGTTGAAGTGGAAGCTTGTCTGAAGAGGTGTCAGCTTATAAAGCTGGTTCAAGATCTTTTTAGGAAACGCATCTTTCTTAAGATCAATCACGATTTTGACTGTGCCACGAGCTGTCTCATCACGAAGGTCACTAATACCAGTTATCTTCTTGTCTCGAACCAAATCTGCAATCTTCAGAATCAGTGTTTCCTTGTTAAGAGCGTACGGAATCTCAGAGATAATAATCTGTTGTCTTCCTTTTGCTGTTTCTTCAATACTAGCTATGCCCCTAGTAACAACTCCACCGCGACCAGTCTCATACGCTGTTCTGATAGATTCTTTGCCATAAATAATCCCGCCTGTTGGAAAGTCTGGACCTTGAATAAATTGCAAAAGGTCATCCAAGTTTGCATCAGGGTTGTCGATCATGTGCACTTCGGCATCAATAAGTTCACTCAAGTTGTGAGGAGGAATATTAGTAGCCATACCTACAGCAATGCCGAGTTGACCATTCAAAAGTAAGTTAGGTAACTTTGCAGGCAGAACAGTAGGTTCTTTATTCTCGCCGTCGTAAGTATCCCTAAAATCAACTGTCCTGCTGTCTATATCTGCTAGGAGCTCATCAGCAAGTCGATGCATTTTTGCCTCTGTATAACGCATAGCGGCTGGCGGGTCTCCATCCATGGAACCGAAGTTACCTTGCCCATTTACCAGGGTATAACGCATAGCCCAAGGCTGAGCCATTCGGACCATTGAGTCATAGATAGATGAATCACCGTGAGGGTGATATTTACCCATGACGGCACCTACAACGTTGGCGCTCTTACGATGTCTAGATCCACTTCTGAGACCATCTTCGTTCATGCTGTACAAAATACGTCGGTGGACTGGCTTAAGACCATCTCTAACGTCAGGGAGGGCACGATCGATAATGACACTCATTGAATAGCGAAGATAGCTGTCTTCCATTACATTCTCAACAGTTCGTCGTTCTACGGACCGAGCATGACCTGTATCTAAAATATCTGGAGCATGTTCTACTCCCGCTCGTTTTTCGTCCATTGATATTTCTCTTGGTGTTTCTATGATTTCTGGTTGCTCTGACTGTTCCATTTGGTCGTTGTTGTTCTCTTCCATCTTAAATATCCAAATCTTTCACAAATTTAGCATTAGTTTGAATAAAGTTTTTACGCAACTCAACTTCAGTGCCCATCAACTTGTTAAAGATAGCATCTGCTTTTTCTGCGTCTTCAACCTTAACCTGAACCAAAACTCTTTTTTCGGGATTCATAGTAGTCTCAAATAGTTGATCTGCATCCATCTCACCAAGACCCTTGTAACGTTTTTGCTCTATAAATCCTGCTTGTTTTAAGCGATCATCACTAGCATCAACTTTTGTTCCTTCTTTTTTACGCTTGGCAATCGTCTCATCCAGAACTTTTTCCAGTTCTTCTTCGTCATAGATAAATATGCTTGATTTACGTCCTGTCTTTACCAGCTCAAATAACGGGGGTTTTGCAAGATATAGATGCCCGCCGTCAACCACTGGTTTCATAAATCTGAAGAAAAATGTCATTAACAGAGTACTAATGTGGCTACCATCAACATCGGCATCTGTCATGATTATCACACGATCATAACGTAGGCCGTTAATATCAAAAGAATCGTCTATCCCAACCCCGAGGGCCTTGATCAAACTCACAATCTCATTATTGGCAAGCATTTTGTCCAGTCGTGCTCGTTCGACGTTCAGAACTTTACCTCTCAGTGGCAAGATCGCCTGGCTTTTACTGTCACGCCCAGATTTAGCAGAACCACCCGCAGAATCACCCTCTACAAGATATATTTCTGAGTCTTTTGGATCTTTGTTGGAACAGTCTGCCAACTTACCTGGCATGCTTGCACCCTCTAGCACTCCTTTTCGAAGAATACTATCGCGGGCAGCTCGGGCTGCTTTTCTGGCTCTGGCTGCGAGAAGTGCTTTGCCAATAATTTTCTTTGCTACAGCTGGGTGTTCTTCAAGGTAATAATTAAGGTATTCGCCCAAGACCTGCTCAACATGGCCTCTAGTCTCGGGATTTCCAAGCTTATTCTTAGTCTGTCCTTCAAATTGGGGATCCGGCAGTTTAACCAAGATCACTGCGGTTAGACCCTCACGACAATCTTCGCCGGATAGATTTTCTTCTTTTTCTTTGAGCAGTCCATTTTTACGAGCATAATCGTTAATTACTCTAGTAAGTGCTGCACGGAAGCCTGTTAAGTGTGAACCGCCATCGGGGTTATACACGTTATTTGCAAATGGCTTAACTGTTTCCGTAAATGTTTCTGAATATTGTAGAGCTATCTCTACTTGTGCTTTATCAATCTCTTTATCAACGTAGAAGACATCTTCATCGACGACATCTTTGCCTACATTCAAATGCTTAACATAGCTTTTTATACCGCCTTCGAAATAAAAGCCGTACTTTTCACCAGTTCTTTCATCCTCAAGTGAAGTTTTTATACCCTTGGTGAGATATGCTGCATGTCGAAGTCTGTCCAGTACTGTTTCATAATTAAATTCGGTCGTCTCAAAAATAGTCTCATCAGGGTAGAATTTTATTTCTGTTCCTCTTAGGTCAGTTTTACCAACTTCTTTTAGATCCGTTACAGGTGCTCCTTTGGCATACTCCTGATAATAAACTTTACCATCCTTGAAAACTCTCACTTCTAGCTTTGTAGAAAGGGCGTTTACGACGCTAACACCAACACCGTGGAGCCCACCTGAAACCTTATATCCCCCACCACCAAATTTACCACCAGCGTGAAGAACAGTTAGAACAGTCTCTACCGTACTTTTGCCTGTCTTTGGGTGAATATCAGTTGGGATACCTCGTCCATCATCAAAAACAGTAACACTTCCATCACTGCCTATCTTTACTGATACAGACGTAGCGTGGCCAGCCAAAGCTTCATCAATACCGTTGTCAACGATTTCCCATACCAAATGATGGAGGCCTTCGATGCCAGTACTGCCAATATACATACCCGGACGCTTACGTACAGGCTCTAGCCCTTCTAATACCTGGATTGACCCCGAATCATAATCTTTTTGTTTTGTCATGAAATATTAAATGTCCCTCTTGATAACTCTAAAACTTACCAATTATTATAGCCTAGGAATTATTATTTTACAAATACTCTGTTAGCGTATTGATTTTTTGTTGGTATAGATGTATAAATAACGCTAGAGGTTATTGATAATGATAAGAAAATAAAAAATGAGCATCAACAAATTTGTTTCAAAACTAAGCTTCAATCCCGGTTCTATAGATCAAGTATCTTTCTATTTAAGAAGGTTACAGCAAGAACAGTCTATAAGAAGGCTTGGATTGTTTTTTATTATTCTAAGCTTTTTTGTGCAAATAGTCGCAACTTCTATACCCGCAAAGCAGTCTCTTGCTGCATCTCCTAACGATGTAATATCTGGAGGAGTAAGCAGTATTAGTGACTTAAAATCAAACTATTATCATAAAGCCGATGTTAAGGCTTTATATAACAGATTTGGCCTAGATGCCGCCGCCATGGACAATGTTCAGAACACTAATTTTAATTTCCAGGAACAAGGTTCTAAAGGTACCCGAACAGTGGGTCGAATAAACTTTGCAAGCACAAATGATCACAATCTAGGTCAATTTGGCGGGAAGACCTTTTATAGTAGAAGCGCCGCGGAATGGCAAGGTAGTACACCAGCCTACTACTTTGGTAAGCACAAAGGTACAGATAATAGATATTGGTATGTTTGGGTCCTAAAAGACTGTGGTAATATCGCCTACCGCCCTGCAGAAGGTCCTGAGCCACCTGCACCTAAGCCAACTGTAGCATGTACAAACTTAACAGGAGATAAAAGGACTGGAGTAAAATCGGTTAGTGTCCGCTTCACTGGAGCATACTCTGCCAACTTACCAAATATTGTTAATGGATTAACCTTTAACTTTGGTGATGGACAAACTATTAGACATAATGGAACAGTAATTGATCATACTTACACCAACAATACCGGTGCCCCTATAACGTACACAGCTACTTTAACGGTCAATAGTACTGTTGGGGACAAAACAGCTCCAGCGTGTCAAACAACGATAACAGTAGTCCCTGAAGACTGTACCAATAACCCTAATCGTCCAGAATGTATACCGCCCTGCCCTTATAACCCAGCGATAAAATCAAATGACCCTAACTGTAAAGAGCCAAAGTGCCCTAACAACCCTAACCTGAAGCCTGACGACCCTAAGTGTGTCTGTGTTGATGACCCTAAGCTCACCGCTGATGACCCGAAATGTACGACTCCAGGCAGACAGAAGAAAGCACGCAATGTCACGCAAAATTTAAGTCCTGAACAAACCCTAGCTACAAAAGTTCATGCAAGTGATGTCATTGAGTATAGCTTGATAACTACTAATACAAATACTATTGAGAAGAAGAAATATCTAGTTGAAGATTACATAGGAGACATCCTGGATTACGCCGATGTTGACCAGGCTTATCTAGAAACTCAAGGTGGCAAATTCAACCCAGTAACAAAGGTTGTCTATTGGGATAACCAAACAATCCCAGCCAAAGGTGAACTAATCAAGACATTCCGAGTTAAGATTAAAGATAGTATACCTGTGACCCATGCTCCAAGCGCTAGCTCTACTAGCTACGATTGTAAGATTCAAAATGGATACGGCAACGAAATATCTATGGATATGGACTGCCCTACGCTTAAACAAATCGAACAACTACCAAATACTGGCCCGGGTCAAAGCATATTCTTTGCCTTCGCAGTGACAACTGTTAGTAGCTACTTTTTTGCAAGAAGCAGACTCTTTAGTAAAGAACTGGGCATAATAAAACAAGATTTTACTTACGGGGGGAACTAGTAAATGTCTGAAAAAATAAACTTTGGGTATGAGACTGATGATTCAAATAATAAATCTCAAGAAAAATCACACTCAAAAGAAGTAAATCACGATTCTAGTGAGTCCCTACCTAAAAAGGCAAGCAAGGAAACACTTGACGAACTTCTCAAATCAGCACAAGAGAAGGCTAAAACCAGCAAAGAGATCGAAGAAAAAAGCTCTGGCGACTCAAAAAAGACAAATAGCAACATCCGAATGATTGGAAATGATCTGAGCAATAACTCATTCAAGCAAATTATCAAAAAAACTCAGAAAAAACTACCTTTTGATCAAAAAATCCTAAGCAAATTCGTACACAGGCCAACAGTAGACACTATCAGCGAAATATCTAGTAAAACAGTTGCTAGACCTGTAGGACTAGCTATGGGTGGAGCTTTCTCATTGTTCTCTAGCCTCTTGGTATTATGGGCAAGTTACTTCTTCGGCTATGAGTATAACTTCATGATTGGAATTATGTCATTTGTCGGTGGCTTTATTATTGGGACTATCTTAGAGATTCTACTAAAGCTGGTCTTTCGTCGCAAAAGCGCTTATTAAATCTATAGCAAGCCTAAGGATTATTGACCTATCTTGCCATCTCTCCCGATAAAGATATCACTACCACGTTGTCTTTTCTTAGATTTGCCAGGCTCTATTACAGTACCCGGCTCTGGTTGCTTCAAAGGAGCCTGGTCTCCTGCAAAAGCTGAAGATGGCTTTGAGCTAGGAGCAGAAGGGCTATTTGATTGATTTGTATTAGTACTCTGTTGACTTGCTGTATCAATAGCGCTAGATGGGCTTGAAGGCTTCGAGGAAGGGCTAGCGGGTGCCTGCTGTTTCTTTTTAGCCAACCACTGATCTAGAAAAGATGCTTGTGTATTTGGCTTTGGCGAGCTCACTCTAGGCCCATTAGTTGCGCTAGGTGCTTGCAACGAGCTATCTGACTTTGAATTGGTTCTGATTCTAGCAAAGATCTCTTTCTCTACTACTGATCGCGGTCTACCAAATTTTGCAGCAGACAACTGCCTGAGAGCCGTTCCTAACTCCTTGTTTGGATCCCCTAGAGGTGGAATGGTCGCCATACTGAAAGGTTGTGTCGGAACTCCGCCGATAAGTGTTCTAACAATCGTATTATAGTTAGGTATTCTAAGAAGATCATCACCGTCGAACATCGGCTGGAAATAGCGACTCAATGATTCAACGTCATTTTGGCCAATTCTAAACGCTATGATAGTACCCATGTTACCAAAGACTGCATCTCTAATCTCGTCGGTTAGCTGTGTTGTAAACTGGTTAGCGACAGTCAAGCTCAACCTATACTTTCTGGCTTCTGACATTATTGTGGCAAATGAATCAGTAGAAAAGTTCTGGAACTCATCCACGTATAAACAGAAGTCAACTCTTTGACTCTCAGGAATATTAGCCCTACTCATAGCAGCAGCTTGGAATTTCATAACAAAGATCATGCCAAGCAGTTTAGAGTTAAGCTCACCGGTTCTTCCCTTACTGAGGTTAACCAGGAGTATCTTCTTGTTATCCATGATTTCTCTTAGATCGAATGAGCTCTGGGTCTGACCAATGATATTACGCATCATTGAGTTGGACAAGAAGGCACCGAATTTACTAACAAACCAACTTACCACGTCTCCAAATTCATTTGATCTTTTCGCTTGGACCATCTCTTTACGCCAAAAATCAATCACGTTTTGGTCTTTCACATATTCAAGTTTCTTGTTTACAAAATCTGGATCAGCAAAAAGCTTTGGTATATCTATGAAAGTTCCTCCCTCTGGTCCCGCCATTACAGTCAATGCAGCATTTCTAAATATGTGCTCATAACGAGGGCCAATTATCCCTTGGCGTTGTGGATCATACAACTTATATAGAACATTGATTACTTCTTGGATAACAAAATCTTTCTCATCATCAGTCTTTGCCTCAAAGATATTGAGACCTAAGGGATAATCTGTATCTGCCGGGCAGAAATAAATAACATCTTCTGTGCGCTCTTTTGGCACCATTGATAGCAATTTTTCAGCAGTATCACCATGAGGATCAATAAACGCAAAACCATTTCCTTCTATCATGTCTTGCAGTGCCAAGTTTTCCAGATAGACAGACTTACCTACTCCTGTCTGTCCAACAACATACATGTGTCTTTGTCTATCACCATGAGACAGTCTGATTGGTTTTTTAACTCCTCTGAAAAGATTGTAGCCTAGCAAAAGTCCGTTATCTGGCACGTTCCTTGGGCCATCAACTTGTTTTGATTCTTGCCTGGTTAGCTGAGATGTAGGGATATCATCCTGTTGCGGAAAGTGAAAGATCGTCGCCAATTCAACAGAATTCAAGATGTTTTTGGAGTGTCCAGTTGGGAAAAACCGCATTATATATGCTGTAGCAAATCTCTCTATGTCCTGAGCTGGTGTGTATTTAAATCCATTTTTCCCAGGTGCATCGAACAAAGCAAAGCTTGAAACTACGTTGTTGAGAAGTGTTTGAGACTTATGAGCAATGTTAGAAGAAGTCAAAATACGAACCGATGTCTCAAAACCTGGGTGCTTAGTCTTGTCCTCTACAGAATTAACTACTGCTTCTTCGTGGCTTGATAGGTTATTCCCACTATCTCCGCCACTTTTGTCTTCTGGAGGGTGCCAGAGAGCCTCAAAAAGCTGTCTTATCCACCATGCAAAGAGTTTTCCACCCTTGTGACTTTCGTGTCCTTTACGCTTTTTGCCAGCGAATTCAGAAGCTGTTTTACGCCAACCATCATTAGCAGGCCGTATCATTAGCTGGATACCAACACCATCTTCTTTATCTAAAGATGACAGAGCATTCAGTATAGAGTGCATAGGATCACGCTTTATATCCCGGTAAGTTGAAATTGGATAGACAAACTTATCTTTAAGAGTTAATTCTCCACCTAGAGTTCCGCTTATCTTGCCGACAGGGCTGAATATATTATGCTCAGCAACTTCTTCCAGCCTTGCTAATGGATAGGCGCTTATAACAGCCTGATGTACAACCTCTACAAGTGATATTGGTACAGCTACATAGAAATTTATGAAGCCTTTAGTCCCAACTATTTCAAAGGATATGTGTCTCTGGCCATAAAAACTGCTTTTGAATCCCTTCTGGAGGGTGCTTGCTAAAATGTTATAGACTATCTCCGCTTTTGATATATTCTCATCAGTGACATCTCTAACGTCTCTGGAGCCTATGTCAGTATCGTCACTTGGTGGCGGTAAATGTATCAATAGTGTGACCATTTTAAGCCCTCGCTCAAAATCTTTCTGTTCTCTCAGAACAGATCTAGAATGAAAGAATAAAATTGGCCCTGTTATTAAGCCAATTACTAAAAGTCCGACTAGTATACTTATAAATATCGCCATTATTCGTCGTTTATCTTGATATCCTTATTAAATCTCTTCTTGATATATTCTGCTTTTACTTTACTGAGCATTTTCTGTTGCTCAAAAGGGTCAGTTGACGTCTGATCAACAATTTTTTTAGCCTTTTCAATCCATGCTTTCTCTATAACATCAACATCACCTGCTTCATCTTGCTGAGGTGCTTGGATAGATGGTGGCACTGGCTGACTAGTACCTTGATTATTTGGCTGTGAGGCGTCAGAAGAGTCCACTGGTAGATTATTATCGTTCACCGGTGGTAACAGCTGTCCACTATCGCTTTGATCATCTGTTGTCATAATACGAAGTATTATAACAGATATATAAAGACAGAATGAATACTTGTCCGGCGGTTTATCACCTGTTCAAAGAGAAATTGTGTTTGATATAGAAGAAAGCGATTATAAATACAAGGCTGAAAATTGATATATCTTTTAAAGAACCAGATCCAACTGATTGCATAGCCAGTGCAGACCATATGTAAGTGCTTGACGAAAGGGCTATGATTTTTGATTTAGCTGTTCTACCGAAGATAAATTGTGAAATAATATTCATCAAACTCACCAAGAAAGAGAAAACTAAGACTAATACAACCATCAACTGAGCCATTTTTATCTCCTCTGGATTGACAAGTATTGCCATAACCGCAAGGAGTGTTGAGGATAGTATAAGTATTATTTTGTTCAAGTTCTTTACCTTTGATTAAAATACAAAAAGGTCAAGGACAGTAAAACCGCTCTTTATAATTACTTCTAAGCGCTTACCGTCCTATGACTGACTGACCGCTCTGGTAAGCGTGAGCTTAGCCGAGAGCGAAATTTTTAGTAATCTTTTTATTTTTGTACAAACTATATGTTTGATTACTATAGATATATACTAGTACATTTATTATAATAAGTCAATACACTATAGATGTTTTATTTACACTATTACTATAATAAAATTGGTATTAAATATTGTACTATTATTCACAATGTTATTGCTGAATACATAATATATCTATATATTCTCTACAGCTTTTAGACGTATGTGTGATTTTCCCTGAAAATTTTCAACATTTTGTTTTTTCCAAACGAGCACCTGACTGGAAGTCTGCAAGAGACCTGGTGGTTATTTTTTTGTAACGGAAATTAACAAATATTAATAAAATCTATGATTAGGTGCATATTTGCAATTTCAACTAATTTATTAAAATTGATATACTCACGTGTATTTTTCCAAGCTAAAAATATTTTGGTTATTTACCAGAAACACTATTTAGCTAAGTATTAGCTATTCATATTGCCAAGAATCGGGATAAGCCTTTTGATATGTGTCTTGGCTCTTAAGTGAATGAGCTAGCTCTTAATTGGTTAACGCTTGGCTTGCTTTAACTACTCAATTCAAAGTACTTATTAACCAGCCGAAAAACCTTTTGTTCCCGATCTCCAAAAAATGTAATTTTAGTCATACTAAAATTATGAAATTGGGCCCTGAAACCATACCTGCGCATAGCAAAAAATCCCATGAAATATTCATATATTGACACATTTAAATGCACCTGTATGAAATTAGTTCAATTTTTATAGAAAAAATGTAAAAAAAGTAGTTGACACTAAGCATGAGGACTATTATTATGTACGTAGCACTTTGAACAAAAAAAGTGCTCAAAAACAAAAACGAATCTGTTAACAACCGCTCCTCGCAGGCGGTTGTTTTTGTTTTAGGCAAAGATTATGAACTATTTATTTATTAAATGTATAATAAGTACTGAATGAAAAACAAAGTTCAGTCGGTACTAGAAAGTGGTAGCGAAGCGTTAATTATTGACGTTGAATGTGCCCTGTCCAACTCACTACCAAATATCATTATTGTGGGGCTAGGTAGCAAATCTATTGATGAGGCAAAAGAAAGAATTAGGAACGCTTTTGTTGCAAGCAGGATCAAATTACCTCGCAAAAAAATAACTATAAATATGGCTCCTTCTGACATACCCAAAGAAGGATCTAGCTACGACCTTCCCATGTCTCTGGCGATTCTAAAAGCTTCGGATATGATTAAAGTAAGGCTACCAGAAAAAACTATCATTATGGGTGAACTCGGCCTAGACGGAGAAGTAAAAGCAATACGTGGGATTATTGGGAGAATTATCGCTGCTAAGAGACTTGGGTACAAAAACTTTATTATTCCCAGAGGCAATGCAAATCAAGCTAGGATAATACCCGAGGTATTTATCTGGGAAGTTAGCAATCTACGCACACTATATGAGCTACTTAATGATAGTACTCCACTTCCTTTTATTAAGTCGGAGGCAAATTCAAATATAGCCGAAGGTGATTTACCTAAAGAACAAAGTGTGACTTTGGACGACATTATTGATCAGGATCAAGCAAAACGAGCAATGGTCATTGCTGGCGCCGGACACCATAACCTCCTTCTTAACGGTCCTCCCGGAAGCGGTAAAAGTATGCTTGCTAAAGCTTTCGTAAACATACTTCCAGGTCTAACAAAAAATGAGGCTCTAGAGATAACTCATTTACATAGTCTTGTCAGTAAAAATTATGAAACAATTATTACTAGAAGGCCTGTCAGATCACCCCACCATAGCTCGAGCCATATCTCTCTCATAGGGGGAGGACAGCACCCCAAGCCAGGAGAAATAAGCCTTAGTCACCATGGGGTTTTGTTCTTGGACGAATTACCAGAATTTGATAAAAGAGTTATCGAAGCTTTAAGACAACCTCTTGAAGATAAGGAAATAACAGTAGCCAGAGTAAAGGATTCTGTCGTATTCCCCGCCAAATTCATTTTGATAGCAACAGCGAATCCCTGCCCTTGTGGATACTGGGGGAGTCAGAAAGAATGTTCGTGCCTTCCACACAACATCATTAGATATCAGCAAAAAATATCAGGTCCAATACTAGATCGGATTGACCTCTATGTAGGAGTTACAGAGGTTAAACACTCTCGCTTACTAGAAGATAGCGCAGTTAGTAAAAGAGACTGGCGTAAAATCATTAGCGATGCAAGAGAAATTCAACTCAAAAGATCTGGAAAATTGAATAATGAACTTTCTAACAAGGACGTTAAAAAATACTGTAAATTAGACGACCAGACACAAGATTTCTTTAACTCAGCTGCTCAAAAACTCATTCTATCTGCAAGAAGCTATATGAAGATACTCAAAGTAGCCAGAACAATAGCTGATATCGATAGCTCAGAAAACATCGAGCTTTCTCACCTTACAGAGGCATTGCAGTATAGAAAAAAAGACGCAATTTTGTAAACTTCTTAAAAACAGATTGAAATATCTTCTAAAATTTGGTAAAATCGTTGGAGTAGTAAGTGGCGAGAAGAACAAGGAGACACTAAAATAGCTAAGCAAACCCGCATCAATGATGCTATTAGGGCTAAAAACCTGCGCGTTATAGATCATGAAGGGCGACAAATAGGAGTAATATCCAAAGAAGAAGCCTTGCAGTTAGCTTATTCTAATAATCTCGATCTTGTTGAGATCTCTCCAAACGCTGATCCACCTGTCGCAAAGATAATCGACTGGGGGAAGTACAACTACCAGCGAACTAAACAACTCCAAAAGAACAAGAAAAGCGCAAAGACCCTTGATGTAAAGCAAATTAGGCTAGGGCTCAAGATTAGCGATCATGATCTTGGAGTAAAATTAAAAAAGGTTATTGGCTTCCTTGAGCATGGTCACAAGACTAAAATAACGATAATGTATCGAGGAAGAGAGCTAGCGCACAAAGACATTGGCTTTAAGCTAGCAGAGAAAGTAATAGAGATTCTTGGAGATGATATAATAGTAGATCAGCAACCACAATTCTCAGGCAAACAATTAATATTTACGGTTAGGAGCAATAATGCCAAAGCAAAAAACTCATAGTGGGACAAAAGACAGGATAAAGATCACCAAGGGTGGTAAGGTCATGCGTCGTCATACTGCACGTAACCATTTCCTACAGAAAAAGACAGCATCAGCCAAAAGAACTTTTAAATCACCTGAACAAGTTGTTGGAAAATCTATTAAAAATCTTAAGAGAAAGCTTGGAGTAAGCTAATAATGCGCGTAAAAAGAGGAACAACCACCCACAAAAAACACAATAAAATCCGTAAAGCTACGAAGGGAATGACCCGATCTAACAGATCAAGCATCCGGCGCGGTAAGCAGGCTATTACAAAAGCACTTGTTTATGCTACACGTGATCGCAAGAACCGTAAACGAACATTCCGTTCCCTATGGAATGTCCGGATTAACGCAGCTGCTAGAGAAAACGGGATTTCATATAGCCAGCTTATTAACAAACTAAAGATTGCTAATGTGACTTTAGACCGAAAGATACTAAGCGAACTTGCTACTAATGAACCAGCTGTGTTCAAAAAGATAGTCGAGACAGTAAAAAAATAAATCTTTCGGCACTAGCTGATTTTAAAAAGAACTTACGTAGATTGTAAGTTCTTTTTAATTATCAGACTATCTATAAGCCGGGTTTTGTCCTTAAAAAAGGGCTGATCATCTATCTTGGATGATTGTTGCCAACCACCTCTAGCGGTTAACTGAGACATAGAAAGCGAGGAACCTATGATCTACATCTCTCCTTGCAACAGACAGGGTTTACCTCTCGTCTATGTCACCATAAACGACTGTGAGCTCTTACCTCACTCTTTTCACCCTTATCCCGCAAGCGGGACGGTATTGTCTCTGTGGCACTTTCCCTAGAGTCTCCTCCGGTTGCCGTTAACAACTGTCCTCCTCTATGTTGCCCGGACTTTCCTCTCAAAAATGAGCGATCAGCCGATAGTCTGATATTACTCATTATAGAGAACATCGGATGATTTATCCAAACTCTCATTTACTAAAGCGTCTGCGACTTTGTTATTTTCTCTTGGTACGTAAGAAAAAGTAATTTTTGGTAACTTTGCTGATAAATCCTTAACTGCTTTGTAAATCGGCCAAAGATCTTGATTTTTGACCTTGTAGATTCCATTTAGTTGATTAATCACTAGCTGGCTATCCATAAAAGCATGAACTTCTTTTGGTGAGAGCTTGCAAGCGTACTGTAGGGCGTTTCTTATAGATATATATTCGGCTTGATTATTAGTTGTTACACCAATGTAACTAGCGGATCTGACAATAGTCCTGTCATCTGCGTCATAGATAACGAATCCTGATGCAGAAGGTCCAGGATTACCTCTAGAACCACCGTCTGTATATATTTTGATAAGATCTAAATTGAAGCCAGAGACGTCCTCTTGAGGGTGCTTACTATCCGATGTATGACTAGCACTATAAAAGCTATCTATCTGTGAAATTAGCTCCTCGTCCCTATCAGTCACCGCCCCAACGTCGTGAGAATACGAAGACACCTCAACAGACCCGTAGCTGACAATAACTTCGGGGTGGTGATTTAATTTCTTCGCTAATGTCATCACAAAATTAGCAAATTCAACACATTGATCATATGTCGCAAAGTCATATTTTCTCTTTATCTCTGAACTAGGCATAAATTTCCTTATCTGTAGATATTATTTTGTTAAATACTCTGTTAGTAATAATACCATCCTTGAGCGGATGTTAGACTAAGAAACTGATGATTTCAGATGATATGTTTGATATGAAAGGTCCAATAATTGGCATCAGGAGCATCAGGATAACAATAATGAAAACAATCCCCAGTGATTCGATCTGCTGCAGGAACTTCCTTACTGGATCTGGCGAAAAAGCATACAACAAACGCGATCCATCAAGAGGTGGCAGAGGTAGCATATTGAAGACAAATAGAAGCACATTCAAGTTTATCATCACCACTGTAAAGTTATAAAACAGAGAGCCTGCGCTTAAAACATTGAGTAGTGGAGCAAATGCTACAGCGAGCAATAAATTAGTAAGTGGCCCTGAGATACCGACAAGTGCAGCGCCAAACTCCTCGTATTTCAGTCTACTAGGGTTAAAGGGCACGGGTTTTGCAGCTAAAATTGGTGGCAATCCAACAATAATCAATAACAGAGGTAAAAGTATAGTAACGTAAAGGTCAATATGCACAAATGGATTGAAAGTAAGTCTACCCTCTTTTTGGGCAGTATCATCCCCTAGCCAATAAGCCGTAAAGCCATGCATCGCCTCATGAATACTCATTGAGAGTAGTAATGCCACAATTAGTATTACAATATTAGTGATGTTAATGCCCGATATAATATCCATATCTGAATATTATAGCCTATGTTGACTTCTTTGGCAGAAAAATATACAATATACAAAAGCGTTAATTTAAGTTTGGAAAATCTGAGACTATGCAAAAATGCGAGATTACTGGCAAAGGAAAACAATTTGGTCACAATGTGAGCTTCTCTTTAAGGCGCACTAATAAGACTTGGAAGCCAAATCTTCAGACAAAAACTGTAGTAATTGATGGAAAAAAGACAAAAATCAAAGTCTCTGCTGCAGGTATACGAACACTCAAGAAAAAAGGGCTACTTCAAGCCCCCGCTCCAAAAGCTAAAGCCTAAGAAAACTTATTTTCTTTTTAGAATGACCGTTTTGTGATTTTCATCTATTGCATCACGTGATTTTAGTTTGTAAGATTCAATTTCTTCAGTACTTTCAATTGTCATTTCTTTAATAACTGTATTTAAGTCCACTTGAGGGACTTCATACTTAATAGACTTATCTGCGTAGTGCACGGGAATAAAGACCTTCGGACTAATTGATTTTATAATCTTTTTTGCCCCAACTGGATCAAGAGTAAAACCACTACCTCCGGTCGGCACAATAAGCACATCTACCGTCCCTAACTCTTCTAATTGTCCTTCACTGAGATTATCTGAGATATTGCCAACGACACAGATTCTAATGCCATCTATCATAATTTGATAAATGCTCCCTTTTTTCCCTGACTCATCTACATGTAGTTGAGCCCCGATTCCTTTTACTGATATGTCTCGAATCTCGTATTCCCCGGGGGTGTCAATAACAAAACTTGCCGTTGTATCAGAATGCTCCAAAGATGTAAAAACTGCAATATCATCAGTCTTTGTAACTGACTTTAACCCAAGTTCTTTCAAGTTGTCGTCAAATACAAGACGCACTTTTTTTGTTGACAATATAACACAATTAGCTCCAAAATATTCTATCTGCACGCGTTATTCCTTTTCTGTAAAATAATTATTACGATCTATTAATATCTGTTTTTTAGCTGATTTAATGGTACTCAAGAATCTGTCATTAACTTTTCCTCTGTATTCAAATTCTTTACTAGTAAGAACTACATATCTGATCTCTTTGCCTTCTTTTTTCTCCAAAACCTGTACATACTTATCTAGTTGAGTTTTGTTAATATCTCCAACCACAAGTAGGTCAACGTCAATATTTTTGTCGCGAGTAAACTGACCTGTCATTATAGCCAAATCAACTCTGCCTAAAATTTTTAATTCATCTTCTACTTGAGCTTCTTCGCCACCAATAGAGTCATCTGTGCTAAATATCTGAGAAAGTGGTTTGTAGTATTCATATGTTTTATTAACTTCATAGAATAGCTTATTATTTTGTGTCTCTGAAGAAATTATGCCAATGCTCAGCAAATTTGAAAGTTCTCGACGAACTGAATTAATCTGTTCATCAATCTTTCGTGTTATCTCACGAACATAGAACGACCGATTTGGATTAGCATAAAATAGCTGTAAAAGCTTAACTCGTGTCTTTGACCCAAAAAGTTGTTCAACCATACCGACAGTATATCAAATTTGAGTAAATTTCTTAATTTCTTTTAGTGCGTCTGGGTAATTATTGACCCACTTTATGTCTTTTGACCTCTTGAACCACGTAATTTGTCGACGGGCTAACTGCCTGGAATGGACATTGATCAACTCCTCAGCTTCTTCTAAGCTAATTTTTTTATCAAGAAAATCAATAATCTCTCTATAGCCAACTGTTTGCAGTGGTTCAGCATCTGGACCGTACTGGTTGACCAAAGTCCTCACTTCGTCAACCAAGCCATCTCTTATCATGAGTGAAGTTCTCAGGCGTATTCTATCCTCTAAAACTGAGAGTTCTGGCTTGAGACCTAAGACACAGACATTATCAACAAGCTGAGAGTTAGGGACTTTGTGTAGTCCTGCTGTCTCAATTGCTCTAACCAACCTTCTGGGATTACTTGTATCAATCTTGGAATAAGTATCAGCATCTAAATACTGCAACATTGAGCGTAGCTCATCGATATTTTTTTCCTCGAGTTCCTTTCTTCTACTATTTGTTGGACCTGCTGGAAAAGAGTAGTCATAAATTATAGAAAATATATAAAGCCCACTTCCGCCAACTAGCATTGGCACATTGCCTCTTTTTTTAATGTCTCTGATTAGCTTTTGAACACTTTTCTGAAACTCAGCAGCACTGTATCTCTGATTGGGACCTAAAATATCTAAGAAATGGTGTGGGGCAATTTTCTGCTCTTCGAAAGTCGGTTTTGCAGTCCCAATGTTCATCCCCCTATAAATCGTTCTGGAATCTGCGCAAATTATCTCAGTATTACCGAGCTCTTTGGCAATCTGAAAAGATAGCCCCGTTTTGCCGGAAGCCGTCGGTCCAAGTATAACTATTGTTGGCTGTTCTTTGGATCCCATAAATACTTATCCATATTACCAACATGATTATCCGTGATTTCTACACCATCCTGTTGAAGCAATTTTTTGTGGCCTTCAAGCCCGCCAAATGAAAACTCATTCGCAAGCCCTCCCTGCTTATTGACTACTCTGTGCCACGGCAAATCGGTTGGGCCAAAGTGAGCTATCTGCCCCACTATTCTTGCAGCTCTGGGGTGACCACACAGAACGGCAATTTGGCCATAGGTCATAACCCTACCTTCTGGGATTTGAGAGACTAAGTGGTAGACTCTTTCTCTCAACTCTAAATTTACCTCTGTCATTTATTTCTCCTTGATACTGGATTCTACAGTGAGCTCTTAGTAACGCGCCCTTTTGTTTCGTGAGCAACTGTCTTGAGAAATTCTTCTATCCCCAGCTCCGGGTGGGCGGCTATTACAGCCATATCACTCCGAATCCTCGGAGTTACTACCTTGTCTTTTATCTCTTTAGGGCCAATCACCAAAGTATAGGGAACTTTGTCTTGCTCTGCTTTTCGAATCTTTTTACCTACACTTTGTGAGTCATTGTCTAAACTTACCCTTAGGCCAAGTTTTTTTGCTTGATCTAAGATAGCATCAGCACAAGCGTAAGTCTCATACTCTTGATTTACCGTTATGACTCGAATCTGTTCTGGTGCAAGCCAAATCGGGAACTTTCCAGCAGTATGCTCGATATAAACACTAAGAAAGCGCTCTATAGACCCCAGAAGAGCCTTGTGGATCATAACCGGTCTTTGTTTATTGCCTTCGTTGTCGATGTAGTGAAGATCTAGTCGCTCAGGCTGAAGAAAGTCCAACTGTAGTGTGGCACATTGCCATTCCCTTCCCAGAGCGTCCTTGACCATGAAGTCTACCTTTGGACCATAAAAAGCTGCTTCACCTTCTATGACCTCATACTCGATATTCTGAACTTTCGTTGCATCTTCTAGGGATTTTTCGGCTTGGTCCCATGTTTTTTTATCACCCAAGTACTTGTCCTGATCATCTCTGAACGATAAAATTGCGCGATATTCCATCCCAAGTACCGTGTACATCTCTCGGACCATTTCAATTATATTTGATAGCTCCTGCGAGATCTGCTCTGGAGTACAAAAACAATGGCTATCATCTTGAGTAATCATCCTAACACGAGACAATCCGTGTAGCTCACCAGATTTTTCGTCTCTATAGACTTCAGTATTTTCCATGTATCTTATTGGAAGCTCTTTGTAGCTCCGCGGTCGAGAATTATATATCTGGGCGTGATGCGGACAACTCATTGGCTTCAGCAAAAACTCATCTGCCGACTCTTCACTGGTGACAGTGAACTTTTCCGGGTATTTATCATAGTGTCCAGACACTTTGTACAGTTCTGATCGAGTTATATGCGGTATGGTAACCCTCTGGTAACCATATCTTGCCTGTAATTCTTGGGAGAATCGGCCGAGCTCATCTCTCAGAACAGTTCCCCTCGGAGTAAATAATGGCAACCCTGGACCGACGAGATCAGATATGACAAATAAATCGAGCTCTTTGCCAAGTTTACGGTGGTCTCTTTTCTTAGCTTCCTCAAGATTCTCCAGGTGTTTATTGAGTTCTTCTTTAGTGTTGAATGCCACGCCATACAGTCTCTGCATCTGTGGATTTGTCTCTTTTCCTCTCCAGTAAGCTCCTGCGACACGCATGAGCTTGAATGCCCCTACTTTGCCAGTATCTTCTACATGCGGGCCCCTACAGAGATCGACAAAATCACCATTTTGGTAAAAAGTCACTTCTTTAACTTTTGTTTCGCTATCTGTTATGGTGCCAAGCTCACTCTTGTCTAGGTCTTTCGCTAGTGTCGTACCCGCACGCTTAAGGTCGTTAAGCAACTCTTCTTTGTAAGGTTGTTTTGATTTTTTTGCCCAGTCAATTGCCTCATCTATAGACTTAACTACCTTGGTAAAAGGTTGTTTTTCATCTACAATTTTCTTCATTACCTTCTCAATCTGATCAAAATCATCTTCTGAGAGAGTTCTTTTTCCAAGGTCAAGGTCGTAATAAAACCCATTTTCAACTGCAGGTCCAACTCCCAATTTTGCATCTGGCCAGAGCTGAACAATAGCGCTAGCCATAATATGAGCCAAACTGTGGCGCATTGTCTCGATAGTTGTAGTGTTATCTTCTTTCACCATATATTACCTGTTATTTTACTTGACTTGAGACAAATAAAAAAGCGCCTGCCCTTTTGATGATCAAGTATCCTCGCAAAAGTAATACTTGATTCTGGGACAAACGCTTAAATTTGCGATAAAGTCTGCTTGAGACTCACTGCCAGAGTTTATACACTGACACATCGCAAAACCCACCAACAAGAACTATGATAGCAATAATGGTATTATAAAGCTAGTACTATTATATTGTTATATTTACACTGGTTCTGGGGAAATGTGGTTAACACCTTAACTAGTCATTGCATGTGTGATATTATATCTGTTACTCACGCTGGGCGATTAGCTCATTTGGCTAGAGCGCCACATTGACGTTGTGGAGGTGAGAGGTTCGAATCCTCTATCGCCCACCAGTGTATATGCTGTCTGTGCTAAACATAAGTATTGACATTATTTTTTCTTTATGTTAATATAATTCAGTTAAACAGGAGTGTTTGGTGAGTACAGACGTCAAGATACTTGACGAGTTTGATCTATTTTACGAAGAACTCGACAAGTAAATTTAGTTAAAGACAACCAAAAGCCCCCTCTGAATACCGGAGGGGGCACTTTAATTTCCAGAGCTGATTGTAAGATGTTATTTACCCCTAGTATCATCACTTTTCTTAAGTAATGCACAGTTAATTATGGTTTATCCACTAGCATTTTATATAGCTGTATGTCAATATGTGTACATGGTATGTATATATTGTGGTCAAAAGACATCGACAGCGATAACCCGTAGTTCAAATTCATCACCAAGAACCTGGCGTCGACACAAGTGTTCCTCCTGTAAGGCGGTATTTACTACTAGAGAACTACCCGATTATGCGCTTTCTATAGCTGTACAGCACAGAAATGGCCAAATTAGCCCCTTTATAGCTGATAAGGTGTTTGTGAGCGTATTTAAGTCAATGACGCACAGAAAAGACCCTACTTATGACTCACGTGGCATAACCGACACTGTTATTGATAGAATCTGCAACCAGCAAGATAACGGCATTATCAAAAAAGAAGCGCTCAGAAGAGTCATAGCCGATATTCTACAGAGGTTCGACGATGTAGCTTATGTGAGCTATGTCGCCCACCACAAAGATTAAAACAGTTATTTCTTGATTGATTTCTGGGTAACGTCAAATTTGTCTAGATATCTGCCGAATAACAATCTGTTTTGGGACACCTGCGCGGACATAGCATTATAGAAAATACCAGTGATTGGCAGGAGTGCCCACTGAAGGACTAAAAATATATTTCTGTGCTTTTTATACCTGGCGGGCTTGGGTGGCAAAGACTTAAAGCTCAAATACATTGTGATAATAAGACCTAAGGTAGCTATTCTTTGTATATAGCTAGCAATATTTGGTAACTGATTGGCCGCAATATCCTCAGGATTGAATAAAATAGGTATAAAAGCGGCAAATGTAACTATTATCGGAGCTGTAGCCCAGCTGACATGGCCCTCGATCAATCTGAATAATTTAGTGGCTAGATCAAGTTTTGGAACTTTATTCTTGGTAAGAAAGCCTTTTTGAAAGACATAGGCTATATCTGAAGCACCCCAAGCCCACCTCCTGAGTTGTATGAACTGAGCTCTCAAAGTTTTGCGATAGGTATCTGATAAAACTGCATCTTGGTAAATACTTGAATAAACAGGATAAACTTCGTATTTTCCATTGAATCTAAAGTAAGATCGCCAGTATTGGTGGCCATCTTCTACTATTGTCCTACTACTCCAAAAATCTGTTTCTATCAGTGCATCTAATGGTTGAGCATGAGAGCTAAAGTTGCGTAGCATATGTGTTCTCATCGATAGAACAACCATCCAAAAGGAGTTACCGGTCGCTATAACCCTCATAGGAGCAGGAACATCCCAAATGTTATTACTAAATACGGGTGTAGGCTGAAATGATATGTATTTTGGCTCTGGACAGAGACAGAAAGTATAGGTCAAGCTCGCAAAATAGTTAGGATGAGGCCGATTATCAGCATCAAGAGTAGTGATCAAAACCCTGGCTGGATCTATGTTTTGAGTTTCAAACCAAGCCTGCAACTTACGACCTGCGAAGTTTATATTTCCACCCTTGCCAATGACTTCATCTGGTAGATCCATGGGATGCATGTATGCATCTGCCATCAAAAAGTGACTTTTATATTTGCTAACTAACTTTTTAACAGTCTCCTCTACTTCTTTACCACCTCTTTCTTCGTATGCAACTGTTAGAACTATCTTCTTTTTATCAAAGTTGGAGTCTATTACTGCTTTTATAGTTGGCTCTATAATTTCGATGCTCTCGTTATAAACCGCTATGATAATGCCATGTAATACTTCGCTGGGTTTGAATTTTGCAGGATATTTCTCAAGACGCTGGATGTTCCTGCTGTGCCATTTCGGCTGATCAGGAGAAATGTCACGTTTCTCAAGATCACTAAGCAGAATACTCCAATTTTGCCTCTGGTGCTCATTGAGCACTTTCCAGGCATGCAGAACTCTTATGTTCATCCCGACAGCTCTGGCAAACCACATGAGCAAATAAGATAATATAAACAAAGCTGTTAATGGTGGGCTAATTTGGCTAAGTACGAGTGGCAGAAATATCAAAGACCATGATAAAAGTGCGGGTAATTTTTCAAAAAAAATATATTTTTTGGTTTTTTCGGCTTGTAGAGGAATTTCTATGTTTTTCATTAGCGCAATTTAAATAATGCCCATGTAACTAAGAAGGTCATTACTAATATGAGCGTTGATGAGAACATTATGGCCCACGAAGCATGCTTTTGATCTTTATACATCCTCTTGCTGAGGATAAACTGGGCAAAATATACGAAAGCTACAAACAGTGAAAAATATATAAGGTCTGTTCCATTACCTGACTTATATTCGTCAACGCTAGCGCCTGATCTGTACTGAATGAAATAATTGGCATTGGAGTCAAAGTTGATTGCGTTGAAAATTTCATAGACGACAAACAAAAACGTATTGACCGTCAAAAAGAACAATACAATCCGATCATGAAAAAATGTGTTTGTTGCTCGCATAATTTAATCTGATTATAGCAAAAAGAGGTGCGAAACTCTAGAAATATTTGATATTTACCTCTGTTTTTGATACGATTAACTGATCAAGTTATTTTGATGGGCTCGTAGTGAAGTGGTTATCACGCCTCCCTGTCACGGAGGAGATCGCCGGTTCGAACCCGGTCGAGCCCGCCATTTTTTGAAATTGATTTTTTAGTTTTTTATTGTATGATTATATACGCACCTTGATGGTGAGAGTTGTGTCCGTCTCAGGAAATCTACAACAAAGAGGAGCCAATCATGGCGACCCAACAACAGCAAGAGCAACAGCAAGAAGTTCAAGCAAAGTGCACTTCCTGCGGAGGCACTGGGTTATATAAAGGGATGGCAGAGCCACCTGGCGTAGCGGTCATCTGCCTCGACTGTGAAGGAACAGGAGCAAGAACCATCACGTTCATCCCCTACACCGGAAGAGTCAAGTGCGAAGACGTACAGACAGTTCAGCGTTCAGCTGGCAAGTTCATCGCCTTCGGTACTGGCCCTGTCGGCGAGAAATTGTCTTATCAAGACTTTCTCAAAGAGATTCCAGAAGCAGAAGTCGTCGCTACGACCTGAGAGCACATCCCGAAGAGACGGAAGCACACAGCTTCACCCAAGAGTCTGAGATAATACGTTGTCTCCTCTTGGGTACCTGCGACCTATCATTTTTATTATTTTAAGAATCTTAGGTCGCTTTACTTTTGGAACACTTAGGAACTGCCGGATAATAATTGACATTTCTTGATGATAGTTTTAAGATTTACTTCTATGACAGAAATTAAGAGTGTAGATCCTGTAAAAACCCGTATGGAGGGCGCTATTGATCCATGCATTCTTCGTTCATACGAAGGATATGAGTTTGATACTGTACATGGCCCCTTTGTTGAAGATGTAGCTACAAAAGCAAGAAGCCTATGGGATACAAGAAATCCCCTGAACAGACACATTGCGACAGAGCTGGTTCTTGGACGAAAAGTTGACGTTGAAGAAGTAGTTGATCGGCCCGATCTGATAGGTCATATTGTCCGAGTTAATGACCCTGAACGTGCAGTATCTGCACTCCAGATGCTAAGACTGATCGAACAGCAATAGAGGTCTGTATTTTATGGACGAGCCAAATTTAAATTTTGAAGAACTAGAGCGTAAACTATCTCGCTCTACCGTCAGAAGACTTGTTGTGGGTCGAATCGCAGAGATGGAGATAGGCACATTATTCTTTGGTCAAGAAATATCGATACAACTCCATGTTAATGCCCATCCACATCTAAAATTTTTAGAAGAACTGGGACTTATATCGCGTTTACCGGGACACAGACAGCCATTTCCTACTCAGTTAGAAAAAACAGACTGCGAGCATTGGCCAGAAATTCAAGAGCTGGTCATTAGAAATGAAGACAAAAGCTGATGATCCTTGCTTTATTTATTTGAGATGTAGAGGCGGGCTTTATTTTGCTCTTTTATGGGGTTGAGGAAGTCGCTCATGGCTTTAAAGTTAAAGACTATATGTGAGGCTTTTATCTTGTCGCCAGATTTTTCGTTATTCCTTACTATTTCAAGTCCGTAGCCAATATTGATAGGTTTTGAGTATTGAGCTGGTTGGAGTTTGTAGATGGCATCAACGGTGAACGGCGAGATATCTTTATTGCTCTTGTCTACCAACCCTATGAGCCCACCCTGAGATTTCGTGACTGAATCTTCAGACACCTGTGTTGCTAACTGATCAAACGGCGTCCCTGATTGTAATTTAGAGTAGGCATCATCAGCTTTAGCTCTGGTGTCTTTGTCTAAATGTTCTAGTACCTTTTGGTTAAGGATTTGAAGTCTGAGGCTTCTCTTGAAATCGTTAACTGACCAATCCCAATACTCGCGAAGCGTGGTCTGAAATTCTTCATCACTAGCACCAAGTCTATTTTGTGATTTTAGGATAGAAAGTGTCTGGTCAACTTCTTTATCAGATACTGTTATGTTATTTTGCTCAGCTATTTGCTTTACGTAGGCATCATTTATAATCTTGTCGAAAGCTCTTTTTTTGTACTCTTTTATCTGTTCTTTACCTGACTCACTATTGAAATCAAGTTTTTGCTGATTCTTGTAGTAGTAGGCATAGTGATTTACTTCAAATAGATAATCTTCATATGAGACAAAATCAGATCCTATCCGAGCGATTGGGAATGGAACTACTCTCGTAACCTTCTGAAGATAAGGAGCAGTGCTCTGGGTCTTATATAGCAATACTGTGACGGTAGTAAAAAGTACAATAACAGCTACAAGAGCTACCATCAACGAAATAGCTACAAGACGATTTTTTGTCACGGCAAGTGGGTACTTGAACTTACGGCCAGCACCTATTATTTCCTCACGATGTTGAGCTAAATTGTCATTAGTAATTCTTTTTTCAGACTGATCTGCTGTGTTATCTGTTGGATTTTTCTTAATTATCTTCTTGAATCGCTTCATTATTCCCTCTGTTAAAATTAGTGTTCGTACCGCCGATGATACCCTTTTCTCTCAGTACTTTGAGCATTGACTTCTGGATAGACTCTGGGTGATGAATATCATGAATTACCAGGTCGCCAACAAATGTCTGCATCATTATTGTACCAAATCCAAGCACAGTTTCCTCTAGGCCTTTTACTTCATAATTGACCATCTGTATTTGTGGCAAAGCTATATCAACTACACTTCTGTTCCAGAGGCCTTTTTGAGTTAATTGAACAAATCTTTGGTCGGTGACAATAAAAATACTGTAATACCATGTTATCCAAAATGGCAACATAACAGCGATGGATAAAACAATTCCTACTAAGAACCCTATTACCAATACACTGTATTCTGGCTTGATTATTGATGGGATAACCCCTAGAAGTAGAGCAATCGATGCATATATAAGCCCTCTTCTCATAACAACAGGATGCTTGCGGAAAACAAACAGAACTTCTTCGTCCTCTAGCTGATCTCTAAAATGTTTCATTGCCCTAAATTTTAACCTTCATCTTAGATGGTACCCTGGGTAGGAGTCGAACCTACAACCTTTTCCTTAGGACGGAATTGCTCTATCCATTGAGCTACCAGGGCAAAACTTCTTAATACCTGAAACCTGCTGTATTGAGTGCAGTTTGGAGTGAAAATTAAGGACCGCAAAGGAGTCGTATTATAAATACGATGAGTGCGAACCGCAGATTTTCGCCCAAAATGCGCCAATACAGCAGGTTTCAGTCTATTTTCTTTCGTAAGGCTCATAGATATGCTCATAATCAAGCTTTTCATACTCAAAGATCTCTGACTTCTCAAAAAACCTAGACACTTCTTCTTCGCCACTCTCTTTGCTATCAGATGCGTGAATTAGATTTCTTCCCTGACCAATTGCTAGATCACCTCTGATGCTACCGGAGTCTGCGAGACGCGGGTTGGTAGCGCCGACCAAGATCCTTACTGATTCGATACACTCGAACCCCTGCCATGCCATAACTACTACTGGTGAGCTCTTCATAAAATCTTCAATTCCTTTATAGAATGGCTTGTCTACAATGTGAGCATAGTGAGCTTGTAGTATTGCGCTATCAAGTCTCATCATCTTAAGACCTATTAATTTCAGGCCTTTTTTTTCCAAACGACTTGTTATCTCTCCGACTAATCCTCTTTGCAGGGCATCTGGTTTAATGATTATTAATGTTTTTTCCATGAATTTTCCTATTTATATGCTAATGCTCTAATTATAACAGATGTAGGTCAATCAAGTATAATGACTTTAGTCATTCTAAATCAAGATAAACAACCCTAAATATCCTCTTGCTGGCCATAAAGACTGTTTCTTCTTTCAATATATCTAAAAGATATGTTTCTATCAGATAACAGTCTTTCTAGCTCAGCGATAGAATTTTTATAATTTGTTTATTTTGATTAGAATGACTATATGAAGCTTGAATCAATGATCGAAGAATATCTAGAGCATATGGAGATTGAGCAAAACAGATCTCTCAAAACCATTGATAATTATAGGCATTATCTTACCAGGCTCGTAGATTTTGCGGGAGATATTAATGTTAGTGAAATAACGCCTGAATTGATCCGAAAATGGCGTCTCTGGCTCAACAGACTTGGTACCAATACCTCTGAGGAGTTACAAAAAAATACTCAAAATTATCATTTAATTGCCCTCCGTAGTTTTTTGAAATACTGCACAAAGAGAGATTTAAAAGTTATTAGTTCGGATAAAATTGAACTTGCTAGGACTAAGCGAGTACAAGTTACTTTTTTAAACCAAGATGAGATGGAGCAACTTCTAGCTCAACCAAATACTGAAACATTGGCTGGACTTCGGGACAGAGCGATACTTGAACTACTTTTCTCTAGCGGTCTTCGTGTATCAGAACTTACCAATCTTAATCGTGATCATATCAATTTAGTTCGCCGAGAATTTATGGTAAGAGGTAAGGGACAAAAAGATCGTCCTATATTTATCAGCGAAGAAGCATCCGACTGGATAAGAAAGTACCTGGAAAAACGTACTGATTCAAGCCCACCACTCTTTGCAAGAGTAGGCGGTGTCAAACGAATTGATCAGACCGGTAACTTTATGCGCTTGACACCTAGAAGTGTCCAAAGGCTGGTTGCAAGTTACGCGCTGAAAGCTGGAATTACCAAGCATGTTTCACCTCACACACTCCGTCACTCTTATGCAACGGATCTTCTGATGAACGGAGCTGATCTTAGGTCAGTCCAAGCAATGCTAGGACACAGTAATATCTCAACTACCCAGATCTACACTCATATAACTGATCCTCATCTAAAAAGCGTTCACGAAAAGTTCCATCGTAAAAAATCATAATCTTGTTGTATAGCTTTAATTGTGGCAAGAGCCACCTGAGCCTGTTGGCCAGACTTCAAGATCTTTACAGATTCCATCCATGACGTCTGCAGAGTAACCAGGATTGTTATAGCTTATTTTAGGAACAGCTACTTTGATACGTTTTATGACATCACTGGCCCGGGCTGTTGCATCTATTTCTATTTGTCCTTCTGTAAACTGCGCTACAGCACCGGAAGTCAGAACCCCTTCAATTGTCACATTTGATTTTTTATAAGCTGTTTTGATGAACAAGAAATTTTTACCTAGAGGCAGATTGTTTATTGTTACCGTACAGGTTGTGCCAGTGCACGAAGCACCTATAACATTACCTTGTCCGCCACTGCCAGCATCATGTCTGGAAAAGGTGGTTGTGACTGGTGTGGCATTATTTTGTGGACGAAGAAATCCAGTATATGTAGAATTGACCAGGCTCGCCCTATCACCTGTAAAAGGAAGAATAGCCGCTCTTATCATACCCAGACCACAACTATAGCTACCGGATTGAGGGAATGTATGTAGGGACGGTGAGTTGCAACTGGCAGATACTGTACCACCACTGACATCCTCCCAAGTAATCCTGATGTTTCTAAGGTCTCCATTGGCTTGCAGAGAGATTATTTTACCTTGGTCATCTAGGTTTTGGAATACTAGTTGCTCGGGGTCTTTATCCCACATCACACAAGTGTAGGTGAATACTCCTGCAGTATCTTGTGCTTCCAAAACACCTCCTCCAACAGGAGCACAATCATCTTTCTCAGATTCTGAAGCAGGAGTATCTTTTATGTATTTTATAGTCTCATTTATTGCTGATTCTGCAGTATAGTAAGCTTGAGTTGAAAGCTGTCGATCAAGAGCTTGTCTCTGCTCACGACGTGTATTTTGTGAAAAAGCCAGTACGAGCAAACTCATCATAATAATGATAAAAGAGGTAACTACAAAAGCTACCATGCCTGACTGATCATCTTTTAAGCTCACCCGTCGTGCCCTCATATCATCTTTATAGTACACTTATATTCTCCTTCTCACAACTGTACTTAGCTCACTAGAGGAACAAAATTGACCGCCAGTTTTGCTTGATTCGCAAAAATCAGTACCTTGGCTCGCGAGTCCTCCGGCAAGATCATAGTCACCATAGTATATCTTTATATCAATATTTACGTTCTCGCCTGCTTGCTGAACTCTAAAGTTAGTAAGTCGCATACCTTGAGCCAATAGCTCCCTCCCATTGCTTGGATTTGCTAGATTGAGGTTTGATGCAACACAAGGATCGCTATCTAACTTCCTATCCGCCCAAAGTAAGTGTCTTAGGGTCGGAGAAGTTGCTGATATATCGTCTGCTTGAGCCAGCTTCGCCCTGGGTTGATTTGTAACAAAAGTGTAGCGAGTATTGCCGACACAGACCGCTCTAACCTTAACAACATTAAGCGATGCACTATAGTCAGCCTCAACAGATTGTTGGACAGCGTTATTTGAAAACTGCACTTCTCTTGAAATCTCTTCTATAACTCCCCTTGTTGCTTCCTGGGTTTTAGCTGTTATCTGGCCTTTGTGGTAGGTTCTACCTATCTGAATAAGTCCGGTGGTGGCGAGCAACATTATGGTGCTAAATACCGTTGAAGCAATGATCAGCTCAAGTATTGTGAAACCTCTCTGATTGGTTAGTACATGTTTTCTCATCGGTAAATCCTCACTGAATCTATCTGTACGTTATGGTCAATAGACGCACCCACATTGTAATAATCGTTATCCCAAGCAAAATACAAGTTTTCTATAGATGAAGGAACGTAGATTTGTCCTACATAAGTCCTCTGCCCTGTATTGGCGCCTATTGTAGGTAGAAGTAGGCCTGTTTGATATGACCCCCCGCCCAGCCTTAGAGAATATACCCCGTTAGGTAGCACATTAGTAAGTGTCGCGTTTGCTCTGTTGCGATACCTTATCTCAACATTAATAGGGCCAGAAGATATGCTCGGCAAAGTATAGTTCAGGCTATTGAACATTCTGTACGCATATACAGAAGGTGCAGACCTGATACACCCATCTAGACCATCGCCAAAACTAGTTGCCGGACTACAAGCAACATAGTCACTACCATTTCTACTATTGTTATAGGTCGCAGTAGGTACAACTGTGTAAGAAGAAACTGAATTTATGCGTAAATTAGGGTCAAGTCCAATGCCATTTATGCTCGTCCAGTGGTTGTTGATCCAAGCAATATACAGATGATCACCTGGGCTGATATTGACGCCCAACGGGCTAGATGCTAATGCTGAATTAGGGTTGTTCATGTTGACAGGCAAATAAGCCCTGGTCCACGTACTACATGCGCCACGACTTGGTGCTACGCAATATTTGATCTCATAACTCTTATAGTCTGGTATAAATGAAGACGCGGAGCTATTCGGTGGACCTCCCCATCCTGCTTCATTTTGATAGCTGATGACTAGATTCCTTGCGCCACTTTGACCACTTAAGTTTACGTCGATGACTCCTCCGAGGGGATGAGGGCTCACTCCTATCTGACTGTTGTCAGGGTTTGCACCGTCAGGATACTCATGTGGTGTCGGATATGAATTGGCCCATAGAGCTAAGTTGACAGGAAAACTAGCTAAGGATGGAGTCGGATCTACTTCTGAACTATCTGTTAGGCTTGTACAACCCACATCAAGCATATCAATGAAGCCATCACCATCGTTTTCAATACCATCTCCACAAGCCGGAGTCAGACCAAGCCCGCCACCAGAGCCAAGCTCACTGCCGTAATAACCAGCAGACAGCTGATCTATCGTGTAATACACTTTTACTTCTTCTGGCTCTGTTTTGGTCAAACTGTCCCAGCGAACAGTTATGACGCTTGCTGATGGTCTTGCTCCGAGGCTTCCTGCATCAGCGGTACCAGCCTTCCAGATATTAATCCTATAGCTGTACCCGTTAGTACTTGCCCTACAATCATCAATATATTCTGACTCTGGGTCTTCGCCAGTAGATTTGGGATCTCTATCGTTCATGACATATTGGCCGTCATCACCACCACCATCACTCTTGAAACAGAAATTTTCATCTATTGTTATTGGGTTACCAATGGAGTTCTTTGCGTAGTAAGTCCTTAGGTATTCTAGTTGTTTCTCTGCTATGCGAGTAGCCTCTGCACGCTCTTGAGAGCTTCTAGCACTGAGCTGATTACGATTCGTTAGAGTGAAAGCGGTGCCTAGCATAAATCCAAGCATTGCCATACAGATCAACACTTCCATAATAGTGTCACCTTGCTGATTTCTTTTGAATAAAGCTATCATCCTGTACATCCCAACTGCTCGGCTTCATCTGCATAATATATGTTGGTGGTATTTCTTTGGCCTGTACTCACAGCTGATCCACTCTCTAAAGCCATCCCTAGAGCAACTGCTGCCACTCTACCACCGCCACCTTCTCGCAAGCAAAAAATCATGCCACCGCTCGCATCACCAACCGGATCTCCTGTACCTAAACTACCTATAACGGCAGGTAATGATCCCTCCGTGTTAATATCTATCCTTGCGAGCAATCCTCTAGATCCAGAAGATTTCTTGCCGTCACTAGATATTCCAGAGACAATCGCAAAACCATGGCTGATATCTCCACTTTCTCCGTAGCGAATGCTTGTCAGCTCTACTCCATTGACAAGCTGGTGCTCTGATTCAACCCCAGCAAGAGCTCTTGGGTTAGCCTCACTTAGGCTACTTACATCTCTTGGTGGCGTGCCTATAGTTGCATCACCTTCTATTGTCATTTCGCGGTATACACTGACTTCATTTGTAGCAGTATTTCTGTGGAACTGGATCGCTTTACCTAAAAATATCCTTCCGCTATTTGTCCCGGCACTTTCTATTGTTTCAGCAGGATAATAGCCGACTTCTACATCGTTGATCATATCCTGAATTTGAGAATCAAAATCGTTGACCCCTGTTATAAAACGTGTTCTTTGTTGTTGTCCACTGATTAGACCCAAAACTGCGATGAGAAGTCCAGCTGAGACAACCAGAAATATCATAACTTCAATTATGGTGTAGCCGTCTACACTCTTAACGCCCCCCAAGACTCTTGTTCTCCCAAAGAGTTTCATACCTTAAATTATAGCACAAGCGGTATGCTTAGATACAACTGATTCTAAGATGTTTTCATAGCAATTCTATGAGATTCCAAGGAGACGCAAATAAGCTTCTGATATTTCTCTTCCAAAAAGGTAGACAATCACTGTTGCGACTATCAGAAAAGGACCAAAAGGAATCTTCGTCTGCATGGTTCTGGAACCAAATAGTATAGCTGGCACTGCCACTAGACAGCCCAACAGTGACCCTATGAATAGCATTAGGCAAGCATACACCGGGGTGGCGACTACAAAACCGAGAACAAAGCCGAGCTTTACGTCACCGCCACCGATCCACTTACCTTTTGATATATAAAATAGTAGAGCAAAAAGCCCTCCACTGATAACTACCGATAAAACGAGATTGATTATAGAGGTAGAGTACCCATCATTTCTAATCGCAATAGTGGCTAGAGCTAAAACAAACGCTAAACCAAAAGAGTATTTCATGATTCTGTTCGGCAATATCATCCATTTTGTGTCATATAGAGCTAGAGCAACTAAACTTGTTAGCACGGCAAGCCATAAGCCATAGATTACAATCTCTGAGCCTTTGACTTCGAATTCCCACAACAGGTAAGAAGCTACGAAGACAGTAGCCGTCAGAACTTCTATAAATGGATACTGCCATGATATGGATTTTTTACAGTATCTGCATTTTCCTCTAAGTAGCACCCAGCCAACTACGGGTATAAGATCAATATGGCTCAAACTGTGCTGACAATTTACGCAGACCGATCTACCTCTAACTATTGAGAGATTGGTATTCTTTGGCCTCTTTGATTTTGGCAGACTCTGCTTATGCACCCGCCAGACGAGAGCATTTACAAAACTACCGAAACACAGCCCCAGAACTATTAATATCCCAATAATCATTAGCACTATGATATCAAAAAAGGCTCCGACAAACGAGCCTTTTTGATATTATGTATTTTTTTCTTAGCTATCTAGAACTCTATACAACGCACAGCACCGTTGTTGCTACCTTGGATCTCAACACGATACAATCCAGCTGCTTGTCTTGGTGATCCACCACCAACACCAGCTCCATCGGCGTTACAGCGTGACCCAAAACCTACGTTAATGGTGTTTGTCACAGTTGCACCAGGATCTGTCGGAGCACCAGCAGTTACGTTAACAACTGTTAACTGACCTAGCTTAGCTGTATCTAGACCCAGAGCTTGTAGCTCGCCAGTTGTGTCACAAGATGCCATTTGACCGTTTCTGTTAGCCAAACATTCATTTAGTGCACCACCTACCTGTGAAGCATCATTGCTTCTTTGCGTATTACGACTGTTTCTCTGCAACGCAGGTACAGCCAAGAAAACTATCAAAATGATAAGCCCAGCAATCGCCAAGACTATCAATACCTCGATGATAGTGAATCCCTTTTGTTTTTTTATTAGATCTTTCATATTTCCCATCCCTTTATACATTTTATTATGTTAATGCTTATACAATATCAAAATACCTTACCAATAACAACAATGCAAGACTTTTCCCCAATCTACTTGATGATATTCTGACCTGCTAGCCCATATATAGGCAACAGAACGGCTGCCACTATAATAAACGCTGTGATACCGAGTACTACCATCAGCATCGGTTCTATTATGGTAGATACTGTCTTAATCTGGTTATCAACTTCTTTTTCATAATAATCAGCTGTTTTTTCCATCATGTCTTCTAAAGCTCCTGATTGTTCACCGATTTTAAGCATATTTGGCACTAGTGGCAAGAAATTTGGGTCACCTGATATAGATTCGCTAAGTGCTTTACCGCCTTTAACCTTCTCAATCGCTTTGTTAATCGATCTTTCTACATGAACATTGTTGATTGATCCTGCAACAACTTCGAGGACTTTGATCAACGGGACTCCACTGGCAACAAGTGTCGTCGCAGTACGTGAGAACCTGGCCATATATACTTTCATAAACAGACTACCGACTGGCCATGCTTTCATCTTCCAAGCATCAATAACTTGTTTGCCTCCTACAGTACGAGCGTAACGTGTAGTCACAAATACCGCGAGCCCAAAGAATATCAACATCAACCACCAATATTTAGTCGTAAAGTGAGAAATACTTAAAAGCACTCTGGTTAGTAGTGGCAACTGCGCACCCGGTAAGTCCTTGTAAATAACTTCTACCTGAGGAAGAACTTTTACGATCATAAAACCAACGACGCCAATCATAACTAATATAACTATCGCTGGGTAAGCCATAGCTCCGCGAACTTTACTAATAATCTCTGCATCCTTTTCCTGTTGAGTGGCGATCCTTGATAGTGCCATATCAAGCGTTCCCGATACTTCACCTGCTTCTACTAAATTGACATAAATGCTATTAAAGACTCTGGGGTGTTTGGCTAGGGCTTTGGAAAAAGCCAAACCGCCTTCGACATCAGTGATTATCTGGCTAATAACGATTTTAAGCGCTTTGTTCTGGGTCTGATCATTGACCTGTCTTAAGCTCTGAACTAGTGGCAACCCAGCATTAATAAGCGTTGACATCTGACGTGAGAACAAAATCTTATCTTTTGCAGTTATTCTGTTCTTAAGCTTGGCCAATGGCTTAAACCCTCCGACACCAACTACATGTATGTCAAGTGGGGTTAGGGATTGCTCCTTTATAAGTTTGGCCGCCGCCGCTTCAGATTCTGCCTGAATAGTAGCTTTTACTTTTTCGCCAGTTGTAGGGTTTTTTGCCTCGTATTCGAAAGTCAACATAGGATATCCTTGAATTAACCTCTCATTAACCTATCAAGTTCCTCAAGATCAACTGCATAATTTCGTGCTTCATCGTAGGTGATAGTACCCGCATGTATCAGATTAACTAGTGTTTTATCCATAGATTGCATACCAAATTCAGCCCCGGTCTGTATTACAGCATCAAGCTGATGGCTTTTTCCTTCACGAATAATATTCCTAACCGCTGGATTTGCTATCAAAATTTCAGCAGCAGCCACACGTCCGCCTCCTATAGAAGGAACTAGTCGCTGACAACAAATAGCCATCAAAATATTGCTGAGCTGAGCTCTAATCTGTGGCTGTTGGTGTGGCGGGAAAACGTCTATCATACGGTCCAAGCTCTGGGCTGCCGAGTTAGTGTGAAGTGTGGCAAAAACCAGGTGACCAGTTTCTGCAATGGTTATAGCAGCCGCTATCGTCTCAAGATCACGCATTTCACCGATAAGTACTACGTCTGGGTCTTGTCGTAAGCTACTTCGAAGAGCGGCAGAGAAAGAGTATGTGTCATAGTGAACTTCACGTTGGACAATAACTGATTTTGCACTTTTGTGAGTAAATTCTATCGGATCCTCAATGGTAATAATGTGAGCTGCACGCTCTGTATTTATCTTATGTACAAGCCCAGCAAGAGTTGTTGATTTACCAGAACCAGTTGGTCCTGTTACTAATACCAAGCCTCGGGGATAGTCAGCAAACTTATTAATTATTTTTGGCAATCCCAGCTGTTCAATGCTGAGCATTTCGTTTGGAATCAGCCTAAGGGCTGCTGCTAAATTGCCTCTTTCGTGGAAGGCATTTACACGAAAACGACCAAGATCTCCAAAACTAAAACTAAAGTCAAATTCTTTGTCTTTTAGTAGAATTTGTTTCTGCTCATCGTCTAAAATAGAGAATACTAAAGACTCAACTTGCTCTTCTTTCAATACAGAACCACTCGCGGATGGCTTGAGCGCTCCGTCGGTACGAATCATCGGTGGCAGACCAACCTGCAGGTGAAGATCAGAGGCCTTGTTTTTGACTACCTCTTCAAGTAATAATTCTATTCTGAGTTCACTCATTTTTGCCACCCTTTCTTACGCACTATCCTCTGCTGCAACTCGATTAACTTCGCTAATCGATGTTTGTCCTGCTAAAGCTTTAAGATAACCATCTTGTCTCATAGTTATCATCCCCTCTTTTATCGCTTGATTTTGGATCACTCCACTGGTCGAATGATCAATGATCAGTTTTTGAATTGTTTCACTCACTTCAAAAACCTCGTAAAGACCCATCCTGCCCTTGTAGCCACCCGGGGTTTCTGGGCTATCCTTGCCCTTGTATAAAGTATAAGCGTTTTGGGTGCGTAAAGGCAAATCCTCGTATCCTAAGTCCTTGCAGAAAGCCTGTTTGTTCTTTTCGTCAGGAGGTAGAAGCCCTCCGATATTTTGGAGTATCGCCTGTTTTTCCGGATCAGTAGATTTATATGTTTCTTTCGTTTTGTCAGAGATACGCCTGACCAAACGTTGTCCAATAACTGTTCTGACGGTGCTAGCAATTAAGAATGGCTCTATTCCCATGTCGAGAAGCCTCGGCAAAATTCCGGCTGCAGAGTTGGTGTGAAGAGTACTGAGGACTAAGTGACCCGTCAAAGCAGCCTGCACCGCCAAGCTTGCTGTTTCCTTATCACGAATTTCTCCTACCATCACTACATCTGGATCCTGACGCAATATAGACCGAAGACCAGATGCAAAAGTTAGGCCGACTTCTGCATTAACTTGAATTTGGTTAATCCCATCCATTTTGTACTCAACTGGGTCTTCCAGGGTAACAATATTGATAGTATCGTTCTTGATTTCCTGGATTAAGGCATACAGTGAGGTTGATTTACCAGAACCAGTTGGTCCGGAGGTTAATATCATTCCGTTGGGGTTTTTAATACCTCTTTTAATAGTCCTCAGAGCTCGCCCAGTGTAGCCCATATCTTCTAGTCTCAAACTAGTACCGGATTTATCTAGGAGACGAATCACAACTTGCTCTCCCCAAACTACTGGAGATATGGCAATACGTAGGTCAATAGCATTACCCTCTACACTCACAGTAAATTGTCCGTCCTGAGGAATACGATGCTCATCTATTTTAAGATTACTCAGGATTTTTATCCTTGATATAAGAGGAGGCTCAGTGCTTTTAGGTAATTTCATAATCTCTCGAAGAACTCCATCAACTCGACAACGAATCTTAAGCTCGTGCTCTAGTGGCTCAATATGGATATCACTGGCACGGTTGCGGGCCGCATACTCTAAAATAGCAGAAAGTGCTTTTGATATAGGAGAATCTTGAACAATTGTCTTAATATTGCCAGACTGATCTAGCTTGGCTGCTTCTGCTTGGTTTGCCTCGTCTGTGGCAGCCGAAGAAATACTGCCAACTGCCTTAGTAACATCGGCTTCGATATCTTCGTCATACTGTTTTAGGACTTTTTTGAGACCTTCTTCGGACGCGGTGTAGACCTTGAGTGGGCGGCCTATGCGACTGGACAGGAAGTCTACTGCTTGGACATTATCAGCATCGAGCATTGCTACAACCAGTCTATTTTGAATCTGTCCAAGTGGCACTGCCATATATCTCTGAGCGACTTCTTTTGACAATAACCTCAGTACTTCCTTGTCGATTCTTGCATCCATAAGGTTGACGTAAGGCACGTGGTTAATTTTTGCGATTAGTTTTGTTAATACCTCATTCGGTACTTCAGCTTCTGTAACAAGTTTGGCCAAGATAGGAGAAGAATCTTTCTTTGCCTTTTCCTTTATTTCCTCTAATTTGGTCGCAGAAATAGCTCCTTCTTCTACAAGATAGGTTTCGAGTAACTTTTGGTTTTCCTCTGATAATACACTCATGGCTTTATTCTAACCACCTATGAGCTTACTGTGAACTATTATTACTATCACCAATTTTGATCAACTGTGTTGGGTTAACTGCATCTTTATTGAAGATAAATGTATCAGGTTTTTGAAAATCGGATTTTATAATATCTACTTTTTCCGCAGTCAGAGACTTATCGTTTGTAGAAACAAAGATTGTCTTGGTTATAAGCAACGATATAACTGAAGAGAGTATAACAATAGCTAAGATTATTGGTATGTCTTTTTGCTTCATGGCTTAACCTTTTCTGTTTTTACATCAAATTTTTTCTGTGGCTGGAAGTAAGTCTTACCATCAATAGTTACCTTTATGCCGTCAGTCTCGCCCTTGAGAATTATCTTTGATATCTGCATAGGACGAATTGATCTCTCGAATAACCCTAGTAATTGTTTTGTATTACTATTTGATGCTTTGACGGTAGCAGAAAAAGGCATTTCAACTGGCTGTGAATTGACTCCACTACTTTCTGCAGAGGCTTGAGCAACTTCATCATCTGTTCCAGAGATACTCTCTATAGAATATCCATTTCCTGTTAGTAATTTCTCGAGGCTCGTTGTAAGGGCTGGGAAATCATACTTGCTAGGAAGAGCGTCCAAAACTATGCGGGAGTTCTCGCCGTCTCTATCTGCTGTACCTGAAGCATTGCCACCTAAGACATTCTCTCTGGCAGAAGCAAATTCCTGATAGGACACTTTAAGCTGGTCAACAGCTTTTTCGTTAGACTTGAGCTGTTTTAGTGTCTTTTCTTTTTGTCCAATGACTTTAGACTGATAACTCATTTGACTAATCAATGACTTACCGGCAACTGTGCACAGCACAACGATAAAGCATGCTATCCCAATAGCAATGAGAACCGTGGAGTTAGCCTTGTCTATAGCTAAGCGCTTGGCAGATATCTTAACAGCCATATTATTGACCTCCCTGTGGTGTACTTGGTGTTGGAGTAAACAAATCTGTTGGTTTTTCTGTCTCTGAGCGAGTTGATATTATGTTAGGTATTGTTAGGGTCACTGCTTTTTCTTCAAGTACGCCTTGCTGTTTAATCATCTTGAACAGAATGGCGTCAAAATTCGCAGTGATTTCAAATGTAGCTTTCTCTTGAGGATTTGTCACTTTATCTTGAATTGAAAAGTTAGACAGCACAACCCCATTGAAAGCTTTACCTTCTTGCCCGTCTTGATTGTTGACTTTGTAGCTTGTGAATTTAAGTGTGTCTGTAAATTTATTGACAGTAGCAAGGTCAGGTGTAGTTCCCTTTATTACAATAGTGTTGGCGGTAAAATCAACTTCTGCGTTTGTTATTTTGGCGCTTGATGGTGTGAGTTGCAACAGATAGTCTGATAACCTAGAACTTATAATTTTTTGATCATGTAAGCCTGGCAGACTAGAAAGCTGATTTTGAACCGTTAGAATTTTATCTATGTCCTTGGTCTCTCGAATCTTTGCCACACTAGATTTTATGTCTTTTGTGAGGTCACTCATCCGTTTGTGTTGAGCAACTTTAACATTGAGTATTAGCAATACAAATATAGCCATGAAGGTCACAGATACAATAATTGATGACAATATAATGAGTCTTTTTCTGGCCTGTGCTTTGATAAATTCAAGCTTTACATCCGGCAGTAGATTGAATTGGATCATAGCCTACACATTCCTTTCTGCAAGGCCAACAGCCACACCAAAGTGATTGGATAAACTCATGAGCTCATTTTGGCGAGTTGGATCATAGATAACATTGCGCCATGAGTTACCTATCTCTACATTTACGCCTAGTTTATTGGCTATGTGCAGTGGAAATTCCGGCAATGATGATGCTGCACCCGTCATAACGATGCGTTCTAGCTTTTGATCTTTATACCTGGTCTGGAAGAATTTTATCGATTTCTCTATATCTGATACTAGCAAATCTATGGTACCAATAATCGCGTTATATACTTGTCCCTCTAGTTTTTGTTGGCTAAGCCCGAATTTAAAGACGAATTCGCTGGCTTGTTTTTCATCAATACTCAGATTCGACATAGCAGATTTAATAATTGCTTCTGAACCTGTTGGGACCGCCCTAATAAGCCTAGGGACATTATTGATAGTAATCACAATATCTGTGCTTAAACTACCGATGTCTATAACCATATGAGGTGTGGTTGTATCAGGTGGAAGCATTGACCGGGTTAAGACCAGGTTGTCCGGCTCAAAAGCGATAACATTAAGGCCAATTGACTCGAGTAGATCAAGTCTAGACTCAACATAATCATTGGTTACACTTGATAGCAATAGTTCCATCTTAGTACTACTCTCTGGTGAATCTCCGATAACTGCCCAGTCAATTTTAGAATCTTCTATGGGTGTTGGGATAAGTGAATCAGCTTGGTATTTTATGGATTTAGAAAGTTCGTGTGCTGGCAATCTATCAATGTCAGTCACCATAGTAAAAACACGCGATGAAGGAAGTCCTACAGCTACGTTATTCGTGGTAATCTTGGCAGCTGCCATGACCTCTTGAATCTTTGCTGCTACCTTCTGCTGATCACCTTTACTGTCGCTGAGAGCTACCTTTGTCTCTATAGGCATCATTCCATAACGCAACAATTGTTTTTTTGGTCCAGTAGACAACTGAACAACTCTAATAGCTGTTGAGCCAATGTCCAGTCCAAAAAAATCTGATACCCCACTCAATATACTCATAATTATCTAAATTATAGCATAAACGTTTTATTGACAAACCATAATTTTCGGATTATTCACCAAAGTGGGTTAAACTTATACATAGATATGAGTTTAGCTATCGGGATAGTTGGATTGCCAAATGTTGGCAAGAGTACACTTTTTAACGCTTTAACTGACAGTTCTATACTGGCAGCAAACTACCCTTTTGCAACGATAGAGCCCAACACAGGTATAGTTCCTGTTCCTGACGCACGTCTAGCACAATTAGCAAAGATTTACGGTAGTACAAAGATTTTGCCAGCTAGCGTTGAATTCGTAGATATTGCCGGGCTGGTAGAAGGTGCGAGCAAGGGTGAAGGATTGGGCAATCAATTTCTTAGTCATATCAGAGAGTGTAAGGCAATTATTCAAGTCGTCAGAGCATTCGAAGATTCAGATGTGATCCGAAGCGACTCTAGTAAAGATCCTGCATATGATATTGGCATTGTCCTAGCAGAATTAGTACTTGCGGATCTGAGCACAGTAACTAAAGCTCTTCCTCGAATTGAAAAAGAAGCTCGCGCCAATCCCAAGTCTAAACCGGATGCAGAACTGTTATCAAAAATCAAAGAAATCTTAGAGACAGAGACGCCTCTTTACAAACATCCAGAGATAATTGATAGCGAAGAAGATTCAACAAAGAAATTACTCCAAAGTTTGCAACTTCTGACTGCCAAGCCAATCATCTACTTATTCAATCTCGATGAAAATGACCTACAAAATGACAACCTCAAAAAAGAATTATCGAATCTAGTTGAGCCAGCCAATGCGATTTTTGTTAGTGCAAAATTAGAGGATGAACTAAGAAGTCTTGATGCAAAGGATCAGACAGAAATGCTAGAGAGTTATGGTCAGTCTGAATCAGGACTTAACAAAGTTATACACTCAGCATATGACACCCTCGGGCTCCAAAGTTATCTGACAGCTGGACCAAAAGAAGTTCGGGCCTGGACTATCAAAAAAGGTGCAACAGCTCCCCAGGCTGCTGGAGCTATCCATACAGATTTTGAAAAGGGTTTTATCGCTGCCACAATCGTTGATTATAACGATTTGATTGAGGCTGGCTCTGAACAAAATGCCAGATCTCATGGTAAAATTAGAACAGAAGGTAAAAGTTACGTCATGAAACCGGATGACGTCGTGGAGTTTAAATTTAATGTCTAACAATCTGGCGCTGGACGTCAAAAACCTAGAAAAAACCTATTCAAATGGCTTTAAGGCTTTGAATAAATTGAACCTGCAAGTGCCGGCTGGTTCATTTTTTGGTTTGCTCGGTCCTAATGGTGCGGGCAAATCTACTCTTATTCACTGTTTGACTGGCCTATCAACGCCAACTGGTGGTGATGCAACTGTCTTTGGTAATGATATTGTGAAAGACTACCAGGTTGTTCGAGCAAATATTGGGCTTTCTCCTCAGGAAATAAATCTTGATTGGTTTTTAAGTGTTGAGGATACTCTCGACTATCACGGCGGATATCACAGCATGAAGCGTAGTGAGCGCAAAGCTAAAATCGACGAATTGCTCAAAGCATTTGAATTGGAAGACAAACGAAAAACCAACATTCGTAATCTCTCAGGTGGCATGAAAAGACGTCTGGTTATTGCTCGTGCCCTGATGCATAATCCAAAATTTTTGATTCTGGACGAACCTACTGCAGGAGTCGATATAGAGCTACGCCACGCTCTTTGGCAATATATGAAAAAAGAGAATAAATCAGGAACCACAATTCTGCTAACAACACACTATATTGAAGAAGCTGAAGAATTATGTGATCAAATAGCGCTGATTAACGGTGGAAAAATCGTCTATAGTGGGACCAAAGAACAGATTAAAAAGCATTATAAAAAATCTAGCCTGGAGGATATATATCTTGACGTAATCCACGGCAAAAAGAAGGGCAAAAAATGATAGAGAAATATTTGCCCATGATCACAATCATGCGTCGTGAAATATCACGTTTTTGGAGTATCAAACGTCAGACCATCGTTGGACCACTACTGGAAACTTCTCTATATATTTTGGTTTTTGGGGCATCTCTGGGAACAAGGATAAAAGAGCTGGAAGGCTATCCGTATCTTCTGTTTATTATTCCGGGTCTTCTGATGATGTCTTTTGCAATCAATATTTATTCCAATAATAGCTCGTCCATACTACAACAAAAATTCCAGAGAGCCATCGATGATCAGCTGACATCACCTATTCCTAATGCACAACTTTTCTTGGGCTATTCTCTCGGCGGATTTGTCCGAGCTAGTATCATTGCATGTATTATTTTGCTCACTTCGGCCGTCTTAATACCAGATTTTAGCATTGCTCACCCTGTGATGTTATTTGTCTCGCTGTTTGTTATTGGATTATTCTTTGCGTTCTTAGGAGTACTTGCGGGAGTTAGTGCAGAAAAATTTGATGACATCATGACATACCAAACATTCGTACTAACACCGATGATATTTCTTGGCGGAGTCTTCTACTCATCTGAATTACTATCTGACCCATTCAAGACTTTAGTACATTTAAATCCTATCTATTATATGATCAACACTGTGCGGTATGCCATATTGGGCAGCTCTAATGTTGACCCTTGGCTCTGCATTGGCATAGTGAGTGCTTTTGTGGTTGGACTTTTTGCTCTAAATTACTACCTCTTTAATAAAGGCTACAAACTCCGAACTTAAGGAGGGAAAACCCAAAAAGGTTTTTCACCTCCTTAGACTCGGATAAATCCTCGTGATCCTCCCTTTCCAAATAGTAAGAAATAAATGTTGAACAAGTAGCCATTATTTCTTTAATTATTAAACAAAAATATTCTCAGAATTTACTTCTGGAATATTTTTACTGCTTGGGGGAGAACAGCGGAGCGTTAGGAGGGGGTGTCCCCCCTCCTAAATCAGGGTTGCATATAATGATCTATGGTCTGAGCTATATCAGTGATCTGATCAAATGTCCCACCCTTTGCAACAATGACTACCGCATAACTTCTTGAGCCATGAGTCACGATTCCGGCGTCGATCGCAGTATTATTATCATAGGATTGCTTGTTCGCCACACGACAATCACCGCATCCAAGGCTAAGCCCCGCTGTTTGTTTTGGAGAGTACAACGTATCAAAAACGGCTCTCCTAGTCTTAGCAAAGAGACTTTGCCCCCTCTTTAGATCTGACAGGTAAGTCCCGAGCTTGTCTGGTGAGGTCTTTGCATTAAAGTTCTGATCGACTTCTATATCATAGCCGTAAGCTTTTGTTGTTTTGTTAATATAATCTTTGCTCAGATATTTTGTCAGCTTGTCATAACAAGCGTCGTTACCCGCTCCTAGTCCACTGTTCACACAATCTTTCACTGATTTACCAAACAGATAATTCCCCCACCTGTCGGGGTTAACTTTTGACTCCAAAGCAGGAAGGGTTACCAATCTAGACACACTACCCATGTGATAATCATCACCTTCGTCTAGTGAAGCGGTCAGGCCGGAGTCAACATCTTCAACATAAATAGACCACGCTACGTCTCTGTATTCTCTAGTCTTTATAGCCAATTCCCGGTTTAACTCTTTGTTTTTACGTTTAATTTTTTGCGGGTTTTTAGCTGGTGCAGTGCCATCTATGTTCGATTTCTGATTCTCAACATTATTTTGGTTAAGAATATTTGTTGCTATCTTATCTGTACCAGTTCTAAAGGCAACTGCCGGATTTGGTAAAATATTTGCCCATACACCATACGCTAGGAAGCTAATAATCATTATTCCCGTTAATAAACTAGGTGCGCCAAGTCTACGCTTTGTGCTTGATGCCTTAAAGCCGTGCACATAATAGACATTTTTTGTCTTATTTTTTTTCATTTTGGTTTGGTTTTGTTTTTGTATATATTTTTTGCCGAGACGGTTTTTGTTTTAATCGTCTATGTACTTAGGCTAACATAAGCGTTTATCCACAATCAAGCCTTTTTTTAAGATTATTTCCACTTAAAAACAATGTTTTTCATGATCGCCACTATTTCTTCATGACTTGGCACTTCATTTTCTTCATAATAATGGTCTGTACTAATGTAGTTATTAACAGCACCGAGACAGTGTATCTCATCTGCAGTTGTATGCATTTTGTCTATAGCCTGAACAGTTGCAACTGGAGCAACGACTATTAATTTCTTGAGGAGAACTGGTTTGAAGAAATCTCTAACCACATCCATTGACCTGCCATTTTTTAGTCCATCTGAGACAATTATAACTGTGTGCCTTTTTAGCAAACGCTTGTCTAGATCCCCGTCCTTTCCAACAATTCTATTAATCTTGTGGAATGATTCTTCACGTTTTTGATTAATATAGGCATTGTACTCAGACTTGAAATCTTCAATTTGGCCCGCTGAATAGGACGTATTGTACGTATATGTGTCGGCAGAAGAGAGTGTTGCTATAGGTTCTGTCTCTCCTGGTATGTAGATATCATCTGTTACCAGCATGAACAAAGTACTGTTAATTTTCTTCGCTATCGGTTCGCCAACCAAAACTGATTTCTCATTCAGTGCAATAACTACACTATTGTCTGAAATAAAATCACTGAGTATCTCGGCAAGTTGTTTGCCAGCTTCAGTTCTATTTTTAAAATATCTCATCGTCAACTAGTTTAGCATAAGCTTGTTGCTAATTTACTTTTAAATTAATTTGAGTAAATAGAATTTTTCTAGGTTTCCTTTTTGCCCTGCAACGCCAGAATCTTGCTTGGACAAAATTTTATACCTAGATTTAACCCAACGTTCAAAGTCTTGTAAAATATCTCGTCGAATTGAACTATTTTTTATGACACCCTTGTGCTTTAATGCTGATTGCCCGGCTTCAAATTGGGGTTTTACCATTGCAACTACTAAAGTTTTTTTATCAATTAACTTCGGTAAATGATCTAGAATCTCGCGAATACTAATAAAAGAAACGTCTATGAGCACAAAGTTTACTCGGTCATCTAATTTGGATACGCTACGTATGTCAGTTTTTTCTCTAAGATCAATTTTAGGATTGCCTCGAAGCTTTGGGTGCAATTGCTCAGTGCCTACATCAATTGCAATCACCTTTTTTGCGCCATGCTTTAGAGCATAGTCCGTAAAGCCACCCGTACTACTTCCTACGTCTAGAACTATCGATGAATTGAAATCAAGCTCAAATATATCAGCTACCGACGCGAGCTTTAGCCCAGCCCTAGATACATATGTCTCTTGCTCTAAAATATCGATCTTATCATTTGAATTAGTCAGGCTACTTGGTTTAGTAACGATCTGATTATTTACTTTTACAAGCCCAAGCTTTATGAAGTTCTCTGCTTGAGATCTGCTGAGTTTGCGTCGCAAACTTAGGGCTTGATCTAGCCTAATTTTTTTTGCGTTCACGATAAGCACCTGTTGCTACGTCAATGCTAATCTCATCGCCAGTTTTTATGAAAGCTGGAACTCTCACTTTTATACCGGTTTCGAGCTCAGCATTTTTTGTTAAGGCACTACTGGTGTCACCTTTGACTGCATCCTCAGCGTAGGTGACTTTAAGATAGACATTTTTTGGGAGACTAACACTTATAACTTTGCCGTTATATTTTTGGACGGTGACGGCGTCGCCCTCTTTGAAATAACCAATAATATCATCTATCGTAGCGCTATCTACTTCATAATTTTCAAAACTTTCTTGATCCATAAAGTTGTAGGTTGATCCATCCTGATATGTAAATTGCGCGTTGCTATTATCGACATGCGCAGGGCTGATTGATTCATTTCCTTTGAAGGTCTTTTCAAGCACTTTACCGTCTATTAAACTTTTTATTTTTACGTTAACAATTGAGCCACCACGGCCCATGACTTTCTGAGAATATTCAACTACTTTATACGGAATGTCATTTAGTTCAAAGATAGTGCCTTTTTTAAGATCTGTTATGCCAAAAGCCATGTTCTGCCTACATCCGTCTCAATTCTTGTTGCATTTCCTCAAAGGTTTTATGCAAATAGTTAACATCTGAGTGGCTAATTACGCCTGCATGCTCTGCTTGTTTTAAAGAGTTAATAATATCTTTGACAGTAGACTCCAGACTCTTTGGATTTTTGTTGACCTGCATCTCGTCTTCTAGTCTCTGGACTAATTTTTTAAGAGATTGTGCAGATGAGTGACTTGGGTCATCAATAACATTATTGAGCCTATGTCTCAAACTAATAACTTCTTTGTATAAATCACTCATGTGCTACCTCTATTTATTTACGAAAGGTAATAGCGCTAGATGTCGAGCTCTTTTGATAGCCTGTGACAATCGTTTTTGTTCTGATTCACGAAGTCCTGTTCGCTTGCGTGGTTCTATCTGTCCGTACTGGTTAACGTATCGTTGCAAGTTTTTGAAATCCTTGTAGTCAAAATACGGTACTTCTTCTCTATGTTTAAATATCTTTGCCATTATTTACTCCTTAAAATGGTATGTCGTCTAAGTTAATTGGTTCGTCATCAATGTTTGAATCTTCTTTTTTTGATGGTTTTGATTCGGTCTTTGGGCTAGCTGGTCCAGTACTAACTGGTGCTCCACCCTCTCTGCTACCTAAGAAAGTTACGTCTTGGGCTATTACTTCAAGTTTATTTCTCTTCTGACCGTCTTGTTCCCAAGATCGGCTTTGCAGACGTCCGCTAACAAGTACTGGTCGTCCTTTTGTCACATACTGTGCAACTCGCTCGCCTAATGGCCCCCAGGCGACTACATCAACGTAGTCAGTAGCTTCTTGCCACTCACCGTCTGAGCCTTTGTAACTACGATTAAGTGCGAGGCTAAAGCTACAAACACTTTGTCCGCTTGGTATTTGTCGAAGTTCTGGGTCACGAGTTAAGTTTCCCATAAGTGTTACTTGATTAAAACTTCTGGCCATAACTACTCCTTAACTTTCCTTCTTTTCGCTTGCTACTGCAGGCATCTTACTTTTCTTGATCTCTTTAAGCTTTTCTATCTTCTCAGCCTTCTTGTGATCAACTTTTACTACCAAATATCGAATAACCTCGTCAGTGATATTAAGTGTAGACTCGATTTTGCCGACTTGAGATCCTTCAACTTCAATGTTATAAAAAACATAAATACCTTCAGAATGTTGTCCGATTTTGTAAGCTAGATTCTTCTTGCCCCAATTATCAATATTTACAACTTTTGCACTAGCTGTTTTAAAGATTTGGTCTACTTTATTAGTAGCTTTGTCTAGATCCACAGAAAGTTGCGGGTCAAAGACGACTGCGATTTCATATTCGCTTTTCATATAAGGTTTTCCTCCTTGGTTACTGCCTGTGTGCCCTCCATGGCCACAAGCTGAGTTATTAATACCTAAATTTTACTACAAAACTTCTTAAAAATCAACTCTGAGCCCGGACGAATTCCTGAGAATTCCTAATAATAAGACTAAGAGCTGAAAAAGGATTTTGATGGGTAGCGGTTGGCTCTTCGCCTGTTCCTAAGGGGAATTGGTCGCTCACGACATGCACATCTTTTTGAACAGGAGCGCCATACTCGTCTCTAAAACCTCTACTAATCTGACCTGCGTTCTGTACCCATACACCAGCGTTGCTAATAACAAGCGGTTCATCATCAGACTCATCTACGCTACTTGCAACCCTTCTTCCTACATCATCGCCTACCTCAGAGTCTACAGCCAGTATTTGCACTACGTCAGAAGCATGCCCATGAAGTTTATTCGCAAGGACTAAGTTCATATATTCTATTTCTGTCATTCTCTGAGCTACGTCTTGACCTTCACCTTGAGCCATTTCTCTATGACCGGCTGCTAGTATAATCTTCTTGAAGATTACCCCTTCTTCTGTAAGTTTTAATGCCAGATCTGCACGTCTTTGCATCCAATTCCTAACACCACCCGTAATAATACCTACTAATTCATCATCTCTTCGTGATGTATCCTCGGGATCCAAGAAGGATCTTTCAACCGGAGTTAAGAGCCCTGATCTTTCAACCCAACTTCTCGCAAGGTCGACTGCATCTTCATTGGCGCCAATTCTTTGTTGTACTCCTTGTATATTCTGTTGAAGTTCTTTTGCAGGACCAATAAGCTCGATCAGCTGACCGAGATTATCTACATCTGGATCATTTTCCAGCGTATGACCAAAAACTTCGGCCATCTGTGGCAATACATCTCCGCCGATTTCATAAACCGAATGCTCAGCAGGATTAAAATTCGCAAAAGTTAGAGCTTCTGGCTCTGACAGTAATTCTTTAGACACGTCACTCATTAATTAACATTATACTCTGTCTGTCAAATATAGTCAATCGAATTTGCTCACTCTAACAGTAGTCAATTTTATAAACGTAAGCAATTTTCTTTTGTTGGAATATGTAGTAAAGTAGTCTGGAATGAACGTTTCACAGAATCAACTAGTACACGAAATCTTGGCACAAGATTTTACTGATAGGTATCTTGAGAGAACAGGCTTTGATAAATTAGCCTTCTCTGCACCATATGAGCCTAAAGACCCTCTTTGTGACTATGAAAAAACCTTCTGGGAAGCCAGACCAAACAGATTTAGCGAACCGATCGGCAAAAGAATACTCGGGAAAATGCACCGTATGTCAGGCGAGGACATAGATGAACAATTTGTAGCCCCTTTTGTAGAAAAAGCACCTGAGATAACTGCTGATCTCCAAGACTTTCCAGTAATGCTAGTCAATGACCATTCGCCAGATCTTCAGGCAGCGCTCGCTCTCCACTCAGCGACTATTGGGATTGCCCATGCATCCGAAAATGGCAGATACCAGGAGAATTTGGAAGCTATGATTAGACGATCTCACGGTATAGCAACCAGAGGACTGGCCCCTATAGTTATCGGCAAACCCGGTCTTCCAAATCGTCTTTCTTTGCCTTTTATGCGACTACAACAGCTGGTTGTGAATCCTCACCTTTCATTTCCGATCAATCAACAAATGATTGATTCAGGTATTCCTGAGGGTTTCAGAAAAGAATATAACTCTAAATTGAGGGCAGATAGTGTTGAAGTAGCTAGTAACACAACTGATGAAAACGGCGGATTTACACTGTGGTCTTTGTCTCCAGGTGGTACTCCTAACTTCCCTGGCCAAGGCGAGCATGAAGGAAAAATACTAACAAAAAAGGTAGAAGATGCGACAATCCGTTTGATCGGAGATATGGGCTGTGGACTCTTGCCTGTCTACACAAGTTTTGGCAGGGGTGAGCGTCCAACAGTAATCAGGCTTGGTGGCATTGTACCTCCAAATGAAGTAACTGAATTAACCGTGCCGACAATGATGACAGATATTGCTCAGTTCCGCAGGAACAGAGGTGAGCCAGATGTATTCTACGAAGGCGAACTCTAGTAATAAGGTTAACGACTTAGGTACTCGTCCTTCGCTTCATCAGTATCTGCAAAATCATCCGGCGCTTCTGGCAGGTCTTCGTTACCGAACACTTCATCTATGCTATTTACCAGCACATCTCTTGGCCTAGAACCATCTGCATGTCCTACAATTCCTTGTTCTTCCATGGATTCTATCAACCTTGCAGCACGAGCATAACCTACCCTTAGACGTCTCTGCAACAAGCTAGTGCTGGCTTTTCGACCATCTATAACTACTTGGACTGCATCTCGCCACAAATCATCATCTGCACTTCCACCGCCAAAATTATCGTGTGTCACTATGCCACCTTTGCCGTTGAGCTGGACTGGCTGAGAAACCACCTCGTCGTCATATTGTGGTTCTCTCTGACTCTTTAGGAATTGATTGATTTTAGCTGTTTCTTGTTCAGATATGAAGGCTGCTTGGATCCTCTTCGCATTTGGCATAACTGAGGATTTAAAAAGCATATCTCCCTGACCAAGTAACTTATTAGCTCCTACGCCGTCGATAATCGTTCTAGAATCAACTTGGCTTGCCACTGTAAAGGCAATTCTGGATGGTACATTCGCTTTAATAAGGCCTGTGATCACATCAACACTTGGTCTTTGGGTTGCCAGCACCAAATGAATACCTGAAGCCCTAGCTTTCTGGGCAATTCTAACTATCAGCGCCTCTACATCCCTGGCTGCAACCATCATCAGATCTGCGAGCTCATCAATCACAATTACGACGTAAGGCATACCTTCTTCTTTTTTAAGGTTGTTGTATTCCTCAATATTTCTTTTGCCTTCCCCGGCCATTGTCTTGAGACGTCTTTCCATTTCTGCTATGGCCCATTTTAGAGCACTAATGCACTTCTCTGGTTCATGAATAACAGGCGCTAACAGATGTGGTATACCGTCATATGGAGTTAATTCAACTTGCTTAGGATCAACCAGGATTAATTTCAAATCGGCAGGAGTATTGTGATAGAGCAAGCTAGTCAAAATAGTATTAATCATCACTGATTTTCCTGAGCCTGTCTGTCCAGCAACCAACAAATGTGGCATCTTAGCTAGATCTGCTACAACTGGCACGCCTGCAATATCTTTACCGATAACAAAACCAAGTGGAGAATTTAGTTTTTTCCACTCACTAGAATCCAAGATCCCCCCGATCCTCACTGTAGCTGATTTGTGATTTGGCACCTCGATACCGACTAACCTCTTCCCAGGAATTGGAGCTTCTATCCTGATAGAATGCGCAGCTAAATCTAGAGCCAAGTTATCTTCAAGTGCAGTTATTTTAGTAAGCCTCACTCCTGTAGGTGGCTTTAGGGTGTACTGCGTTACCCTCGGGCCAACATTGGCGCCTTCCATGTCAACGTTAACACTAAAATTGCTCAGAGTATCACGGATAATGTCGGCATTTTGGTTAATATCTCCAGCGTCTGCCTTGTCTTGCTTGAGATCTAATAGGTCAAGGCCAGGATACTTCCAATCAGGATCTTTTATAGCTGTTAACGCGTGCTGATTATCTGTACCCGCTAGTTGCTTGGCCGTATTCTTAAATGATGACAATCTGGCAGGTTTATTCGCAGGATCTTCGGTATGATCTTCTAAAGGAACTCCTTGGTTAAGTTTGAATCCTGAGTTTTGCTGAAGATCTTCAAGATCTTGATCATCTTTTGGTGGCGGGAAGAGCTTGCGACTAATAAAGCTAAGGAAATTCTTGAGCGATAAGTTGTATGCTGCAAAGAAAAGCACAAAGCTCAAGATGAACATAACAATAATTGCAGGGTATTTGTCTAAAAAGCTAAATACAGTACCGCCAACTATCTCGCCGATAAATCCACCATCTCCACCACTAACTTCACCAGTAGCGCTATCTCTCTTAATGGTAAGTACATGGAAAAATCCCGCCAAAAATATTAAGAACGCATCCATAGAGGCAAGGTGTTTTATGTTCAGTTTTTGGTCTGGGCGAGTAAATCTGTAAATAACCATATATATTATTGAAAAGGCTGCCACAAATGACGCCCATCCAAAGGTCCAGTCAAATGCACGATAAAGCCCAATAGGTAGAGAGCCCCCCGTGTTAAAAGAGCCGACAAAGGCAAGAGTTGACACTATGACCAGAACAACGCTAATAATATTGCGCCAGACTTTTGTCCTTGGCTGACCTGAATTTGCCTTTGGTGTTTTTTTATTTTGTTTCTTTTTTGCCATATTGCTAAAGCTATTCTACCAGATTGAGAAACTTAATAACATAAGGCAATTATAGCAAAAATCACAACAAAAGTCAAATGGCTCATGCTTTGTATATCCCCTGTTATCTGTTATAAATAACGGACATGTTTTTAGGAAAATCTCGTAAAATGACCCGTCACGCCAGGAATGAGTATTTAAGAGACTCTGTCGCCAGCGCTACAGAAGCCCTCAATAAATGGTCTGAAAGTGGGAATCATGAGAGAGAAATAGCTGTTAATATTGGCAAAATTCCTCGTAAATTAAAGCTCGGGGCAGAATATGTCCTGGACCATGTGGGTATTCGTGCTCAAAGAAACGCTCATAAAGGCACAGCCACTGAAAACCCTGAGATTATCTACAGCCCTATAGAATCAGTCGCTCAAAATATAGGCGAACAGGCTCAGCCGAGAGTCATAGAAGAAGATGTTGAACTTGTAGTTGTATTCTCGAGAGAACAACCCCAAAAAGTCTAATCTACTCGAGGGTCTTGGTTAAGAAGTTTTGCTCGCATATTAGCAAAACGTTTTTGTGCGTCGGCCTGATCTTCCCCAGGTTTTGCTCCTGGTTTCTTATTGTTTTGACCACCCTGCTTTTGGGCACCACCGACTACGTTTACCACTGGGATAACTATCGGACTACGGTTAGTCTTTTGGTATAGGAAATGTGTCACATGTTCGCGTAGTTCGATCTTGAACCTATCTAGGTCAACTCTCTTGAACCGTTGAGAGACTGCTCTTCGAAGCTCTGCTCTGAACGAATTCATCAATTCTTCTTCGTCTTTCATATAGATAAAACCACGGCTGATTATGTCAGGGCTAGTCAATAAACTTCCCGTCTTTTTATCAATAGTCAGGATGACCGCAACAATACCTTCTTTAGCAAGTATCAGTCTATCTTTCACGACAACGTTACTAACTAATTCGCCAATCTGGTCGACAAGCATGGTTCCGTGAGGTACTTCACCGACGATTTCCATCTTGTCAGGAGTCAGTGCGATAACTTGTCCGTTCTCTGCATTGACTGTATTTTTGCGCGGAATTCCTTCCTCAACCGCAATCTCGATGTGTCGTTTTTTGGATCGAAAACTTCCATAGATAGGTATAAAGAACTTTGGCTTAGTCATATTGATCATGTCTTTGTATTCATCGATACTGGCGTGACCAGATACGTGAAGTGGTCCACAACCATCAAGTGAATATGTTTCATGACGGTAGACATGGACATTCTTTCGCATAAAATCATCAACCATGTTACCAATCAGAGAATCGTTACCAGATTCTGGAATCGGCGTAGAACTCAGAACAACTGTATCCTGCTCTTTAAGCTTTACGTGTTGGTGCTCACCGTTACTCATTCTTTGAAGAGCCGAGTTTGGCTCTCCCTGACTACCGGTACAGACAACTACTACATCTTGATCTTTCATGTTAGCAACACTAGAAATTGGGATGAAAGTCCCTTTTGGAATTTTCATAAATCCGTGCCGGACAGCCATTTCAAGGGTACTAACCATACTTCGTCCGTCCATAGCAACTCGTTTGTTATTAGCAACGGCTGCATTTACCAACATCTGGATACGGTTCATATTGGTTGAGAACAATCCGATAAAAACTCTCCCTGGAGCATTCTTCATAATGTCGTTGAAGCTTTGTTCAATAGTGCTTTCACTCGGCGTACGCCCTCCACGCTCAGTCGTAGTACTCTCGCTTAGTAGTGCTAGAACACCTTCTCGACCAAGCTCTTCAAGCCGAGCTACATCTGTTTTTTCATGGTCTAATGGGTTAGGATCGAGCCTAAAGTCTCCCGTGTTTATGATACGTCCTACAGGTGTATCAAGCACAATACAAGTACTACCAGGTATTGAGTGTGTAACTCTGACTAATTCGACGAAGAAATCACCTACTTTTAGTCTTTCGTGTGTGTCCTCGTTCATTGCCACAGTTTTCAGCTCAAAGCCGTCTGGCATCGGCAAGCCAAAATTCTCAAAGATTTCCTCAACACGTCCGATCGAGAATTTACTTCCGTAGACAGGAGCTGGATACTTCGGCAAGATGTGTGGCAAAGCACCGATGTGATCAAGGTGACCGTGCGTAATGATATACGCCTTGAGCTTGTGCTTTACAGTCTCAAGGTATGACATATCGGCAATTCCGTAATTAATCCCTGGTAGATCAACACCAAGGTCATTACCGCAGTCCATGATTACGACATCATTTTTATACTCGATAAGCATAGTGTTTTTAGATCCACCACCGTCCATACCACCAAGTCCGATGATTTTAAGACGGGGGCTGTCATCTATAAAGTTAGCTCGTTCTTTGCCATTATCTTTTGCGCTCAGGTACTGGCTCGCTAGTTTATGAGCGTCTTCGTTAGTACGTTTTTGGGCACGAATAGCAGCTCCTCGACTGACAGGTCGTGGACCACCGTTATTATTTTGTTTTTGTTGATTGTTTTTGTTTGAACCGTTTGGTTGGTTACTCATTTTTCTTCCTTTTTAGTTATTTGGTTAATAATCTCTTTAATTTTGGCAAAATCAGCTTCAAAATCTGCCTTTAATTGCCTGTTATATATGGTTGCAGCTGGGTGATATATTGGCATAACTGCAATCAGTTGCTTTTGACCCTTGTCTTTGGTGATTTCAACATTTTTGACTCTTCCATGTGCCTTGGAAATACTCTCTTCTGGCAAGAAATATCCCATAGAATGTCGTCCCAATGGAACAATCAGCTTAGGGCCAATCGTCTTAATTTCTTGAAGTAAAAACGGCCAAAAAGCACGTTTTTCCTCTGGCTCAGGGTCCCGATTGTTGGGCGGTCGATACTTAACGATGTTGGTTATATAGACATCTGCTCTCTCTAGTTGGTTATTGACTAGAGCCTGATTCAACACTCTGCCGGCTGCACCAACAAATGGCTCACCTTGTTTGTCTTCATCTCTACCAGGAGCTTCTCCGACAAACATAACATCAGCATCGATACTTCCTACGCCCATGACAAGGTTCGTGGCCTGCTTGGCCAAATCTGGGCAGATATTCTCTGAGAGTATATCTGCTCTAATCTGTTCAAGAAGTTTTCTTTTGTCTGTGTTCATGACTATCAATACGTTTTTTTATTCGACGACGAGTCAAGCGCCAAAGCGCTGGCATAGTTATGCCTATCCAATAATAAATAGAAGCTATCCAGGCAAAATACCAGAGCATACCACCACTGTCTAGAGCATTAGACCCCAGAAATATCACCATAATTCCCAGGACTATGTTAGTCGCAATAGAGTAGTGGATATAGTCATTGTGACTTAAAATAACTCTCTTAACTCTTCGTCTCATTCTTCTCCCTTTGAGCTGCTTTCATACTAAGTTGCAAACGTCCTCTGTCATCAATGGCAACAAGTTTTACGGTGACTTTGTCGCCTTCTTTTATAAAATCAGTTGTCTTAGCTATTCGCTCCTCAGACATTTCACTAACGTGAACTAAGCCTTCTTTTCCTGGCATTATCTGCACAAAAGCTCCAAAATCAAGCACGCTAATCACTGGACAATCCTCATAAATAGTGCCTACTTCTGGCTCTGCTGTGATGTCTTTGATCATCTTGATCGCTTTGTCCATGCTCTCGCGACTAACAGCGGAGATTAAGACTAAACCATCATCTTTAATATCAATCTCAGCGCCAGATTCGTCAATAATCTTGTTAATCATCTCGCCACCTTTGCCGATTACTTCACGAATCTTTTCAGGGTTGATCTGTATTTTGTCTACTTGTGGGGCAAATTGGCTGATAGATGTTCTTGGAGCTCCAAGTGTGCTAATCATATGTTTCAAGATGAAGTCACGCCCTTCTTTTCCGGCTAGCAAGGCTTGTTTTAGTACATCAACACCTAGACCATGAACTTTCATATCCATTTGAATAGCTGTAATACCTTTCTCTGTGCCTGTAACCTTAAAGTCCATATCTCCAGCAAAGTCTTCAGCATCTGCAATATCACTCAAGATATATGGTGTGCCATCTTCTCCGAGCATTAGCCCCATCGCGATACCACTAACTGGTCGCTTCAATGGAACCCCTGCATCCATAAGCGCCAGACAACTAGAACAAGTTGCTGCCATTGATGTGCTGCCGTTTTGACTCATTATTTCTGTAACTGTACGGATTGTATATGGAAATTCTGCTTCACTAGGAAGAACAGCTGAAAGCGCTCTTTCTGCAAGATAGCCATGGCCAATTTCTCTTCTTCCAGCACTACCAAGTCTCCGGATTTCACCTACAGTATACCCTGGTGCGTTATAGTGGTGGAAATAACGTCGCTCACCACTTCGCTCCATAGTATCTACGAGCTGAACGTAACTAAGTGGTGCAAGTGTAACGATATTAAGAGCTTGTGTTAGACCTCTGGTGAATAAGCTAGAACCATGAGTTCTTGGCAAAATTCCTACTTCACTAGAAAGTTGCCTAACTTCGTTTAGTTTTCTACCATCTGGTCGTAGTTGCTTCTCAACTATACCCCTGCGTGCATCTTTGTGAAGAGCCATTGTGAATGCATCATTATAAGTATTCTTGTGTTCTGCGTAGTGCTCAGCATCTTCTGCTTCAATCTCTGCAAGCAATTCTGCACGCATATCAGCAATTAATTCATTTCGTTCCGGATATGGAGAGCGTATAGCATCACCCAGCTTACCATCTACCCAGGCATCAACACGTTTTTGGAAAGCCTCGTCTGGCAGGCTCAGAGTATATTCTTGTGGTTTAACATCCAATTTCTGGACTAATTGTTTCTGAAGTTCAATTGCTGGCTGGATAGCTTTGAAGGCTATGTCCATTGCTTCAGCTACTTTTTCCTCAGAAACCTCATTTGCGCCAGCTTCAACCATCATTATTCCCTCGCTACTACCAGCAACTACTAGATCAAGTGGCCCGCCATCTAGTTGATCTCTACTAGCAAACGGTACGATCTTATCATCAACTATTCCAACACGCACTCCAGCAACAGGCCCTTCAAAAGGAGCACCGGTCATCATAAGAGCACAGCTAACTGCAATCATAGCAATCATATCAGGACGGAACTCAGGATCCATGCTCATAACAGATGCGACACCCTGAACTTCGTGGCGATAGCCCTTTGGCCATAATGGTCGAATCGGTCGGTCAATTAGCCTGCCAATTAGTACCGCTTCGTCACTTGGCCGTCCTTCACGCTTGATGAAACGACTACCGCTGATCTTTCCAGCTGCATACATCTTTTCTTCGTAGTCGATAGACATCGGGAAATAGTCAAAGCCTTCTGCTGGCTTGTCTTTGACCATAGCTGTACCGAGCACGACTGTGTCGCCATACCGTACTATGACGCTGGCCGAGGTTCGGAAACCTACACGTCCGTATTCTAAGCTCAACTTTCGACCACAGAATTCTGTTTCTACTGTTATTATTTCTTTTCCGTAAGGATTTATTGTACTCACTTTTCCTCTTTCCTTAAATGTGAGAGTGACACTTTCCAAGCTCCTTTTCTCTCAAGGATCTTGTGCAAACTACCACTCTCGTTAATTAATTACTAGAATGTTTGATTCTAGGTTACTAAGCATAAAATTTACGCCCGGGAATCTAGGATCTAGCGTCTAATACCAAGCTTTTTAATGAGTTCCAGATACTTCTGACTATCTTTCTCAGCGATGTATTTAAGAAGTCGTTTTCTCTTACCTACCATCTGTAGAAGCCCACGACGTGCAGCAAAATCTTTCTTGTTAACCTTTAGATGCTCTGTAATTTCAGAAATCCGTGCAGACAAAATACCAACCTGCACAGCTGGGTCGCCTGTGTTCTTTTTATCTTTAACGTGATCGGCAACAATAGTCGCCTTTTTCTCCTTAGTAATCATTCTTGAGCTCTATTGTAACAGATCAACCCTCTGAGATCAACCCTTTTCTATATGCTCCGCTTCATCAACTTTGAATTGCCCAATCTGCGTACGCCGGAGATCTGACATATAAGCTCCTGTTTTGAGGTCTTTGCCTATATCTTCTACTAGAGACCTAATGTACGTGCCACTACTAACTTTTGCGGTAAATTTAATCAAAGGGTAAGTATAATCTGTTAGTTCTACGTGGATGTTAACTTCTCTAGGCTCTATCGCCACTTCTTGGCCTTTGCGAGCTAATTTGTAGGCTCTTTGCCCATTTACTTTGATTGCTGAGAAATTATGTGGAGTTTGCATGATGTCTCCCTGAAACTTATCAATTGATTGTTGAACTTCTTTAGCTGAAGGCTCTATATCAGACATATCTGTCTTTTCACCCTCTTCGTCGCCTGTTACAGAAGTTTGACCTAATTTCATAGTTACTTCGTACGTTTTGTCCATCTTTGAATATTCACTGGCCTTTTTAGTAAACTCTTTGCCAACTAGCACTATTAAAAGCCCTGTTGCCAAGGGGTCAAGGGTACCAGCGTGGCCAACTTTAATATTTTTCGGCTTTTTACCGCGCTCTTTAGCTACAGAAAAACGAATTTTATTCACCACATCAAAAGAAGTCCAACCTTTGTGCTTATCAATCAAATGAACTCCATCCTCAAACATATACCTACTATACCTTAGTTTTATCTTTAAAATGCGCTGGAACTAGCCTTCGCACTTGGGTACAGGTAAATATTTCTTGTTGAGAAACAGAACGAGCCGTACAAATTATACGGTGAAGTGAGTATCGGAAACAAAAATACTTACCTGCGCCAAGAAGCTCAGTGCTTCTGGCTCTGCCAAAAGACAGGAGCTGGTGCGAAGGTTAGTTTGGTGGCATCATTGGGGGTGGAACTGGTGGAGGTGGCGAAGAAGGATTATCTACGCTCGACTCTGGCTCTGGCGGGCTACTTAGACCTTGCACATCTAAATCTAAAGGTGTGGAACCACTGGCTTGCCTCGGTTCTGGACGAACAGTATCAAGCCTTGCTTGATCTATTGCTTCACGGGCCTGATCTGCGGTAGATTCTTTTGGAAGATCTTCTGAAAGCTCTTCTGTATCAGGAGTCTTAAGTGAATTTTCTATTTCTGTGAGAGTTTTCTCAGTATCTTCAACGGGTTCTTCTTTTCTGGTACTAATCCTCGGTGGTCTGCTCATTATTGGACGGTGAGCTTGGGCTTGCGTGCTACTAAGAGGGTCTGAACTTGGTTCAAGCTGACTGTCTGGAGAATTGGTGTTGGCGGTCAGCTGTCCTGTGAAAGTCGGTGGCTCTTTTATAAATGCGCTGTCTTTCGAATCTTCTTCTTTGAGCTTTTTGAGTTCTTCTATCTTCTGAAGCTTGCCGTCTTGATCTATATGAATGTCGTCTGTTTCTTCTTCTAGTTCAACTGGCTCAGACTTGGCCGGCTTTTCTTCTTGTTTTTTTGGTTTTTCGATATGTTTAATTGTCAGAGTACCATCATCTTTAACTTCTTGGTCTTCTGAAGAATCAGCTTCAGGCTTTTCTTTTGCATGAGTCTTCTTAGGTGCTTCTAATTTAGTACTAATAAGCTGAGCATTTGCGCCCCCTGCCATTAGAAGACCCGCCACGCTCATAGCATGTGGGGTAGTTTTTTCATTACTAAACCGGGATGTCTCAGCGACGATACCGGTCAAGAAAGAAGTCGAAATCTGTTCATCAAAGATATCTTTATCGAGTTCTCTTGCAACATCTGCGACCATCTCACATAAACTGCTTGATTTATCATCAACCCAGAGAACACTACCTAGTTCACTTCTCTTGTCGTTAGTTATTGAGAGAACTGTCGCATCATGCAAGATCTTGCCATGAGCCACAATTGCTTTGTCCAGATCTGATTTATCATGAATACCAAGTCCGACTATTGCATCTATATTGAAATCGCCTTGGCTAAATTCAAGATCTTTGTCGCTTAAGCTGGTTTTGTAAGGAGTTATAAATATTCGAACTACATCACCTTCTACCTTATAGCGAAGTTTGTCTGCCTTTGATTTATCAATAGCAATGATAAAATCACGCAGGCTGTTGGTATTTGCCTCGATGGTGTCGTCAGGTTTTAGAAATTCGAGAACAGATGGCACTTCACCACTGAAAACTGCTGTAGCGTGTTTGCCGATCTTATTAAGAGAAAGGGTCAGACCAATCAACGAAGCCAGCTGATCTACGCTAGGATTTGATTTGACCGTAACTAGAATATTAGTCGCTGATTCTAACTTCTCAACAACAAGGTCAAATTGGTCGTGGTTTTCGTTTGGCTGATTGTCCATTTTTGTTTTTGTATATTACCTACTTCAGGGTACAACATTTAAGGGCATTTGTCTAGACTTTTTCCACCAGATTATTTATAGTGTAGTTAAGCATACAAAATTTAACAAAAGCGTAAGGAGCTATATGCCAATTATAAAATCAGCGAAAAAGCGTGTTACTGTTGCCCGAAAAGCAACACTACGCAATCTAAAAACAAAGCGAGCTTTGAAAAAAGCAGTAAAATCACTTCAAAGTGCAGTGAGCTCAGGTAAGCCAACTGCAAAATCTCTTTCAAAAGCACAGAGCGAGATTGATAAAGCAGCTAAAAAAGGAGTTATTCACAAGAATAAAGCTGCCAGAAAGAAAAGCCAGCTTGCCAAAGCTAGCAAAAAATCAGCTAGCTCAGTAAAGAAGTCTCCTGCTAAGAAGACGTCGGCAAAAAAGACTACGAAGAAAAAATAGTATTAGTTCGCTTGGACAGTAATCCAAGTCTTCAGAGCCTCATCAATATTGATTGGTGAGGTTTTTGATTTGTAGTCAATTGCGTTTAGAGTCTTTATCATTTGATTGATATCTCCCAGGCTGAGATTATTCGAGATGCTTGCTGATTGACTCAGCGAGTAAGGATTTATCTTGGTCTCACGAGCAATCTCCGCAGAATTTTTATCTCCGGTTTTGGTCAGGGCTAGCAAGTGAAGTTGCCAGGCAATCATACCAATAATCGCCACTGGCTCTGTGCCCAGGAAACGTTGCTGATCATAGAGCTTTGTTGCTCTATCAGCGCCTTGAGTAAAAATTGCGTTCACAAGGTCAAACACAGAACTTGTTAATGTTTTTTGTATGAGTAAATCAATGGTTTCTTTTGTTATATTCGGACTATAAAAGATCAACTTTTGTATTTCAAAAAACAGCTGTTCTGGTTGTGAACCTACAGCCTCGATTAAGTATTTTACATCTGTTTGAGAAATCTTTCCTGCTTGCTGGGCAACTTGTTCTGTAACCCATTTTTCAACATTGTTTGGAGTCAGATCATGATGTTCCAGACGCTTGTCAGAATTCAAAAATTTGTAATAAATACTTCTCTTATCCAGCGTCTTTTCAACTAGGACTAGTTCTGTGCCATCCACTATAGATTCAAAAATTTGTTCAATATTGCTCGCGATATTTTTGTTGGAACCAAGACCTTTTACTATCACCAATTTATCTGCAGAAAATAGTGAAGTACTGCCGAGAATTTCCTCAATTTTTGCGAGCGAAATATTCTCTGGATCAACATTCTCAATCAATCCGTTTGGATGAGCTTCCAGGAACATAGACTTTAGTTGACTGAGTTTTACACTGATTAGATATGAATCCCCTGTTATTAAATAGTTCATGAGTCTTGAACCTCTTTTTGGCAAGTGGAACAGAGGTGCGTTCCACGTCCTGCAAGCTTAATTTTTATTATTTCATCACCACATCTTAAGCAATCCTTACCCTCACGCCGAAAAACTTTAGCAAAAGTCATATAGCTACCTCGCTTGCCTTCGGCGTTAACATAATTTCTGTCGGTTGAGCCACCATGAGCAATAGAAGTTCTCATGCTCTCAATGATTGAACTCAGCAACAATGCTCTAACATCTTCTGAAATATTTTTAACTCTGGTTGCTGGATGAATTTGACTCATCCAGAGACTCTCATCTGCATATATATTTCCTACACCAGCAATGACTGACTGGTCAAGTATTGCCGGTTTTATCCTGGAATTTGCTTTGCGACTCAGCCTCTTACTAAAAATTTCTTTGCCCAGTCCATCGAGTGGCTCAGGCCCCATAGTCCGGTAGAGTCCAATATCATCAAGCTGATCTCTGTGAAGGAGGCGAATCCAACCGAATTTTCTCTGATCGTTAAAAAATAATGTTCCGTCTTCTAAAGAAATAGTAGCTCTGGTAGATGCATCAGGTAGTTTGCCAACCAAACTATTCGTCGGATGACCGGCCCCAAAACTTGTTTGCTCGTCATGAGATCTATAGACAAGTTGCCCTGTCATCTTGAGATGAACCACCAGGCAATACTCACTACTCAGATCGATGATGAGCAACTTACCTCTTCGGCGAACGTTGATGATCTTTGACCCAACGACGAATTGCTTGATATCACTCGCAGAACCTATCAAGCTCTTTGGGCTGTTCACTGATTTTAGACCAAGGATATTCTGACCCACGACTAACTCTATGAGGCCCATCCTGACTACCTCTACTTCTGGCAACTCCGGCATATACTTATTATATAGTAAGATGGTAGTACATATGGATAATCTAGGAGACTTACTTGGTCGTAGTAAATACAAAGAGCCGAAAGAAATCGCTCAGATTAAGAAGTTTGTCTGGGAACAATTTGAAGCAACCCCAGATGTAGAGTTAGGGAAAAATTCAATAATTATAACCGTTGACTCTGCCCCTTTAGCAACTAGTTTGCGATATAAAATTATTGAACTTAATGCAATCTTAAACACAAATAAAAAACTCGTCATCCGCATCAAATAGTTAGCAAATTTATTTTAGGTTTTCTATTACTTGCTCATCAAAAATCAATACTATGGGAAGGGAGAATCGCTAGAGCTTTAGCTGGAGTCTGGGGGAGGTGAAAAACCTTGCTGGGTTTTCCCTTCTTAAGCCTATAGGTCAGCCCAGTTGTCGGCTATAGAGGTGTCAACAGTGATTTTAACATCTAGTTTGACCGCTTGCTCCATAGTCTCCTTTACCACATGAGCAATTTCTTCTGCGTCTGATTTAGGAACTTCAATAATGAGGGAGTCATGAATTTGCAAAAGCATATTTGCATCTGAGAACTTCTCTAATTCTTTTTGGACCTTAATCATAGCTATTTTCATAATATCTGAGGCCGTACCTTGTATTGGCATATTTATAGCGGCTCTCTCAGCAGACGATCTTACAATAAAATTACTGGATTTAACGTCTGGAGTATATCGTCTTCTACCAAAATAGGTTGAGACGTACCCTTCGTCTTTTGCTTGGGTTTTAAGCGTTTCTATATACCCAAGAAGTGGTTTTCTGATTTGGAAATATTTATCAATAAAATCTTTAGCCATTGGAATAGTCATGCCCGTCGCCTCGCTCAAACCATGAGGGCTCATTCCATAGAGTACGCCGAAATTGATGACTTTGGCATCTCTACGCATAGTCTTAGTTATGTCTTCTTCGTTCCGTGAATAAATCTGTGTGGCAGTTGCGGTATGAATATCTATATCATTATTAAAGACATCTATCATATCTTTGTCACCTGCCAAAAGAGCAGCTATCCTAAGTTCAAACTGGCTATAGTCGGCACTGATGAACACCTTGCCTTTTGGAGCCCTAAAAGCTCTACGAACTTCGTTGCCAAGCTCTGTCTTTGTTGGAATATTTTGCAAATTAGGGTCATTTGAACTAAGCCTCCCTGTCTGAGCGACCACTAAACTAAAGTTAGTATGAATTCGGCCATCTGAATCTACCTGAGTGGGCAAGGTACTGACGTAAGTACTCATAAGTTTTGTCATCTCACGATAACTTTGAATTAGGTCAATTATTGGATGTGCAAATTTCAACTTATTGAGCTCACCACTTGCAGTACTATATCCTGTCTTACCTTTCTTCACCCCCTGGGTTGGCAAACCGAGTTTTTCATAAAGTATATCTGCGAGTTGTTTTGGGCTACTGATATTAAACTCTGTGTCAGCATATCCATATATTTCCTGCTCTATATCACTAATTTTATCTGTTAATTTATCGCCAAGATCTGAAAGATAATTCTTATCAAGCGCAATTCCGTACTTTTCCATCCTAGAGAGAATCGGAAGCATGGGCATTTCGATCTCTTTAGCCAACTTTAAGACCTCTGGAGTTTTTTCCAACTCTTTTTGAACATATGAGTATAGGTTTTGTATGACGCTCATCAACTCACCAGAGACGGCTTTTAGCCCGTCAATATCTAGCTCCTCAAGTTCTGGACCATGCCAATCAATATGATTTCTCGCCAAACCAGATAATGAAAAATCTGAATCAAGTGAATTATTTAAAAAGCAAGCAACTTTGATATCAAAAAAATTCTGAGTTATTGGTAACTTGTTTTCTATTAAAACTTTTATAAGTGGCTTGAGCTCATAGCCAATAATTGTTGATTTTCCGTCAAAAAGTTTTTTCAAAAACTTAGCATCATTCAATAGTTTTCCGTCAATTATGTACGTCTTTTTAACGTCTACACTAACTATTAGAGCTCCCAGCTTTTTGCCAAGGCTGTCCTCAACGCGCGCTTGAACAAAAATTTTGTCTGAAGCGATAATTGCAGATAGTTTATCAATATTAGCATCATCAATTTTTATGACTTCCCCGCGATATTCTGTTGGGCTTGACTCCTCTATTGTGGCGGAACTAAGGTCCAACACATCCCTAGCTTGCTTAACAAGTGTTCTGAATTGAAGCTCTTCGAGTAGCTGAAGAACCTTGTCAGGCTTTATATGACGACCATCAACTGCTTCTAGATCTAGTTTTATCGGTGCATCGGTCCAAATGCGAGCTAATTTTTTGCTCACATCTACGAGCTCTCTGCCTTCTACTAGCTTCTTCTTGGTTGTTTCTTTTATTTTGTCTAGGTTCTTATAGACATTATCTAGTGTTTCATACTCCTGCAGAAGCTGAACGGCTGTCTTCTCACCTATACCTGGTGCACCAGGTATATTGTCAGAACTATCGCCCTTGAGACTTTTAAGATCTAGGAATTGTTCTACTTTTATACCGTATTTTGCCTCAAAAGACTCCGGATGGAACAGCTCAATATTACTAAGGCCAGTTTTTAGAGCATAAACATGTACATGATGATTTATCAATTGGAGCATGTCCAGATCAGAGGTAATCAATAATGTTTCTATGTCTTTCTCTTTTGCCTGGACAGCCAGTGCGCCCATTATATCGTCAGCTTCATAATCATCTAGCTCATACAGTGGCCACCCGAAAGAATCAAGTAGCTCATGTAAATAAGGAATCTGAGCGTAAAAATCTGGAGGTGCAGGCTTTCGATTCGCTTTGTACTGCGGATACAACTCTCTTCTTTTTCGGATATTTGTCTTGGGTTTGTCCCAAGCTACGCACACATAGTCAGGATTGAGCCTTTTAATAACTTCAAGTGCCATCACAGCAAAACCATACACACCTCCTGTCGGAGTGCCATCTTTGGTAGCAAGATTGCCCATAGCGTAGTAGCCTCTGTAAAAAACGCTTTTACCGTCAATGATGGCTAACTTCTTACGCCCGGAACTCATAACCCTATTATATCAGTTATAGCCAAATCATTGGCCGAGGTTTCTATTGATCAGATTCTAGGTATGGCTCTACGAGATCTTTAAGTTTTTTGTGCATAGTTTTATTGCCAGCTATCATTCCAAATACTGGCTTATCATAACGCTGATCTCTACCGACTAAGTTAGTGGCTACGCCACCAGCTTCCTCAACCAGCAGTTGAGCCATAGCGCTGTCGTGTGGCGGTGACATATTAAAGATTGCTCCATCAATTCTTCCGCAAGCGACCAACATGCCACCGTATAGCCCCGAATATATTCCAGATGGAATCAATTTATAATTTTTGCGCTCTTGTCCAAAGAATTCATACTTATTGAAGTATTTACTAGCTCCAAATACGTCGATGATAGCTCCATTTAAATCATGGCATTCAGATACAGATATTTTCTTATCGTTCAAATAGGCTCCTTCGCCTTTGACTGCCCAGGCAAGGTCGTCTGTGAATGGATTATATATGACACTCATTAGCATCTTGCCTTGATGCATCAGCCCAATAGCAAAGACGCTGACTGGGACACCAAGCGTGAACTGTAGTGTTCCATCTATAGGATCACATATCCATGTATAGTCCTCGCCCGCGTGCCGAGAAGCTTCTTCGCCAATAATTCCGTGGTCTGGAAAATGCTTCTCTATCTCGTCAATAACCATATCGTTAGCTTCTGTGTCGGCCGCCGTCACAAATGAACCGTCACGTTTAACAGTTTTTCTGTGCTCAGCATTAAAATACTTATGCATGATCTTGCCAGCTTTTTCAGCCAAATCTTTAGCGAGGTCCAACTCTTTTTGATATTTCATCTTGGCTCAATTATAGCACTCTACACTTGTGTTTTATAGTGTTTTTCTATAGGATTATACGTACATGTCAATCATAAAGTTGCCGGGAGCAATCGACCTACATGTCCACTTGCGTGAGCCAAGTGACAACAAAGCCGAAACTATAAAAAACGGCTCTCTTTCTGCTTCCCGTGGGGGATTTTCACTGATTTGTGATATGCCGAATAACCCGGGAAACCCGACCTGGAGCCTGGCTAAATTACAAGAAAAACAATCCATAGCAGAGAAGGATTCTGTTATCACAACACTGTTTTACGCAGGTAGCCAACCAGAATCTGATAATCTTGATGAGCTTGAGGGCATGGCGAAAGCTGGAGCTGTAGGCATAAAGCTCTACGGTGCACCAACAACAGGTAATGATAATGACTACACCGCTAAAGACTTTGAGCCAATTATCAAAGAGTGGCATCGTGTTGCACCACAAAAGCCAATTATGCTCCACGCTGGTGCAGATAATTTAGAAGAACTTATCGAAATAGTAACTGGTACTTATGGCCATCATCTGCATGTTTGCCATGTTCATAGCACAGCACAAGTAAAATTGATCAATTCTTACAAAAAACAAGGGCGAAAACTTAGTTGTGGCGTCTGTCCTCATCATTTTCTAAAAACATCTCACGATACTATTGGCCAAGGCTGGTTTGCTCGAATGCAACCACCACTACCCGAACAGTCGGAGGCTAAATCGCTACTTTCACTTCTCTCTTCTGGAGAAATTGACATATTAGAGTCTGACTATGCGCCTCATTCTGTTGATAGTAAGCTAAAGGCTGAATCTAACAACCCTGAGGGTATCCACGATTCTAGCCATACAACCTGTTTTGGTCTCCCTGGTATAGAGCACATCATGCCAATTATGTTAAGTCTGGTGCGCAAGAACCTGCTGTCTATTGAACGACTTATCGATGCCACTCATACGCAACCTATCGAGGTGCTCGGGCTTTCTTTTGACCCTGAACAAAATTACACGGAGTGGGACACATCCGAAGCCCAAGTTCACAAGATAACTGAACAAGAAATTTTATCTGGTACTGGCTGGTCACCCTATGTCGGTTATATTGCAGGCGGTAAGCTAACAAAGTTAGTTAGTGGCGGGAAAACAGTATTCGAAGCTAACTAAAACTGTTAGAATAATATAGATCATGACAAAAAAAGCATTTTACGACCCAACTAAAACTTACGACGATAACTTTGACGATGGGCCAACAAATACCGGAAAAGAAGTCATCGTCAAAGATGTTGGCGAGCCTAAGTTTAGTTTTTTAGGCAAAAAAATTTATTCACCCTTCGGCATTCCTGCAGGGCCACTCCTCAATAGTGAATATATTAAATATGCTTTTGATAACGGATTTGATGTTCTCTGCTACAAGACGCAGAGAAGCACTGAATTTAGTTGCAACGAATTCCCAAATGTTTTGTATCTAGACGTTGATGGAGACTTAACTTTAGAGAAGGCTGGAAAGCCTCAGCTCGGACTACTTAAAACAGAAAAATCTGAGAAGGAATTGTCAATAACAAATTCTTTTGGTAACCCTTCAAGAGGCCCCGAATTCTGGGTAGAAGATTTGAAAAAAGCTGTTTCATATCAAGGCAGAGGTCAGTTACTGATTATGAGTGTTGTTGGGACCATTAAAAACGGATTTTCAGAAGAAGATTATTGGGATGATTTTGCTGAAGCTGCCAGCCTTGCAACAAAGGCAGGTGTTGAAGCAATTGAAATAAATCTTTCTTGCCCAAATGTTGCCACTGAAGGTGTTCTCTGCTACAACTATGACGCAGTTATCGGCATTTGTAAGCGAGTAAAAGCCAAAGTTGGAAATACCCCTCTGATTGCCAAATTCGGCTATTTCTCAGCGGGGCAACAAACACTTCTTGAGAAAATTATTAAAGATACCAGCCCTTACCTTGCCGGCGTATCAGTAATCAACACAATCTCAGCACCCGTGGTTAATGAAAAGGGCGAACAAGCACTTCCTGGACCAAATCGACTCAACAGTGGCGTATGTGGAGCATCAATCAAGTGGGCGGGAATTGATATGGTTAAGAGACTGTCAAAAATTAGAAAAGATTTTGGTCTAGACTTTGAGATAATTGGTGTCGGTGGAGTGATGACAAAAGATGATTTTCAGGACTATAAAAATGCTGGAGCAGACTTAGTGCAATCTGCTACTGGAGCTATGTGGAATCCTGCTTTAGCGAACGAAATTAAAAAAGAACTCTATAGCAATCCAAAAAACTAAACACGTATTTTCATCTCATCAATCCATCATCTCAAAAAAGCATGTTTTGTCCTTTGGATTGCTATAACCCAAGTTCTTTGGCAAGAATAGTGACCTTTTCAACTAGCTCTTGGTAGCCAAGGTCGTTCTCAATAAATATGTCAGACTTGTCTTTAACATCTGCAGACCTTAGCTCAAATTCGTTTTTGGCCCCATGCATTTCTATTTGTTCTTGTTTTATAAATTCTTCAAAGCTAACCGTATCATCAGACCTAGATCTTGATACTATCCTCTTATATCTCAACTTTGGATCGGCATCTATCCAGATTACCTTACCACCTAACTCGTGTATGCGATCCGCCTCTCCGTCGTTACGAAGCGACGCCGTAACTAGACCTTCGTAGTCTTGGCCTAGATTTTTGTACGTGCCAGCAACTAGGTCTATCATCACTCCTGTACTATGTTCTTCTCTGAGTTCTGCGCTAATCTGACGAAGATTTTCTCTGCCTATAGGCATACCTCTTTGCCGAGCAATATCTCTAAGGACATCTGTTAGCGATATAAACTTCCAGCCATATTTATCCTGTAGGATCTCACCTAGAGTATCCTTTCCAGAACCGTTTGTGCCACCAATACCTATTAATTTCATGCCTAGCCCAGGTAGTCGTGAAGTTTCTTTGCGTCTTTGTGCTTCTTAAGTTTTGCAAGAGCTTTAGCTTCAATCTGTCGAATTCGCTCACGTGTTACGCTAAATTCTTGACCCACTTCCTCTAACGTATGGTTTTTGCCATCCTCAAGCCCAAAGCGCAGTTTGATTATCTTCTGTTCACGGTCTGATAGAGAGCCCAGCATGTCTTTGACATGCTCTTTGAGTAGCTGTCCTGTTGCAGACTCTTCCGGGGTCACAGTATCTTCGTCCTCTATAAAATCTCCGAGAACACTGTCTTCTTCATCATCACGCACGCTAGCATCAAGTGAGTGAATATCTTGTTTGATCTTCATAATATGCTCAACTTTTTCTACGTCCATCTCCATAGCCTCGGCAATTTCCTCGTTTGTTGGCTCGCGGTTGAGTTCTTGAGTTAACCTTCTTTGTGTTCTGAGTAACTTGTTAATAGTCTCGAACATGTGCACCGGAATACGAATAACCCTTGCTTGGTCAGCAATCGCTCTAGTTATTGCTTGACGGATCCACCAAGTTGCATATGTAGAGAATTTGAACCCTTTGTCTGGATCAAATTTCTCAACCGCACGGAGAAGTCCGGTATTGCCCTCTTGGATAAGATCAAGAAGATCCAGACCACGACCAACATAACGCTTCGCGATACTAACCACAAGACGCATGTTAGCTTCTGCCATTTTGTCTTTAGCATCCTTGTCACCAGCAACTACGCGGTAAGCAAGTTCAAGCTCCTCATCACCTTTTAGCAACGGAATTTTCCCGATTTCTCGTAAATAAAGACGTACTGAATCATCAGCTATATCGTCCAGATATACTTTATCGTCAACGATAACTTCTTCATCATCTTCAGTTGACCAATCGTCAGTAATCTCGACAGTACTTGCCTCACCATTATCAACTTCAATATTTAGGTCTGCCAATTCTGTATAAAGACCGTCTAGGATTTCAGAATTCGCTGGCAAATCTGGAATTTGAGCAAATATATCTTCTTGCTTTATCTTGCCATCTTTTTTTGCTTTTTCAACGAGCTCTTTTTTTATCTCACTTATATCTTTTTGTTCATCAACCATAGTTACACCTTCTTGCTTTTTAGCATTTTATCTAGTCTGCCTGACTGGGTCAAAAGATCTCGCTCTTTTGTCTTATCAGCATTTTTAAGTTCCAAAGAAATTTCAATTTTTTTCTTTCTAACAAATTGTTCAATAATTTTGTTTTTTAGTCTTTCTGCTTCGTATTGCAACTCAAGTGTCTCAATATCTTGAAACAATTCTTCAAAGTTTACTACTAATATCTTAGCATAATTTTCGTGTTGCCTCAACTGTTCATGATCTGATAACTTCGGCTCTGCTGTTGGATTATCACGCAAGAATCTAAAAATATCTTTTTGTTCATTGTTCTGCAGTATATCTTCTGACAAATCACTCACAAAACGACGAGTACCCGGCATACAGAGCATTATTGAGAACAGTTGGTCTATTGATTTTTTTAACTCAATATCTTGTTTATTATCAATATTCTCTGAATGCTTAACAGCTTTTAGTGGTCGTTCTTTATCTGTCTCTCCTACCTGAGAAATCTTTGCCACAAGAGCTTCTTTTGATATGCCTGACTGCTCAGCAACAACCTTCACATAGTGCTCCTGTTCTATCGGGTCTTTAATCAAGCGAAGAACATCAACAACCTTTGCTCCAAAATCTTTTTTCCCATTGGGAGTTTTTAGGTCGAAATCTTTTTTATATTTTTCGATTATCCAATCTACCGCGTAGCTGTAATTATCAATTGCTTTTTTCCAAAGTTCGGGATCTTTCTTGATCAGATCATCTGGATCTTTGCCTTCTGGGACAGTTATAACGCAGAGATTAACTGACTGATCAGCTACAACTTCCAAAGACCGCTCAGTAGCGTTAAGGCCAGCTCTATCTTGGTCAAAACTCAGTCGTATGTTCTCTGATAGCCCTGCAAGTATCTTCGTCTGATAGCGCGTCAGCGCAGTTCCAGCTATAGCCACCACATTCTTAACATCTGCTTGGTGTGAGCTGACAACATCAAGGTTTCCCTCAGTAACGACCGAGAAATTGTTTTTTTTAATTGCTTGCTTGGCCAAATGTAGCCCATAAACATGGCGACTTTTATCATAAAGTAACGTGCTTGGAGTATTAATATATTTTGGAGCATTGGGATTATCATCAAGTAAACGCGCCGTAAATCCAATGACTCGGCCAAATGAATCACAAAGTGGCAACATGATTCGCCCACGGAACATATCTTGGTTCTCACCTTTATACTTACTAGTCAGCCCAACTTTATTTATATCTGCCAGGGAATGTTTTTTACTCATCAAATAATCAAGTAATTCTCTTCCGCCCGCCGGACTATAGCCAATCTGAAAATCTAGGATTATTTGTTTTGAAAATTTCCTGTGCTGAGAAAGATAATCGAGTGCTTTCTTATTCTTAACCAAAGACTTTTGGTAGAAATGCGTCGCATCTTCTAGCACTTTATATAGGGGGTCTTTGCTTTGCTTTGTATTCGAACTATTTTGATATTTATCGAGGTCAACTCCAGCTTTTCTTGCCAATAATTCAAGTGCGTTCTTAAAATCCACGCTCTCAGCTTCCATGATAAAGCTGAACATATCACCGCCCTTGCCAGAGCTAAAGTCATGCCAGATATTTTTTTCTGGACTAACTACAAAACTTGGTGTCTTCTCATTCGTAAAAGGGCTTAATCCCTTGTAGCTCCTACCTGTCCTTTTAAGTCGAACATACTCTCCAATAACGTCCTCAATATTAAGTCTGGCTTTGATATCGCTCACAGCATCCATGATCTTATTTTACCCCTCCAGCCTGTGGTATCATAATGCTTATGCAACCCAACAACAATCAATACGACTTTATATTAAACCCCGAGAAGCAGAAAAAGGCACCCATTGATCTAAAGGCCAATCCAAAAATGCTTTTTGGTTTTATTGGTTTTTGTCTATTCGTTATCGTTATTATCTTTATACTATTAAACGCCGTTATTAATAGTGGCAATAACTCCCAAAAAAATAATCTAACCGAAATCACTAAAGCCCAGACTGAACTCATCAGGATAGCTGACCTCCCTTCTAAAGACGAATCGGCTACCGAGACGACAAAATATCGGGCGCTGAACGTGAAAGTTACGACTATCTCTTCTCAGAGCAGTATCAGTAGTATGCTTGCAAAAAGAGGGGTAAAAAAAGTTAATCCCAAAGTTCTAGCTTCATCTAAAGACCCCTCTGTGGACGCAAGCCTGGAAAAAGCTACCAAGAATAACAAATTCAATGATACCTACAATCAAATATTGGAAGAGAAATTACAGCAATATAAAATACTTATTCAAAAAGCCTACGACTCTGGGAACAAGGCTGAAAAAGCCACGCTGAAGCCGATATATCAAAATGTCGATGCTCTACTGACTACCAAAAAGTAGTCTACTTTGCCACCAATTTATAGCTCAAAAGTATCAGATCTTTTATCTCTTCATCCGATAACTGACCGCTCAAAATTATCGTATTCCAGTGCTTTTTATTGAGATGATAGCCAGGCATAACTGTCTCGTATTTACCGCGCAAGACCTCGGCAAGCTTTGGGTCACATTTTAGACTGATCCTCACAGGGTCTGATCCCTCTCCAATAAGAGCAAACATCTTATCATTGACCTTGTACACAGCTACTTCCTTGCCAAATGGATAATCTAACCACGCATTTGGCATTGATAGCAGATACTCTTCAACCTCTTTATGCTTCATTGTTTTTTAAGAAATCTAGATAATATTGCAATTCAGCAATGCTAGCCTGGATATCGTCAAATGCACGATGGACTTCTTTCTTACTGAACTCTGTATCGTACTTGCTGTTCATAATAATTTTGAGACTACTTACATCGCACATCCTATAGTGAAGCAGTGATTCAACTTCAGGCCACCATTGTTTTATAAAATTACGATCATTATGTATAGAATTTCCGGCTAATATCGCTGGCTCTGAACCAAATTGTGCTTTTATGAAGCCAACTAGTTCATGTATTACTTCTTTTTCTGGTCTCCCATTTTTTTCTATTCTATCTATAAGACCGCTAATTTTATGTTGCTTCTGGGACCATTCATTCATTGTGCCCATGACTGTATCTGGCTGTCTGATAACAGCCTCATAGCTCGCCAGTGTCTTAAAGTTAAAATCTGTTACTTCACACGCAATTTCGAGTATTCTATCTCGGGCAATATCAAGTCCTGTCATCTCTAGGTCAACCCAGAGTAATTTAGTCGGTTTTGGCAGGTCTTTATAGTTTATTTCTGTCATTTACGTATAATTATAGTGTGTCAGCCCTAAAGAAGAAAGTAATATACGTCCCAATCTTTATTTTACTTTTTATTTTTGCTTTTACCAATCTCACAAATAGGGCAAATGAGTCGAAAAATCCGCCGATTATTACAGATAAAAGTAATTACAATGATCCAGATAGCATTTCATTCGTAGTCAACAAAAAGCGACCCCTACCAGACGGCTACACTCCAACTGATCTAGACGGCCTACTAAGAAAGGAGCCGAAAGAAAAGTTAGACGCCCTTTTATCAGAAGCACGAGCACAAAGCATAAATTTACGCTTGATTAGTGGCTATAGATCTCAATCAAGCCAAGATTCACTCTACAGCAGTTACTTATCCAAGGACGGTCAAGCACTAGCAGACACATACAGTGCGCGACCTCGACATAGCGAGCACCAAACGGGCTTAGCTGTTGACCTCGGTAACAGTGATAACACCTGCGATCTTGATATTTGCTTTTCAGAAACCCCAGGAGGAAAATGGTTATCCCAAAATTCATATAAGTTTGGGTTTATTATTCGGTATCAAAAAGACAAGACAGGTATAACAGGCTATCAATTTGAACCATGGCATCTACGCTATGTTGGCACAGATGTTGCCAAAGATCTACACAGCTCTAATAAAACTCTTGAAGAATATTTTGGTTTACCGTCAGCCCCTAGTTACTAAAGATACGTTCTATAGCTATATTGAGCTCACCTACACTGTCACAAACTTCATCTGCTTTGGCTTTTTTAAGCAAAGACTTATCTTGCAAGCCCCAACTAACTCCCACTGAATGTATCTTTGCTTTTCTGCCAGCTTCAATATCTCTGACCTCATCACCAACCATAATGACGTCTTTATTAAAATATTTATTCAATTTGAGTAGTCTCTTTATTGACTTATCTTTATTAAACAAGCTAGGCCTAGGTAGCACCCTAACTTTATTATTCAACCCATTAGCTATGAGCACCTGCTCAATTGTCGTGGAGTCATTGTTGCTAAGCACATATAGGTCGGTACTGGCAGGTATATCTTTCATCAACTGTGGGATGCCATCAAACATTTGTATATCATTAGCACGTTCTTTCATGTAACTTCTTCCCATACTCAGTAGTCCTGGTATCTGCCAAAACTTGACCCCAGCCCACCTCATGGCTTGTTTTATCGAACCCTTCTTGAGCTCAACTAGTGTTGTAGGAGTTATAACAGGCCATCCTTTAGTTTCTGCCTTTTTGTGATAGATATCTAGCATTATTGGCACTGTATCAGCTATCGTTCCGTCAAAATCAAAGATAATAGCCCGCTTCAACTACATACCCTCAACTATGTCTAGCCCTATGAGCTGTAGGCATTGCTCTAAAATGCTTGTGTATTTTTTTACAATGCTAATTCTTATGTCTGTTCTTTCGTTATTCAAGACTGGGCTGTTCTCATAGAACCTATTGAAGACTTGTGCTAGCTCAAAAGCATACGTGCATATTTGATTTGGGGCAAGCTCACGTGCAGAAGAATCAACGATAGAGTCAAAATATTGCATCTTTCTACATATACTTCGTTCATAATTGTCTAACTTTTTGCTACTACTTAAGTCCTGGCTGATAGTATTTCCAGCTTTTTTGATAATACTTTTTGCTCTTACGAGTGCGTATTGGAGGTATGGTCCGCTATCACCATGCATATTCACAGACACGATTGGGTCATAAATTACGTCTCCGCCAATCCTCTGTTTTGCAAATGAATACTTAATTGAACCAACAGCAATACCTGGGTTATCGTTACCAAATGTCTTCTTACTCGTAGACTCTGCTGAACGAATAACATCAACTGCGCTCAATATATTACCTTTCCTGCTACTCATTTTTTCTCCACCTGCCAGCTTCACAACCCCATGCGTTAAATGATTTGTTCGTTCAACTGGCTCTACCTTGAATCTACCTACACTAGATAAAACTACCTGCATATACTGTTCTTGTTCATTCGCAGTTATTATGATTGATTTATCATACTGATAATCTTGCCATTTTGTTAGTATCAGGCCCACTTCTTTTGCCTCATAGGTAGGTAGCCCTTCGGCATTTATAAAAACACGGGTGTGCAGACCATCATCTTCACCTCGAAAAACTACTGCCCCATCACTTTCCTCGTAAACACCTTGCTTTAACTGCTCTTTCACTGTTTCAAGACCAAGATCTGTCACTTCACTCTCGGGAATATACCTGTCAAAATCAATAACGCCAAGTTCTTTATATAAAGAATTGAAATAATCATAACTCCAGCTACGACAGGTCCAATAGATCTGGGCCAGGTCCGATGTTTTATCTTTTTTACTATGTATTTCATAAATCTTTTTATTGAGATCTGTTATTTCTTGTTTTGAGCCCTCTTCTTCGTACGCATTATTGCCTTCAACATATCTTTCGCCAAGCCACACAGCTCTGGAATCTTCTGAGACAGTACGCAATTTTTCTACATTCTCACCACCCAAATTTTTGAGTATTGCCCACATGCTTTTTGCGACATGTAGCCCGACATCTCCACCATAGTTAATCCTGGTGACATCTGCCCCAGCATATTCAACTATTCTTGCTACAGCGTCCCCTATCAATGTTGTATAGAGGTGTCCTGCATGGAGAGGTTTGAAAGGGTTTGGGTCAGAATATTCCACTAAGAATTTTTGTCCCGAATATACACCAGGGTTATTTGGAGACTTATTTGTATAAGACAAGAGAGCATCGTCGCATATGGCAATATTTATAAAGCCAGGCCCAGCAACCTCTGCACTAAAGAACAACTTTGCGTCATTGACGGCCTTTGCTAACTTATCAGCTATATCGCGAGGGTTCAAACCTTGGGATTTAGCCATTTTCATAGCAATATTACAGGAATAGTCGCCAAATTTTTCTTCTGTTTGATCAAGCTCTACTTCAACCTGCTTCCAATCAGGGTAGAGTTCTTTAACTTTAGTCTCTAGCGCTTGAGCTACCTCGTACTTCATCTTGTCCCTATTATATCACTGGTAGCATTCAGTCGTTATCTAGATTTAGAGATCAACCGCCACAACGTGTAGTGGATAGAGAACAAAGAGATGAAAAATATAAAAGTATAGAAATACGCGTTAACGTGCATCGACGGATTTATCACTTGATCACTCACATCAAATATTATGGCTGCAGGCTGAACAAGTATGTCCCAACTATTCCATCTGACAAACCTGCCTAGGTAGATCGCAAAACTAATTGCTGAAAAAACTAATCCCATTGATATTAAAGCACGTGAAGATGAGAGTCTCTTCTTCAACTCTTTGTGAAATTCTAATGTCGCACAATATCCCCAAAGTAGTCCTGTCCAAGCAAAAACATTGATCATCAAAATATCATAGTTAATGTTAATTTCACTCGCACCGCGTAGGTGCTTGTAGTCGGTCATGATATAGAACGCATTTGGTAGAAAAGCGATGAAAGCAAAAGTTATGAGTATGTTAGGAACACTCCACCATGCGGTGTTTTTAAGTCGGTTTTTAAGAACTAGGAGTAAAACAAGAGGCACGAAAGCAAGTAGTAAATTCCAGATTAGAAAAAGATACCTAGTGCTATCTGTTGCCACAATTCGAATAACAAGAAGCGCTAAAGCGACAACCGCAGGCAGAAGTAGTACAGAGAAAAAGGGTAAGTTCTTTTTCTCAAACAACATCTCCTAGATCCTCAAAGCTCTTTCTTCATTTGTTCGACCAAAGCTACAGGTGAAGGATCAACTTCATTAAGTATTGCCACATATAGTGATACAAAATCGCCGAAAGTTACTGCCCATACTAGCTGCTGTAGCCTACTGGATCCGACTATTTCAACTACATTCGCCTTCGGTCTCTGGCCAGATAGTAAACGATCAGAGATTTCAAAACGTTTTTTAACCTGTTCATGGTCAAAACTAGATCTCAAATCAATAACAACGTAAGGCTTGTCTTTTGGGTGACTAGACCAGCCAATAAATTCGTTGTGGTTGAACTCAGGATACACGCCGTACCATGCAACATTCTTTGCATTTTCGTTAAAACTTATCTTCCACTTGTAAGCTGGGCCTGCCATGAGGCTTCCCGCATAGATAACTGGGCTTTTTCCGATAATTTCTTGAGCCAATTGCTTGGCCGGGTTTTGCGCTGTTGGAACATCTTGAGTAATTTTTTTGATCTCATCACTCAAGAACGAACTAGTTTCAGTTATTTCTGTCAATTTGCCCCCGTCTACCACGCCAAACGCGACCAAAATCGCTACCATCGCTTTAAAACTGTAAAATGCTGCAAATCTAGGTTGTGGGCACTCTGGTAATTTTACAAAAGTGTGTCCTGCACTCGACGCTCTTTCCTCTAACTGCCCGCCACCAGCTACGCACACTACTTTTGCATTATTTTGCTCTGCCCGGTCCAGACAAGAAAGTGTCTCTTCTGTATTCCCAGAAAAACTTGAGACAATAACAAGAGTTCTCTCATTTACATAACTCGGCAGGCTGTAGTCCCTCACTATCTCAAAAGGAATATCTAAGTCTAGCCAAGATTTAATAAAAAGCGCCCCCAGAGCACTACCACCCATACCGCTAACTACAATGTTGTCGACTTCTGAACGCGAACCAAGAATAGTCAAATTATATTCATACTTGAGTTGCTCCGCATTGAGACTAGCAAGCCCGAGAGCATCTGATTTATCCGTTTTATTTATGAAATTTGAATCATCCAACATATATTCTCCCTTTGTTATCCTATTTTAACATCTTTCACGATTTTTCGTTTTCTACTAAAACTATAGTAATACACAAGGGCGCTCAGACCACCAAATATTAGACCTGTGCTCAGCACTCTCGAATCATCCATCTGCTGACTGACAACAACCATAATAGCCATGAATATAACCTTGAAAAATTGAATAGACATAAACATTACTGTCATATATTCTGCTCTGTATTCATCAAATGAGTGGGAGATAACCGTTGATGTCCTTGGCACCACAGACAACATCTGACTAATATGACCTAACATATTAGCTAAGGCTAAGATAATTATGCCAGGACTCAAAACCATAGCAACAGACGCTATGAACCAGGTTAGAGATCCTAGCTTTCTAACTTTTCTACCCTTGTTGTTATCATTTAACTGGCCCGCCATCCAGCACGCCAAAGTTGTAGCAGTTAGAGATATAGCAACTATCAAACCTGTTTTTATCAAACCTCCAGTTCTGCTGTAGATAAATAACGGCCAAAACACCAATACAGCTGCGTTTGCTATTGTACCTAGCCCAAGGATGAACATATCGTGGATCAACCCTTTATCCTTCTCAAGTTTACTCAGATCAAATTTACCAAAACTAATCCCTTCTCTTGTGATAAAAAGAGGTCTCAGGGCTACAATCAGAACAACCAAACTAATCATAAAAGCCGTCCTCAAACCATAGTGCTCACCGATCACACCACCGACTAGAGGACCCAAAGCAGAGAAAATACCAACCAGTATATTGTACTTTGCAACAGATCTTCCGACATGCCCAGACTCTTTAGTCTCTGTTAATATCACATGATTGCTTATCCAATAAGCCGACTCTGCTATCGCATAAAGTGGGGCCACTATACAAAAAACTGATATAAGAGATTGATCTATGCTGAGGAACGCCAAAGATGCAAAACTAAAAGAAAACGAGACCGCCATCAGATGCTTAGAGCCATACTTCATAGCATATTCACCTAGATATCTAGCGAACGCTAAACTATACATAAAAAATATCATGTAAAAGAACAGTATATTTGTCAGAGACCAACCCTGTTTGTACAAGAATATTGGTATAAATATGCCAGCTAGACCGAGGGCAAAAGACCTCAGCGAGGCAGAGACATACAGCTCGCCAAGATCGTCTTTTCTCATGCTCATTCTGTGAAGTGCGTAGTGGTGTAAGATCATATTTATATTTTATTAATCAAAGTATTGGCGGTAACGCTTGATATGAATCATACTTGCCACTCGTACCACCACCTGTTGGAGGATCTGCTGGCCTGCCAAAGTAAAGTTCTGAAGACGCATTAATGAGCTCTGATGCATTTGTACCGTTATATGGCTCCAGTCCACCGCTCAGAGCGTCACTCAGTGTCCTAAATGTCCTGAGCCATTTAACTTTTTGCGCCACGACAGCTCCATTGATTGTCAGTTTGCCTGAACACTCACCATAATTAGGGTCTGCTGGGTTACTATTGTTACTCGCCGTACCCCTGATAGTCAGACTAGCTGGAGAGCCATCTGGCTTTGTACACGTATGTAGTTGACCAGTATTTGGATCATCAGTCGGCTGAGCGACCAAAAGTCCATCTATTTGACCCACATTACTAGCAATATAGATGTTGCCTTTTACAAAGAGTCGGAAATTCGGAATCGCATTTATATCTGTGCCCCAGTTTGTATAGGCAATATTATTCCTGATCACTACATCTCCGTCTACAAATAGTGTTCTACTTGTGCCAGGAGCTAGAGGTGAGCTAGCATCTATGCTGACATCTCCGTTGTAATACACGGACTCGTTATTTACCGAGCTTATGTCAACACTGCCCGTGGCTGGCAACGTTCTAACGTTGAGTGGTATATTAGCAAAATAGTCTGTTGCTATATGCTCCGCGCCAAAGTTACCCTTGGTTGGCGTAGAAGCAAAGTTTAGCAGGTCAAATGCTCCATCTGTCTTCATGTTATTTGAAGCAAACCTATCTATTCCACCCAGTGCAAAGGCAGCATATTCAACACCAGAACCAACACCTGTTGCTCTGTAGTTAGCATCGATTCCACCGTTTGTTTGCGTATCGTTAGGGAAATTACCTCCGGCAAACACGTCTTGACCGTAGAACCTTACATAAGGTTTATTGACCACCCTCTCACACCGTTCGTCTTGTCTGTTCTCAATAGCAATTATGTTTGAGCTTGTTCCTCCGCTAACAGGCGGACCAACCCATCCATGACCGGGTGCAAGAACCGTTCTAACACAATAGAACGCCCCGGGAGGTATTAGAGTTCTGTTCACTGCCGTACTATTTGCTGTTTGTGTCCACGGCGCATACGTTGGAGAACCATTAACCAATGTGTCCAGAGAGCCACTATACGTACCATCCTCGTTTTGTCTAACTATATTAGCCTGAGTTGGTATAACTACATTGACTCCTGGGTTTCTAATAAATGCTGAGCCTCCTGCGGTGTAATTTATAACTGTTGGATTTTCGTTATCAGCACTGTTAATCCGTGCTATCGCCCCAACATCATATTCTCTGTAGGTATCTAGACTAGTAGAGCATGACCCCAGATTTACTGCACCATAATTCAGGCTAGCCGTTATCGTTCTAGAATTTATATCGTCGGGCGCTAACAAGCCAGGATCTACAGAAGTTGGATCTCCTGAGCCTAATGGGAATGATGTACTGTATCCAATTCCGCCTGGGTTAGACCCAATATTAACTGTGATGTTGTTCATATCTGCCAGCCCAGTGTTTGTAACGTCAACTGACAATCCTATATTCGTATTCGCCCCTGCAGAATTAGGTCTTCCTCCCAGACTTGCTCCAACACTAACAGTGCACGGGGCAACATAACACCCATTAACCTGATATGAATCATGGTGATACTCCCACTCTTGCCCATCCCATGTTGGTGAAGGAGAATCTCTACGTTCTGTATGCTCCCATCGCTCTACTTTGACAATCCATCCATCTGACGAAGGTGGAGGATAATCATAATAATAGTCTTCTGTGCTGTTCGTGCTATTTGTCTGATAATCTACAGCTGACCAACCATCATTGCCGGACCAAAACAAGCTTGCGTCATTTCTTATGTAACTACCTGAGGTTGTTGCCCAGTTCCCCAAAGTTCCCGGATTACTGTTTGGATAATAGGAGAACCTATAGCGTGAGTGTGGTTGGAGCTTATAACGATCAGGCAATGCTCCAAACCTCTGACAAACTGCATTTCCTCCTGCAGTCTTTGGCGGGCAAGGCACAAAAGCCGCGGCCTGATCAAAAGGATACCAGACTTTAACTGTATTGGCCGGATTACTACTGCCTCTGCCTCGAACATTCTCAAATATCATTCTGTATTTTGCGCCAGCGACTGCCGGAAATGACCTATTCTTTATGTCGCCACCGCTACCGGCATCTCCACTACGAATCTGGCGCCAGGGCGGATTTGGCTGTGAGGTTGTTGGAGCGTTTTTCATTTCCATCCTATAGGTTACCGGCTGTGAAGGTCCGCCGTTTGCATCTTCTCGCGAATCAGCATCTTTCCAATGTATATTGACCGTTCCTGGACCGTTATAATCACACGGAGGAGCAAAGTCAGCAACTATATTCCCATAGCCAGCTTGCCAACGACTATAACTTACGCCATCAGCATCGACTGGGGGATTAGTATATGAGCCAATGTGACTTAGTCTATTATTGCCATTGAATGATACATCTACGTCAACAAACTTACTTGATGAAGTATCCTTCAGTCTCAACTCAATAGCAACCACTGCTCTGCCAGGAAATCTGACTGATGGACGAAATTTATTATATGATGCGAGATCTCTGATTATAAAGCCATTTCCGTCGCTTGTAGTCCTACACTTATCAGTATTTCCCTCGTTTACAGCGACAGGACTTCCGAAATTATCTCTACCATTCCTAGGAGCATCATCAGGTAAATTATTGATGGATATATTGAAATCACCACATCTTGGCTTTCCAGTAACTGTCACGTTCTGAATGATCACAAAATCTGAGGGAGCGTTTTCGTCAGTATAGAATAAAAATCTTAATCTTGGGGTTTTATTGCCTCTACCAGTGACAGGATCATTTTCTTCATTACTTACATATTGATCATAGGGCACTGAAAGATAATTATCCAAGTCAAAATAGTCAGCATGAGCTATTTTAGGTGAACATACCGTTAGGGCGACCGTCGAAACTAAGAGAGCTAAGAGTATAAAAATTCTACTTCTCATACTTAGAATACTATTCACGATAACTTCCTTCGGTTATGTAAAAAAGATTGTAAACTGTGTTCATTTGATCTGGCACTTGAGATTTCTGTGCCTCTGTAAGTTGTTCATTTACATCAAGCCCTTTTTGGGCTAGTGATTTTGCTTTTTCCTTATCTCCGGCTTTCCATGCACTGAGCGCCTGCTGATAATAGCTAGTAACGAGGGCGGGGTCACCACCTGCAGGGTCAGGCACTGCTTTTACTGCCGGACCAGTTACATTCCTACGATCTTCTGGAATTTGTGCGTCTTTACCGTACGTAAAGTAATACACAGTAGCAAGCCCTATGATAATCAAGAGTATAAGAGTCAAAACCACGCCGACCAAAAACGGTTTTGTTTTGAACAAATCTTTTTTAAATTTTAGCTTTACCTTCACCACTCACCTGACCATTGTTAGATTAGCTATGCTTACGCTTATACAATAATACTATATTGCAAGCATCTATAGCAATAAGGTTAAGCTTTTAGGCGACTAGGCTAAACTCGTGATTATCACGACTTGGATAGGTGTAAGCGGTTGGACCAGTTGGACCAGTCGGAGTAGTTGGCGACGGGGCAGGCTCATCGCCGGGCAATGTAAAGATCTCAGTTGGATTCTTTATGCTGACATTATTTATCCCAACGGAATTGCTCACATCTGATTCGTAGACCAGTTTCTTGCCACCTCGTTTTTTTGTTTTCTTCAGCTTTGCTTCAACATTTAATGCCATATCAACTGGTAAACATCGGTAATTTTCTGGTGGAATGGGGTCAAAGCCTTCTGCCTTGAATTTTGCCCTATCTGATTCAGCTGTTGGACCTCTAAACACCCAGTCATTACATTGGTCAAAGGTAGTCATGATAGTTTTTACTACTGTCTTATTAGGCTTTATCTTAAAAGAAGGATGTTTATTAACATCAGACTGGGGCTTGCCTGTGAGTTTACTGTAGTATAGATTATCCTTGAAATTTGTTAGCCCATAATTTTCGTTTGTGTACATGTTAAAGACGGTCAGTGGAGTTTTTCCAAAATTCTTCTTGTGTGATTTAGCATTTTTTGATTTAACGCCTCGTGGTCGCCACTTCTGCTTTGCATCATATTTCATTATGTATGTAGCTGGAGTTGGCTTACCAAACTCAAAGTTATAAGGTACTCGAATAGTTATATCAAGTGGATTGTTTTCAAATGCCGGGTATCTTAGAGTCTTCGGAGCTAGTGGATCTGCTGGATTTGTTGATTTAAGAGCATCAAAGTCTGTTGGAGCATTCTTTGGCTTCCTAGAAGATGTTTTTACTGAAATTCTAGTCTGATTTCGTGACTCTTTGAAGGTTGTCGTTGTAACGGAGCTAGTACGTGGGTTCTCATCTGTATATCTAGTAATTCCTGGGCCAGAAGAGCCACGTGCATCAGCAATATCTGCATCTGAATTTAACGCCCCACCTATTGCAATAAATGCCAGAGCTGGCAAAAGAAGACGATTGCCACGCAAATCTATATCACCAACAAAATCAACAACTGATCCGACACAACTTCCGACTCTATCGGCTACTGATTCTATTCTTTCGCTCGTCCGCTGTAAAACGTTAAGCTTTGGTTCTTGTTCTCTTCTATCCATAACTTTTCTCGCATATTATGCTTGAAATACAAACTTTTTAAGTTCAGAGGCAGTTTACCACATTTAGACTGTTTAGTCAACCATAACCAGTGTGAAAATCCTTACAATTATGGCGCTTGGTCAGGGGTAACTGGTAGATTTTGTGTATCAACGCCAACTTTTAGTTGCTCTATGTCAAAGCTGAACCCAAAGGTACTGCCTTTGCCCTCTTGACTAGAGAACAGGATCTTTCCACCTTGAGCATCGATAACCATCTTTGCCATATAAAGCCCGAGTCCTGTGCCATCTGGTCGCGCTTTTCGGGCATTTCCAGCACGGAAGAATTTACCAAAGAGTTCTTTTTGGTCTTCTTTGGCCACGCCAATACCACTGTCGCTAACTTTAAAGATAGCTTTTCCGTCTTCTTTTTCTAGATATACCTCTATATTCCCACCTTTTGGCGTGTAATAGATCGCGTTATCGATAAAGTTCATTATCACCTGCCTAGTCTTCATATCATCAAGCATCAGATCCGGGATAGACGGATCACACATGAAGCTCACTTTCAAATCGCTAGCTTTAGCTGTTTGCTCGATCTGATGTATCTCGCCTTCAATCATGTGGGCTAAATTGGTAGGTTGCGGGTTGATCATGAATTTGCCTGTTTTGAGACGAGATAAATTTAGTAAGTCGGCTATGAGATAAACCATCCTCTGAGTACTGATATAGGCTTGGTCGAGCAGTTGTTTTTGTGCGGGCTTGAGCTCGCCAGCATCACCGTCTAGTACCATACTCAAGTAGCCTTTTACAGAAGTCAGTGGCGTACGTAGCTGGTGTGAAGCCATACTAACGAATTCATCCTTTGTCTGATCGAGCTCACGAAGTTTCTTGTTCTTTACCTTGAGCTCCTTGGTAGCATCGGTGACTTCTTCTTGAAGTTTTATGTTGAAGTGCACGATTTCATCAAGATGCACTAAGTTCTGTATAGCCACAGCGAATTGACCAGAGAGAATCTCCAGCATTTTTTCGTCCTGCCCTGAGAATCCTCGACCACTCTTTTTGTTGCCGAGTATTAGAAATCCTTCATTCTCTATATGACCATGCTCGTCAACTCCTTTGAGCTTTACTACACCCGCGATGTCTTGCCTGGTAAGTTGTTCTTTTTGCTCTTTCTCAAGCGGGTTATCATCGCGAAGTTGCTCTGTTATAACTACATTGCTTTTTTTGAGAAGTTTTTCTAAATTTTCGTGAATAGTAACTCGATGAATAGCCCTACCTATATTGATATGTCTTATGCTATTGGTCTCTCCATCACTTTCGTTGATCATGAACGAGCAATACTCTACGTGTAGAGTTGCTCTGAGTATCCCGCCAACTCTGTGTAGCATCCTGTCTAGATCTACACTGTCTGACAAGATAGTGTTAATACTTCGCAAAACTTCCTGTGTGTTATAGTGATCTCTGAAAAAGTATTTGGTGGTTACACGGTCGAAATAAACTTTGAGCGGATAGAAAGATACGCCAAAGATTCCCAACAGGACAATCTCTACAATTGTCGAAACGTAACTCTCTGTATTGATAGATATCAGGAAATTCTTTATCGGCAGAGATATCGCAGAATATAGCGTGACCAGAACAGTGGTAGTTATCGTATATACAAAAGATCGTGCAACCAAAGCTTTAATATCAAAAAGCTTATGCTTAATAATTGCATACGCCACCATGATTTGAAAAAACAAAGTAAACGCTGGGCCAAACCTAGAAACAGACCAATTATCGATTATGAATGGAAGTATTACGTTGGAACCAATAGCAAAAAATGCATAGAGTAGCGCGCCTGTAGAGACAAGTCTAATCTGATTTTTTTGGACCTGAGACTCTGCGCTACTATATTGCCCTTTTATAGATGTTATTATCATCAAAACACCCACCAACACATATAGGTTAAAGGCATTGTATAGTGATCCTGTTGTTATCTCAGCATGACTCTCACTTATTGATACTGATTCGATGAACCAAGGGGTTAGTGCTACAGGCAACATGAAGAGTGCTATTAGATTAAAAGTGTTGATCGACAATTTAAATTTAACCAAAACATTCTTTGGAAAATGTAAAAGAAAATTAACAAAAGCATAAATTGTCAAGATACCACTAATAAATGTAAGTCTTGTTGACAAGAGAACATGACTATCTGAATTGTCAGAAATATAATTAAAAGTAATCCACAAGATCAGAGCCACACTTAGCAGAGCAAAACGAACATTGTTAGGTTGTTGACGGTTTTGCAAAAATACTAATAACCCCAACAAGAAGGCTACAACTATACATATGATGAGTATTACTGAATCTATCGACATATATTATCCACTTACATAAATATGATAGCAGGAATGAAGTATACATAAGCATTTTCTAAGAACATAATATCTATGAGAATTTTTCTGTCTAGAGTATTATAGTCTCTAAATGCTGACAAACTATCCAAATTTCACAAAACTTAACATCTCATTGAAAAATGACGTTGAGAAAATAACCAATTTATATGATTCATACTCTGACTTTAATTTTACCAGTATGCTCTGTTGGGATTTTAATAAAAACGCAGCTTTAAGCACAATCGGCAAAAACCTTGTAATAAAAATACCTGATTATTTAACAGGGGAAGATGTTTACTCGATCCTTGGCGAGGATAATATAGATGAATCAATAAAAAAACTTTTGTTGACTACTCCTGAACTAAAACTTGTTCCTGAGTTAGTTGTTGAAAACTTGCGAAAAGATAAAGACTTTATTGTTTTAGAAGACCCAGATAATTTTGATTATATATATTATATTCCCGAAATTTTAAACTTAGTCGGAAAATCAAACAAAAAGCAGAGAAATAAATTAAATCAGTTTTCCGCCCGTTATAACGGTTTTGTGGTTAAGCACATATCTACTTCCCAAGATATAATTCATAAGAAGTATTTGAATATTTTTGATAATTGGAAGACAAGAAAAACAGACGATATCGAGCAAGCTAACGAAAGAAGAGCCATCGGCATACTGCTTGACAATATAGCCAATCTCGATGTGATTATAACTGAGATACAGATCGATAAAGTTGTCGTTGGCTTTTCAATTAACGAAAAGTTGGATGATAAAAATGCAATTTGTCATTTTCAAAAATATCTAGCAAATTATAGTAATATTGATACTGCTCTCACATTTTTCAGCTCAAATAAACTTCTTGAAGAGGGGTGTAAATATGTGAATTGGGAGCAAGATCTCGGCTTAAAAGGCTTAAAAAGAAACAAAAATGAGTATAAGCCACACAAATTTTTAAAAAAATACACCATTAAGCGCAAAGATTAGGTTAGGGCAATCTGGGGGATTTTATCGCCTAAGTTATTAAGTATTCTGCGCACTTCATCGTCAACCATTATTGCAACTGGTTTAGTATGAACACCAAAATGTTCCTCAGGAGTTAGTAGATCATCCCTGCCCATTAGATTTTCAGATTTTATTCCCAGCCTTTTAAGAGATTCTGCCTGCAGATCATTAATGGTAGCAAACACTACTGACTTGCCAAGCTCTCCACCTCCTTCTTCGATATGCTGCAGTAGAGCTATATATGCTAGTTCTGCTGATCCTATCCCATTTATTTTGCTCTGTTCTCCGACCCTAAAATTGGTTTCAATGCTTATGGATTTACTTAAGTCTATATCCCTTCCTTGATAACAATTATAGAATTCTTCTGAGCTAAAGTTACCTAGGTCGACTAAGCGGTCGACTGTATAGAAGCCAGTTGGCTGATTGTCGCAACTAGGATCCACTTCGTTAGGTTTCATTACAGTAGTTGCATGTATCACGCGATTTACTGAAGATCTTGTATCAACTAAAATCATAAACATTGTGTTCTTTTCATCTTCTTCGGTAACTTCAGTTACTTCCGGAAAGTATCCTGCTTCAACAGTTCTAACCAAATTTGCGTATTTACTATCTGGTTTAACCCATGTGGCCGTAACTCCTTCTTCTACACCCCTAAGCTTAATCTCTTCAATTAAGTCACGCTCCAATTCGCCAATTTCTTGATCGCTTAAGTCGTACCTTGCTTCATAGCCCACAATATCTTTCTTTACTTGATTCTTCGCCCACTTAATTGCAGCAGCTAAACCACCCATAGCAATCAAGGCGAATCCAACAGTTTTAGGGTCAGTAATATTATCGATGCCTTGAGCAATAACAGCGCCTTCAACTGCCAAAACACCACTCATCCAAGAGGCAGTAAGAAGCCCGTATCGTCTATTTTGTGCCACTGTCCTTTCCGGATTTTCGCGTTGCTTCTCAGCCATAACAACTACTGAACCACCGTACAAAGCAACTCCAGCCTCTGTAACCGGTGACATCTTTACGTGTTCTGGTATTATTTTGTGAACACTTTCGTTTATTCTTGAAATCACCTTTTGACTTTTGTCTGTTGTTAATAGCTCCGCTGTCGCCAATGCGGCTGTTCCTTCTACTAACAAAGTAGCTCCGCCAAGGGTTGCTGCGCCAACTAAAGGATCAGCCCCAAACTTAGTCATTGCTAGCCCTAGAGCACCATATCTTATAGCCTCGTTAGTTGGCAAAAGCTCAGCAACCACCACGCCAGTTTGTGTTGCTCTCTTAATTATGTTCATCGTGCTACGCCCGTTAGCTTCGAGTGAACTTTCTGGCAAATTAGTTCCTTGTAAATTCATGTCCTTTGACTAATCCCATTTGCTAATCTGAAAAACAGCAACAACCAACGAGCAAACTGGTGTGTTTTTACATGATGTCCCAGAGACCACCATCTCGATCTTGCCAAATTTACCATTTCTATTCTTTACTAAATCTTCAAGACTCTGTTTAATATCACGCCTAACCGACTTTTCACTAGCGCCTTCATGCTCAACAAATAGGCCCTCTCCTGTCCTTTTATTCTGGACCCAACCTATGCCTGCCCATGCTTCTGCATTTGGGGTATTTTCTCTCTCCTCGGCCATAACAACGTACATACGGTCCCCCCATGATCCAGAAATTTTGCTTTTTGGAATTGAGCCCCTATGTACTACTATCTCAGAATTCTCGGGTATAACAGAGCTAAGTTTAATCAAATTATAGTTAGCTACCCCTGCATGATTTAGGGCAGCATCAAAAGCTGCAAGCTTTGTCGAACCAGAACCAACTCCTTTTGCAATATGGATAATCATAAACAGCTCTATTTTATCACCAATAATCTATCTTTTTAATTTATTTACATCGTCTCTTGTAGGCAAGTATCAAATCTAATACTCGAAAAACTTATTATAATTAAACATTGAATTGACATAAAAAGCAAATTTCAATATCCCTTATACCAGTACCCTTGTTAGCGCTTTTGCTTAAAATTTGTTAGAATCCTAGTATATGGCACAAAAAATTGCGATTGTCGAAGATGATCAAACTATATCTCAGATGTATCGAGTAAAATTTGAATCCGAAGGGTTCATTGTAGAAGTTGCAAACGGAGGTGTCCTCGGTCTTGAGATGGTTGAGGAAATGAAGCCAGATATCCTATTACTTGATCTAATGATGCCAGATATGAACGGCGACGAGATGTTGACCAAAATGCGCCAGGAACCTTGGGGGAAGAAAATTAAGGTAATAATCCTCACTAACATGGGAGAGCAAGAAGCTCCACCAAGCATCAAAGGACTCGACGTCCTAGATTTTATAGTCAAAGCAGAGATGACTCCACGTCAAGTGGCAGAGCGAGTCAAGCAAAAGCTAGCATCCTAAGACAGAGGCTCTCAACGCTTTCTATCTAACTGAGCCCGAAAGACGAGTCATTACCTGTTGAAGTGTCCGCACCTCTTGCTGTAGCCCGGCCATTCTGGTCTCTAAATCATTCATCTTGCGAAGCGTCTGGTCATGATGTGCATTAGAATTCCTGAGAGTTGCCATTAATTCAACATGTAGAGCGTTCATATTTGACATTATGCGATCACGTGCTTGATCTGCAGCGTATTGCACATCGTACCGTGTCACTAATTTCTCAATAATTTTATTCTTGGCGCTCTCGGTAGCAGCCAAAAGATCTTGTCTTGTCATTGTCATAACTATGTCCCCCTTGTTGCTTATTACCTTGTTGATAGCAATCTCCACACGTCCCTCTCGTGCACTTACCCGTACGAATTCCCTCACATCGTACTAGTTACAGCTTAGCTGAGTATGCATATATATAAAGTAACGCTACTCACATACTAAAAGTCAAAAAACCTACAAAATAACTTAATCTCATCTATAATGCTGATAATAATTACTTGTTCATTATTATCTGCACACATTGGAAAGGGAGGATCAAGAGGATTTATCCGAGTCTAAGGAAGCGCGAAAAATCTTTCTGGGTTTTCCCTCCCAAAGGACTACATTCCTTCGTCGCCAGTACGTGGCAGAGCAGTTCCCGGCACATTATCGCCAGTGTTTGGAGCAACAGATGGGGTAGTAGGAGCTGGGGTTGGCGCAGGAGTGCTACCTGTTGTTGAGCTTCCTGATCCACTACCAGAGCTGACTGGACTCTGTGACTTATCGTCAGATGACTTTTTCTCTGACGAGGTATTCTTGTTCGCATCAGAAGTTGTTATTGATGTGTTATCACTAGAATTATCTCTCACTTTGTTATAGAAGTATCTACCGATGAAAAATACGCCCAGAACAAAGAGAATTGTCAGAACTAGGGTCATCAGTCCGAGAAAAAAGGCAGCACCGCGCCGTCCGCGTTTTTCAGCACGATAATAGTCATCCACTTCTTGTGGCAATACACTTGCGGTTTTCTTTCTTTTGAATCGATCAAAAAATGCCATTAGTTTTCCTCCTAAACAGTTTCTATTGCAATTGTAATACATTATTGCATAATATGCAACAAATCTGTGAGTGGACCTACTGAAAAAGTCTTGTAGTAACGTCAACTATTGATTTATACATCCCCTTGCCTGTTCCTGAAGGGTATACTTCTGCCGATGTTTTTGAAAATATTACCAATACATAAGGGTGTTTGCCATTATCGACAATCGTTGCCTCATGGTATCTATCACTGAGCCAGCCAGCTTTTCGATAGACAGTGGCACCTGCCGGAGCGTACTGCGAAATCAGTGAGTTTTCCGACACTTTCATATGTGACAAAAGCAGATTGGTATTTTGCTCATTCAACAGCTTTTTAGCATAAAGTTTTTGTAGCAGACTAGCCATGTCATTGGATGTCATTTGATTCTTATCACTAGTGTAGCTAGTCATACCATTTTGTCTGGCCCAAGAATCTAGCTCCGGGTGAGTTAATTCATCATTGAACAACTTCCAAGCAGTGTTGTCACTGTCCTCAATCATCGCTTTTAGTTGCTCGCTAGCTGTTTCCGTACCAAACTTTTCCGAGAGAGAGTATTTCCCTTGTTCAACTTTATGTAGAAAAAGGGTAGCAGTCACCACTTTTGCAACACTTGCGGAATCAAAGGGTGCCTGTGTGCCATACGAATAGCTCTTTTGGTTTGTCAGATCAACTACCGCTACAGATGTCTGGATATTTTTAGGGATAGTCTGCAAAATTGCATTAATATTTTGGTCCAATGAGACTGAGTCTAGCGTGAAAGCCGGGACACTCGGTGCCGGCTGAGCCTTGGATTGTGGCTTGTCAGAATCACCGAAAAACATAACATATCCTATGAGCACAATCAGCACAGTGCAGGCCAAATATACCAGCCGTTTCTTATTATTTTGTCGGTTGCTGGCCAGCACTTGGCGACTACGACTAGATGAGTAATAAGTTGTATATTTTCTCTTAGAATCCACTATTACTATTTTACACGGCTAGTGCCTTAGTAACCACTTAAAATGGCTATTTCATGCTGTTATTTAGTATGATGATAGTAACAACACAGTTCACTGCTATCATCAAAGTAATCGGCAAATCTTTATCTATATAGTAGAGCATCGCTGTGCCTATCCAGACAATCGATATCAACCCCGTGGCATAAGGATATTTGATAAATGGCAATATATTTTTAAGCATTTAAAGCTCCTTTTCTGATCTTTGATGCGAGCATATTGAATAGATAGATGTCTCTTGAAGCTATATCGTCTAACCAATGTGAAATGACTTCTACGGCTTGGTCTGGTGTCGTATTTCTGGTCTTTGTCGGCAACTGTACGTCTTCGTATTTCATGACGATATCTGTGTAGACACTGCTCAGCACGACTTGCTTAAGTCCCAAAGCTTCAACCAAATTCAAATACAAATTTGTTGCTCTTAAGAACTCTGGTTGCTCTATCTCAAAGTTCAGGCTAAACCGGTTATTCTGATTGATGACAGATGTAAAAATCAACAAATGTTTTTGCCTCTCCAAGAGATGTGCCATTTCACGTGTTGAACCTTGATAAATACTTTCGACGGTGGCCTTGATAGCGCTCAACATCTGGTCAGAAACTGCCCCTCGGCTATAGGTGTCGAGCGTACTTACCGCACTGAGTAATTCACTTACAAAAAGATTCATTAGGGCAATAATATAGTTTTCAAAATCAAATTTGCCAGCATAAATCTTCTGATATTCTTTGACTAGTCCGAAAAAAGCTTTTCGGTCATCTGGTGAATGAGCCTGTATGCCAAAATCAAGCAAAGCAATCTTGTTATTAGTCATTAGCACAATATTCCCCGGATGAGGGTCCCCATGCGAAGAACCATCTGTTAGCAGACTATCTAATTGATCTCTACCCAGCGCCATCAGCTGGAATATCAAATCAGACCCAAGCTCATCCTTGATATAAGCAACAGGGTCTAAGCCTTGCTCTTTCACATCAAATAACTTGGTTGCCGAAATACCGTCTATAAATTCCTGGGTAATAACGTGTTTGTTTGAAAGTTCTAAGTACGTTTTAGGTATGACGATCGAATGATGATTTTTGTATCTATGATAAAGCAAATCTCCATATTTAACTTCTTGTTCATAATCCAATTCTCTCCGCGTCACTTCTGCAAATTGTTTGTATATTTTTCTAAGGTCAAACCCACTTTTATTGAAAAGACCTGCCAGCCTGATGAAAAAACCCAAAACTTTCAGATCAAATTCTATGTTGTTGACCACGCTTGGCCTGACAACTTTTATTGCCAGCTTGGTTCCATCCTTGAGCTCTGCACGATAGACTTGTCCAAAAGACCCGGATGCAAAAGGCTGACTTTCTATATATCTAATCCTCTGAGTCCAATCACCAAGCTCACTACTCAAAAGCTTATCAATATCAATGTTTTCAATCTCTACCTGATCATAGATCTTGCTAATACTTTTAATCTCATGACCATCCCAAGAAGTTACATTGATACTTCTAACTGCCAAGATCTGGATAAATTTAACATAAACCCCGCCGAGGTCGAGCACAGATTCTAGAACTTTGCCTTTTGGGAGCTGTTTATTTTTTAGTTTTGCTTTTGCAATCAAAAGAGCAATTCCCATGACTTTCTTGAGCCGAGCAATCCTATGGATAGTCTTCATCTTTTGCTAAAGCCTATCTTGTAAATCGCCAATGTCAGAAATATCATACAAAAATAAAGAATTGTTCTATCTTCAGTATTTAGACTAGAACTCCCAGCAATCACAATAGTAGTCAGCCAGACTACCACCACGCAGATCATCGAGAACAAGTATCTCATGAAGCCTATTATACAATAGTCCTACCGATAAGGCTACCTGTGTTTACTTCTAGGTTCTGAGCTGGTGGCCCTTGGGGGCGTTGATCTTTCTGTCAATGGTTTTTAAGGAGCTGTCAAGTTTATCTCTGTTGACGATACCATGGATGATAAATCTATTGTTTTCCAAAGAAAATATAACTCGCAGTCTTCTTGTGAGTTTTGTTGTCGTAGGAAGTCCAGTTGCTTCCCCGGGCTTGAATTCGTAGAAAGGCTTTCCGTCAGCACCCTTTTTATGGCGCTCTATCCTCTTCATACCACAACCACCTGGAGATTTAAGATTTATCTTCCTGAGATATTTGTAAATGCTCTTTATGTCTTCTTCAAGTGTCTTATCTACATTAAAGCCCTCTTTTGCCATTTCTATCATATCCTCAACAGATAATTTTACGTGTTCGCCATCTTTACCCCGAGCAAGGATCTTGTTAGGGAATATCTTCCTTTTCGGTTTCTCTGGAGTTGCCCGCATATCCTGCATAGCTTGGATAGGCGTAGGTTCCTTTGCCATTCGTTTATGCTTCAAGACCTTCGTTACACCTAATGCTGCCATGTCGAGTCTCTCTAGTTTTTTATAGTATTTAGCAAATCCTGCTTCTAGAGCTTGCCTATCAGCATTTGGGAAGATGAACCCTCTTTCTTGTAATTCTTTTTTGGCTTTCTGTAGATTCATCTCAACTGAGCCAGCTATTTCACGACGCTTTTCTACGAGAACTTGTTTTGCTTCTGCTGGCCAAGCTTCCAGCGCCGTTGCACTTGTCATAATATCTATCAATTCATCATCTAGCTCACTTTTGCCTGACATCTGTTTAGCAAAATCTACTGCTCTAGTAATTCCTCGAGCTTGTCTCTCTTCTTTTTTGGAAGCTGGCTCATTCTCTAGCGTTGAGATCACCAGAGCCCGAGCTAGACATGCATCTAATTTACCATCTTCTAGATCTTCTTTAATCCCCCGCGTAAAACCCATGTCACGGCCTATCTTATGAGCTTCTTCGTAAGCTAGGGCGTAGACAGCTCCTCTGTCTTGAGGCGTTGATGATCGCGTTGCATAATTTGCCATAATACTCACTAACTGGAATTTACCCTCCGGAGTCACTATGTCTAGGCCTTCGTTAATAGCTATTGAAGTTGATACACCGTATATGTAACGCTCTTTACGGATTAACAAATCTACGTTTTCAACTGTTACTGCCAGTCTATCCTCAGCATCAGCCTCTGGCCACAAACCCCTTACATGTGGTCCTAGTATTTCATTGACCGTTTTGGCTGAATAATTTTTTTTGCCTGGTATAGGAAGTTTTGGAGCACACAAAGAAGCGATGCCTGTAATCATCCTCCTATATTCAGGGCTATCGTCAGGAAACTGTTCACGAATATCAAAGCTGTTAACACATTCATTGATTATGCCACAAGCCTTACCTATTCTATTGTGGCTATAGAGACCAGCAAAATGTGACTGATCACCAAAAGGCATTGTCAAGCCATCAGCATCCGGTATTGCGGGGCCTGCTTCGTTACCATTCTGACCAGTTAAGACTTCTGCGCCATCTTGAGCAGAGGCCCTTCCACCAAAACCTTTAAACATGTGCAAGACTATATCAGATTATTAAGTTTCTGTAAAGTAGATGAGCTACATGCCCATCATGCCACCGCCCATGCCGGACATGTCTGGCATTGGTGGGGTTTTTTCTGGAACTTCTACAACGAGTGCACCCATAGTCATGGCAGTTCCTGCGATAGAAACGGCATTTTGAATAGCTTCTTTAGTAACTCGAGTTGGGTCAATAACTCCCGTAGTTTTGAGATCAACAATTTTTCCAGTATTAACATCAACCCCAAGTCCATCTTTTTTAGTGATGTCCTGGATATAGCCTGCGGGACTATAGCCAGCATTGTTCATTAAAGTTATGAACGGGCGGTTTAGTGCCTTAATGAGAATATCCATGCCAGGATTTCCAGTAATTACTCCTTGTTCGGCAAATATCTTAGCCATTTCTATGCCCTTGACTGGAGAATGTTTATTAGCAAGATATAGACTTAGATTAATTAGTGTTTTCCCGCCACCAGGAACTATTCCTTCGTCAAGTGCAGCTTTAACAGCTGCTACTGCGTCGTCCACACGGAATTTCTTTTCTTCAATTTCGGTCTCTGATGCACCACCAACCTTGATCACAGCGACTTTGCCACTAAGAGCTGCTCGTCTTTGTTCTAAGTTTTCTTTCTCATATTTGCTTGTTGCTAGTTTTGCTTGTTCGTTGATTTGTTTGACTCGTTTTTCAACTTCTTTCTTTGCTCCTGAGCCTTCGATTATTGTTGATTCGTCTTTAGTAACAATAACTTTTCTGGCACTTCCAAGCATAGAAATATCAGCAGTTTCAAATGTGTACCCTTGCTCCTCAGAAATCACCGCACCACCAGTTAGGATTGCAATATCTTGCAATACATCCTTTCGGCGATCACCAAAAGCCGGAGCCTTAATAGCTACGATATTTAGCACACCTTTTAGTTTGTTAAGTACTAATGTCCCGAGAGCTTCGCCCTCTAAATCATCAGCAATGATCACGATATCTTTTTTGCCTGTCTGTGCGAGTTTCTCAAGTATTGGCAAAATTTCTTGCACAGAACTGATTTTCTTATCTGTTATTAGGATAGATGGCTTGTCGATAATCGCTTCCATCCGTGTCGTGTCAGTCACCATGTATGGGCTGACGAAGCCTTTGTCCATAGTAAATCCTTCGACAACTTCACTTTCAAGCTCAAGACCCTGACCTTCTTCTACTGTCACGACACCGTCTTTGCCGACTTTGTCGATCACATCAGCGATCAGCTCACCAATCACAGAGTCACCTGCAGAAATAGTCGCGACTTCCGCTACACGCTTTTTGCTAGCCTTGATATCCTCAGACATAGTGCTAAGCTTGGCGATTACTTCTTTAGATGCAGACTCTAAGCCTTTTCGGAGCAACATTGGGTTATGTCCAGCAGTGATCAGCGGATTTGCCTCTTTCAAGATATGGTAAGTAAGCACAGTGACAGTAGTCGTACCATCTCCAGCTACATCATTCATTTTGTTAGCAGCTTGTTTGATAAGCTCCGCGCCAACCTTGTAACCAAGTGTTTCGTCGTCTACATCAGCGATATCCACGCCTTTTGCGACTGTAACTCCGTCATGAGTGACCGTAGGACTACCGTAGGACTTGCTTATCACCACATTTCGGCCCTTTGGCCCCATCGTGGTCTTTACGGCATTATAAAGGATTCTAGAGCCTTCTAGGACCCTTCGCCGTGCATCGTCATCATAAAATACTTTCTTTGCCATAATCTCTTCAAATCTCCCTTTATTTAACCGTTGCTAATATGTCTTCTTCTCGGACTAGAATATAATCTTTGCCTTCGACTTTTACGTCTGTAGTGCTGTAGCTTTTGTAGACGATTTTATCGCCAACTTTAACTTGTTTTGACATCGCACCTACAGCTACCACTTTGGCAACTTTAGGTTTTTCTGTTGCTGACTCCGGCAGGTAAATACCACTAGCAGTCTTTGTGCTAGCAACTTCAGACTCTGCCACAATATAATCTGACAATGGTTTTATAGGAACTGACATATAACTCCCTCCTCTTTAGATTTTAGAAATGAATTTGCGTACTTTCGCACTGCACACAAACCCAATTGAGGATAGAATAGCAAAATCTAGCACTCAACGCAAGCGAGTGCTAGATACGAGTCAAGAATTAATATTCTATTGAGTTTGTGGGGCTGCGCCACCAGTTTCAGCTGGGTCAGATGCAGGTGCGCCACCTGTCACTTCATTGAGAGCATCGGCAGCTCGTTGCTCGGATTGTTTGTTCCGTTCAGCTAGCTCTTGTCCGAAGGCTCTGTCCTCTGGTGCTGTTGGTAGATTAGATTGCATTGGTGCGTCGGCAGTGTGTACACCATTATATCTAACTTGCGCTGGTTGAGTTGGCGCTAACGAAGCATCATTAGGCACAGACAGAGCCGGTTTATCACCGTCTCTCAGAGGAGTAGTAGAAACATCACCATCATTATTATGCATCACTCCAGCAACTATTGATGCGCCTACTGCAACTACACCTGATACAGTGGCAACGACTTTATTCTTACGTGCATTCTTTTTTCGATCTTCTTCTGCTTCATCTCGACGTTCATGTAATTCTTTACCGAGACCAACCGAAGGGTCATCACCTGTGTCTACACCTCCAGGTCCGTCGTATTTTGCGAATCGATTTTGTGCAAAATGATCTATAGCTCCTTCCGTGCTAGGCTCTCCTGCATGGTCGTTTCTTTTACCTTGCCTCTCAGCAGGTGTTTTAGCTGTGCTATCTATAGCTGAGTCTTGTGATTGAGTTGGTTCGTTATTGCTTCCTTGTAACATGGGGTTTCCTTATTAATTTTTGTGAATTTTATATTGTATTTGTTTTGTTTTATATTTACAAGACCTATAGTAGCAAATATTTGCTATTTTGTCAAGTAAGCTTTAGCTTGTTATATTTGTGAGAGAAGTTCCCGGGCTACTTCGGCTTCTTTCCAAGACAATTTCTTGCCCCCCATATCTCGGTAGTCCTGATGTCCTAGGCCAGCAAGTATAATAATTTCTCCTGACTCAGCTTCTGAAAATGCTGTTTTTATGGCTTCTTTTCTGTCCGGTATCTCTGTTATTACCGCTTTTGTTCCCTTAGATTTGATGCCTTCCATAACTGTTTTTCTGATAACGTCAGGGTCATTTTGGTAAGTCTCATCATCTGTTAGATAGATTTTGTCTGCCCCAACCGCGCCTTCTCCCATCAATCTCCAGTGGGCTTGATCACGATCACCAGTCGCGCCAAACACTACAGAGACTTTCCCATCTCCGGCTATTTCTCTGCCTGCCTCTATCGCACTTGCCAGTTGATCAGATGCATATGAATAATCTACAAATATCCTAAAGTTCTGGCCCTCTTTGATCTCTTCCATCCGCCCATCAACACCTATCAGATTGCCTAGACCCTCTCCTGCCTTTTTAGGATCAAGATCCAGGGCTGATCCAACCGCATAAGCTGTCACTGCATTGAGCACGTTGAATTTGCCAATGAGCTGGATATCAAATTCCTGAGTATTGCCATCATCACTGATTTCTACCGCAACTTGGGTTGCATTTTTCGCATATGATTTGAGCTGAATATCTGCAGTCTTTGTCTCGCCAAACGTTATTAACTTCTGGTTTTTGCTAACGCGTTCTTTAAAAAATTTGAACCATTCATCACTCGCATTTAGCACCACCCACTGCGCATCATAATCTGTTATGGCAAGGGATTTTGCTCGTGCGTATTCTTCCATTGTTCCGTGATAATCTAGATGGTCTTGAGCTAGATTTGTTATAGCTACCCCTTCAAATTTAAGCCCCTCTACTCTGCGCTGTACGAGCGCATGGCTAGTAATCTCCATGATCACGATGTCGACATTTGCCTTTCGTGCTTTGGCTAGAAATTTTTGAGCATCTTTCTGTGAACCCAGTGTCCTGTGAGTAGCATTGAACTCTTTTTTCCCGTCAATCTCATAATATGCAGTGGTCAAAACCGCTGTCTTCTGACCACTAGCTTTAAGCATTTCATTTATAAAACTAACAGTTGTAGTCTTGCCGTTGGTGCCAGTGACCGCAATGATCTTCTGCCCAACACTTGGAAAACCATAATACGCTCGCCAGAACCAACCCCTTATAAAACGAAATGCGTCAGCCAAACCCTCAGCAAGTTGCTTTGGGAAGATCTTTCTAACCAGTTTCTTGAGCATCTTCATATGACATATAATACCAGAGATGATCACAGCCACCGCACTTGAGACTAGAATGAATTTTCTCTTTGAGAAACAGACCGAGCTGTACCAACAGTACAGTGAAGGGAGTATCTCAAAAGAAAAATTTATTGTAGTCCAAGAGGCTTTGCAGAGTAGCTCGCTCTGCGAGCTAGCAGGCAAAGGCGGTGCGTGGTTGTGATAGTGCTAGGAATAGAGACGAGTTGTGATGAAACCAGTGTGGGCATTGTTCGTAGTGGCAATGAACTACTATCAAACGTTGTCGCATCTTCTATGGATGCACACGTGCAGTATGGGGGCATTGTGCCAGAAGTAGCAGCCAGGGCACAGTCAGAATATATGATTCCTGTGCTGGAACAATCGCTCGCGCAAGCGGGGTGCACTTGGGACGATATCGACGCCATAGCTGTGACATATGGGCCAGGGCTAGGTGGAAGTTTGCTAGTGGGGGTGATGACAGCCAAAACCCTTGGGCAGATGCACACAAAACCCCTCATTCCCGTAAACCACGTTCAAGCACACATGGCAGTAAATTTTCTAACTAAGAGCATGCTAGATCTTAGACTACCCGAACGCGCACCTGAGTTCCCTGCCCTCTGCCTCATTGTCAGTGGTGGACATACTCAAATTGTTCACTACAAAAGCCCTCTTGAGTACACTATTTTGGGCCAAACGAGAGACGATGCTGTTGGCGAAGCCTTTGATAAAGTAGCCAAGATTTTAGGGTTGCCATACCCGGGTGGGCCAAGTATTGCCAAGTTAGCAAAGAAGGGTAATCCCCAGGCCTACGCCCTGCCAAAATCTCGACTTGACTTTCCTTATGACTTTAGCTTTTCAGGACTTAAAACTGCTGTTCTTCGTCTGGCTCAAAAAGAGGTTGGTAAGGATCACTCCTTCCCTAGTTTTGAGCTCGCCAAACACTTATCAGATGGCCAGAAGGCTGACATCGCAGCTAGTTTCCAATACACTGCTATCGAAACATTGCTGGATAAGCTAGTAAAGGCAGAAAAAGGGATCAACCCGAAGAGTATTATTATCACAGGTGGCGTCTCTGCCAATCAGTATTTACGCGTGCGTGCGCATGAACTGTTTGGATCCAGGCTACATGAGACCGATCCAAGACTCTCCACAGATAACGGCGCGATGATAGCCTCACTAGGCTACCAAATCTACAAGAATAAGGGACGAGTGACAAATTACGAATCTCTGCAGATTGAGCCATCTTTACAGATGTAAAAAATTATACTTGCATCGCTTATGTTTTAGGAATATACTGAAAATTGAAAACAAAAACGTACGAAAAAGCAAACTGGGTAGCTACCCCGGGCGCGAAAAATAAAAGCCAAAACTGACATTCAAGGGTATGACGATATAAGCTTTTGCAAGCGAGCACTCAAAGGCCTATATTGATGTATGCTTTTTTACCTATTTCCACGTTCAAACAGAACTGGTTACTGATTTATATGGACAGCACTTTTACCAACAACTGAACGCTGTTGCTCTCGAGGATCAGCCACAACTTCTCCAATACGAACACTTGGGTCGTCTGGGCTCAGATATGGCACATAAACACTTTCGACATTATTAGCGTCTGTTTTGCTAAACATATTGAAGCAATGAGGGCTATCATCTTCCCTCGGTAAAAAGTAGATATTTTGAGCGTTGAGGGCCTCAATAACTCCTTCTTGCAAGTACTCATCAGCTATTTCTGGCATTTCTGCCCCTGTTTTTGCGTGCAACCCAAAAAGTACATCCTGAATGTTAGATGCTACATCAGACACATCCTTGGCTTTTGCAACAGATTCCGGAGTGAGCTTACTCACCTTATTAGCTGTTTGCTCTAGTCTCTTAGCATCAAGATATTCTGCCTGTTGTGTCATAGTAGCCTCTCCGAGATCAGCACGCGAAGGTACGTTTTTAAGAGGTGGAACACGATTTGCATTACCAGTATTCTGCCCAATTTCATGTCCTGCTAATAGGCTTACAGCCCCTACTACCAAGCCTGTAGCTATGATTGGTGATCTATTATGTTTTGGTTGCTTTCTTGGCATTGTCGTTGTTCCTTTTTGTTTTGATGTATCGTTCAGTATAATAGCAAATATTTGCTATTTTGTCAATAGTCTTTGACTTATACATAGGTTGTTTGAAGATGTTCCTAATCTGTTATAATGCTCTGTATATGAAGTTGGCCAAGAACTACGAACCACAGCAATACGAATCTGATATCTACGATCTGTGGGAAGGCGCTGGCGCCTTCACGCCGAAAAAGGGAAGTCAGAAAGATTCATTTACTATCGTTATGCCTCCACCAAATGCCAATGCGAATCTGCATATCGGCATGGGGCTCACGGTGGCTATTCAGGATGCGGTGATTCGGCACCGCAGACTCAAGGGCAAGAACGCTTTATATCTCCCGGGGTCTGATCATGCTGGATTTGAAACACAGTCTGTCTACGAAAAACAACTAGCAAAAGACGGCAAAAGCAGATTTGATTTTAGTAGGGAAGAGCTCTACAGCCAGATTTGGGATTTTGTAGACGATAACAGAGGTGTATTTGAAAAACAAATTCGGCTAATGGGTGCGAGTTGTGACTGGACACGATATACTTTTACACTGGACCAAAAGATAATTGACCAAGCTTACAAAACATTTAAGAAAATGTGGGACGAGGGGCTCATCTACCGAAGTGAGCGACTAGTTAATTACTGCACATTTCACGGTACTGGATTTGCTGATATCGAAGTAGAGCACAAAGAAGTTAATGGCAAAATCTGGTCTATCAAGTATCCTCTGACTGATGGTAGTGGGGAGATTATAGTTGCTACTACAAGACCTGAGACCATGCTAGGTGACACAGCCGTAGCGGTTCATCCAAAAGATCCGAGGTATAAGGAGATGGTAGGGAAGACTGTTCACTTGCCACTGACGAAACGGGAGATTCCTATTGTTGCTGATACCTACGTTGATAAAGATTTCGGCACAGGAGCGGTCAAGATAACTCCAGCTCATGACTTCAACGACTTTGAGGTAGGGAAGCGACATGATCTGCCTATGATCCAAGTTATTAGTCATAGCGGAAAGATTAACCATAATGCGCCAGAGAAATATCAAGACCTGGATGTTGCATCCGCTCGTAAGAAAGTAGTGGAAGATTTGGAAAAAGATAGCCTCTTGGTAGAAATTAAAGACCATTTGCACAGCGTTGGCCACTGTTACAAATGTGGCACGGTGATCGAACCGATGGTCAAAGAGCAATGGTTCGTTGATATGCAACCTCTGGCCAAAGAAGCTATAAAAGTCCTAAAAGCAAAGAAAATTACTTTCTATCCAGATACCCGAAGAACTCAGTTGATTGCCTATCTCGAAAATCTGAGAGATTGGAATATTTCCAGGCAGATCGCGTGGGGCGTACCAATACCGGCTTTTGTGAATATCAGTGATAATGAAGACTGGATTTACTGCGACGAAATTGACAAAGAACAGATTGAAAAAGATGGCAAGACCTACAGACGTGACCCTGATGTCTTCGATACTTGGTTCACTAGCTCTTCCTGGCCCTATGCAACACTTTCCGGCGAAGACCAAAAACAATTTTATCCAAATAGCCTGATGGAGACTGGTGGAGAAATACTCCAGCCATGGGTAAGCAGAATGATCATGCTCGGGCTGTACGAAAAGGGTGAGATTCCTTTTAGTGAAGTTTACATTCACGGCTATGTGATGGCTGAAGATGGGTCAAAAATGAGTAAATCTGTCGGCAACGTAATAGACCCAATGCCTGTAATTGAAAAATACGGCTCAGATGCTCTGCGGATGGGGCTGTTGGCTGGGCGAAGTGCAGGAGTCAACAGAGGTTATGATAGTCGAAGAGTAGAAGAAGCCAGGAACTTTTGTAACAAAATCTGGAATATTGCCAGATTTGTCGAAGATAAGTTAGACCAAAAACCATTGAAAAGCTTTGATCCGAAGCCAAAAACTGAAGCCGATCATTGGATTTTATCTAGATTGGCGCAAACGGTAACTCAGATAGATGAGTACATGGAAAATTATCGGCTCAGTGAAGCTTACGACGTGCTATATCACTTCGTTTGGGATGATTTTGCGGATTGGTACATAGAAGCTTCAAAAACCGCTCAAAATGCCTCTATTTTGGCTCATACGCTGAGTTCCGTTCTGAAAATAGCTCATCCGTTGGCGCCATTTTTGACTGAAACTATCTGGCAAACACTGCACCCAGATAAAGATAGTCTGCTGATAAATCAACCCTGGCCAAATATTGCTGAGTTTTCTGATGGCAAATCTAACGATTTTGCAAAAGTTCAAAAGGTAGTGTCAGAGATTCGACATATTAAAACAGCTCTTCGTATCAAAAAAGGCAATCTGTACTATATTCGTGCGCCCTTCATATCATCACAGTCTAATCTAATTGGCGCCCTTGCCAATCTTGATAATGTAGCAAGTGTCCAAGACGGGCGAGGACTTTCTCTGATAAGTACCGAGGAGAAATGCTGGCTAGATATCGACTTTGACACTGCTGAGAGGTTCAATAAACAATTGGCTGAGCAGTTGGCTGATATTAAAAAACAGATTGGGATTTTGGAATCAAGACTCGCAAATAAGAATTATCTGGAAAAAGCCCCTGATAAATTAGTTCAAGAGACAAAGGATACAATTATTGAACTAAAGAAAGAACAAGAGCTTGTAGCTTCGCAGATAGAAAGATACGGAGCCGGGAGCTAATGGGTCAAAAATCTCTCTTCGGCACTGATGGATTTCGTGGAGAATACACTGAAAAAGCTGGGTCAGTACTACTCAACAGCGAGACTCTATATGGCCTTACCCAGGCGCTAATCCAATACGCGAGCCAATATAAAGTCATGGTTGTTGGACGAGACAGTCGTCCATCGGGCTCGATACTAGCAAAGGCGGTGGTGCAGGCTGGAGTAGATGCAGGGATAGAAGTTTGGGACTTGGGCGTAATTCCTACGCCAGCAACTTTTAAAATTGCGGGACAGTTCAAAGCCTTGGCAGTTATGATCACTGCAAGTCATAATCCATACACAGACAATGGCTGGAAAGCTGCAATCTCTGGAGACAAAATCACCAACGAAGAAGCTGGAAATATTAGCAATATCTATTGGCAGAACCTTGACAAGACAATTACCAAAAATGGTTCTGGAACAGTAGTGGAAAAACCAGAGCTTGCAGATTGGTACATCACCCAAGTTGTGCAAAGTATCGAACAAGAATTTGGCATAAAACCACTAAAAGACAAGGTTTTTGTTGTTGATGGGGCTAATGGAGCAACTATGAAATTTACTCCTGAGATACTGCGAGAACTTGGTGCTGTGGTACATGAATTCGCATGTGATGGGGCTGGCAATATTAACGAAAACTGTGGTGCTGCTAATCTAGAGGGCGTGAAAGATTATTTGAAAAGTCACCTTGAGATAACAGCTGATCCTAACTTTGTAGGTGCAATTGCAAATGATGGAGATGGTGATCGTATGATGGGCGTCGGTTTTGACGGAAATTTGATGAGTGAAATCACCGGTAACCATGTACTTTATGCGCTCGCTCAAGGTCAGCCTGGTATAGTGGGAACTCTTTACACAAACACTGGCTTGGTTGAGGCTTTGCGCGCACGAGGAATTCAATTTGAGCAATGTAAAAACGGAGATACAGCAGTGACCGCAGGGCTTGTAGCTCGACAAGCTAAAGGCGATAACTGGACGCGAGGTGGAGAATTTACTGGACATCATGTTGATACGAACTGGCTATCTAGCGGTGATGGAGTACGAATGGCCGCCTGGTTTGCATCATATGTCGCTAAAAGCGGAAAGACCTTTTCGGATATTTATAGAAATCTAGCCCTGTGGCCAGAGGCGAAAGTTGCTGTTCGTATTGATCCTAACGCTCCAAAGATCGAGGAAAATGAGCAGATTCAAGCTAAAATTAGCGAAATCAAAGATCAGCTCGGAGACTCTGGGCGGGTAGTTGTTAGAACTTCAGGGACTGAGCCTGTTGTCAGGATCTGGGGCGAAGCAAAGGCGGGCGCAGCAGATATAGGAAATATTGTAAAAGAATTATCTATCGCTATTGAGAAAGCTTAGTTAATTAAAAGCGAGAGCGTCGCGGGTTTTCTGTGCGGATTTTTCTGTGTCAAAAGCATCAAACCAAAGTGTGTGCCAACCTTGTTTGCTGGCTTCTGTTAAGTTAGCTCTCTCGTCGTCAACAAACAGTATTTCTTCAGGACTAACTCCTGCTCGCTTTGTGGCAAGTTCGTAAATTGCTGGATCTGGCTTTATCAGCCCTACCTTTGAAGAATCAATTATCTGATCGTACTGAATGTCTGGTATGAGTCCTGCTTTGATAACGTCGTCTATTTGACCTGGCATGATGTTAGTTAATATTCCTAGACCGTAGTACTGTGTTGCCCAAGCAATAACTTCGGCTGTTTCTTTTATAGGGGAAACTGCCTTTAGGTAGTATTCTTGCCACTTGAAGCCTGGTAAATTGATCTTTTCTGCTATCTTCTTATTGAACTGCTCGAGTTCTAAGTTGCCAGAACACACTTCTGAGTTGTAGCGCCAGAATATCTCTTCTACTTGTTCTGGTGAAGCACCTGAATCAAGTGCAACTTGAGTAAATGCTCGGTAATAAAATCGAACCAAGCAACCGTTTATGTCAAAGTAAACGAACTTTACGCCATTTTTTGCAGTCTTTCTCTGGTTCGTCAGAGTCTTAGAGGGGACTGAACCGACAACTTCGTCTATGCTGATCCCAAGGGCGCTTGTGATCTGGGCGACGGTAAATACTGACGGTGATTTGATAGCTCCACGCTCAATTTTTGCAAGAGTGGAATAACTAAGACCAGTGACCTGACACAGCTGTTGCTGGGTCAAACCTTTATTTTTACGTGCTTGTTGCAACGCTTCGCCCAGCCCCACTTCATTCATAGCCATATAATAACAATTTCTCCGCTAAAATGGAAATATTCTAGCCGTAAGTGGCTAGTCGCCTAGGGTGGCGTCAATTAACGCGATGATAGACCAAACCATGAAGAAAACGATGATCCCAGCTATTGCTGAAATAATCCCGGCATTTTGTGTGTTATTGCCGGTTCGGCGCATGGACCATGTATAAATCCATGTTGAGGCTGAGATGGCAGCAATGAGTCCAATTATTGGTCCGCTAAACATATGTCTAGTATATACTAAAAACATGCCAAGTATACTAATCAAGATAGGGGACTGGTTGCTCAATTGGCTAATAGCCTTTCTAATCATTCTGTTGCCTATTACGTATTATTTTCAATTTGTCATTACTCAGCCAGATCAAGTAAAAACAATTATCCAAGGTACGGGGGTATACGACAAACTTGTTGGAGCAATCGTTGATCAGACAATATCTGAGATAAAAAAGAATCAACCGACTGATTTGCCTCTGCAAGACCCAAGAATTGCGCAAATTTTTAAGAATTCAATCAGCCCAGAGAGCTCTCAAAGATATGTTGAAGTACTTATAGATGGTGTCTATGGATGGCTGAATAGCCCCAATGGCAGGCTAGATGGGGTTATCGACTATACTGAGAGTAAAGTTAAAATTGTGAATCAATTGGTCGCATATACTCAAGAACGAACGGCTGGGCTCCCTCAATGTAGCCTGGCACAAATGCGTTCTGTGGGCAACGACTATAATATTCTCAACACGCCGTGCCTACCTCAAGGAACCAGTGTTGAGAATCTGACAAATCAGCTTAGAGAACAGTTAAACAGGAGTGACACGCCACTTTCAAAAGACAGGATAAATCTAGCAGATACAGGTATTGGGCAGGCTCTCACAAAAGCGCAAGCATACAAGACATACTTCAAGCTGGCTCAGAAAGTCTTCTGGACCAACTTAATAATATTCATTTTAGTGCTAGGTGGATTCTTATATCGCCATAGAAATAGAAAGCTACGAGCTATTTATTCTACGTCTTTAAAAAACGCGATCGCCTTAGTCGTTCTTGCAACAGTGACCTTGTTGCTCTATAGCAAGAATCCAAGCAACTCACTCCTTGGGCAAAATCAGTTCGGCAAGGATATCTTATTGCCACTTGGATATGGTTTTGTCTCTAAATTGGCGTATATTCAATATGCTTTTGCAACTATATTAGGACTGGCAGGAATAGTTTCTTGGGTAATACTCAGAAAATCTAAAAAGCCAGTTTCTTAGCTAAAATAGCTAAGGCCTCGTGATCTGGCTCTGAATCTAGGTCTTGAGGAGAATTAAATTGACTAGTTTGATCAAAAGGTATCAGATGGACATGAGCATGTGGTACATCAACCCCAACAACTTTTACGCCAACTCTCTCAACATTTAAAATGTTTTTGATATGGTTAGCGACTTTTTTTGACGATGTCATAACTGCTTGGTAATCCTCGTCATCTAGATCCCACAGATGGTCTATTTGCTTCTTTGGAATTACTAAAGTGTGTCCAAGACTGACTGGATGTATGTCGAGAAATGCCAAAGTTTTATCGTCTTCATAAATCTTGTGTGCCGGGATTTCTCCCTTGATAATTTTGGTGAAGATTGAATCCTTCATATTTACATTCTACACCGCAAATATTTTTTGCAAAGGTTGGTCATGTGATTCTATCGGTAGGTTGTCAATTCTAAATTCTTTAAAACATACCCCTATTTTTTGGGCTCCTGGTTGGCTTTTTAGTAATCTATCATAAAATCCACCGCCAAATCCCAGACGATGGTTTGTAGCAGGATCGTATACAATCATTGGCACAACTATCAGATCAAATTCTGTGGCTTGATCTAAGCTGAAATTTTCTAGTTTTGTATTCACTGGAGTTGCAACGCTCTTTGCAGGAGGATTACTTGTATATATTTGTACTCCTTGCTTAACAAGGGAAGTAATCAATGACCGTAGATCAGGCTCATTGTCATCCACTATTGGCAAAAAGCAGTGGACCTTCTTTATTTCTGACCAATCAATTTCGTTACTGAGGATTTTATTTAATTTTTCTGAACGAAGTTCCATATCCCCAGCTTCCATTTGCCTGCGCATTGTCAGAAATTGCTTTCTAAGTTCGGATTTTTGATCGACAGAATTACTCATACCCTTATTTTAGCATTGGGCCGGGGCAATTCTCATGCGGTCAAATCTACACCAAGCATGAAAAAAGCCGAGCATAGCTCGACTATTTTCATGGCGGAGAGGGTGGGATAGCGGACAAGCCCTTCTCCGACTTGCCCGAAAAGAAAATACCTTCGGTGCTTTCTTTTCTTTGCAAGTCTTCACCGAACACCACGGTTCGTGCTGGCTAAAGCCATCACCCGTGGGTTCAAATTCACACCAATTCAGCAGTATGAAAACCCGATCACAAGGATCGGGTTGTACATACTGGCGGAGAGGGTGGGATTCGAACCCACGGTATCGTTTCCGACACGCTTGTTTTCAAGACAAGTTCCTTAAACCACTCGGACACCTCTCCAATTTGGCTTATTATATCTGTTTTTGGAGATATTTTCTAGTTTGTCTGAGGAGATTTTAGTGATTTATGTATGTGGTGCCCAAGCCGGTGCCTATGAATTGCGACTGCCACGACAGCTATCCCTACAATGCCTAAGAGCGCACTAAGAGCTAGGGCAACAACCTTAACATTTATAACTGGTCTGTCTTTGCCTTCTCTAATGGCTTGGCTGGCTTTTGATGCATAGTCATTTACCAGACGATGGGCTGGATACAACTGCTGGACATATGCAAAATCTCTTAGTGACGCTGAGAAGTGACTATCATGATAATTCGACAAGCCTTTTCTCCAACTCAAACTAGTTACGTTATCGCCACCCAGTTTAATATCTCTGGTTTTTGCAAGGTCGTTTATGTCATTGATATCCCTGATATAGCTCTTGGCGGCGTTTGAAGTTGTCTCGTCTTTATATCTGTATGTCAGAATTCCCACAGCTTGCCCGTACTGATTTATGGCCGGGCCACCCGAATTTCCCGCAGATGCATCAACATCTGATTGAAAAAGTATACCCGCACTACCATTGGCGCTACGTTTTGCGCTAATTGTCCCTGTAGTAACGGTTGGCGATATAGAGTCATTTTCGGTCAGCTGATTTTCAGCATCGCTAGGGAAACCAATGACGGTTATCTTGCTATTTACATCTGTCTGGTCATTATTAGCAAATTCAATATAAGGGGTACGGCCAGCGTCTACCTGAAGCAGAGCTACATCACTGGCAGAAAAGCCAGAGCTGTTCTGTTGATTTAAGCTCGCGATGTCTTTAGCTGAGTAATTTCGGGCAAGTAGTTCTGCCTTCACTAGGCCAGTACTATTCTTAAAGTCCATAAGTTTTTTAACGTCTTGTACACTGGAGAACTGAAGTGGCTCTGAACCAAGTGCCAGGACAGTGAGTTCTCTATAATTATTTATGCGCAGACGATCTTCTGGCAAATTATAGAGCTTGCTCATTAGAGAAGTCGCCAGGGCTTCCTGATTTGCAGAGGTTATGTAGTCTTCAGGAACACCCATGAATTTTAGTAACTGTCTGGTGTTCTCTGGGCTAGCACTAACTATATTTATTAAGAAGTCTGCTGGGGTTAGAGTAACAACGTGACCGTTTGTGGCGACTTTGCCGTCGCTACTAACAAAGAACCCACTCCCGACATTGCCATCACAGGTATCATTCGTCAGAGTTTGTCCATCAAGTATTAATTCACCACATACAAAATGATAGATCTTAACAACACTTGGAGAGATCTCGTCACTCGTAGCTTCTTGATTCTTTTTACTAGTGCCTTTAGAAAAAATTGATCCTGAGAGTTTTTGTAATTTGATTTGGTCGCCCACCTGCAAAGTCTTTAGAGGAAGTGCAAACTTGATATTGGCCTCTGCCAATTCATGTAGATCTTCTGCCACCACAACGTACAGTGCACTGTCAGTCAATTTAAGCCATTTTTTTGTGTATACTTTGTCGGCGCCGGGTTGATTGGGGATGAGTGCGTATTCAAAGACTTGAAAGTCTTCATTGTTGAGCTTAGTCTTTTCAGATTTGGTTAGTTCGACAGTAAAACCATTGACAGAAAAATTAGCAGTCTCTTTCAGCGCATCTTCTTCAGACTTTTTCTTTGCGACGACGTCATAGTCTTTTCTGGTTTTTTTCTCAACACTGAATTTAGCAAAGGACGAACCTTCTGAGACGACAGGGCTGTTCGTCTTAAGTTGTACTTTGCTGTATTCACCACTGTACGAAATTGTTGCAAGCAACGGGTCACCAGGTTTTTTGGTAGCGAGAACCTGGTAGCTGTTGGCAGGTATGTCAAAGCTGAACCCAGCGCTTGAGTCTATTCTTACAGAGTGATCTGCTGAGATATCTACAGAGCTTTTGTCGTCTATAACTAAAACGTTTTTAGAAAAACTTGAGCCTAAGAAAAAGATAGAAGCACAGGTAGCTATAGTCAAAATGGCCAAGCTCAACAAATGTCGCCGGCGATACTTCTTGGCGTACTTTTTGTGTTGGTATTTATCTTTCATCTACTTACCCATCCTCAAAATGCTTAAGCTCATTGTAACAGAAGAAGTTATTTGCGATATCATAGACTTTATTTATATTTCATTTTATAATATTCAAATGAGTAGAGAGGCTATTGGAAACCATGTTGAGAATTTGGGCACACACAGATTAGACATACCTGTGAATCCGGAGTTTAATTCTGAATTGTCTATTGTGCAGGCAGTAGTTGCTGGTGTAAATGAGAGAATAAAATTTACCATCGGCGCTAGGGACCCATTTGTGCCTGAAGGTCATGACCCAGAAAAAGAAAAATTAGAAGGCGATTGTTCCGTAATGGCATTTCATACTTCAAGCATTCTTAGGCAGCAAGGATTTGACACAAGCATAGGACAATTTGATGGACATACGATTTGCGTCGCTAGAGGTGAATCATCTAACGTCTATTTTGCTAGTCCAGATCAACCGGGATATACAATAGCTCAAAAGACAGATTTGCCTATTGGGGCGCTAATCTTAGGTCACGAAGAGACGATAGACCCCCGAATAGATCATGTGACCATGTCATGTAAGAAGTACGATCTGATCGCAAAATCAGCTAACTATTTCAGACCAAGTTATGTTAAGCCTTTCTGGCTAAGACACGGCAAGGTAGTCGGTAGCATATCTGTGCCACAATATGCATATTTAGCTCTTGAGGGCAGGGATGAGCTACTAGGTGCACTTGAGGCAAACGATACCGGGCAAGTTGCAGAATTAATAGACTGCACCCCAGTGTTTATTGAAGCTGGCACCACTCCTCAGACCAATCAACAACTAAAAGAGTTCAATGAATTCTTAATGAGATCAGCCGGTAAGAATATCTCCCCGGATGAGACGATCAGATTAGTCCAGGCATTCTTTGATAGGCTTCCGGAGGCTCCAAGTAAATATGCAACGGAGGGGACAACATTCAAAAAGTTATCTGGGGTTTTCGCCACAAGGGGATTTGGAGCTTTTAGGAAAGTATTTCGAGATCTGGCAAGAGAAAACTACAAGACCTCTCAAAGATTAGCTACTTCTTAAAATAAACTGTCAAAAAGAGCCCCGTACATGCTAAAAATATGCCCAATACCTGGATTAAGTTCAATTTTTCATGCCAAAAAGCTAAGCCAAATATGATACCGTACAAGATCAAACTTATATAGAATAGTACTGTGAATAATGTCTGCGGGGCACCTAGAGAATAGGCCTTTATAATACCGAAATTGCCAAAGCTAATGAGTAGACCAATACCAACTGCATAGAATAATGTTTTTTGGCTTAGATGCAGGCTCTTATCTTGCTGTGTCATGAGGTGCAAGATAATCATAACGGCAAACCCAATCAAAGAAGCATACGCGTTAACTAAGAAAACAGACGTTCCTTTTGGTAACAATTTCGCAAGCGCCTGATAACTTACAAACAATATCGGAACAGTAAAGGCAAGTATCTTCCAGTCCATATGTCAACTATGATAGCAGACTGCTCATAATCTCATGAATCTTTCTGGTAGTATTAAGATTTCTTATGGTCATATCTTTGTAAAGACCGTTTTTAGCTAGTTGTATCATTTCACTTCTTGTCAGATCACTTGTGTTAGCAGACCATAATAAAGTGCCAGGGTGATAAGAAAGCTCTTCTATGCCTTCTTTTGGAGAGAAATTATCCAAAATATCTCTGTTGTCTATATTATGTCTGAGAAAGATAACATTACACTTTTTATCAGACGCTTTAAGCCAATGAGAAGGAATTGCCTTGATGAGCTCTTTAATTTCCGGCAAACTTCTGATGACAACATGCAAATTTAGCTTGAATTCCTTCTCTATCGCTTGCTCAATGTTTATCTCTATTTTTCGAGGATCAGATTCTGGTGTTTTGAAGAACGCATTTCCACTATTGATGTACGTTGAAACATCGCTATAACCTAGTCCTTCTAAAATTTTTTTAAGTCGAGACATTTCTACTCTGTTATTACCACCAACATTGATTCCTCTAAGCAGTGCAACATAAACCATTGTCTAATCATATAACAAATGACCCTAGCTAGTAATCATATCGGCGGGGAACTATAATATAAGCATGGCAAACAGATTATCAACAGCTAGTATTGATCTTGTGGCTTACGCTAGCAATCTGCGACTTATTTCCTCGGCCGTAAAGCCAGGTGTAAAAATAATGACGATTGTTAAAGCCAATGCATACGGACATGGGCTAGAGCACATAGCCAAAGCTGCCGAAAAATATGGAGTTGCATATCTTGGAGTTGTAAGTGTTGGTGAGCTCAGGCAACTGCGAGAACTCGATATAAAAATTCCCGTGCTCATACTGAATAACCAGGATAGTGAATCTGCAACGGAGGCGGTAGAGTTAGGGGCAGAAATCACCGTCATGGACAGAGATATTATCAACGAGCTCCAAGATATATCTCAAAAAAATAGTATCGTGACAAAAGTTCATCTAAAGATTGACAGTGGTATGCATAGAGCAGGATGTGACCCAAAAGACGCAACCTCGCTTGCTTCTCTCATAGACACATCAACAAACTTGAAGCTACAGGGAATATTTACTCACTTAGCTGAATCAGAAGACCCTAACAGTGAGTTTACGGACAAACAAATTGCTTTGTTCAATGAGTGCATTACCGACATTAAGAAAGCAGGCCTAAAACCAGAACTCATTCACTGTGCAAATAGCGCCGCAATATTTGCGCACCCGAATACACATTTTGACATGGTACGGCCTGGCATTATGACGTATGGACTGACTCCTTTCGGTGAAGATCATCCTCTATTCGATACACTAGAAAAACAATTAGAGCCTGTCCTTACCCTCTCATCAAAAGTTATATTTGTCCGTGAACTGAAAAAGGGAGACTCTGTAGGCTACAACAGGAGGTGGACGGCGGACAGACCCAGCAAAGTAGCGTTGATCCCAATTGGCTATGGAGATGGCTGGAGACGAACGCCCCATAATGCAGGAAGAGTTTTGATAAACGGAGCCTACGCACCAATTGTTGGCTCTGTCGCTATGGACCAGCTCGTTATAGATGTTACTGACCTAGATAATGTATCTGTTGGCGATGAAGTGGTCTTGATTGGCAAACAAGGGAAATTAGCAATCTCTGCTGAAGAAGTCGCAACAAAATGTAAAACAATTAATTATGAAATCGTTACGGCACTATCTAATCGGATAGTAAGGACCCCGATTTTTTAAAAAACTAAACTTGGTACACCTGGCAGGATTCGAACCTACGACCTTCGGCTCCGCAAGCCGACGCTCTATCCAGCTGAGCTACAGGTGCTCATATTAACAGGGGTAATTATACCACGAAACAGAGGTGATGAACAGAGTTAGAACTTAAGTTTTTTACTCAGTTGGTCTATTTTGTTTTCCTTGCGTTCGTCATGTGGCAGATGCTCAGATATGATCCCCAAGATATCTTGACCTTGTTCCGGAGGTAAAAATATCGAGATCTCGGGAGCAAATCTTCTCATCGGTATAAAATCAATGTTTGCAATGCCATTATTATCCGTTAAATTAAATGATTTAAAACTGGAGAAATTATAAAACTTACTGCCAATACCAAGGCCTTTAGCGTCAATAACGTACTGCATCGAGCGTGGTTTTTTTGCGGTTAGTACCAAAAACAACAGTCCTGCAACAAATATAGAGATCGAGGCCATAAAGTCTCTAGCTACAATAAATAATAATGCGCAGACCCCTGTCAGCCCACCGAAAAACAATAGGTACCAGCCGGCATTTTTATGACTATTAGCAAACTCAGAAGCTGTCCACGATATCGATTTTGCTGAACTTTCTTCTTGCTTTGCGTCTGTAGTATCCATAACCATTATTCTAACCTTTTTGACTTAAAAAAAATACATGCAATCAGTTCTGTATCTGTTATAATGAAGAAATCTGGAGGAGTACCCAAGTGGCTGAAGGGGACGGTTTGCTAAATCGTTAGGGGGGAGCAATCTCCCGCGAGAGTTCGAATCTCTCCTCCTCCGCCAGATATATATTAATTTATGCTTTTGAAGCAAATACTAAGCAGGTAACATTTTTGTAGCCTGCTTTTTTCATGATTTTGACACATGCTCCAAGAGTCGCACCAGTAGTAATAATGTCATCTATTAATATTATTTTGCGCTTTGGGTCAACGTCTCTTTTGAGAGTCGTATACGCATTACTTGCCTGGTCTGCGCGCTGTTTTTTGTTTGCGCCGACTTGTCTGGTCGCGTTGATTTTCGCAACAAATGGCAAACAAGCTAGACCGTGCATCTGAGCAAAGCTATTTGCTATCAATCTTGCATGATCGTAGCCCCTTTTTCGAACACGATCAGGGGAAGTAGGAACATACGTTATGATCGTATCTTTGCTCATTGGAGGCGAATTCTCTCTAAGAATCTGGGCAATTCTATCTCCAGCGCCATACAACCTATCAAATTTTAGCCTGTGAACCATCTCTTGAGAATATTTATCCAGATAGGTAGCTACGTACAGTTGTTTTATAGGGGTTTTTCTCTGACAATTTTGGCACGTACTAAAGTTGTTTGTTGCTTTGTTACATAAGAAACACGAAGAAATCTTAGGCACAAATTCTGACAGATAACAGGACTCACATAATATAGCCCCTTCAGACCGACAAACAATACAGTTGTGCGGGGCAATGACCGATGTTAGCTTATCTATAAATTTCATGCGTAGTAATTTTTATGTTGTAAATATTGACAAAACACTATTGCCATAGTACATTCACAGGTTATACTGTTTATAACATAAAAATCTCGAAAACTGCGAAAAAAATTAACTTGGAGGGTAACAACATGATGATGGCGCGAAAACAGCGTGATGACGAAGATCTATTGATGGAAGACGAACTAACAGCTGCATTTTTGGGTGATGATTTGGGTGAGACTGAAGCCGTAGCAGTAGAAGAGGAATGGGACGAAGAAGAAGTAGTTCCTGGACAACTTGCTGTCGATGTGTACGAAACTCGTGAGAAGCTTGTCGTGAAAGCTCGAACAGCTGGCGTGAACAAGAACGAATTAGACGTAAGTATTGCTGACAATACGCTTAGTATTAAAGGAACTCTCAGCGCCGGAAATGAAGACGACGTAGAGAACTACTTTGTTCAAGAGTGTTACTGGGGTGAATTTAGTCGCAGTATCGCCTTGCCTGTACCAGTAAAAGAAGACGAGATTGAAGCAGTTTTGAAGGATGGTGTTCTAACTATTAGCTTTACAAAGCTAAAGCAAGACACTGTAAAGAAAATAGAGATTCTCTAAAACAAAAATCTTTATCTAGAGACTAGGGAAGTCGCTACAAATGTAGCGACTTCTTTATTTAAGGTTACTGAGTACGAACCTGACGATGCCCTGAGCTAGGGCCACTATAACAAGTCCGACTAATGCATAAAGAATAGTATTCTTTGCGGTGGTGATGTTCCCTGAGTCGCCACCTGACGTAATATACCTAAATCCACCATAGATGATCATGATAACTGCGGCTACCCCGACAATAACGGAAAAAACATTCACCACAGTATTAATGAGCTTATTAAGCTTTTCTGAATCACAACCTTCGTCATTATTTTTATCATCATCACTACAGGCACTACTGTCGCCACAGCCCGCGCCACTTCCACCACTGATGTCTAGGTTAGCTCCACTACAGAGCTCTCCTTTAGTAGAGGCAGCTGCTGTCCCGTTGTTAACTACACCAAGTGACAAACCAAACAGCCCAAAACTGACTGCTAGCGTTAAGAGTATGTTTTTCATTCTCTTACCCTCTAGCTACCGAGGCCGGTGGCTTTGTTAAGCACAAATTTTACAATAAATTGAGCTAGGGCCACTATAACAAGTCCGACTAATGCATAAAGAATAGTATTCTTTGCATTAGTAACATTTCCTGAATCACCACCAGATGTAATGTAGCGGAAGCCACCGTAGATGATCATAATCACAGCGACCACACCAACAACAACTGAAAAGATGTTAACTACATCTGTGATCAATTTGTCCAGGCCAGCACCAGCTTGTTCTGTAGTGCTACAATCTGCACTACTTGCATCGCCACTGAATTTCAAATCAGCGCCTTTACATAAACTACCGTCAATATTTGCTGCGAAAGCACTTGTTGACACAAGAGCGGGAAGAAGCATGACCATCGCCAAGCTCAGTGTTGTTACTATTTGTTTGATAAATTTTTTCATTTTTAGAAGTTTCCTTTCTTATATATCTCTGTTTATTTTATAGCACAATACTTATCGATCATCAAGCGACTCTACTTACTACAAATCTTACCAGCGCCTGCGCCAGGGCAATGACCAACAAACCAACTACAGCCATGATTATCCCTGAGCGAGCCGTGTTGACTTTCGCAGAGTCTCCAGATGACAAAACTAACCTAATACCGTTCACTATGATAACGATGACCGCTATGATTCCCCCCACTGCAGAGAGAATATTAATAACTGTTTGGACAATATCTTGCGTTTCTTTGCTAGAATCCTTGCCACAATTGGCCCCTGTAGCATTGTCAAGTTCCACGCCCTTACAAGCCTGTTCTTTCGCGCCAGAACCTATTAGTGCTAACGCAGGTGGACCAGAGGAAATCTGCAACACTCCAAAGAAGAGAAAAGTTGCCAGTAACATCCGTGTAATTATTGTTGTCATATCTGTAATTATATCCTATTGATTATAAATCTTACTATTATTTGGGCCATGGCTACAAATACTAGCGCCACACAAGCATAGATGATTCTCTCACGCGCGCTGTTTGCTTCTTGTGGATTTGATCCGGAAAAAATGAGCTTTGTCCCCGCATACACGATTGAGATAACGGCGCCAATACCTACTACAGCGGTCAATATATTTGTCACTGTCGTTATAATTCCATTTGGCCCATAAATAGGGTTGTCATCTATCCCAGGATTATCACTGATTTCTGCCTGGTCTTTACATACTGTTGAGTCTGCTGTGTCACCACCACGACAAGTTCCTTTGAATAGATCAACCGCACCAACTGTAGCTTGCGCACTAATAACGAAAAACGTCGATAAAATTGCGAGTGATAGAAGTTTTAATTTCATTACTATAACCTGTCCAAAAGTGTTAGTACCAAGAGTTCTGACAATAGAGCAATAGCTAGACCAATGGCTGCATATACAATGGCTTTACGTGAGCGAGTGATAACTTCAGGGTCACCACCACGAATCGCCCAGTTCATCGCTGACAGCACAATGATCAATACGGCAACAGCAGCAATGGTGCCAAACACAATACCAAAAATTTTCTCTGCTGTTCCATCAGAGGCGTTGACTTCCGGTAAAGTAGTTAGACAATTATTTGGGTCGTCACAATTCTTCGGTTTAGTAATAGCTAAAAGTAGTAAATCTACGTAGTACATATTAGTTAAAACTCCTGCCTAAGAAAGTTATGAGCGTAATCGCCACGAGCCCTATTGCAAGACCGGTGAGCGCATCTATTATCATATCTCGAGCCGTGTTAACTTTTTCTGGAGTACCACGTGCAATCACCAAACTAACTGCTCCGTAAATCACAAAAATGATGGCCAAAATAACACCAAGCCGAATCATGATCTCTACAATTGCAAGCAAAACAAGCCAAATGTCATTTATATTATCTATCTTTGGACTACAGTACTTAGGGTCAACCTGCAGATACCGATACCAAGTAGGGAAGGAAAAGAAACTTCCTTTCTGACAAGTCGCCTCGGCTGCAGTTTCACCGTTGGCTGCAAAGATTTGAAGTTGATATAAGATGTTAAGCATACTATTTCAATTATATCCTATCTCTTGAAGATGCCCCCAGGAATTAGGAACTGCAGTATTGCGTAGGTGAACAGATAGATGAACAACGCCATAATAATTGTCTGAATTCTTTTCTTGGATTTGATAGTCTGTTCTGCATTACCTTCACTCGTTGTGTACTGTATGCCTGCCCCGATAAGAGCTATAACCATCAATACTCCAATTCCGTTAGACAGAAAACGAATTATTGCAAAGAATATGTCCTCAATTGGTCCGGTCCCGGCCGGTGCTTTTGTCCCCAAACAACCAAAGTTGATCTTAGTTTTTACGTTCTCGTCTTTGTCATTGAGATTACCGCATTGATGTGAGCCGATTGTTCCCGGTGGCGCCGCCACGGTTCCTGTGCCACTATTTAGAGCATCTCTCTGGCTCTTTCCCGCCCGATAACCTGTTTCACATTCTGACTTGTTAGAACCTGTACATGTATCACGCATCTCATCACCGTTCTTTTTTGCTCCTTCACGGAAACCTCTACGACAGGCTTTGTCCTTATCGGAATCGGTGTTGCCACATTTCTCTAGGCTCGCTTCACAAATAGCCTTATCTGTACCATTGAGCGGACCACAATTCACTGTCGCGGCAGTGGCATTACTGTTGAAAAACACGGGAATTGCCAGGCTCAGACAAGAGATCATTAAGAATGTTTTTATTTTGATATTAAAGATTTTCATTTTTGCTACCTTCAGGGTTATTATTCCAAATATGTCACTATTTTGCAAACTCGGATAAGGCACTTTGGTGCTAGAAGAAAAAAAGTGATACATTATTGTTATGGTTTCTTTCAAGAAATTGGCTATTTTTGGCTCATTGTCTACTCTGCTTGTAGTGCTTAACTTGGCGCCCTCTTTTATCTCATCGCCAAAACCTGTCTATGCGGACGAGCAGAACAATATACTTTTGCTTGTTGCAGAGCATTGTCATGATCTGAATAATCTCGATCATCGATTTGACGTCGGTGCCGAAAACAAATTCACCTGTCAAGATTGGCAAGACTTACTTAAGGACAAGCTGGGCTGTAGTGACAAATTATTTTATCAAAAATTTATTGGAACTGACCCAGAAGACTCCAGTGTCGGTGACAAAAAATGGTACACCAAGCAAGGTGAATATAAAGATTGCTACAACAGAGCCCTGGCACAGCATGGCGTGTTATCTAGCAACGACTGCAAGAAATTCAAAGACGGTTCTCCTAATGAAGACAAATGTAAAGAAAAGCAGAACCAACTCAATGATGCACTGGGATGTGATTCTAGTATGTTTCAAACTCTCCCGGGTGATTACTGGGGGATCAAACCTACTGCATTAGCAAATTGTAAGAAGCAAATTGATCGTGTAGGAAATGCGCGACTAATAGTTATTAATGCTGATGGCAAACCTGTGCAAAGTGATAAACCCGTCAACGATCCAGCTGTCGTAGCCAGTGGGGGAGGTGGATCAGGCAGTGGCGGTAGTAGCGAAACCGAAGCTTCTTGTGAAGTTTCTGTTAACCCATTGTCTTGGATTTTGTGTCCACTGATAGATATCGGCGCAAAGTTTACTGACTTTGCTTTTAAGGACCTAGTTAAACCATTGATGCAGGGCTCTCCGATACAAGCAGAAGGTGGCAACCCGTCTTACGAAGCGTGGCAGAGATTCCGTACTATTGGCAATATTTTGCTTATTGGTATTATGTTGATTCTTGTACTATCGCAGCTAACTGAAGGGTGGGGCTTCAATGCAGTTGACGCCTACACCGCCAAGAAGGTGGCGCCGAGGATATTAGTCGGAGTGATTGGCATCAACTTGTCTATATATTTGTGTCTCGTAGCTATAGATGTAACGACGGTCGTGGGAACCGGCATCAACCAACTCCTAAAAGACCCTTTTATATCGGCTGGGACCTTTAATGATCCCAAATTACCTATTAACACAGAGAGTGTTGTCGGGGTGGCTGCTGGTGGTATTGGTGCGGGGATACTTGGTAAAGTTATCGCCGTTCAAGGTTTTGCCAATACGGCTGTTACAACACTCGGCTTACTTGGCCCTCTGATGATATCTCTGGTACTCGTCAGTATTGCTGTTCTGGCGACCCTGGTTATTAGATATGGATTGATTATATTTCTGACGGTTGTATCGCCTATTGCTATCGCCTGTTTCATACTGCCAGGCACCGAGAAGTACTTTAAATCTTGGTGGAATCTTTTTACAAAAACTCTGTTTGTATATCCTATTATTGCAGTTATCTTCGCTATGTCAGATATTATGGCAGCAATATTTCTAGCCAATAGCGAATCGCTCAATGATACGGCTGGACTGGCAGCGATATTGGTAGGTGTGGTTGCTGTGTACTTGCCACTATTTTTGATACCATTTGCGTTCAAATTTGCCGGTGGAGCGATCGGCGCAGTTGCCAAGCTTGCCAATGATAGAGCTCAAGGTTTGTCTGGCAGAGCTCGCGACGCTATTGGCAAGGCTCGCCAAGACCCTAATAACTTCCTCGGTAAAGCTCGTAACCAAGCTAGAGACAGGCGTATCAACAGAGGTATGACTGGCAACCAATTCTTTGGTGGAGTTGCCGCCGGACTGAAAAAAGATGGCTCAGGATTTAGAGGAGGCTATAGGCTTAATGCTGGAGTGGTTAAAGAAGGGCATGACCTTCGTCGACAAGCCGAACTGGGCAAAGACGGTTATGACGCACAAATTCTTCACGGTAACGATGACGCTTACTATGCAGTGCTTAAAGGTATGAAGACTAAAGGCTCAGCCACAGAGAAACGAACAGCTATGGTTGATTTCCTTAGAAATGAAAAGGGTTACAGTCAGGAACAAGCTGAACGTACAGCAATGGCAGGCTCTCGACTTATGTCTAACGCCTCAGCGGACGTTGTCGAAAGCCTGGCTATTAACGAGATCGCCGGCTCTGGTACTGGGTTTGGCAAAGGTCCTGGTGAGATGCACCAAGCAATTATCGAAGCTACAAATGGCGGACAGGATTCACTTAAAGCCTTTAACCTGATCGCCAGTGGTCGAGCCAATGCCGAGCGAGCCAAAAGATATGACATCAGTGGAGCCAGCTTTGGCACCCACGCTGGCGTATTTAACAATTTAGTCAAAGCCTACAACGACCCGAACGCAACTGAGGCCAGCAAGCAAGCAGCACTTAATAGTGCCAACACCGAGCTTATCGCCGGGGCAATTGAAGGACAGCCTGCATATACCCTTGCAAATGGTAAGAGTGAGGCAACTGAGAATATTGCAAAAGTTATGTCTGCCGAAGTCCAAAATGCCTTTGCAGATTACCAAGCTGGCAAATCATTTACGGATGGCAAAACTGGGCTCAAGCTCACTGCAGAAGAATACTTCAAGCAAAGAACTGCTGGAGTGGCAGGACTTTACGACGCCATGGGTGGAGCCTCATCTAAGAACGGCAAGATCTTTGGTACTCGTGTTCTTGGCGTTCAAGTACCGGGCGGTGAAGGTGGTGGAGCAATAAGCTTTAATGAATTTATTGAAAAACAGCGTGACGATCCTGTCTTCAGGCAGTACCGACGTGAATATGGTCGTAGCAATATGAGCGATGCCGAAAAACAAGCAATGATACGCCAAGGACTCGACCCTAACGCCGTTAAACCACCAACACCTCCGCCTGAAGAACAGAAATAGTCGCTATTTTATATAGTTATCTTAGTCTTCTTCGTCTTGTTCAGATGGCTCTTCCCAAGTAGATTTTCTAAGTTCTACTGGCACACCATCAACTAAGTGGGTCAAGTCTTTTGCATAAATACGTTCAGTCTCAATGGTAGGCTCATCTGATTTAGTCCTCGGATTTTCTGGATCATCCCAGACAACTACTGGACGAAAACGAAAATTTCCGTGAATCAGATCATAATTGGCATGATTTCCGAACATCAGCGCGTTGCCTTTATTGACTTTGGCTAGAGTAGATCTTGTTTCTTGTGGATCGTCTCCTGTCACCCAGAGATCTTCTTTTATCCTTGGGTTGGTCTTAGCTAGTTGTTCTGCCAAGGCACTTGAGAGACCACTCCTAGCATCAAGTTTTTGTGTGACATTTCCTGAGCTATCAGTCATCTCCATCATGAACCGTGGGTCTTTTTTCATTTCCATAAGATCATCCCATGATTGTTTTTCACGACCTTTCGCTTTTTTGACTGCCTTTTCGTGGAATGCATCCGGGTCAACTGGGCCTTCCCAGGGCTTTCTGTTAGCTTTGGCTTTTTGTAAATCTATCTGTTCCTGCGCAGGGTCTTTTAGGTCGAGTAGGGTAGGGTTATACGGCGGGGCTGGTTTCTCTGGCATAATTTCGGCTAGTTTTTTAGCAAATTTAGACTTAGGTTTTGACGAATTTTTGTTAATATTGGTAGCAGGGTCTTTTAGGTCAATACCGTACCCTTGCTTGTACAGGTTTATGCCATGATCAGAAATGAGTACGACTGCACATTTATCTTCATAGATAGGTTCACCATCGCCGTCTTCTCCTGCTTCTTCACGGTAAGTAACCAGCCCAAAGTCTTCCGGAATCGCCAAGACAAGTTTATCAACCTCTCTCTCTTCTTTGGTCATCTTGCCATCGACTGGCACATCAACTACTACTTTTTCTTTAAGTAATATTCCACCAAATGTTTCGTTGACATAGTCAGTCATCGACTGCTGAGTGTCTTCAAACCACTTCACAAATTCTGGGGTGTTCATGCGCTCTGCCAGGGTAGTAGTGTCATCAAGATTTGGGTTGGGATCTTTCTCTGATGGCTTGATCGCCTTGTAGCCCTTGGGGAGTTCTTCATCTCTTTTTGGAAATCCAAATTCCTCAGCTTTCCCAAAGTGTTCGCCGGCTTTTTCTACATACTCATCAAACTTCTCGCTAGCCAGAACTCCAGCGTTTTGTATGGCAATACGTGCGCCTTGTTTTACTATGGGCTTTAGTGCGTCAAAAGTCATCTGTTGGTCATGCGCCTCGTTTGCAGCAACTGCCATTTCATGCCCTGCGTTAAAAAGAACCGTTTTAAGTTGTTCTTTCATACCGGCTTCACGTGATTGTTGGGCGTTTGCTTGTTGAGCTTTTGGTGGCATGGCCTTAATTCTTTCAAATATTAATTGGTGTTTATTTTTTGTTTGACTATAGTAAATTCTAGCATAGATTTTGATTTTTGTCAATGTTATGTCTGCAATGATGATTTGCTTTTTCCTGCGCCCCTGGAACAACCCTTATGGTAAAATGATCCTATGGCTACTTATAAGGTTATCCAAGATATCGAGGCTGAAGACAAGTTCATCGGTCCGCTGACGCTAAAACAGTTCATATTTGGGACTGGGGCTGCCTTTTTTGGGTATCTTAGTTTTTTTGCAATTGTTAAAGGGTTTTCTTGGGCTTTAATCTTATTTGTTCCACCAATGCTCGTTGGTGCCTTTCTAGCAATACCTTGGAGCAAAGATCAGCCAACAGAAATATGGGTATTAGCAAAAATACGGTTTTACTTTATGACTAAAAAGCGTATTTGGGACCAAAGTGGCGTTCAAGAATTAGTCAAAGTAACTGCGCCAAAGAAAATTGAGAAAGTTCTGACAAACAACTTAAGCCAGGGTGAGGTTAGTAGTAGGCTAAAGGCATTAGCAGAAACTATTGATAGTCGTGGCTGGGCAGTCAAGCATGCTAGTCTAGCTGAAGCCCAAATGCAAACGGATAATTTTGTGAGTGATCGACTGGTCACCCCTGTTATACCTGAGCCTGTATCAGAACTTAGCGATCAAATTGTCGATATGTACGAAGTGCGACAAGAGACAATAAGCCAAGGTTTGCAAGCAAGCACCGATGCTCTACATCAACGTAGTATAGACAAACTAGATCGACTTCGTTCTGGTGAGTCACTCGAAGAAGTTAACCAAACTCCTCCACCAAATTTCACTCCACAGAAGCCTGCATTTAGCTTTCCGGTCAATTCAAATAACACTGCCTCTAATATCGATGAGCAACTTTTGACACAAAAATTACGTGAGAAAACCGAACTCGGCAAACCACATCTGCATGACCGAAAAACAGGTAGCTCATCTTCTGCCAGTTCAACAACATTGCCTGAGCCAGGATCTTCGACGTCGACAGATGATCCTGCTATAATGAGCTTAGTCAATAATGACGACCTTGATGTCGCTACGATCGCCAGACAAGCTAATAAAAAATCTGGTCTTGATGACGGAGAAGTTGTTATTTCGTTAAGATAAATAACAAGGGTGGAAACAACAAACATGAAACCAGAGTCACAGAATCAGCCACAAAATTCCAATCCAGCAGGACAAACCACTGGGCAGAAAGGTGCTGTTTTTGTGGATCCGATTATGACGCAATCAGGTGCGAAATCCCAACCAACACAAGCAGTAAATCGAGGAACATTCACTTCTGACCTAAACCCTGGAGCCGTAATCCCGGGGAATCCAAATGCGCCTATTCAAAATCCGAATGCTAATAAGCCTGTTATTAACCCAAACAGTACTCAGAACACACTTCATATTGCTGAAATCCGCGATGGTATCGTTATCATGAATGACGGCTCATTTCGATCTGTGGTAATGGTCAAGTCTATCAACTTTGATCTGATGAGTCCTCAAGAGCGTGAAGGTGTAGAATTTAGCTTTCAGGGTTTCTTGAATTCACTGTATTATCCTATCCAGATCTTTGTCCGTTCTCAAAAAGTTGATATTCGTCCATATCTGGAGAAACTGGATAAAATCCGCTCAGAACATGACAATATGCTACTGGCTATGCTGATGGAAGACTACATTGGCTATATCGATTCACTGGCAGCTGAAACAAACATCATGGACAAACATTTTTACATTGTTATCCCGTTTTTCCCACTAACTGAGAGTCAGAAACAAAAGCCACTTACTTCTAGCAAGAACTTGCTTGATGGTATCTTCAATGTCTTCAGTAAGCCATCTACACACGTTGTGATCACAGAATCGGATCTTGAAGAGGCAAAAGCCGAACTTCGAAATCGTGTGCAAGCTACTCTATCAGGATTGATGCAATGTGGCGTGCAAGGATTGCCACTCGATACTCAGGAACTAATTGAACTGTACTACGATGCTTACAACCCAGATACTGCTACCCGCCAACAGTTAAAAGATTTTAATAATCTACAGGCTCCTGTTGTGACAAAAGGTGAAGGGCAAGCACCTCAACCTAATCTTGATAAGGAGATGAAGTAGTGGCTGTTTTTGGTGGTGGCAAAAAGAAGCCGATGGCTGATCCGGTAGCTATTGCCCAGGCTCAGAGAGCACGTGAGGAAAGAGAAGTTGAAGCAGCTTTCAACAAAGGGATTACAGCGCTTCGTGATTTTATCGCCCCAAGTTCTATTGAATATTCTGGAACACACTTCCAGCTGGGCACTCAGTATGCTAGAACCTACTACGTATATGGCTATCCTCGCCAACTGGCAACAGGATGGTTAAGCAGTATGGTTAACATCGACGAAATTATTGATCTATCTATTTACGTTTATCCTGTTGAAAGCCAGGTTGTGCTGGACAATCTTCGAAAAAAAGTCGCACAACTTGAAGCTGGGATCATGCTTGATAGCGAAAAGGGACGTGTACGCGACCCGGCAAAGCAATCCGCTATCTTAGATGCTGAAGAAATGCGAGACAAGCTACAGGTAGGTGAGGAACGATTTTTCCGGTTTGGCTTTTATTTCACAATCTATGGTTCGTCGATGGATGAACTGGAATTCGTGGCTCATAAAATTGAGTCTCTTCTAGGCCAGCAATTGGTCTATTCAAAGCCAGCAAGCTCGCAACAAGAACAAGGATTTAACAGTACTGTTCCGCAGTTTTATGACCAGCTACAAATTCGGCGCAACATGAATACCGGCGCTGTTAGCACTAGTTTTCCGTTCACAAGCGCAGAGCTGTCGCAGGACAACGGTATTTTATATGGAATCAATATGCATAACTCAGGACTTGTGATATTTGATCGATTTACCCTGGAGAACGGCAATGCTGTGGTCTTCGCTAAGTCTGGTGCTGGTAAAAGTTTTACGGTCAAACTCGAGGCACTTAGAAGCATGATGATGGGAACCGACGTATTTATCATTGACCCTGAAAATGAATATCAAAGGATGTGTGAAGCGGTCGGTGGCGCCTATATAAAGCTAAGCCTAAATTCACCTACTCGGATCAACCCATTTGATCTGCCAAAAGTTATTGATACTGAAGATGCTGAGGACGCCCTGAGAAGCAACTTGATAACCCTACACGGACTACTTCGTCTGATGATGGGAGGTGCCGTTGCACAAATGTCCAATACGGGAAATGCAACTGTGAATCCTGCGATGAGCCCAGAAGAAGAAGCTGATCTGGACGCCGCATTGATTGAGACCTATGCCAAGGCCGGAATCACGAATGACCCTTTGACCCACGGGTCTATACCTCCAACCATTGGTGATTTGTATGAAACTCTCTTGCATATGGGTGGATCCGGGCCGAACTTGGCGCAAAGACTTCGCAAATATACTACTGGTACATTTGCTGGGATCTTTTCGCAACCAAGTAACGTTGATGTAAATAATCCGATGGTGGTCTTTAACATCCGTGATCTGGAAGATGAACTCCGTCCTGTGGCTATGTATATTGTGCTTAACTACATCTGGAACAAAACCAAAGCTGATCAGAAAAAACGAATACTTGTTGTTGACGAAGCATGGCAATTGATGAAATACGAAGATAGCGCGAATTTCTTATTTAGTCTGGCTAAACGTGCCCGTAAGTACAACCTTGGTATAACTACGATCACCCAAGATGTTGAGGACTTTATGGGCAGTCGTCTTGGCCGAGCAATTGTCGCGAACTCAAGCATGCAGATTCTGCTAAAACAATCGACTTCTGCTGTGGATGTCCTGAGTCAGGTATTTAAATTAACGAGTGAGGAGAAAAAACGCCTTAGTCAGTTCCCTGTTGGTCAAGGACTTTTCTTTGCTGGGCAGAACCACATCCATATTCAGATTGCTGCCAGTGCTACAGAAACTAGTCTGATTACGACCAATCCTGAGCAAATTAAACAGATTGAGCAAGCTGGTGAAATCCTAGGCGGATCGGGTACAATAGATGTATCAAATCGCTTACACCCAGGAATGTAGATGAGAGATAGTCTATGGCAAGACCGCTAAGAGATCCGATTTACCAGCAGGACGACAAAGAGCCTGTCATAAACCCTGAACTCTACAGTATAGACGGTGAAGGCCAAGGAGATGGCCAGCCAGCCGGTAACCTATCGTCTGCAATCCCTCACGACGAACTTGAGCAAGCAGAAATGGGCAACAGTCCACTCCGTAGCATTGACGGCTCTGGTGAAGGAGACGGGGTCCCAAGAGGAAATTTAGGTATTGCTGGAGAAAAGAAGAGGCTAGGTCTCTATAACCACGGTGTATATGACAACGAAAGGCCAAATCCAATGGGTCTTACAAATGCCGAACTATTTAATGCAGAGGATAACTTGTTGCCACCACAAGCTAGAATCATAAAGTTTGTCCGTCTTCTATTTGGGCGCAAAAAAGTTGGCGTTGGCATGGGTGGCACGATAGCTATTGGAATTCTGATATTTGTTGCGTCAATTGTACAAGGGCCCCTTGAACTCATCCATATCGGTGAAAACTTAAAGTTGTTTCACCTCTCTGCCAGAGACCGCGAAGTTGATATCAGCACCGTCCGTACAGCCCGATATATTTACTATCTAAACAAGGGCTCCGGAGTTGAAAATCTGAGAATGGGTATTCTTGGAAATTATGTCGCTAACAAAATTGACGCCAAAATGCAGGCTGCTGGAATAGAGACAGCATATACAGCCAAGTCTGGATACCGTGAGGGCTACTTTTTTGACCCCGACAAACTTGCGATAAGCGAATTTGATCAATATAAAAAATACGATTCAAAAGGCAAGCTTAATCTTGAAGCTACTCAAAAGGGCATCATTGAAGGTTTTGAGAAGGAATTTGGCGTTAAGCCTGAAATCCAGTCTGACGGTCGGCTATTTGTTGATAGCACAGACAGCCGACTGTATGGCTCGTACAAATTTGATCGTATGCTACAAAAAGCCACTGGTCATTATGGCGTGACGTCAGCAATAAATGCCAGAATCATGGGAAAAAGAGCCGGCCTAAGCTGGCACCCCATAAAGAAATTGGATCGAAAGCTGACTCTAAAAGCAGAAGATGCCTATAAAAACTGGAGGGATAAGGAGAAAAATTATGTCGTCAACGGAGAACAAGTAGAGCCCTCGGCAAATAATGGAGCCAAAGATGACCCAGATAAAACTCCGGAAGAGAACGAAGCAAACAAATCATCGGCTGATAATGCTGTAGATACTGCTCTTGAGCTGGCCCGAGACGCAGAAGAAATCGCAGAAGGGGCGGAAAGTGAAAGACAAAGTAATCTTGAAAAATTTGCGGGGAGCACGGGCGCAAAAGTGGCAGTCGGTGGAGCAAGCGCTGTTGGTGTGATCTGTATGGTAAAAACTTTGGCAGACTCATCTGCGACCACGACTGAAAAGAAAATTAAGATGCCCCTTATCCGAATTTTTGGTTCAATGATTAGTATTGGTTCACAACTCAAATCAGGTGACGATATTGATATGGTCCAGGTTGGCTACTATAAAAAACAGCTGAGGGGGATTGACTCAAGTGGTAAAAAATCTAGTTACGCTGGAGCTGCAACAAATAAAGCCCACACTGGGTCATCAGGTGGCACTGAGCCTACTGACACAATGAAGAAGATGGGTCAAGGATCACCTTTCGATTTCATCAATGAAGGCGCTGTTGGTAGCGTTGCTAACGCCTCGTGCAGTACGGCAGGCATGGTAGCCACGACAATTATTGGTGTGGCGAGCGGTGGGGTGATTAGTGCTGTTGTCGGAACCGTGGCAGGTATAGTAGCTGGACCTATTATCCAAAATCAGCTAGTTGACTGGTTGACTGGTAATCCCCAAAATCCAATACCGATTGGGGGGGATCGAGGGAACGCTTCAAACTTTGGTGGTCGGTTGGCTTCACGGGCAATGGGGGCGTCAAATGGAGGCAGAGAACTTAGTAGCAGTGAAACTGCGGACAACTTCAAGTCTGTAGAGGAAGCAGAAATGGAAGACTTTAGGGCTACAGGATTTGCCAACAGAGTCTTTAACATATATGACACGAAGTCTGTTTTTGGTAGCCTCATTAATTCCTCCAATGTCTCAAGTGAAGGTCTAGCAAGTGTACTAAGCCAGCCTGGTGCACTCTTTTCAAACCTATTCTTCACAAGAGCTTATGCAGCTGAGAATACATACCCTTACCCAGTAGATGACATTGGTTTTACTAATGCGGAGCTCGCCAACAAAAAACTCCAAAACCCTTTCCAGAATGCTGAAGATGTGGTTAAAAATATCATGCCAGCTCATCCTGATTATGTTGATCGAGGGAAGAAATGTTTCGGGGCAACAATTGATCCGTCGAGTTATGATATAACTTCTATTGAATCTGAAGATCCTACAATCAAAGATACAAAAAGTGCTGAATGTACAGATAAAAGTGAAGCTTATCTACAGTTTAGATTTTATGTACTGACATTTAATACACTGCTCGCTAATGCTTGTTACGAGGGCAATGATGAAGCCTGCCAAGAGATATCAGGCAGTCAAAGTGCGCAAGCTGAGTCAACTGGAGACAGTGCAGATGATGCTGGTTTTGAAATAAAAAAGCTTGATTCTTCCATGCACACACCTGGGGGTAAAGTTTCTCCTGTTAAAGGCATCACCTTGCACTGGTGGGGTTCACAGTATGGCAAGGGGATCCGTCCGTTAGTCGATGCCTTGGAGAGCAATCCGAGCTGTGGGTCTGGCGGTTGTTCTGTGCAACTGGGAATTACATCTCAGGGTGAAGTCTATCAGCTCACAAGGAATTTGAATGATTTGACCTACCACGCCATTGGCGCCAACAAAACGACTATCGGTATAGAGATTGAAGGCGGGCCAAAAGAGTTTGGTAAAGATGGGATTGAAAAGTATCCGGAGAAATTTGAGGCAGTTGTAAAGACAGTTAAGTATTTGATGAAAAAGTACGATATAAAGGTTGAAGGGGCTGTCAGTTGTGGAGATGTTGAAGGCATACACGCTCACTTAGAATATAATAAGTGTCCAGGTGCTGGGGGCAAGGATGATATCGATAATTATTATTTCAACGAGGTTATAAAACGTGTTAAAGAATAGCGCTTATTTCAAATTGATTCAGTCCTGCTTTGCTATTTTGTTAATTGTTGTGATGCTTGGCGTAGACGTAAGGCCTGTTTTTGGCCTTTCCGAAAAACAGAAACAAATCTACGACTCCGGCATTTACTACTACGATATCGATGTTTGTAGCAGTGCTTCAGCGGTGGAAAGCGAAGAAGCCAGCGGAACGACTTCAACTGAAGGGAGAACGTATAAGAGAGTTGGCAACATCCCAGAGGCAGGCAGAGATGCTCAGGCGACTGTGTATGGAACGAACGGCGCCAAGGATAAAGACGGTAACTACGTAGAATACTTGGGTGGGATCGAAGGAGGGCCAGTAGACGAAGCCGATAAGGCCTTGAAGGGTCAAACCGCTCTGGCTGAAATGCATGGTAATTCCGCTCTAGGAAGTCTGCCGTATGGCACCAAAATTGAGGTTACATATAAAGATAAGTCTATTGTTGCAAAAGTGGTTGATAACGGACCAGCCGGGGCATCAGATATTGATGTCTGGAGACAAACCGCCGACCTATTAGACCTGCCTTATGGGAATACAAAAGTAAAAATTAGAGGTGTCGCAAATTCAACTCCTGTAACTCCGGTTAATGGTTCTGCGGAAGTTGATTCTTCTGAAGATAGCGACTCCGCAGCCCAGTGTTGCCCGGCAAGCGGGTATACAACCGGGTCTATTTCTGGAGCAAACGATAGAGAAAAAGCCTACAATTTTTTTGTGTCTATCGGATATAAGCCCTTTCAGGCTGCTGCGATTATTGGCAATATGATGGTTGAATCTGGGGTCGAACCACAACGACTGCAGGGGACTCCTCCTGGTAAAAAAACTCCGGCTTCTCAGGTCTCAGGAGATATAGGTTGGGGCATTGTGCAATGGACACCTGGCTCAAAATTCATTAACCCTACAAGGGAAGCCAAGAAAAATCCAAACAACATTGAGGTGCAGTTGAGATTTCTAGCTAATCAGCTTGCGGGTAAAGGACCTCTGCCCGAAAAAGCAGCGGGCGATGACCTAAAGAAAACTACAGATATAAGAGAGGCTGTTTTGGCCTTTCAGGGCGACACACAAGCAGGTGGAAAACACCCTGGGTTTGAAAGACCTGCCGATCAATCAGCCAGTGTCCCTGAGCGTCTAAGACACGCCAAACAGGCGTTGACTGATTTTGGGTCAAATGGTGGTGGGGTTGCTGGGACATCAGACGCGGTTTCTGGAGATGGTAATTGCGCCAATGCAGAAGAGGGTAATGAGACTAACGGAGAATTCAGCTTGCCGGTTCCTAAACGATTCTTTACCAGCAACAAAGATTGGTTCACTAAGCCTCATCATGATTACCCAGCTGCCGACATCCCGGTTCCTTCAGGCACCAAAATTTTTGCTGTAGGGAAAGGAACCGTCGCGTCTATGACTAACAGTGGCTATGGTGGAGGAGCAGGCACAAGCGTCTTCGTGAAAGACGGTGATATACTGTATGGGTATTTCCATGGTACTCCTGGGAGCGTAAAAGTAAAGGTTGGGGAGAATGTTGTGGCTGGACAATTGTTGATGCTGTCTGACAATACAGGGCATAGTTTTGGTGCTCACTTACACTTTGATTTGGAATATAAAGGGGCAAAGAAATGCCCACAAGAATTACTCAAAGCCATTGGCGAAGGTAAGCCAGTGCCAAGCATAAAATCCTTATCTGGGTCAGGATGTACAAACTGATGTTGAGACGCAGAATTATCACTACAGTCGTAGCTCTGTCACTACTCATAGGTATTATCTACTCGCTAATTTGGTTTGCGAACACAGGATCGGTAGATGTAAAGGTAGAAAATGGCTCAAATAGTAACAGTATTTACACCTATTCATTCTCTGGCAACAGCTCTTCCTCAGAAATTGAGTCAGAGGCTACGCAAACAAAAAAACGACTAAAAAAGGGTGCTTATTTCGTTGCCGTGCAGTCGGGTGAGAGTAGTTCTATAAAACTCGTTAAAGTCGGTGGCTGGCTAAAGACTTCATCTGTGGAATTGAGTATTGAGCCTGAAAAATCACGTGAGTTTGTTGGCGATGAGCCAGGTTTTTGCATGAATTATAGCCAAGATCTTCTATATTCTTTTGATTGTAGTGAGCCGGGTGGGCTTAAAGCACATCAACCCGCTAACGCTGACACCCCGACAAGCGTCGTCTCTGAAGCCGAACCACCATATCTCAATCTGAGAGACATTATTACTGTTCAAGGAAAACCAAGGGCTTTTGTTGTTGACCCTGACGGCCACAGTGGCAGCAGTGGTGTTGAGTTATACAACATTGATCAATCACTTTCGTTTGACAGCAGACTTGATCTGCAAGGTATCGATAGCAAAACAAGCCCACATGCTGTTGCATATAAAGATGGTTATATTGTTTATAGTAAGGATTTTTCGAATATTAAATTCTTTAGCCCCTTGGATGAAGATGGGTCTGAAATTGGACAAATAAAATCTTCGTTGGCATATAGCAACCCGGTGGAATTCTCTATATTTGGTGATGAGTTTGGGGGTCTTTTTAACAGCTCCGAGGAGGGGGCAGATCTTGGTCTATCCGGAGATTCTAAGGAAAAACGACAAGAAGTTCTGAAGGGAGAAAGTGAATTTGTATTTTTGAAAAGCAAACAGGCTGTAAAACTCAATAAAGTCTATACCTCGGGCGTTATTTGTGGAGAAAATCGAATTTGTCTTATAAATAATCACATACTTGATATATACGAGGTTAGTGGGAACAAGGCAAAACTTGTTGTGTCTTTCCCTGGTGCAGAAAAGGTTGTAGCCAGCAACGGCAAGATTAATATCGTAACTGACAAAGGATTAGTTGTCCTTGATCAAACCAGCTTAAATGGTTCGCTATACTACTCCTTTGCTGAAGGTGGTGGCTACTGTGGTTTTACGATTGCGGGTGATAAATATGTAGTATGTACTATCAGTGAAAAGGCTGGAACTTCGGCTCTCTTAATTGATCCTTCAAAAACCAACGACGACAGTATCGACAAAAAAATTGCAAAGCTTCTGAGCGATGAAAGCATAAAGGACATATCTGTATACAAAAAAGATGTTTTCATATCTCCAAGCCTTAATGAATTTGTCTATGATCCTGCACTCAATATTCAGCGCTATAATCCTGAGAAACTAAAAGAGAGTACAGACAAGATCAATTCCTTGATTTCTTCTTCTGGAATTGACCGCAGTAAATACTCAATATCTAACGTTTTAGAATAGATAATACTTTAAAAGACTATTGTTTTGTGGGCGATACGAAGTTTGTTAATGACCAGATCTGCCTCTGTGGTTGTTATGAATACTTGGTAGTCTTTAAAAAGTTTTACTATTTTTTGTCGCCTTTTGCTATCAAGCTCACTAAATACATCGTCGAGTAAAATAACTGGTTTTGTTTTATGTCCCTCAGCTTCAATTTTTTTCATCGCTAGCATTATGCTTCTAATCTCCCCCCTAGACGCAGTATGTTTTAACCCTTTGCCAGAAATAGTGAAGACAATGTCATCTCTATGTGGACCATAGCTTGTGTGTCCTAGTTGCATATCTTTATCTATATTGTTTGTCAGCGCTTTGAGTAAATTTGAGGTATAGTTATCTCCTAGGGGCACATTGCTTGTATAGTCTATATTGATCGTTTCTTTTTGTGCTGAGATTTGGCGATAGGTATCTGTTAAACTCTCGTCTATTTTTTTAATGTAGTTTTCTCTTTTTTCGACAATGGTTTTTGCTGTTTCTGCTAGCCGGACATCCCAAACAAAAATTGTTTCTTTGAGGCTTCGTTTGTTTTTAAGAAGGTTGTTTCGCTGAAAAAGTATTTTTTTGTAATCATTGAGGGTTTTCTCATATCCTATGTCTTGGCTGGCTATTCTCTTATCGATATATGTTCTTCGATCACCCGGGTTTTGATAAAACAAAAAAAGCTCGTTGGGCTCGAACAATATGCTGGTATGGCGAGATTCTTCTTCTGATAGGTCTGTTTCATATAGTTTATCGCCGCCATTAATTTTGACTGTTTGGTATTTGTTGTTTGAGAGGTGGGTGTCTATTCGTGCCCAGGTCTTGTTTTCTTGGATAATATTATCGTCTTGCCTAAAACTTTTGCCATTATTGACTATATAAATTGCCTCGATGAGACTTGTTTTTCCTATGGCATTTGGGCCGATAATGATATTTATATTTTCACTAAAATCAAAAGCTTGGTCGTCAAAACAGCGAAAATTTACCAACCTTAAGTTCGTTATTGTCATGTTTATATTATAACGCCTTGGCCCGTCTACTACGACTTGAGGGGCATTATAACCTGGAGATAGTTCGGGTCATCTCCTTTAATAACACAGGGTTGGAGTTTTTCGTTAAACGAAATTTCTGCCTGCTCTGAGCCAATCTGTCCAAGTGCGTCATTTATATATCTTGCATTGATCGTTATGTCAGACGTGCCAACAACCTCTGCTGGAACGGTTGATTCGTTTTGCCCAGTTTGGCTGGCGATAGTCTTAATGCCTAATGTTTGGTTTTTTTCATCTGTGGTGATATTAATACTGCCTGATGTATCTCTGGCAAAAAGCCCAGCAAGTTTTGTTGTGTTGGCAAGCTCTTGCCTGCCTAGTTTTGCGCTATTTACAAAGTCTTTAGGGATAAGGTTTTTGTAGTCAGGGAAGCTACCGTCAATAAGTCTGGTTATTATCTTTGTGTCGCCAAAGTTGAATTCAGCTAGTTGTTCGTTGGTTTTTATTATCACATCTGTTTCATCATCTGGTAGAACTCTTATTAGTTCTGCCACTGAGTTGGATGGGATTATAAGTTTTATTGGTTGTGGAGATTTATTGTTGGCTTTCTGTTCTGCCAGTCTATACCCATCGGTTGCAGCAAAAATTGTTTGGTTTTTTTCACTAAATACGTACACGCTATTGAGTATTGGCTTTGTATCGTCTGTGCTTGCGCAAACAATTGTTGCGCTAAAGTATTTTTTTAGAAGTGTTGATGGAATTTCCCAAGAGCTCTCGTTGCTAATTTCTGGCATTTCCGGAAACTCACTTGCGTCGACGCCGTTTATAACCGTTTTGTGTAGATCTGTTGAGATGTTTGTTTTATTATCTTTTACCTCAATATCAACTGTGTCTCCGTCTAGTGCGCTAATGTATTCTTGTAGTAATCTTGCTGGGATTGTTACCGCTCCGTCTTTTTCAACCTTTGAGCCAATAAATATTTGGCTGGCGATATTGAGGTTTGTTGCTGATACATACACCCTGTTTTTTTCTGCTTTGATTAAAACATTTGAGAGAATGGGTAGGCTTGCCCTTGAATTAGCAACACGTGCAACCACACCAAGCGCCTGGGAAAACTTTTTAATTGATACTGTGAATCGCATAAATACCGTCCTTATTAATAGTATTAAATGAAAGATTAAAATGTTTTAGTAATAAGCCCTGTTGAAACTGTGGGAAAGAAAAATTAACACCTTGAAAAATGGAAAAAAGAGAAAAAGAGTTAGTAAAAACCTGTGTAAAAACAACTGGGCGGAATGGGGATAAGTTTTTAACAAAAAAGTTTTGCACAGCACAGCCCACAACATAACCACATAGTTGATTCATCTTAGAGTAACCCCCTAATTTCCTCAACCTCAGACTTCAAGCGCGGGTCAAGGGATAATTCCCTGGCTATTTTCTCTACAGAATGTATGGCCGTGGTGTGGTCTTTTCGACCAAGCGCCACAGCAATTTTCGGGAAACTCAAGTGTAATTCATCCCGCAAAATAAACATAGCTATATGTCTTGGGAAAACAATATCCTTGTCCCGCTTTGGGCTTAAAATGTCCTCAACACTCACCGAATATCGGTTTGCAACAACGTCGATAACTCTTTTGGGAGAAAAGTGCCTTGGGCGGCCACCTAGTTTCCCAAATAAAGCTTTCGCCATTTCCACAGAGGGCTCAATCTCGCGCATTTCACAAAATGCGACAATTTGATTGATAATTCCTTCAAGTTCACGAATGTTATTTTTGATAACACCAGCTAAATACTCAACAAGCTCAGCGGAGAAATCAAAGCCACTTGCTGAGGATTTCTGGCTAATTATTGCACAACGCGTCTCAAAATCAGGCGCATACATATCAATTGCCATACCCCAACCGAACCTGGACTGGAGTCTCTCAGATAATGTTGGTATATCACCCGGGTGCCTATCACTACTCATGATAATTTGTTTGTTGGCTTGGTGTAGGGCGTTAAATGTATGGAAAAACTCTTCTTGGGTTTTTTCTTTGCCTGCAATGAACTGGATGTCATCAACGATAAGAACATCAGCACCACGATAATATCCTGCAAAGTCCGTATTTTTTTTGTACCGGATTGCGTCTAAGAATTCTTGGACAAATTGTTCTGTAGAAATATATACGACCTGTGCATTTGGGTTGTTTTTAATAATTTCATTACCAACAGCCTGGATCAAGTGTGTTTTACCTATTCCCACACCACCGTAAAGGAATAAAGGGTTATATTTGCTTCCAGGATTGGTTGCCACACCTTGGCAAGCAGCATATGCAAGCTCGTTACTTCCACCAACCACAAAATTATCGAAGGTATAACGAGTATTTATACCCGCTCTATATGAGTGTGTAATTCCGTCGACTGTCTGGGGTTTGGCAGAGGGAGCGTTGGCTGTGTGGGTGAGCACAACAACTTCATCATCTTTTCTCGTCTGACTTACCGGCAGGTTTTGAAAAGAAATTTTAGGGTCAGAAACACCGTTTTTTTGGATTATTTCAACTAACATTTCTTTAAACCGTTTTTCTAATTGGTTTTGGATAAAAACGTTCGGTACACCTATAACAACAGCCTGGTCATTAACGCTCACTAAACGTGTATTTTTGAACCAAGTTACAAAGTTGCCCTTAGAGACACTTAACTCAATTTCACCTAAAACGGTCTTCCACAAAAGCTCTGTATCCAATTTTTCCCCTCAAATAAACTTACTCTACACACATCATAAACAATTAAATGAAAGTTTTCCACAGCCAAAAAAACAACAGCAAAGAAAAAACCACCAAAAAAGACCAAAAGTTATCCACATAAATAAACAACACCTTAAAATATGTGGAGAAGTGGGGGTGTTGAGTGGAAAACAACAAACAACATTTTTAGCCAAACGCCAAATCTGTTGACCAGATGAGGCATAATTGGTATAGTGAGGTACTAAAGTTATGCCTAAAAGAACATATCAACCAAAAAAGAGAAAACGATCACGCGTGCACGGATTTTTCAAAAGAATGACTACCAAAGCTGGTAGGCGTGTTTTGAACAGTCGTCGAAATAAAGGTCGCGCTCGTTTGACCCACTAATCCCGAAAGGATTCAGGGGAATCATGATCTCAGCAAAAAATAGATTTCACGGCAGAAAGAATATTGTCGGTATGTATAATAATGCCTCAGTTATTCGTACCAAAGAATTTCAACTGAGATACAAGCCAAAAAAGCCAAAAAGTGACTTCAAGGTAGCAATTGTTGTTAGCAAGAAAACGGCAAAAACAGCCGTTGTTCGCAACCGAATAAGAAGAAGGCTGTATGAATGGGTCCGTCTCAATGTCCCGGCAACATATGAATACGATATTATGCTAACCGTATTTGATGAAGGGCTTTCCGGCGTGCCAAGCGAGACGTTGCAGAAACAACTAAAAGAAGCATTTGCCAAAGTTAAACCACCCACAGGCGTAGGTAAAAGCAAATAACTGAGGTATAATATTCTAAAATGTTTGATGACTACATAGTACAACCGGTTTTTAATGTATTAGAATTTATCTACGCAGTTCTGCCTGGGCATGATCTCGGTGTAGCGATTATCATCTTTACACTTATGATTCGATTGGCGCTTTGGCCTATTCTAAAGAAACAACTTCATCAAGCAAAACTCATAAAAAAACTTCAGCCACAACTAAAGGCTATTAAAAAACAAGCAAGTGGCGACCGTCAAAAAGAAGCTAGACTCCAGATGGAACTATATAAAGAGTATGGCATCAAGCCTGCCACAACTATCCTGACACTAATAATTCAAATACCGATATTTATTGGTCTTTATCAAGCAGTTCTAAGGCTTATCAATGACCCAAATACACTCGTGAACTTCTCTTATGAACCGATCAGGAACTTGCCATATATTCAGGAACTAGCAGGCGACATAACAAAGTTCAGCCACGAATTTATAGGTGCGGTAGACTTGTCCGGGGCTGGAATCAGCGCAAAGGGAATATATCTTCCAGCTATAATTTTGGCGCTTATCGCTGGTTATGCACAGTACAGACAAAGTAAATTAATGGTTAGCGACGCTAAAGATGCAAAGAAATTATCGGATATCATGAAATCAGCAGCCAGTGGCACAACCGTAGATCAAGGTGATGTTAACGGTGCTATTGGTCAGATGATGGTCAAAGTCCTGCCGATCATAACTGTTGTATTCTCTATTAACATCCCGTCTGCACTAACTCTTTATATTTTGACAACTACGGTAGTTGGCTACTTTCAGCAAAAGCATGTGCTTGACCAAGACCAAGAAGAAATGGAAGAAGAAGCAGAACTTCCAGATGAACCAAAGCCAAAGAAATCAACAAAAGCCAAAAAAACAAAAGCTAAGAAAAAAAAGAGAAAATAGATTTCCTCAGATCTTTATACCAGGCACAATCTTTGCTAGAATGTAGCAAAGAAAGCGGGTAAGCTCATGGAAGAATCAATACTATACGCAAAAAAATATCTTGAAGACTTGTTGTCCTTTTTTGGGCTGAACACAGATGTACATGCGACAAATAGTGAAGACGAGGTTATTGAGCTCAACATCCCTTCAACTCATTTGAATGGATTCTTGATTGGTAATCGCGGAGAGACAGTGCACGCTTTTCAGTTCTTAGTGAGTAACGCGCTTCGCAGTACCGGACACGAAATCTCAAGAGTAAATATCGACGTTGCCGACTATAAAAAACAGCGAGCAGATCGCCTTAAAGAGACTGCTATGGAGTGGATCGAAAAGGTTAAAGAAGACAACAAAGAAATGCATCTCAAGCCAATGAATGCTGCCGACAGGCGCACAGTGCACAAGGTTGCTAGTGAGCACGGTCTTTCTACCGAGTCAGAAGGTGTTGGGCGAGATCGTCATATCGTACTTCGTGTGCCAGAAGCCAAAGAATAAATTCCCTTAAGGCGTCGTTAACACTTCACGCCAAGACAAGATATTGTAACTACTAGTTATTGGGAAACTTGGAGGAGGGGTATAAGATAGGCTGTAATCATACTCAGTATTGTTGTGTGAGATGCCAGAGATATAGCCTCCATCTGACGCACTATACACAGCGTTAGCACAAGAACTTCCTCTGATCCATGTCCATGTCCATGTCTGACGTGTTGCCACAGAGCCGTAGAAAGAGAAGATTTGGTTGCTATTCACCCAGCCTAGTGTGCAACGACTAGAGTTGGTTCTATAGGTGCTAGGATATAGAACATTACCGCTCTGTGAGACGATAGCTGCATTGACTTCGAAAGTAAACGATCCAGACTGTGGAGGTGCGTATGGGGCAATTGACACGTTACCTTCTGCTACTAGGCCAATAGCAATCGTTCCGTTTTTGACAGCATATTGCATATCGTCAGCGATCATAATCTGAGCATTTGAATTAGTCGCCAAACGTCCTGCTCCGATAGTTACTCTTCCGTTGAATCCAGCAGTTGTCCGTACCCAGACGTTGTCTTCAGCAAATATGACCCCAGAAGGAGGGATAGCAATATTTGAAGCAGTAAGCACGCGTGTCAGTGCGGCGGTGTAGTTGGCTGCTTGATCGTTCTCACCATTCACTTGGTACAGGTTATACGTATTGTTGCTGTTAAGATCTATCTCCCAGCCCCGAGTCTGGTTGTAAGATCCGTTGGTAGCTCTTTGTGGCAAATATGCGTTAGTTCTGGTTGTCGGCACTTGGGTACAAGCATTAGCTTGAGTTGCTAGTGCAGAAGTGGCTGCGTAGTCGGCAAAGGCGGTACGCTTCATGGTACATAGACCTGTGGTAACTTGGTTGAAATCAATCGAAGGAACTGGGTATTGCCAGTCAGCCTTTGATCTCGTCGCACAGTTTACAGGAGTTGTGATTGAGCTATGACACCAAACGCCTGGATGGCTCGCTCCGTCTCCACCATTTGCACCAGGAGGCACATATGTAGCATTTGCGCTAGTGACGTCAGAGCTACTCGCTCCGTCCATACGAACACCAACATTTGAGTGAACAGGGCCAGTTGCGGACTCGTTTGCCCCAAACCAAAGGGCGCTGTCTGAAGTTACGCTATAGCTGGCGTATGAAGGCGAACCTATCTCTGCCTCCAAAGTTCTTTTAGTATGCGATTTTAGCTCTTCACCGATTGAGCGAATTTTTACCACCGTAGAGCCCCCGCCCTGGGGTTTGATCCATAGAGTGTATGTGCCTACTTTTTTAGCATTGTCGTCATAATAATCATGTACATAGGGGCCGTAGCCCAAGGTTGCATCAGGCGTAGTAGGCGTTGATTGCCCGTCTTTGTAGTCTGTACCGTTATGGCTCAAATGCCACAGGTAATAATTCAGCCCGGCCTCAGCAATATTGAACGCCTGCTGACGCTTTATGTTGTTATCTCCAATACCCAAGTTTGAGTCAATTATCAGCGCAGCTGAGGTAGAAATTATAGTCAGTGCCAAGATCATGCTCAGAACTGTCGGGATGATGAATCCGGTAGTTGAATCCTCAAGAAGCCTTTTTATATTTTTCATAGATTACTCTTTCTGTTACGAAGTGACACTTGGACAGACACGGTCTCGTTGCCAGTTATTACAGGTACCGTGTTTGCTACTGCCAGGGTTGTTTTGACGCCCTTGATTGTTCGCAGGTCAGTTATTGGTGTGGTCAGGGTGTTGCCAGCTGAATCTAGATAAGTAAATAAGTTAACTCCACTTACAGTGTAGAAGTTATCAAGCAGGGTGATCGTTTTTTGATCTGAAGTGATCGGTGTGCCTGTTGGAGGATTCGCTGACATCGGCGTTACGTCTGCATGCAACTTAGTTCCGTCGGTGCTCTTGTAGTACCGAATCAAAGAAACTGTGTCATCCCGTGGCGATAGGTATGCGTAAAATGTTAGTTCAGACGATGTGGCAGCTGTGATATCAGTCAGTCCGCGGATCAGACTGCCCATGCGCTGGCTCTGTGTAGATAGCTCGCCGTGTTTGACATTGTTTGTCTGCAACGCCATAAATTGACTGAAGTTGTTGTTAAATACAGTGTAGAGAATAGTAGTGATAATACCGATCAAAGTCATCGCAATTACTAATTCTATCAGCGAGAATCCAGCCTCGACCTTACGTATCTTGTTAGTTCTAAGGAGTGACATTGATGCCTCCCATCATAGAACCAGCAGGAACAGTTAGGGTTTTTGATCCCACCACTATCTGGAGCTGGGTTAATCCTGCGGTTGCCCCAGACATGTTCACAGTGCAATCCATATGGGTGTCAGCTGTACCAGTACAAGAAGCGGTGTACGTAGATCCACCTTGAAGTATTCTTACAGTGGTTGCACAAGCCCCAGCAGAAGCAGAGCAAGGGATACCCTTGCCGTCTATTTGGAATTCAAAGGCGCTCAAATTATCGTTTGCGATAGATGCTTCGTCTGGTGTGATGGTCGATATGCTTGGGAAAGAAGAGTCAGTTGAGAACATCAAACGGACTTTTTGGACGTAGTCATTACCGCTGTAGTTGAATACAGGGTTAGGTGTTGATCCAATGGGGACAGACGGTACATTTACTGGGTTAAATGAGTTTGACCCACTATACGGCAATGCAGCCACTAGATAATAGTTGTTATTGCCGATTCTACAGCCACTACCGCTACCGTCACAGAAGATATACTCACCAGGTGTCAAGCTAGAGAAGGTTGCCACTCCATCACCACCAGTTGTGGCTCTGACATCAGTCGGATCAAAGTTATTATAGTAATATTCGGTGTTGGTTGTGGAAGTGTATTTTTTGTACCCACCTTTGGCGCTTACTCGCAAACTCGCTATCGGATTGCCGGAAGTATCTGTGGCTTCAACAATCAGGCTGTTGGTGACCATAGGTTTTATGACCAGGGTCACATAAGACGACAGCTGGGAGAAAATATTTTGGCTTGGATACGTAGGGGTTAGTGATCCAAATGGCTTTATTGTGCTCAGAGTCGAATAGCCACTTTTGGATGCAGTGACAGTGTAGTCGTATCCTGTGGTATCTGGTGGTAGGTTATAAAATATTGCCACTCCGTTGGCATCAGAAGAGTCGTTGAGATTAACGTTCGGTGTTAGAGTTGAGTTCACGACGTTGATATTCGCGCCACTAACAGGATTGCCGTTGTCGTCGATCACCGTGACAAATAGCGCTCCCGTAGTACTTGCGGTCTCTGCTACCCGGGCCGATATTTGGGTATCGACCTCTGCGTACGGGACGTTGGCGCTGTTATAGACCACGACATGAACTATCTTGTAGTCGGCTGGGTTGGTGTCGGTTGCTGGTGCTCCTGTTGGCGCTGGTTGGTTTTTGCAGTAGAGGGCTTTCAGGGCTGGTGTTCCATATGATCCACAGCCATCATAGGCATCGTCGACATAGTTGATGCTAGTATTGGTGCGGTAAGTTACTCCATTGACCGTATTGTATGTATTGGCAGGGAGAGGCGCGGTGCCATAGATACTCCCACCAGCAATAACCAGGCTGTTATAAGGAAGAGATTTTAAGTATTCCATTTGGTTGGTGGCTAGTGTTAGCGCCACAGATTTACGCTTTATTAGCAGAGAGCTTTGCACCAGCGCAGTAAACAGTCCTATTAGTGCTAGGGCGACCATGGCAAAGATAGTTAGACCTATCACCAGCTCCACAAGACTGTAGCCGGATTCGTCCTTCTTTGCAGATTTGTTCTGCGCGATTGGGTTATACCACCTCATTCTAGTATTTAATTATAAACCATAAGCAAGATATCACCAGGGTTAATTTAGAGAAGCTTTTGGATGGTGTTGACTATTCCCTCAGACATCTTGGTCCACGAGTACTTTTTGATTTGTTTTTGACCTTTAGAGATCAGTTCTGTTCGTGTTCTTGGGCTTTCCATCAGCTTCTCGATACTTCCGGCGATAGAGTTCTCACTATTTGGGTCAAAGTATTCGGCGGCGTCTCCGCAGACCTCTGGTATACAAGAAGCATTGCTGGTCGCGACGGCACAGTCGTTGGCCATGGCCTCAAGGGGTGGTATGCCAAATCCTTCAGAAAGAGACGGGTAGATAAAGAATTCAGCATTTTGGTAGAGCCAATGAAGCTCTGAGTCAGTAACAAATCCGGTGATTTCTATGTTTTTAATATTGTTCTGGGCTACGTACTTTTTGATGTTTTTGTAATAATAATCTTCCTTGCCCGCAAGGATCAGGCTGAGTTCTGGATATTTGTCTTTTATTAGCGCGAAGGCGTCTATCAGACGGTAGAGATTTTTGTGCGGAAAAGCATTGCCCACAAAAAATATAAATTTCTTTGCCTGGATAGCCGGCTTTTTGGGAGAAAATTGCTTTGGCAAATCCACAGCCTCATATATTTGGACAATTTTGTCTTTGGTAAATGGCTGGTACTGTATGAGATCTTGCTCTACGAATTTGGTAGGCACGATGATCTTGCTGGCTTTTTTATGCCCCGCCCAAAAGAGCAGTTTGTAGCCCAGCATTTTGATGCCGTGGACAAATTTGTTTGAATTACCCTGATGCGCCCATCGGAACATCGACAAGTCGTGGGTAAAGACAACTATCTTGCCAAAATACAGCAGAGGATACTGCGTCATAGAAAAGAAAGCAACATCAGGCTTCAGCTTGTAGAGTAACCACGCAAAGCCGATTTGCTCCAGAGGATTTAGAGAGAATTGTTTGTAATTGACGATCCGTACGCTGAAATTATCTGCCTTTGCTCGCCAGTTGTCGCCCTTTGATAGCAAAATAGTATATTTGTTCTCCGTATCCAGCGACTCGATATTGTCCAGAAGTCGCTCAATAGGCCGTCCGCTAGAGGCTTTCCGTATCCGTGCATCAATAACAACATGCTTCGACATGCTCTAATTATAGAGCAAGTGTTCAAATATTTATTCATAACCTCTTTTTGTATATTTAAGCTAGAGCCCCAAATTAAAATAACGGCTTGCTAACCCTCATTTGACATCCGAAAGAGATTACTTTCTGGGCATCAGAATAAATCGCGGTTAACCCGCACTCTTTATTGGTAGCTACTGAATAATAAGAATAACGTACATGTTTTTGTGAATCATCATTATTTTCCTCTATAATTTTTTCTGAATGAAAATGAGCCGATCCCAATATCGAATTTCTAAAATTCTGCAGATCTGAGTTGAATACATCAAGAGATGTATGGTTTGCGCTATTTATTCCACTTGAACACACCCAATATCCACCTCCATATTTCTCAACAGCTTGTTGGCAAGACCTATCTACAGTAGCAGGCTGAGTTCGATTCTTTTCGAGATTATTTCTAACAGCTAGAACACCTTGTTCAACTTTTTTAAACTTTGATTTGTCGTTGGTGTTTGCTATATACCCAGAACCAGCCTTAAGTACGAGGACAAGAAGGATAATAGTTAATAGAACAAGAAACCAAAAGGAAAACTTTTTGCTACTATTTTGCTTTTTTTTGCCATCAATAAAATTGTAGCATAAGCGTGTAAATGTCTAGGAGAAAACGCTGACCAGATAGTATAATTGACCCTATAGACAATTGCGGGGTTAGGTGTGAAAATTGCAGGAAAACTAAAAATCAAAACTTTGTGCCTAGCAAGTTTGCTTATTCTGCTAAGTTTCTTTTTGCTTCAGTCTGACAAAACAAGTGTAGTAGCAGAAACCAACTCTTGGATAAGTGCGAATCCAGGACTCACTGTAGGTCGAGATGCGACAAGCGAAGATGTTAAAACACCAAGAACTTGCGTGACTTCACCTTGGCAGTACTACAGTTATACCGATAAGGACAATAAGCCTAGCAAAAACCCGAGATTATTGTCAGTAGACATTTGTGGCATTAGTGGTGTGGGTGGAGGATATGTTGAGGCTGGATATGCGTACAAGATAAAGGGATCAGCAGGTGTCATAGGAATTCCTAAAAGTAGTAAAGTTATAGTTGTTCGCGGAATTCAAAACGGACTATCTTTTGCCATAGAGGATAGCTTGTCGTCAATTGGCACATTTACAGCCGCTAACTCAAGCAACCCACTTGAGGGAACTTATGAAGTGACATCTCCTTCAAATGTCTTCAAAAATGACCAAAATCAAACAATTCCATTTAGATATAATTCTTTTAACTTTTCTCCAAACGGTAAGTATATAGTGGCAGAGGTTCCTTTTGTTGGCTTCGTCAGGATAAATGTTGATACAGAGGAATTGCTTTTATTTTCTACACAAACCTACAATTATGGGCAAGGCTATGACCCAACTCCACAGATGGGAATAAGTAATGACGGCAACACGGTCATAGTCAGTAATTTCGAGGGTGGACCACTAAACATATATGACTTAAACGGTTGCACGGTGAAACAGATCAAAGCTTACAATAACGTAGCCACAGGATGTAAAAACCCTAAAGATATTAGGCCTACAGTGAAGTCACAATTCACTAATTTCTGGGGCTTGAGCGGTATCAGGTTTGCAGACAACGACAAGTCGATTTATGGAATAATGACTGATTATAATCCTGCGTCTAAAGTTCGAATTAGCAAGAAAGTGATACTGAATACGGCAGGTTATGTGCCAGAGTCAACCAGCTATATCGCTATGGGGGACTCATTTGCTAGCGGAGAAGGCGAGATGGACGGCAATAGTTGGTATGAGGAAGGTACAGATACGGATGTAAACAAATGCCATCAGAGCAAAAGAAGCTACCCATATCTTCTGAGTCAGTTCCTAGACAATAAAGAATTTCACAGCGTTGCCTGCAGTGGTGCAGAAACCGACAATATAGAGAAAAAAATACAGTATCCTAAAACAAACAGTAATATAGCTGGCAGTAAAGTGCAGATTAAGTCTTTTGAAGGGCAGAAGCCTTCTTTTGTCACTATATCTATTGGTGGCAATGACGTTGATTTCTTGCAAAAACTAAGCGCTTGTGTAACAAATGACTATAAGGCGCTTGTACCAGACACTTGTAAGTATGCAGATAATCCAACAGTCAGAGCTGGTGTTGCCAGAGAGATTGCAGATCAATATAAAATCTTAAAAGAAACATATGAAACCCTAAAAGATAAAACCGATGGTGAGACAAAGATCTACGTTATGGGCTATCCACAATTTGTGCGAGGTGAGGACGGAAACTGTGGTAACAATGTGCATCTCAATGACCAAGAGCGCGAATTTGTTCATCACAGTGTAAAGTACATGAACCAAGTTATTCGATCTGCAGCCACAGACGCAGGTGTCTATTACCTAGATATAGAGGATACTCTACAGACTAGGAACCTTTGCAGTGGCGTGCCAGATTCACAGATGGTTGTAAATGGCGTAACTTTTGGTGATGACAAAGGCGTTTGGGTAAGTGGGTATTCTGGGGGTAAAGTGATAGTTCAGGAGAGGTTAGGTCTTGGCAATGAGTCCTTTCACCCCAACCAAAATGCTCAACCACTTATTAGAGATCGAATTCTGCAGATAACGAATAATGACCCCGCGTCTTTTGTAACATGCCCAGCACAACCAGATCATGCGGTGTGTGATGCAAAGAAAGGTAAGATTCCTGAGCCCACAACTTCTTATTTTGGGGCTGAAACCACAGATTATATTAAATCAAAGAACGCAGAATCAACACAGGCATTTCCTCTCGCAATGAAGCAAAAACAAATGATAGCTGAAGACAGCCGACAAGAATCCACCAATATAATATTAGATGGGCTTAAGCCAAACTCGGCTGTAAAACTAGAGGCACAATCAAAGCCTGTCGACCTAGGAACATTTTACGCAGACAGTAGCGGTAACTTAGCCATAACAATCGATATAAAAAACAAATTATTACCAGGACCACACGAAATCCATGCTTACGCAAAGAATATCGCTGGAGAATCTCAAGAGTACTACCAGCACATATTCATAACAGGGGCAGAAGGAGACATCAATGGTAATAATACGTCAGATGATCAAGAGAAGTGTGGTTTTGTCCCAGATTCAGGCATTGATTACGACAAAGACGGAGTAGATGACGCTTGCGATGGATTCATCTCTGAACCACCTCAAATTTCATCTGCTCAACAAACATCGACAGTAGGAAGCAGATTGTCTGACACCAGAGGTGATGAATTTCTACAATTTTCAGCAGACATATCTAATGTAGCTGGCCTTTCATTTGCAACGAGTTTGACCAGCACAATAACGGATCAGGGGATAAATCTGTTATTTAATGACCCTCAAGCTAGCTCAAACTTAATAAACAATTTTAATAATGGATCATCCACACATAATAAAACTCATAAAATAGAAGTACAAAAAAATAATTATATCTTAGTTCTCATACCTATTGTTATAATAATAGTGACTGCAATAAAAATAGCAAAGGCAAGAGTAATATGAGGAAAAAATCAACTAAGACAAAAAAAAATCAACAAATAGTTGATAGAAGAGTAGTTTTCATTTTTATGACAATACTTGCAATATCTATTCTTGCAATTTTGGGTACTCTGGTATTGGACAAAATCGATGAGAGAAAATTCCAAAATCTAGAGAAAGAAAAAAAATCTTTAGTAGATAGCTTCAATAAGACTATAGGAGACAGAAGAGTAGCAGAGAATACAAAAAATACTTGCTTTATGGCAGAACAAGGGCCATCTGATGACGGGAAGTTATGGTGCCAGGTTTCAACAGAAATAATACTGTCAAGAAACATTGACTATGTATCAGTAGAAACAAATTTGCCGAAAGATGTCTCAAGGTGTGATGTTTTTTATAAAAACGATCAAGGTAAAGAAGAGGGTTCAATTGTAAATGCGCCTGAGAATGAACCAAAGCATCCATATTTGATAATAAGTTGCGCTAATAGAGCCAGGAAGCCACACTTTTAAAGTCAATTGAACTAGTTATTGTGAGATAATGGGTGTAGTGATTGAGAAATTGAATACTTATTATAAATATGCGGTGATTGGGCTCTTTGTCTATATGTCTTTCCATATCTTCCTGAGCCAGTGGCTGAGTACTTTTACGGGGCATTTGGATTGGTGGAAGATTGGTAAGGATATCTTTGCTTGGGGAATTCTGATATTTGGTTCTGGGCTGGTGCTATATGCAAAAAAAGCTAACAGATTGTTCTACATGCTCTGGGCACTGTTACTGTCATACACATTTCTACATTTGTCTTTGCTACTGACTACAGATCAGCCAAATACGACAGGGCTACTGGCAACAATATATAACACACGGATAATCTGGTATGTGATAATCGGCTACAATCTGGTGCTACTAGCAAAGAACAAAGTAGCTCAGAAAAAGATTCAGACGGATTTCATCAAATATCTGCTGATAGTATCTACCATAGTCTGTGTAGTGGCACTACTACAGTGGATATTGCCTAAAGACGTGATGACGCACTTTGGCTACTCGGTAGAACGAGGAGTCAAGCCAGCCTTTTTCATAGACGACAAGCCTGATCTACCACGAGTGATGTCGACTATCCGTGACCCCAACTCACTAGGGGCATTTCTAATATTGCCAATACTCTTGTTAGTGAATTTACTGATCAAAAACTGGAAAACTAGTAAAAAAATGATGCTCAGCGGAGTGTTGCTACTACATCTTCTTATATTATTCCTGACATTTTCTAGAGGAGCGTGGTTGGCTACAGCGATAGCCTTGGCAGTCTATTCAGGGCTCACCCATAAAAAAGAAATCTTAAAATATTTGAACAAGTACAAATATATAATAATTGGTCTGGTGCTGATACTGAGTTTTGGTGCGTATGCGCTCCGTGACCAATATGTGGTGCAGAATATATTGGTCCATAGTGACGAGAACACCAAGCTAGAAGATTCTAATTCTCTGCATGCATCATACTTGCAAAAGGGGATAGATGGCATAGCAGATCAGCCGTCAGGGCACGGCCCCGGGACAGCAGGGCTGGTGGCGATACACAACAAAGGTATATTGACCGAAAACTATTTTGTGCAGATTGGTTATGAAGTAGGTGTGATCGGTCTGTTGTTATTCCTAGCATTCCTAGCACTCGTGTTCCAAGAGCTGAGAAAATCAAGCTCACCAGAGCGTGAGATATTTTTCTCTGTACTGGCAGGGCTTATAGTGATCAACATGTTCCTGCATATTTGGTCCAACGAGGCAGTTGTCGCCAGTGTATTCATACTTATCGGGATTAAATTTTGGGAAGACAAAACTATTGTTATAAAATAAAGGGTGAATACTTTCGATAATAAATAGGGAGAACAATGACCAAGACAGCTTTAATTACAGGAATTACAGGACAAGACGGAGGGCATCTAGCGGAGCTCTTGCACAGCAAAGACTACGAGATATTTGCCATCATCCGCGGACAGCACAACCCCAAAAAGCGAGAAGTCGAAGAAGAATTCCCTTACGTAAAGCTGATAGAAGCAGATCTGCTGGACACTTCATCATTGGTGCGAGCACTCGAGACATCTAACCCTGACGAAGTGTACAACTTGGCAGCAATCAGCCACGTTGGTTATTCATTCAAGGCACCACAGCTGACTGCTGACGTTACTGCGGTAGGCGTGCTTAATTTTCTAGAAGCTATCCGTCTGACTGGGCGTGAAAAGAAAGTGCGATTTTACCAAGCATCTACATCTGAGATGTACGGTGGGCTAGACTACAACCGACCAGAAAAAGGCTATAACGAGGAGTCCGTCTTCCACCCGAGGAGTCCGTACGGCGTGGCAAAACTTTATGCTCACTGGATAACCAAGAACTACCGCGAAAGCTACGGGATACACGCATCTTGTGGGATACTATTTAATCACGAGGGTGACAGACGTGGTGTAGAATTCGTCACACGAAAGATCAGTAACGCAGTGGCTCGGATCAAGCTGGGCAAGCAAAAGGAGTTAGTACTGGGCGATCTATGGCCACAGAGAGATTGGGGATATGCTGGTGACTATGTAGAAGGCATGTGGCTGATGTTGCAACAGGATGAGCCTGATGATTATGTTCTAGCCACAGGAGAGACGCATTCTATCGAAGAATTCCTAGATCTTGCGTTCAAAGAAATCGGTATCGACGACTGGAAGCCATACGTAAAACAAGATCCTAAATTTATGCGTCCTGCAGAGGTAGATTTGCTACTTGGTGATCCATCAAAGGCAGAAAAAGTCCTTGGCTGGAAGCGAAAAGTTGATTTTCCGGGGCTTGTAAAATTGATGGTCGCTCACGACCTTAAAGTTGAAGCAGACAAATAATATTATTTCTGACTAGCAATAAAATCGCTGATAGAAGTCTGTAGATCTATTTCTGGCTTCCAGCCAGTGTCTTTGCGGATTTTGGCGGAGCTACCGACTATATCTGGTGCATCGTTAGGGCGGAATTTACCGTAGTCAATTTTAGTCTTTGGAGTTTTGATCTCCAGAGCTTCACAAATTTTACCCAAGATTTCTTTACCACTGTATGATTTACCACTACAGATGTTGTAGAGTGTTGAACTGAGATTCTTTGTCTTCAGTAGAGAGAGATAGGCTTTTGCAACATCTCTGACGTCAGTATAGTCACGCTTTGAGTCGAGGTTACCGACAATAATCTCTTTACCAGATTTGTTCTTTGAAAGTTGTTCATATAAATCAGGGATGATAAATCCTGTTAGTTGTGATGGGCCGACGTGGTTAAAAGGACGTACGTTGATAACATCTAGATTTCTGGTGCGGTAGTATTCGCCCAAATGCTCACAAGCAATTTTGCTAACAGAATACGGTGAAGAATAGGCTAATTTAGCCGATTCGCTCAAAGGCATCGGCTGGTCAGAGCTGTAGGTGGCTCCAGAGCTGACGTTGATGATGCGGAGGTGTTTTTTTCGCTGAGCAATGGCTGTCTCACAGAGGTTAATCAACATCGCTGTGTTCGCCTGTACGTACAGGGCAGGTTTTTCAAAAGAAGGCCCCACGGCTGCCAATCCTGCTAAATGTATAACACCGTCTATCTTGGCAAGATCTAGCTTTGCCATCTCGGATTTTTTAGTCATGTCTATCTGGTAACCTTTTGAAAGTTTTGAGGAAATTTCTTTACTGATCGGGGTGTGGCTAACTCCAACCACCTCAATTTTATTTCGGACACATTCGTCTAAGAGATTTGTGCCGACAAAACCAGTGACTCCAGTGATAAGTAAACGCATCACTAACAGTTTAGCAAACAATTAAACGACACCCAAGACTCACAGAAGTTGTATCAGCGTAGACCGAGGGTGAAAATGGTGCGCAGTTTGCGAAGTTTTGTGGCATTTGGCGGGAGATCGTGCACTATTATTGAGCGAATATAATCGTTGGTTACAGTAGCATTTTTCTGGATTTGCTTTCTGGCGCGGAGCTTTTTCGGGGTTAGTCTAACTGACGCCCACCAACCGCTGATGGCGGGTACAAACCCCCCCTTTAATGATGAGCTGACAAATATCGACAAATAGGCAAGCCAAAATCGTGGTAAGACTTGAAATAACATCCCTGCTGGAACATTTTTGATGACCACAAGTGGAAAATTCTTGAACGTCTGGTATGTAGCAAACCCAGAGATTTTTGTGGCTGTGGCCCCCTGGATATGAAAAGCTACAGACTTTGGGGCAAACATGATTTTGTAGCCCTTGAGTTGCGCACGGAAAGAGATATCAACGTCTTCGTAGTAGGCAAAGAAATCTTCGTCAAATATGCCAATGTCTCTGAGCATAGAACTTCGGTATAGACTAGCGCCACCGCTAGCTCCAAAGACTGGCTCTAATTTGTCCCGGGTGACGTCTGTGACTTTCTGGTCACGGTCACGCGGGTACGGCAAGCCCCAGATTGTGTAGAGGTCGCCGGTGCTGTCGATGTGCTTTTTGTCGATTTTCTGGAAATAGCAGGCGACGATACCTATCTTTTCGCCACTCACCATGACTTTGACGAGCTCTTCGAGCCAAGTTGGCTCAGCAATCGCATCGTTGTTGAACAGCGCTATTGCCTCGAAATCATTGTCCAGCGCGTAGCGAATTCCGGTATTAACGCCACCGGCAAATCCGAGGTTTTCTTTGTTCTCAAGTAATATAACGTCTTTGTTGGATTTGATGATTTTAGAGGAGTTGTCGGTAGATGCATTATCTACAACTATGATAGTGTGTTGTTGTGTTTGTGAAAGAAGTGAATCTATAGAGTCTTGGAGATATTTCTCTCCATTTAGATTTGGGATGACAATTGCAACTTTCATAATACTTCCTTGTATTTTATAATGGAATGAGTTTATTTCTATGAAAAAGATTGTTGCGAGCAAAAATTTAATAACTGAAGTGGTACGTTAATTAAGCATGAAAAAAATTATAATCTTACTATTTCTATTTAAGAGTTTGATCAAGAAGTTGCTTCGTGGCGAGTTCACATACAAAGGAAAAAACATCTTTCAGATTTTCAAATTATCTATAAAGAGCATTAGAAAGAACGGTCTTAGGCGAACACTTCGGCGACTTAAGGAAGAAGGTGGTAGGATTTACGATAAGTCTGGGCAGAACCTACATTTTCCAAATGGACTTGTGAGCGGAGTTGATCAAAACGAGATTATTCATTGGTACAAAACTAAGGGTAAGCCAGTTGACGTGGTTATTCCTAGCTACAACGATCTTGATGTGCTTGTGCCATGTCTGGAGAGCATCAGGGCAACGACTGATCCTGAACTGGTCAAAGTAATTGTCGTTGATGATTATTGTCAGCCAGCACACCGAAAAAAGCTGAAAGAGCTTGAAAATGACCAAGTCAGTGTGGTTTTTCGTGACAAAAACGGTGGATTCTCAAAAGCAGTCAATTCTGGCATAGACGCTACGAATAAAAAGCACGATATTATTCTGCTCAACAGTGATACGCTTGCCCACGAAGGTTGGGTAGATGCACTTCAATATGGAGCATACGAATTTGGCGTAGATACAGGAATTGTGGGGCCGAAACTACTGTATGCGGACGGACGTATCCAGAGCGCGGGAGCACATAGAAACACTGATTCTCCAGAGTGGTTTGATCATTATTATCGGTTCAAAGATGCAAATTACGGGCCTGCGAACATCCCGCAGTATGTGCTAGCAACCACCGGAGCGTGCATGTATGTTAAGCGAGAATTGATCAATTATATTGGCACGCTTGATGATAAATTTGAATTTACTTTTGAAGATATGGACTGGTGTCTTAGGGCCTGGGAAGCCGGCTACCGGACGCTTTATTTCCCATCTGCGACGCTCACTCACCTAGAATCTGCCACACGTACTAAGAACAAAGTTATTTCAGACAAAGAAAAGCAGTCACTGGATTACTTTTGGGAGAAATGGGGAGATTGGTTCGACAAACGAAACGTTACCAATGACAAGGGCCAGAGAAAAATTATTTTTGTTCTCCAGTCATTCGGCTTGAGCGGAGGCATCAAGAATATATTTGAGCTGGCGAATCGTTTACATATATCAGGATTTGAGGTTGAGGTCTGGGGGCTTGATCGGCACAACCCAGTCTGGCCAGTTGAAGAGGGGCTAAAAATAAGAACTTTCAAAAATTATGAACGGTTGATCAATGCGCTAAGTTTAGAAGAAGCTATCAAGGTGGCTACGTGGTGGGAAACTGCATTTCCTGTCTGGCTCTCATCCGTTACAAAAGGTATACCAGTCTACTTCATCTCAGAATATGAGACGTGGTTTTACCCTGATGATATGTTGGCGCAGTCAGCGGTTGTAGCGTGTTATCGTAAGGAGTTCAGAAACATAACAATTTCTCCGTATAACCTTGATGAGATAAAAGCTATTGGGTTGGATGCGACTATCGTGCCTTGTGGCTATGACTATGAGACAAATAAGGTTATTAAAGGCACAAACAGAGAAGATAACGTGCTGTTGGCCGTAGGTAGGACATTCTTCCAGAAAAACTTCGAGATGACCTACAAAGGTTGGGAGGCGCTCGGCGAGGAGCGCCCAAATATGTGGCTGTTTGGTTTTCAGCCAGAACTTGCTAAGAGAGATTCTAAAATTGAATATTTCACCAAACCCTCTAACGAAGAAGTCAACGAGCTTTATAACAAGGCAACAATATTTGTTCAGACTTCTCGTCACGAAGGATTTTGTCTGCCAATACTGGAAGCAATGGCAGCCGGCTGCCCTGTCATTTGTACAGATTCGCATGGTAACAGAGGATTTTGTTTTGACGGCAAGAACTGTTTGATGGTAGAACAAGATGACGCAGAAGGCGTCAAAAAGGCGATCAAAAAACTTATGAACGACAAAAAACTCAGAGACAGACTAGCCAAAGAAGCGCTCGAGACGGTTAAAGATTATCGCTGGGATGCGGTGACAAATAAGGCAAAGAAATTCTTTGACGAGGTTAAATAATGAATAAACTTAAAAAAGTTTTTTCAAAAGAGAACAAAGTATTACTCGGAGAATTAGTTAGAACCGAATTTAAATTACGTTATCAGGGTTCAATACTGGGTTATGCATGGTCGTTGCTTCGGCCTCTTGTGATGTTCTTGATCCTCTATATTGTCTTTGTAAAGTTCCTGCGACTGGGCGGTGATGTGCCACATTTCCCGATATATTTGCTTTTGGGAATTGTGCTGTGGACCTTTTTTGCTGATATTACTAGTCAGGGTCTTGGCTCTGTTGTTGGTCGGGGTGATCTGATCCGTAAAATTCGGATTCCGCGCTGGATAATTGTGCTTTCTACTAGTGTATCTGCGATCATAAATCTCGGACTTAACCTATTGGTTGTGCTTGTATTTATGTATTTCAACAAAGTCGATCTATTAGAAACAAGTTTGTGGTTCCCGCTAGTACTTATAGAAATCTATATCTTTGGTCTTGGGCTTGCTCTTTTCTTGTCAGCATCTTTTGTGAAGTACCGAGACATAAGTTATATTTGGGAATTAGTTTTGCAGGCAGGATTTTACGTAACACCGATACTGTATCCTTTGACACTGATAACTAACGTAGATTATCAAAAAATATTGTTGATCAATCCAGTAGCTCAAGCGATACAAGATGGTCGCTACGCCTTAGTAACTCACCAGACACTGACAACAACTCAAGTTTTTGGGCACGCTTACTACCGCATTATCCCGGTCGGTATCTGCATATTTGTACTTATCGGTGGGGTGCTTTATTTTAGAAAAAATGCTAAATCGTTTGCGGAGAATTTGTAGATGAAAGATGTAATGATCAGCGTTGAGAGTATCAGCAAATCATTTAAGCTTCCTCATGAAAAGCAAGGTTCGGTAAAGAATGCCTTTGTTAATATCTTCCGGTCAAAGCGTACTTTCGAGCAACAGAAGGTTCTCAACAATGTATCTTTTGATATAAAAGAGGGTGAATTTTTTGGGATAGTTGGCCGTAATGGTAGCGGTAAAAGCACCTTGCTCAAGCTACTTGCTGGTATCTACAGTCCGGATCGTGGTCTGATAAAGATAAATGGTAAATTAACTCCGTTTATCGAGCTCGGAGTTGGATTCAACCCTGAACTTACTGGACGCGAGAATGTATTTCTTAACGGCGCGCTCCTCGGCTTTTCCCGAAAAGACATGGATGCTATGTATGACGAGATCGTGGCATTTGCAGAGATAGAAAAGTTTATGGATCAAAAGCTCAAAAACTATTCGTCCGGCATGCAAGTCCGTTTGGCATTTTCTATTGCTATACGTGCAAAGACAGATATTCTTTTGATCGACGAAGTTCTGGCAGTTGGTGACGCTAATTTCCAAAGAAAATGCTTCAAGATCTTCAGAGACATTAAAGCATTAGGCAAGACAGTAGTGTTTGTGACTCATGATATGGGTGCTGTGCAGGAATATTGTGATCGGGCTCTGATGATTCAAGACGGCGAGATCGTTGATATTGGTACACCGAGGGAAATTGCCTTACGCTACGAGCTAGCCAATACGGAGGATCAATCTGGTTCTACAAAATCTAAAAAACTTGAGAGGCCTAAGAATCCGAGTATTCAGATAAAAGACATAAAGATTAAATCTGGCGGAAAGGCAAGCAAGCGATTTTCTATAAAAGATGAGATCGTAGCAGATGTAGACATAGAAGTCAGCAAATCGGTGGCTTTCCAAATCAATCTATTCTTTGTCAGGTCTAGCGGTGTCTATATGGCGGGGATAAATTCAAATGAGCATCTTGGTCTTGAAAATTACAAATTGCCAGTGGGGCGTCACACGCTTCGATGCAAAGTTCAGGCAGGACAACTCGTTAAAGATGAATATAGTGTAGGAGTCGGAATCTACACAGAGGGCTACTCTCCAGATTTAATAGATATTATTGACCAAACGTATACTGACGACACGCCACAGATAACGATAATCGATAGTTCAATTTATCAAGACGGTGATTTCTACCTGCAGGGTGAATGGCTCGAGACCAAGAATACTAAAAAATAGTTATTTATCTTTGTTCAGACTGTCTGAGATCTTGCGAAGGGGTTTTGTAACTTTCCAGCTGTTGGAATTAATCATGCTATCAATAGTCTTGTCTCTTTCGGATATGGCTTCTACTTTTTGAGCGATAACCCGGTCTTTGTGTTCTAGCAGGTTGTCTCTGTGAGCAATGATGGCGTTTTGTTCAGCAATAATTTTATCTTTGGCTTGCAATATCTTACCGGCTAAAATCTTAGAACTGCCATGGTCAGGCACGAAATGATATTTTTTCTCATAGAAATCTTTTATGTTTTTGGTGTAATTTGAAAAATCATAGAGTTTTGTTATCTTGTCGAAGTTCTTTTTGACGATTTTTTCATAATTTTTACGGTCGAGATCTTTGATATCCTGGATAATCTTGGCGGACATATCTTTGTAGCTAGAATATAAATTTTCAAATTTTGAGAATTCTTTGTCTGGGAAAAAGCCCTCATTATATACAGCAAAAGCAATACCGCCACAGAGGAAAGACTCGATGTAATAACCATCAAAACCTTCCCCGAAAGTTATAGTATATTTTGCTCTGCTCATAAGGCTTTTGTAATCCTCGTAGGTCATGTTCTGCACCGTGACAACTTTGTAGCTTGGAAATGCCTTGGTGATCTTGTCGACGATTTCAGCTTTTTCGTCTGGGGCGTCTGGTGAGAGTACAATCAAGTCTTCCTTTTTGTCGTAGTCTAGCCATTTGTATTGGCTCGGGTCTATAAAAACAGACAAATGTTGACTCGGCAAGTTATACAAATTGGCAATTTCCTGGGTTGCTGTCTTTTTGTGGGCAATCGTCTGCGTTACATCAGGCGTTAGAGAGAACCAGTTCGCTACATCAGCAGGATCCTGCATCAGCCAGATGTTTTGGTTCATTATGTTGATGCTCAGCTCAGGTATTGATCTCAGGTAATCTTCATATTTTTTGAGACCCTGGAACACGTCATGTGAAGCGTACTCTGGTATATGAATTTGAAGCGACTGCGGGGGGCCTCTTTTTACTATTTCATCAAATGAATAAATCGTTTCGTTATTTTTAAATAAATCGTTCTTGCCATAGCTCTTTTCGCCAGGATAAGTAGCAAGTAAAACTTCAGATTTATGAATATCTTTGAACTGTCTGCTGATTCTAGCAATTGAAAATATCGACATTATTCCACCGTTAACAAGTTTTTGCGGAGGTATTAAAAATACAATTAATCTTTGATTATTCTGCATATTTACCATTATTTTACCAACAAGAGGGCAAATTCAACTAATATTAGTAAACAAAAAGCGCTTATCTGACAAGTACATTAGGGCGGTACTTTTCGGAACTACTTACTTGATTAGCCCTAAATGCGGTAAAATGTTAGCAATGAACAGTATCGGATTATTAGGAAACGGTGGTCAAGCTAACGAGACAGAGTCTTTTTTCCCTGATTTAAAAGTGGAATTTCGAGCTGTGGAAGTAGATTATCTTGGAGATGGAGATAATCTTATAGATATCTCAAGTCCTACAGAAGAACAAGAACAAACACCTATTTTCTCCGCCGCGGGCGCGCCACGTCTTAAAAAGAAGCTTATTGATCTGTGGTCAGGTAACAATTACGCCAAACTTGTTTCTGCAAATGCGGATGTTGGATCTCGGACAGAAATAGGAGTTGGAACTTTGGTAGCGTCTGGATCAGTGCTCACGACTGATATAAAGGTTGGCGAGCATGTTTTGATCAACACCGGTTGCACCGTAGGACACGACACGATTATTGGTGACTACGCAACGCTTGCCCCTGGTGTTCATATCGGCGGCAAGGCAACTATCGGTAACGGAGTATTTGTAGGGATTGGTGCAACAATAAAAAATGGCGTGAAAATCGCTCCCGGTGCGGTTATAGGTGCTGGCGCGGTTGTCATCGAGGATATTGAGGAAGAAAACTCTGTGTACGTGGGTGTGCCCGCCAAGATGGTCTCTAAAAATGATGGCTGGCTCGATGCAATATAAGATACCTTTTATCAAGCCAGTATTTCCGGCTCCTGAGGTTATGGCAGAAGATTACAAAAAAATAATTGCCTCAAACTGGTTCACTAATTTTGGCCCATACGAGAGAGAACTATCAATAAAAGCCACCGAATTTCTCGGTAAAGATTTACATGGCACAACTGTTGCGAACTGTACGCTCGGTCTGGAGATTGCTCTAAGAACTCTGGCTAATCCGGACAAAAAATACGTAATTATACCTTCATTTACCTTTGCTGCCGTTGCAGAAGTAGTCATAAATAGCGGGCTTGTACCGGTGTTCATTGATATTGAAAAAGATTCTTGGCAACCTTCGATCACTCAAGCAAAAGAGTTTATTGACAAGGAGTCGACAGATGTCGCCGGAATTATACTGCCAAATGTATTTGGCGTGGGCAACAAAGCTATTGATAAGTGGGAAGATCTAGCACAAAGCAAACAAATTCCTCTGATAATAGACTCAGCAGCTGGATTTGGCTCGAAATATAGTGATGGTGAATTTCTTGGCGGTCGTGGTGATTGCGAAGTCTTTTCATTTCATGCGACCAAACCTTTTGCCATAGGAGAAGGCGGATTAATAGTGAGTAAAAGCAAAGAGTTGATAGATAAACTTCGGAAAATGCAGAATTTTGGCTTTAACGATGATCGCACAGTCGGTATGATCGGGACAAATGCCAAACTGCAGGAACTGAGTTGTGCTATAGGTCTCAGACAACTAGAATCATATGCTGATAGGCTTGAACTTAGAAGAAGCATAATAAATAAATACCAGGATCTGCTATCTACAGAAGACGTACAGTTCCAGGAAAATGTACTTTTATCTACAGGCGCATTTATATCAGTGACTGTCCCAAACAAGGAAAAGATTTTCCATGCGCTTCACGACGCTGGAGTCCAAGCGAGAGCGTATTATTCGCCAACACTACATAAAATTCCAGTAATAACTGAAAAATCGATAACTTCCTTTTCTCTGCAGAATACGGAAGAGGTTGAGAATAGTATATTGTCTCTACCTGTTATAGAAGAGATGAACGCTGATTATATTGAATTAATCGTAGATGTTATAAAAAAAGGTATCAAAGAGCAGTAATTGTTCAAGTGTTCTCGTAGGCTTGGACAGCCCGTTCGACTGTTTGAATTGTCCCGTCAACGATAGCTTCTGGTTGATAAGACTGCAAGTCTTCTAGTGTTAATAGTCTTGCGGAATTCGGCAACAATGATTCATCGACAGAAGCTCCTGCCCAATGGATAGTGGTTACCTCGTGACCTCTGGGGCCGATTCTTCTCTGTGGCTCTAAAAAGTTAACATTGCCGACAATTTCTATAGCACCGGCTAGCTCATCTTCGAGTATACGATTCAGAGTGCCAGTGAAATCATCATCACCCTCAACGGAGTCAGTCGGCAGGGTCACACTGCCAGGTATATGAAGTTGATTTGCCCACCATGGATCTGTCGGTGGTCGTTTGGTTAGTAATACTCTTATATCATCTTCGGGTTGCAAAAGTACTAGCTCAACAGTGTTGATCACCATCAGCCGAGATAACTCTTTAAATAAAGGGAGGGGCAGGAAACCTGGCTCAACACCTTTTAGATATTCAGAAGCAACAACTGCTTTTTGCTCAGCTGTTAATTTGCCAATCTCTTCTGGAGTAGGAGACCCAGAATCTAAACTCTTCATAGCCACATAATGACAGAATTATGCTATTTTGTCAAAGAACATGGATTCTCTGTATCTGGCAAATTTTAGTTGAGGGGCTTTCTTTAATACGAGAGCGAAAAGTTATATAATGATGTTGTTAGCACAATATAAACATGAAAAAACAAATAAAAAATATTTCTACCAGATTTCGCACCCACAAAAAAGCTACTAAGGTTTTTGCTAGTTTGAGCTGTCTGGTTATACTGGTGTTTGCAGTATTTCTAAGTACGCGTCCACAAAAAACAGAAATTATAACTTCAAATATTAGCGACGTTACGCAAGGCCGAATTGTTGAAGGACAGAACGTTTCCAAAGAAGCTAGTGTTCTAAGCACAGATACAAAATTGACCTTTGAATCAAAAGAACTCGAACCAGAGCAGAAAAATGCCAATGCTACTGCAATAGTTTGGAATCAAAATGAAGACAGAGAAGGCGTAGAAATACAGATCAGGACATTTAATGGCAAATCTTGGTCAGAGTGGCTACATTCAGAAAACCAACAAGATCGTAAAGATGACTCAAAACCTGTCAGAGCGATGTTGGCTATCAATGAAAACATCAAAAAAGTACAATACAGGGTGGTGTTAGAGGGTCAGCCTGGCCAGCCATCTCCTGCAGTGGATCTAGCAAAAACTTCAATTCAAATGATAGATACGACCAGAGGCCCATCCCCAACAAAGAAAAATATAGTAGAAAAAGTGCTTGAGAAAACCGGCATTACAAAAGTTGCGAGTGCCGGATCAGACGGGCCAAGGATCATTAGCCGAGCAGAATGGTGGGGCAACGAGAGCATAAATAATGAGTTGAACTATTGGCCTGCAGAATACGAAGGACTATATCGAGCTGTCGTGCACCATACAGTTACGGGCCAAGGTGATTCATCAGCAATCATGAGAGCCGTCTGGCAATTTCACACATATACTAACGACTGGGGAGATATCGGGTACAACTATGTTGTTGATTCAAATGGCAATATTTTTCAAGGTAGATACTTTGACCCAAATGTAGCTCACAATACAAAGAAAGATGTAGTAGGGGCACACGCGTATCAAAATAATAGAGGTACCACAGGCATTGCCACTATCGGTGATTTTAGTAATGTTCGTCCAAGTGATCGTATGATAGATTCCGTTGCCAATATTATTGCCTTCAAATCTGCAAAGTATTATTTTAATCCCTCAGGTATAGGCTCAAATGGCCCTAATGTCGTAGGTCATCGTAATGTTGGTCAGACTTCTTGTCCAGGACAGCAACTCTACGACAGGCTTGGTGATATAAGAAGAGTTGGCGATATTTACTACGCACCCAGGGCCAATCTCAATAGACTAGATTTGACCAACCAAGGACAAGGATTTGACGGTAATTTTGAGTTTAGCACGAGTATGCAGTCAGGCGATACCAAGCAAGCTTATTTTGATCTCAAAAATGAGGGTGACAACACTTGGGGTAACTATGGCACTAACCCAGTTGTTCTGGGCACTGATCAGCCTAGAGACAGACCCAGTGCTTTTGCTACAACTGGTAGTTGGCGGGCAGTTAATAGAACTGTTTCGTTTACCCACAAAGTCGTTACCGAGCCAGATAATAGCAAGACTCTGGTAGCTACAGACACAATATTACCCGGAGAGACAGGACGGTTTCCTTTCACCATAACGGCACCTGAGGCAGGTGGCGTCTACAGAGAACATTTCCATTTACTGATCGAAAACAGAGAATGGTTTAGCCGTAACCTGATGCTTTCAACGACAATCAATGTAACCCCTAGAATATACAGCTGGCAACCAACGGCTCAACATATTTTCACGGACGATCAGCAGACGACCTCAGCTTCGACAACAAATCTAACTCAGGGCCAGAGAGTTTATGTAGTCATCAAGGCCAAAAATACAGGAAATCAAACTTGGTATAACAATGGCTCATTCCCACTTCGAGTAGCCACGAGTGGGCCAAGAGATAGAATCAGTGCGGTTTGTGATTCGACCTGGCTGAGCTGTAATAGGCCAGGAACTTTGAGTGAAGCATCTGTTGCCCCAGGGGCCATAGGAACCTTTGGTTTTTGGATAGAAGCACCAAATACGGCGGGATATAGTGCCAATGAATTCTTTAGCCTCGTTGCAGAAAATAAGACATGGGCTAATACGGAACCAGGTGTTTATTGGCCGGTCAGCGTCACTCCTTAAAATTTAGTAAGTTTTCTCACGCTAACACTTTACATTTGGCAAATTTTCATATATAATATTGATACTCAGTGCTAAAATAAAAATATGAAAAAAAAACTTATCTTTGTCATCGTACCTCTGATCTGCGCGGTTATCGCCGGCGCAGTAGCCTATAGTTCTACCAGAAAAGATAACGCACCAGTTGCCTCTTCTGACAGTGTTATTACTGAGCAAAAACAAGATGAAGGTGGGTTGCCTGACGTAAAAAATCCTGAAGTTAGCAAAGAAGAGGGCAAAGTTAGTATCAGCAATGTGTCCCAAGATGGCGGTATGGTTTATGTGAGGACGGTGGTCGAGGGCGTTGCGCAGGGGAATTGTGTTATTGAATTTAGAAAACAAGGTTTTCAGACTGTTAGTCGCACAGCTCCACTTGTTCCAGTCACTTCTTATCACGCGTGTGAAGGCTTTGGTATCTCAAAGCAAGATCTCCCGACAAAAGGTGACTGGACTATATCAGTAAAGCTCGAGAACGGTAATACGAGTGCGGAGAAGGTTTTCAATGTTAATTAAGATGAACATTAGTCGAATCCTCAAAGCATCAATGCTGTTGTTGCTTGTCCTGGCTTGTCCATTGTCCGTGAGCGTACCACCTGCACAGGCAGCCAATGCGTCTGATTTCAAGCCTGGACGGCTAATTGATGATTCAACCTTCACCAACCAAAACAGCATGTCTGCAAGCTCTATCCAGGCATTTTTGAACTCAAAGGTCAGCACTTGCCAGGCAGGATACACGTGTCTCAAAGATTATACACAGAACGGTAAGAGTGCAGCCCAGATCATATTTGATAAATCACAAGAATTTTCTATCAATCCACAAACAATGTTGGTCTTGCTCCAAAAAGAGCAAATTTTAGTAACAGATACCTGGCCAACACCCACACAGTACACTAAAGCCACAGGTTTTGGGTGTCCTGATTCAAGCCTTTCAGTAGCAGTAGATGCTAATCAAAATGGTTGTTACGACCAGTATGAGGGGTTCACAAATCAGGTACACTATGCAGCCCGAATGTTCAGAAGGATCATGAATAATGACCCAGCACAGTATCAGGGATTTTCTCTTGGTAACAACAACGTTCAATACCATCCTAATACAGCCTGCGGAGCGCCAAATGTATTTATAGAAAACAGAGCAACCATAGCACTTTATACCTACACGCCGTATCAGCCGAATCCAGCTGCGCTGGCCAATCTATATGGCACAGGAGATGGTTGTAGCGCGTATGGTAACCGAAATTTCTGGAGGATGTTTAACGATTGGTTTGGCCCAAGCACGGGTGAAGGATTTTCTCTGATGACTTCATTTAACGATAATGGTGACGGTAGGCAGTGGGTGGTAACAAAAGGTGTCAAGAGGCACGTTCCAAGTGAAGAGATCCTTAGGGCTTGGGGATTAGACCAGTTGCCACTAGCACAAACAACGGGACTATTTTTAGGGGCAATTCCAACTTCTGGACAGCTTGATCGACTCATGCGTCCAACAGGCTCTCAGGATGTGTATTTTGTGGATAGTAGAAATGCCTACCGCATAACTTCTACCGAGATGCTCAACACCTGGGGTCTCAACCCATCTGCAATTGCGGATGTTGGAGTGGACCTGGCTCGATTGCCTACTAACCAAGGCAACTTCTCCTATGCTCTGAGAAAATACAATGATCTAGCTGTATATATGATGGATGGCGGGACTCTCCGCCAATACGGTAATGGTGATGTTCTGACTGCTTGGGAAGGAGATAATCCGAAGATTGTCGATTTGTCGAGCGAATACTCTGCAAAACTTTCGACAGTTGGCTCTATGGTATCTGTTGCCAAGGCAAAAAGCGCATCAAGTCTGAATCAATATAATGTTGTTGCAGGGCAAAAACTGTATCTAACCGCTGGGGTTGCTCCACTTTATCCTGGCGCGCCAGTAACTGTATCCGACCTCACAATTAATAGGCTTGCACCTTCAGCTCAAGCAAGCCATTTCATTCGATATGTCGGCTCACCGACAGTCTATATGGTAGATACTCAGAAGCATGCAATTGGTTCACCTGAGTTGATACGTGCGTGGGGTGTTGGTGCAAATCCTGAGGTCAATGTTGTCAGTCAAGGTAACATAAATCTCTTGACTACAGGGGGAGCAGTCAATACCTTTGAGGCTGATGTTGCAGGCCAATTATACCTGATGGATGGACGAAAGATTACGATCCCGACAAGTCTCGATAGTGGGTATAGAACATCTGGCAATGTGTATTCTCCTAGCGCAGAGCTAATGGCACTTTTGCCAGCAGGCGAGACAGCATCGAGTTTCTTAAAAGGATTTCAGACAGCGCCAGTTTATCTAATGGATCAAGGTAGTATCAGACATGTTAGAACAGGATATGATCTCAGCCTACTTAGTAATAATGAGGGCATAACATCAGTATCTGATTATGTGCTTGGGCAATTTACTCATGGTGGTTATGTCGGAAGTTACCTGAGTAGTGGCGGGACTAATTATGCTGTCGCTGGAGGTAACAAGTATACAGTTGATACTACAACTGCAAGTGACTGGAATTTGAGTAGCCCTGATGCTGTCAATGCAACTACCATTGCTCGATATTCAGGCTCAAGTGCGCTTTCAAGAAAAGTAAAAATAGGCAGTTCATATTATTGGGTTAGGGATGGTAAATCACACCTGACATTTAACACAGATCTAGCAGGCGTCTGGGGTCTAACAAGTTCACCAAATGAACTCAATAATACATTTATGCAGAGAGTTACGGCCAGCACGCCACTTACAATATTTGTTCGATCAACTGATACAAATGATCAGAGAATATTTATCGCAGACAGTGCAGGGGCGCAACTGCATCACCTGACTTCACCTGACCAGGTCTTCAATTATGGGTATCAGAGTGGCGGGCAGATGCTATTGCTATCGCCTTCAGATATTACTGCCGGTAGTCCTGTGACAGCAAAGAACATAATCAAAAAAGCTAGTGGTGGAGATTCAGTTTTGGATAGTGGTGCAAAGAGGCTATTCACCAATGGCACAATTCAAGGCAATTGGGAGACCGGGAGCAATGTAGCGACAGTATCTGATGCTCTGTGGGCATTTATCCCAGCGGGATCAAACATCAATCGAACTATAAAAGGGACGAGCCCAAATGTATATGTTGTTGACGGGGGCAACAAGAGATGGGTGCAGAGTGATGCAACATACCAGTCGTATGCTCCCTACCAATCTGTATCAAATTATCTGATCAATCTCTTGCCAAATGGCGCTGACTTACCCTAAGTCACTACCAGATTAGAGGAATTGCGCCCGGGAAACCGTATTGAAATTCACCATTTGGCGCACCGCTGGTGTTGGCGTTACGTATAGACCATGTTCCACCAGTGTTTACGGAACCAATAGTATCGCTACCGTTGCCATCCCAATCGCCTACAATTGGATAGCCTGGAAGGTGACCATAGCTAGGACTGCCTCCGTCTGCTCCGCCAGAATCATTGCTATTGCGTAGGTACCATTGATTACCAGAAGTTACCGCACCGATTGTGTCTGTTCCATTTCCATCCCAATCACCCGCTACAGGTGTTACAGAAAAGGGCCCAAATTGGAAATTCCCGGCATCCGCTGAACCTCCACTATTACTATTTCGAAGCAACCATTGGCTTTCTGTAGAGACTACTCCTGGTGTATCTACTCCGTCACCGTCCCAGTCACCACAGACTGCTTTGAAACTAGGACCACCATATGAAAAACTCAGATCAGCGGTGCCTGTGGTATAACTAGCTCTCATATACCAGCCACCACCAGAGTAAACTACTGGCAATTTAACTCCTGGTTGGTTAGGATCCCATGCACACATCAGCAGAGTTGCAGGGAAGCCATAACCGAACTGCTTGTCAGCGGGACCAGTTGTTAGGTCGTTTTTTAAGAACCAGCCAGCGCCATTCGTAAGTGCGGGTTTGGCAGAGTTGACTAACATGCAAAGAGAAAATTCTGAGGTCTCAGCTGGAGCTGAACCTATCTTCTTTGTAGCTGTGGCAGTTACATATTTGCCTCCAGGGATAGCGGAAGGTGCAGTATAGCCAAACGCAGTATTGCCAAATATGTCAGTGGAGATTGAGGTTGAACCTACAAAATTCTGCCCCTCGCCGTAATTATTTGGAACGCCAGCATTACAGCCGTCACTTGAGAAAAAGTCTAGCTGAAAATTTGTACTCGGAGTCCCGTTGAATTGTCCGCCAATTTTAGTTGTTGATCCAACAGTTTTTACAGCGTAAATATTTGGGAAATTTTGTAATCGGTTGGCGCCACTATCTGTGTCATTTGGATCATTGAGGTTGGGAGTCCCGTTGTTATCAAGATCAATACCGAGCTTGCCATTAAAAGCTATATTGTTGCTCAGTATTGCGGTGTCAGTCGCTGAAGATACAACTACGCCACTATCTGTGTTCCCTAGACTCGAGCCAGAAGTATTCAATCCTATGTAGTTACCTTCAATTCTGTTACCAGTGGAAGCTCCGCTGACAATTATAATTCCATTGTCGCCATTTCCAGAAATAACATTGCGGGCATTTGCTGTGCTCCCACCGATCATAGTATTTGGAGTACTCAAAAGCCCAATTCCGTCAAGAGTGTTACCGATAGACCCAGTACCACTAGCATTTGTTCCAATATAATTACCGACAAACTGATTCCCAAAACTCTCTGTACCAGATATAAAAATACCGTTTTCTCCATTTCCAGATATCAGATTACAACTTCCGGTGCATGCCCCGCCCGGAGTGTTGCCAGTTGTGCCACCGATAGTGTTGCTGTTTGCCCCTACTGCTCCAGGTGATGCTCCAATGCCAATACCCATTTTTACATTGCCAACTCCGCTAGTTCCAGAGCTATTTGTTCCAACGTAGTTGCCTCCAACGACGTTACCCGTAGCGGCAGCTCCTGTTAGGAAAACTCCAGAACCACCATTGCCAGAGAGGATATTACGGGCGCTTGGTGTTGTGCCCCCAACAGTGTTATTAGCTGTCTCGTTAACTTCAACTCCGATATTGCCATTTGCCACTGCTCCAGTTCCTAATGCGTTAGTCCCGACGAAATTTCCGGCTACAGTTGTTCCGCTGACGCCAGTGTGCCAAAGACCAATCCCATTTGCGGTATTCCCAGAGACTAAATTACATGCACCTGTACAGGCACCATCTGGCGTTGTGCCGGTGGTGCCACCTATTATGTTGTTCGTTGAGGTAGCAGAAGCCCCGCCAGCGTGGTTAATTAATATGCCATCTCCTGTATTTGGGATAGACCCAGTGCCACTGGCGTTAGTCCCGACGTAATTTCCATGGACTGTGTTGCTTGAAGCATCGCCACCGTCTTGAGCAGTTATACCTACACCGTTTTCGTTATTTCCAGATATGACATTACGATCACTAGCAGAGGTGCCACCGACAATATTACTATTTGCGTCGGCCAGAGATGTGCCAGAGAATATAGCTACTCCATCACCACCATTGCCAGCATCGGCAGTACCACTGGCGTTGGTGCCAATGTAATTTCCAACAATGGTAACTGAGCTTGTATCAATAAAGATGCCTTGTGAGCTAAAGTTGTTGATTATAAGACCTTTTATCGTGCTACCTGCACCGTTCCCGCTCACATAAAATCCACGAGCGCCAGCTCCAGCACCATTCCCACTGAGTTCTATTAAGGGTGTCCCACTAAAACCTGTTTGGGTAGTTCCGTCAATGACTACTGGACGAGTTATCGGAGGGAGGGCAGAGGTAGGTATAATTTGTTGCGCGCCAGAGCCTATGCTGAAATTGATATTATCGGTTCCAACAGTTGCATTGGCGTCAATAATCGCTTGTCGCAGTGAGCCTGCACCAGAATCGTTGGTATTTATGACGGTAAAAGTAGCCGCTTCTGCACCCGGGCTATAAAGTCCTAGGAATAAGGTAATTATTGCAAGGACAAGAGTGGATCTAAGTACATAGACCTTCTGCATGCTACTTCTCAATCAATTTTTTTAGGTAGTGTCCGTAGCCAGATTTTTTGAGTGGCTCAGCTATTTTAAGCAACTGATCTTTGTTGATAAAGCCCTGCTGGTAAGCAATTTCTTCGATACAGCCGATCTTAAGACCAGTTCGTTTTTCGATAACTTCTACGTACTGCGCGGCATCCATCATTGAGCCGAAGGTACCTGTGTCGAGCCATGCATCACCGCGGTCCATAATCTGAACTTTTAGTTTGCCCCTCTGCAAGTATTCGTCATTAACTGAGGTTATTTCGAGTTCGCCTCTGTCGCTCGGCTTGACGTTCTTGGCGATCTCTACTACATCGTTATCATAAAAATAAAGCCCGGTGATTGCGTAACTAGATTTGGGATTTTCTGGTTTTTCCTCAACAGAAAGAGCTTTCATATTTTCATCAAATTCGACAACACCGTATCTTTCAGGGTCAGACACTGGGTAAGCAAAGACAACACCGCCGTCTGGATTTACAGATTCTTTGAGTTGATCCTGGAAACTGTGACCATAAAAAATATTATCGCCGAGCACTAAGGCAACGCTATCATCACCGATAAATTCTTCGCCGATGATGAACGCCTGAGCCAGTCCATCAGGAGAAGGTTGGCTGGCATATTGAATGTTGATACCAATTTCTGAGCCATCACCAAGAAGATTTTTGAAATTTTGGCTGTCGTGGGGGGTTGTTATCATCAAGATATCTTTGATTCCTGCTTGCAGTAGCGTGCTCAAGGGGTAATAAATCATTGGCTTGTCATAGATCGGAACTAACTGTTTACTAACCCCTTTGGTTATAGGGTAGAGCCTAGTGCCTGATCCGCCTGCGAGTATTATGCCTTTCATGAGTTTTCTCCTTCTATGTATTCTTTGAGATTTTCTTTCCAGTCTCTTGGTTCAAAACCAATCCCCTTTATCTTATCAAGATTTAGGGTGCTTTGCAGTGGGCGTGGAGCAATATTCTCTTTTCCAGCAAAATACTCTTCGGTAGTTGTGTTGGTGACAGTGAGGTCATCTCTGCCAAGATCTTTAAATATTTCTCTAGTTATGTCCGCCCAGCTAGCTGGTTCGCCGTCGTTTGAGATATTGTAAGTGCCAAAAGGTGCGTTGTTCTGTAGCAAATGGTCAATTGCTCGGACAAGCTCTGAAGTGAATGTAAGGCGACCGATCTGATCATGGACGACAGTTGGTGAAATGTTCTTATCAGCTAGTCCTATCATGACTCGCACAAAATTATGTCCGTCGCCGATAACCCAAGAAGTGCGTAGTATGTAATGTTTTGCTGTTGATTCAGCTTGCTTGTCGCCTTCGGCCTTGCTTTTGCCGTAAATAGATATGGGAGTGAACTCTTCTTGCTCAGTGTGGTTGTTCTTTGTGCCGTCAAAGACGTAGTCGCTGGAGATATGGATCAAAGTTAGCTCGTATTCACTTGCTACTTGTGCCAAATTTTTAACACCGTCAACATTGATACGCATACAAAGGTCTTCGTTAGTCTCGGCACCGTCTACGTTGGTATAGGCTGCAGCATTTAAAATATGAGTAATACCTGACCAGTCAAAACTATTTACTGCCTCAGAATTAGTAATATCTAGTTCATTGACATCGGCGAACTTAGCATCCGGGTATTTTGCCCTGAGTGCATTACCGAGTTGTCCGTTGGCACCGGTGACTAAAAATTTGGAAGAGTCCACTTAAAATTCCATTGGTGTTACGTCTTTGAGCATCGGATTTTTCTCATCCTTTTCAGAAATAATGGCCTGGTCTTTTGGTATTGGCCAGTTAATCCCTAACTCTGGATCGAACAAATTAACTGCTAGGTACTGAGCGTCCGCAGACCAGTGAGCATTCACAAGATAGGTATAGGTAATATTAGGCTCTAGAGTTTGGTAAGCATTTGCGACGCCCCTTGGCACAAATACTGCTTTATCAGGGGTGATTTCAGTAGTGTAGACTTGGCCAAAGCTCTCGCCAGCGCGTAGATCAACCCAGGCACCAAATACTTTGCCGTTAGCGACTGAAATGAATTTCTCCCAAGGCTCCGCATGAAGCCCTCTGGTAACGCCAACTTCGGCATTATATGAAAAATTATTTTGGATTACTTCAAAAGCAGGGAGTCCGAGTGCTTCCATCTTGGCTTTTTGATAATTTTCTTTGAACCAGCCACGATTGTCACCGTGTACAACTAAATCAACTTCGAAGAATCCAGGTATAGGAGTTGGTTTGACAGCAAGATCTTTTGGCATGGATTATCGTCCGATTTCCTTGTATTTAGCCTCAGTAGCTTCTTTTTGTGGCTTCCACCAAGCTTCATTATCTTTGTACCAAGCAATTGTCTGCACAAGACCATCGCGGAAATTCGTGTATTTTGGTTGCCAGCCGAGTTCTTGACGAAGTTTGCTAGAGTCAATCGCGTAGCGCATATCGTGTCCAGGACGGTCGTTGACATGATCATAGTCTGACTTGTCTTTGCCCATGAGCTCCAAAATTGTTTCAATGACAGCTTTGTTGTTCTGTTCACCGTCAGCACCTATTAGATAGGTCTCCCCAGATATCCCTTTTTCAATGATGTCTATGACCGCAGAGTTATGATCATCCACATGGATCCAATCACGGACATTCTCTCCCGCGCCGTAGAGCTTTGGCTTTCTGCCTTCCAGAATTTCAGTGATTTGACGAGGGATAAATTTTTCGACATGTTGGCGAGGACCATAGTTGTTTGAGCAATTGGATATGGTAGCGTGAATGCCAAAACTTCTCACCCATGCTTTAACGAGCAGGTCTGATCCAGCCTTTGTGCTAGAGTACGGACTTGATGGATTATAGGGAGTTTCTGGAGTAAATTTAGCGGGATCATCAAGTTCAAGGTCACCATATACTTCGTCTGTTGAGATGTGGTGTAGCTTTTTGCCATAGACGCGAACAGCATCAAGGATTCTAAAAGTACCAATCAAATTGCTCTCAACAAACGGCCAAGGGCTGTGGAGGGAATTATCGTTGTGGCTTTCAGCTGCAAAATGCACCACCAGGTCATTTTCTTTTACGAGCGGGTCAAGTGTTGCTTCGTCACAAATATCACCTTCAACGAAAGTGATTTGGTCAATCACGGTTTCAAGGCTTGCTTTGTTGCCGGCATAACCTAGCTTGTCGATAACTGTTATTTGCCAATCAGGACGTTCTGCTAAACAGAGGTGAACAAAATTTGAACCAATGAATCCAGCACCACCAGTAACAAGTATTTTCATACGTAATATTATACCATTTGATATAATCTAATGACATGATAGTTGTAATTATCGCTGGCGGTTCCGGTACAAGACTTTGGCCATTATCTACGCACGAAAAGCCCAAACAAGTTATTAACCTTATTGGTGAGCGAAGCTTGGTCCAAAATACCTATACTCGAGCAAAGAATCTCTCTGATAAGGTTTATATTTTGACAGAAGTTAGTCATGCTGATGAAATCATTGAGCAGTTGCCAGATCTTCCCAAAGAGAACTTTATTATTGAGCCTGCTAGGCGAGGTACCGCAGGCTGTATCATTGCGGCGCTTGATCAACTACACCGAGTCCATGGTGAAGATGAATCAATTATATTCATGTCAGCAGACCATCAAACCAGAGACAATATTGGTTTTGCACGGTCATTTGAAATGGCGGATAAAATTTCTCAAGAAACAGGCAGAATAGTTCTAGTCGGCGTTGAGCCGACATATCCAGCGGTCGGTTTTGGCTATATTGAAAAGGGGCAAGCTAAAAATGGTGGATACGAGGTTGCTGGCTTCAAAGAAAAACCAGACTATCCTACTGCCAAACAATACGTAAATAGCGGTAAATATTCGTGGAATGCTGGCTATTTTGTGGGATCTTACAAGACTTTCAAGAGAGAGATAGACGACGTATCGCCAAAACTTTCCAAGATGCTCGCAAATCTAAATGCAATAAAAGATGTGTCATCAGATCAGTACAGAGATACTTACTTGGGATTCGAAAGCGATAGTATCGACTACGCGTTGATAGAAAAAGTGACAGATCTTATGATGGTTCCTGCAAGTTTTGACTGGGTTGATGTTGGTAGTTATAAAGATCTACATGATGTGAGCGATCAGGACGAACTAGGAAATGCAGTTCTCGGCAACGCCCATGTACATGAAGTCCAGAATGCCTATATTCGCAATGATGAGGACAAGCCAATCGCGGTGATTGGGCTTGATAATATTGTTGTCTCCAATACCTCTGACGGATTAGTTATTGCCAGAAAAGATCTGAGCCAAAAAGTTGGAGACATCGCCAAAAAGATTCAAAAAGAAGGAGACAAGTAGTGCCAGACTTTCATATTGATCCATCTGTATTTAAGGCTTATGACATTCGCGGAGTAGTGCCCTCGCAGATAGACGAAGCTGCAGCAGAACAAGTTGCCCGGGCCTTTGTCGCAGAAGTTAATCCTAGCCAAGTTGTTGTTGGTCGCGACGTCAGGCTGAGTGGTCCAGAGTTCAAGCAAGCAGTCATCAATGGGTTTATTAAATCAGGAGTCGATGTCATAGATATTGGTATTGTCTGTACAGACGAATTTTATTTTGCATGTGGTAAAAAAGAGTTGCCGGGTATCATGGTGACGGCCTCTCACAATCCACCGGAATACAATGGCTTTAAAATGGTTATTAAATTGCCAAATTTTGTTATGGCAAAAGAATTCATGCCACGAGTTACGGAAGCTACGTATGAAGATGCGGACCGCGTTGGTGAAGTGACTGAGGAATCAGTCAAAGAAGCATTTGTTGATTACATGCTCGAATTTATTCCACCTTCTAAGATCAAGCCACTGAAAGTTGTCGTTGACCCAAGTAACGGGGCGCAGGGTCCAGTGTGGGAGAAATTAGCAGAAAAATTACCTATCGAAATGATCAAAATATGCTTTGAGCCCGATGGTAATTTCCCGAACCACGGAAATGATATTATTCAGCTTGAGAACCAAGCTATGCTTCGCGACAAGGTCAAGCAAGTTGGTGCTGATATGGGTCTGATCTTTGACCCGGATGGCGACAGGTGTCTTTTGGTTGATGATCGTGGTGTTTCTATACCGGGAGATTGGATCACAGCACTACTTGGGGTGGCTGAGCTTCAGCGAAAACCCGGTGAAAAAATATTATATGATGTTCGGGCTTCTGACGCCGTACCAGATATGATTAAGGCTAGCGGGGGGATTCCTCACGTTTTCAAGCCAGGACACGTCTACATAAAGAAGGAGATGCAGGAACAAGGGATTGTCTTTGGTGGTGAAGTATCCGGACATTTTTATTTTAAAGATTTCTGGTTCGCTGACTCTGGTGTTTTGTCAGGATTAACACTGCTAGCTTACGTCAGTAGCTTGGGCAAGCCACTGTCAGAAATTATCAAGGAACTTGAAGCAAAATATTTCCTCTCTGGCGAAATCAACTCAAAAGTAGCTGATCCACAGGCAGTGCTGAAAAAGGTTGAAGAAAAATACGCAGATGCGGAGATAAATCATATTTCTGGTGTAGCCATAAGATATCCTGATTGGCACTGTGTCGTACGTCCATCGGATAATGAACCGCTGGTTCGTCTAACGGTCGAAGCTAGTTCTCCTGAGATTATGGCTGAGAAGCGAGATGAACTTCTCGCTCTCATAAGAGGCTAGAGTTCTGTTGCTGTATAATGTTGGACAATGGCTAGAGTAAAAATTTCTGAATTTAGAGCGAAGAATCTACTGTCGCAAGTATTCGGCTTTGAATATACTGGGGTTAGTGTTGATTTATCAAAGGATATTTCACAACTTGGCCTAACTGAAGGCAACTATGTTGTTAAGGTGGATCAAGCCGTCAAGAAAAGAAATCAGTTTGGATTGGTCAAACTCAATCGCAATGCTTCGCAGGTGATAGATGACCTTAAAGATTTTGCTGAGCAAGGCTACAGTCATGGGCTAGTTGAACCCTTTTTTGAGCATGATCAAAAGGATGAACATTTTGTAGCGATGCAACTCACAGATGCTGGCGTAGAATTGCAATATTCGTCTCAAGGCGGGGTGAACATAGAGGATAATAAAGAAACTCTGCAGAGCTGTTTGTTTGGCTTTGATAGTGATATCAGTACTAATACGACAGATCTAAACCCAGACGTTATCAGGAAATTACTAGATTTATTCGAGACCAATCAAATGACTTATCTAGAGATCAATCCTTTAGTAATTCAGGGTGACAAAATCACTCCACTTGATGCGGCAGTAGAGATTGATTCATCGGCAGAATTTTTCGCTCAGGGATGGTCGTCTGCAGACTTTAGAGCTCCAAAGAAAACGCTACATCCTGCAGAGCATGCTATTGAGGAACTAGCTTCAACCACTCCAGCTTCACTGGTTCTTAAGGTGCTAAACCCAGACGGAAATCTGTTTTTGTTGCTTTCGGGCGGCGGCGCGAGTGTAGTTATATTAGACGAAATTGCTAGCTTGGCAGACAAAGATATTATTGGAAATTACGGCGAATATAGCGGTAATCCAAATGAAGAGGACACTTACCTCTATACAAAACAGGTAGTGAGATTGATGCTTGACTCAAAGGCAGAGAAAAAAGTGCTACTCATTGCCGGAGGTGTGGCAAACTTTACAGATGTTGCTAAGACCTTTAAGGGTGTTATCAGGGCGCTTGATGAGAATATTGATGAGCTAAAAAATCAGGGTATCAAAGTGGTAGTCAGACGAGGTGGCCCAAATCAAGAGCAGGGGCTAAAGTTAATGAAGGATTTTCTGGACAGTAAAGGCGTGACCAGCAAAGTTTCTGGGACAGAACTTTCTATTGGGGCTACTGTCAAAACTGCTATTGAGGAGCTAAACTCATGAATATCGATGGCCTAAAGGGAAAACAAAATCTGGGAGCCGTTGTCTTTGGCAATCACCCTGGTATTATTCAGTCGACTCTAGATTTTGACTATCTATCGGGCAAAAACCAGCCGAGTATTAGGGCCATAATTGGTGTGCAGAGAAAAAGTCTTCGTTATTTCTGGGGTAAAAAAGAAATAGTTCTACCAGGATACATTTCTCTTAAGGAAGTTCCAGCAGATGTTCTTGAGGAAATTGATCTTTTTGCTGTAGCTCAATCTGGGCGAAGAGCAATTAGTGCTTGTGAGGAGGCAATAGGATTATTGCCGAACGTTGTTGGTGGCATGGTTTTTGCTGAGGGAGTAACAGAAAGACATGCTCTAAAACTACGAGAGCTGGCAAAGCAAAAAAACATTTTTATTCTGGGCCCAGCTAGTGTTGGCTTCTTGATATCGGGAGTTTGTAAAATCGGTGCGATAGGTGGAACGCTTGCTTCCCAAATAACTAAGTCCAGGATTACTAAAGCCGGGTCTACTGCAGTTATATCAACATCTGGAGGAGTTACCAATGAGTTGATTAACATGATTGCAGGATTTGGCGGGAGTGTTTCCTTCGCTGGTGCTATAGGCGGAGAACGGTATCCGATATTAAAGCCAGTTGATCTTGTTAGCCTGGCGCTCAATGATCAACAAACAAAAGCGATAGTCTTTTTCGGAGAGGTGGGGGGAAGAGACGAATATGAAATAGCGGAGCTACTTAAAAACTCAGCAAACACGAAGCCACTTATTTGTTATATTGCTGGTAAAGTAGCAGAGAGTTTTGAAGATGCTCCACAATTTGGCCATGCTAAGGCGATGGCTCACGATCCGTCAGAGACAGCTTCAGCAAAAAGGCAAGTTCTCGCAAGCGTTGGAGCAAAAGTTGCAGATAGTTTCAGCAATTTCGAACAATTAATTAAAGAGACGGTTGCCGAAGGGGGGCAAATGGACGATAATAATACTATGAATGATCAAGCATCTGATCTAGAAAACAGAAAGCACGCAATGTTTGTTAACAATGTGTCTTCTGACAAAGGTGGAGATGTAAGGATTCTAGGCAAAGAGTTAATTGAATTTGTGGGCAACAAATCACTGAGCCAAGTGGCTTTGAGTATGTTCTTGGGTCATGAGCCTAAATCACCTGAGTTTTCACGATTTTTTGATCTGAGCTTAAGATTGTTGGTAGATCACGGTCCTCAGGTATCTGGTGCGGTCAACACCATGGTTACTGCTAGAGCAGGCAGAGACTTGACTGCCGGACTTGCTACAGGGCTTTTGACCATTGGCCCACGTTTTGGTGGTGCTATTAATCAGGCAGCGCAGAATTGGCTCCAGGCAGTAGCGAGCGGAGAATCACCGCAAGATTTTGTAGAACGTTTTGCTTCCAAAAAAGAATATATAGCTGGAATCGGCCATAAGAAATACCGAGTGGATAGCCCAGACCCTAGAGTAACCAAATTGTTAGCTGAATTTAAGACTGGAGATTATACAAATTTTGCTCTTGAGGTAGAGAAAATAACTTCTAATAAAAAAGCTCAGCTAATCCTCAATGTAGATGGTCTTATTGGAGCTTTGACGCTTGACATGCTAGCTGAGGAAGAAGGCTATAGTCTGGAACAAATTAAGGCTTTGGTTGATACCGAATTTTGTAATGCGATATTTGTTTATGCTCGTACAGTTGGATTTATTGCGCACTACCTAGACCAAAAGCGCCTAGACGAAGCTCTATTTCGCCTACCGGACGATCAAATCACTGATCTACAATAGTGATTTCAGATAGATCTTCAGATCTTCAGATATTTCTGGGTTTTTAAGGGCAAAATCGACGACTGTTTTTATATATTCTAGTTTGTTTCCGCTGTCGTAGTATTTTCCGTTTTTGATCTCGAGGGCTTTAAATGGTAGCCCGTCGTTGATCATTCGCTGGGTTGAATCATGAGTTGTAAATTCACCCTTTGTTGGATCAAAATTAGCATAGTCTTCGTTGAGGTAACTAAATATCTCAGGGACAAACAGATAACCACTGACGCTGGCGATATCTGACGGGGCATTAGCTTGGCCAGGTTTTTCAACGATACTTTTAAGATCATAGATACCTTCACCAGTTTGCTCGCCACTAACATAGCCATAGCGATCATAATCTTCGGGCTTGTCGGCTTTGATACAAGAAACAATAGACGCGCCGGTCTGGTTGTACAAATCTACCATTTGCTTGAATCTAGATGGGCTTGCGACAAAGAAATCATCGGCAAAGGTGTAAATAAATGGCTCATTACCAATAATATGTTCAGCGTTAAGTACAGGCGTACCGTTGCCATGATGGCCTTTCTGACGGATGTATATAAAATTTGCTAAATTACTAACACTGTTTACTAGTTCTAACTCTTTGGTCTTTCCTGATTCGGTGAGTTTGTCTACCAAGTCTGCACTTGGTTTATCAAAATGGTCTTCGATAGCTCTCTTGTGGTATCCAGTAACAAGCACAATGTCTTCAATACCAGCTCCAACCAGTTCCTCTACGATGTATTGGATAACAGGTTTGTCGACAATTGGTAGCATTTCTTTCGGAAAAGATTTAGTCTGGGGTAAAAATCTTGTACCGAGTCCAGCTGCTGCTATAACAGCTTTGCGTACAGGTTTTATGGTTGGTTGCATGGTCTTATTTTACTCGACCGTGACCGATTTTGCTAGGTTACGGGGCCTGTCGACGTTCTTGCCGTTTTCCAGAGCTACGTAGTAGGCGAAGAGATGTTCAACAATAGCCACAAGGATAGGAGTAGTCTGTTCCATAGTCTCAGGTATTTCTATGAAGTCATCGCAATGCTCGCTGGCTTCTTTCTCGCCTGCTGTCACTATGCCGATGACTTTGCCATTTCTCGCCTTGATCTCTTGAATATTAGAAATAGTCTTGTGAAGGAGATCTGATTTTGTTGCGATAGCTAGGGTAGGGAAATCCTCGTCAATCATGGCCAATGGGCCGTGCTTCATTTCACCAGATGCATAGCCCTCTGCATGGATATATGAAAGCTCTTTTAGTTTAAGAGCCCCTTCGAGCGCTGCTGGGAAACAGTAGCCCCTGCCAATATAGAGGAAATCTCGATTTTTAGCATATTTTTTGGCGACACTTTTGATCTTGTCGGCTTGCGCCAAAACGTTTGTTAATTTATCAGGCAAGGCAAGAATTTCTTTGCAGAGAGATTTAGCAAGATCAGAATCGGTTTTGTTCAGATAAAGAGCAATCTCTGATAGCACGGTAACTTGAGCAATAAAAGCTTTAGTGGAGGCAACGGATAATTCTGGTCCAGCGTGACAATACACGCCTGCGTCTGTTATGCGTGAGATAGTTGAACCTGGCGCATTAACGATACCGAGTTTCAAAATCCCCAAGTTATCCATTTTCTTAAGTGCTGCTATGGTGTCTGCTGTCTCACCAGATTGAGATATGGCGATTACAGCAGTACTTCTAGAGAACGGCTCCTGTCGGTACTTAAATTCGCTCGAGAGCTGTACTTCAACTGGTATGCCAGCAATTTCTTCAATCAAATATTCACCAATGAGACCTGCAAAATATGATGTCCCGCAGGCAATTATAACTATTCGCTCAATGTGTTCCAGTTGTGACTGAACGCTGTCGAGTCCACCGAGTTTCACTTGTCCATTGGGGCTAACTCGACCAGCGGATGCTAATTTAAGTGTCTCTGGCGCTTCAAAAATTTCCTTTTCCAAATAGTGCGCATACTCACCAAGATCAGAATCAACAAATTCTTCATCAATAGATTCTTTTTCAACCTTGCTGTGGTCACTAAAACGATTTTTTATTTCAATTGATTTACTTGAAATATAGCCAAAATCGTAATCTTCCAGGTATGCTATTTCCTTAACATGATTGACGATGGCAGATTTATCGGAGGCAACTGCATGGAAGCCCTCGGAAGAACCAATAACCAGAGGACTTGATAGCTTGGCAACAAAAATCTTATCGGGTTCGCCCACAGAAGTGGCGGCAATAGCGTAAGCGCCGTTGAGTTGCTTTAGAGTCTGTTCAAACGCTCTGAGAAAATCTTTGGCCACGCGCATATTGTAATCAATAAGGTGGGGGATAACTTCAGTATCGGTCTCAGAGATGAATTCATATCCTTGGGCTTGGAGCATTTCTTTTATAGTCTGATAATTTTCGATTATCCCATTGTGAACAACGCAGATAGTCTGGTCCTTATTGAAATGCGGGTGAGCGTTTGATACAGATGGCTTTCCATGAGTTGCCCAGCGCGTGTGACCAATGACATTTTTTGCCTTATTACTTGATTCAAAATTTTCAGACTTTCTGATGTTATCTACTTCGCCTAGCTGTTTGACTACTTCAATCTTTTTTGCCCCAAGTGTGGCTATTCCGGCTGAATCATACCCTCGGTATTCTAGTGTTTTGAGTCCAGCCAAGACTGCCTCTTGAGCATCTGTTTCACCGACAAATCCAACAATTCCACACATATAATTTTCAAATTCTTTCGTTCATTAGTTTCTTAATTTTATCACGGAAGACAAGAGACGAGAATTGCTCAGCAAACTTTTTGATTGACCCGTGATTATAATTCTTCGGGCTGAAGTTCTCTAGAGTGTCGACCAGAGACTCCACTGATTGTTGATCAAAAAATTCACCAGTTTTGTTTGGTACGACATAGTCCAAAGCCCCACCATCTTTAAATGCAATCACTGGTGTGCCTGCTGACATAGCCTCTATAGACACAATTCCAAAATCATCAACGCCCGGAAAGATAAATCCTTCCGCATGACTCAGTAGCTCAACGATTTCTTTGTCAGAAGCGTTCTCATAAAAATTAATTGTCGGTCCAGCTATAGACTTTAGCTTAGCGTTGTCCGGCCCGTCGCCAATAACATTGAGGGGTAGTTTTAGGTTGGTACAAGACTGTACTGCAAGATCAACTTTTTTATATGGTGTTTGTCGTCCGATAACGACAAAGCCATTTCGGTGCTTTTCATTCAATTCTTCTCTACTAAATCGATCAAGATCAACAGGCGGGTGAACCACTTCTGAGTCTAGTCCGTAATACTTCTTAATTTGAGATTTTGTGTAGCTAGAGTTAGTGATAACAAGATCAATATCTTGCATCTTTTTCCAGTCAAGTTTTCGCATTGGGCCGGCAAGTAGCTTCAGGCCAAGTCTCGCTAACCAATTGAGCCCTTGAGGGAAACCAGGATGCTTCATGTACTGATCATAACGAGCCCAATAGTAGTGGGTAGGTGCATGCATATAGCAAACATGGGTTTTCGCTTTTATATATTTTGCCTCTGCCCCGCTTGATGAAATGACAAGATCGTAATCGCTCAGATCTAGTCGAGAAAAATAAACTGCGCGTAGTACAGGCAAGAATTTCTTTAATTTCGGTGATATTTTCTGTAGCCAGCCAGTCCGTACATCTGAGGTTGCAAACCAATCTATACTCTCAGGATCATACTGGGAAGTGTAGATCGGAGCATCGGGGTAAAGATTTGCCAGCTCTTTGACGACGCGTTCGGCACCGCCTTTGCCGGTTAGCCAATCACACACAATAGCTACCTGGCTCATGCAACACCTCCCCGAAAAGCCAAAACAAATTTGTCTTGCCCGGGTAGTCTAAATGTCCAGAAATCAATGTTTTCCTTCGACAATATTCTTTTACCGTACTTCAGTACGGCTCGGTCATATTGCTCGGAAGAACAATGATTCTGAACTATTTTGCATGTCCCAGGCATAATCAGGTTATTTTGCGCCATTTTTTGTGACAACTACCCTTATTGTTCTGATAAGTATTGATATATCAAGCCAGAAGCTCCAATTTTGAACATAATACACATCAAGCTTTCGGCGTTCTTCAAAGTCTATATCCTTGCGTCCAGAGACTTGAGCCAACCCGGTTATGCCAGATTTGACACTGAGTATGTGGTGTTTTTTGTTATATGCGCCAATTTCTTTAGGTATCAGTGCTCTTGGACCGACGAGACTGAGTTCTCCAACGAGCACATTCCAAAATTGTGGCAACTCGTCCAAGCTAGAACTACGAAGAAATTTACTAAATCGTCCATAACGAGGGTCATTTGCTAGTTGATCACCATTCTTGCGGTATTTTTCTATGAGTTCTGGCTTGCCCATTTTAGTAAATGCTTCTTCAGGAGAGAGTTCATTGTATTTTGATTTTGCAGTGCGGAATTTTACTAGTTTAAATTCTTGGTTGAATCGAGTGATTCGAGTTTGCCGGAAGAAAATTTTAGCTTTAGGATCTGCGATTTTCTGCAAAAGAGCGATCAAGACAAATAGTGGCGACAATAATATCAATAGTATTATGCTAACAAAGATGTCAAAAAGTCTTTTGACTATTCGGCCCCAGCCAAGTAGAGAAGTTTGGTGTATAGAAACAACAGGCACGTCTCTAACGAGCTCAATTTCAACTTTTCCTGATAGTACTTCATTGTTGCCTGGGACAAATTGGTACGCAATATGATTCATTTGCGCAAATTCTAAGATTTCAGAATTATCTTCAGCTTCTGAAGATAGCTCGGTCTGTAAAATGGACTGTATCTTATCAACCCCAAATTTCTTAATAGCCTCTTCTAAGTTTGAGAAAATCGGTATTCGCCCAAAATACTTACTTGAGCCGACGATTCCAATAACTTTGTATTCATCGCTTTGATGATCAATAAAATGCTGTATAAGGCTGTCTGGAGTTCTGTGGCCACTAATTATCAGTGTATTAACTTTTCCATAACCTCTTTTAAGCAAGAGTTTTCTGGTTATTTTTGCCACTGTTCTGAATATTATCAAGAATCCTAGGCTTAGGAATAATGCATAAACAGGTACTAATCGAGCAGGAAAGAGACTCTTTTCAATTACAAAATCCCAGCCTATAACCAGGAGTATTCCGACAAATGATCCAATAATCAGCCGTCCAAGCTCTTTAAAACGATTCTGATAAACAGATTTTTGATACAGACCAATAATAAAATGTGTGATTATCCACAGAGGTATGACCAAGATAATAGCTGTGAAGTATTCTTTTGAAGAAATTTGTTCAACGAGTGGCCGATCATCAAATTTAACGCGGATAATATAGGCTGAAATAAATGCTAACAAAATGGCCAAAAAATCACCAACGAGCAAGAATAACGAATAAATTACTGATATGTTTTTATGCATAATCTTAGGGAATTATAACACCTTAGACATATCAGTTAAATGTGGTATGATAAAAGCGCTTAAATAAAAAACAAAAATGTCAAAAAGCAGAAAAACCAAAAATCAGCTAAAGAAAAACTGGGTCAACCGACGAGAATTTGTCAGGTTCGCTGAATATATGGCAGCTGGTGGTGCACAGTTCTGGTCAGGGTATATTGGTTTTGCAATATTGGATAAGGTCCTTGGAGTTACATTCTGGCCTGCGAAGATACTGGCTTATTTTATCGGTGCGACAGTCAACTTCTTCCTAGAGAGGTATTGGGTTTTTGCTCAGAAAAAAACTACACGAAAAGACGTAGAAGACTCAGCGCAAAAATTCTACTTATTGATGTTCATCAACTTTGTTCTTGATCTAGCGATAGTTGGTGGGCTAAGAGAAATAGGGATCAGCCCATATATAGGACAGTTCGTCAGCGCTGGTTTCTTCACAGTATTTAACTATATATTCTTTAAAATCTGGGTTTTTTCCAAGAAAACGAAAAAGACAAAAAAGAGAAAAAAATGAATCGCCCGAGTAAAAAACAATTTGAGTTACTTGATTACATTGATAGATTTATCAAGCAACACGGTTACGGTCCGAGTTACCGTGAGGTGATGAGTGGGCTGAATTATTCATCAGTTGCGACAGTAGCGGTGCACATAAATAACTTAATAGCCAAGGGCTATTTGAGTAAAAGCGATAGAAGTGCTCGATCTCTTCAGGTTGTTCAAAGCAAGAGTCAGCCTGCACTGCCGACTAATCAAGTTGCACCAGAAGAGGAGAAGTGGCTTGTGGATAAAATAGAGTATTTGTTTCGCAGAGCAGAGGATTCACCAAGTCAAACTCAAGTAGACAATATTTATGTATTGATCGGAGCGCTTAAGATATTAGATCTATCCGGAGCTGCCCAGTCCTTTATTCCTAGATTGTCTGAGCTTAAAAAGCGGGTATAATTGGTTTAAATGGTCATAACTTACGCACTTAAGCCCCAAAATATTCTTCTCTTTGAGAAACAGACCGAGCTGTACCAAAAGTACAGTGAAGGGAGTATCGCAAAAGAAAGATTATTTTTAAGCCAAGAATCCTTTCAGTACAATTGGCTGGGCCAGTTGGCAGGGAAGGATGGTGCGTAAGTTATGATGGAAATACTTCAAGCTATTTTACTAGGGATTGTCGAAGGTCTCACAGAATTTCTCCCAATATCTAGTACAGGCCATCTGATAGTCGCTGAGGATTTGATCGGATATAAAGATACAGCAGAAATTTTCACAGTTGTTATTCAGATGGGTGCTATTGCTGCCGTGCTTTGGTTTTATCGGAACGATTTAATCAAAAAAATCATTGGAATTTTCTCTGGTGATAAAAATATCAATAAATTCTGGATCAATTGGATAGTTGCGACTATCCCTGCAGGTATATTAGGATTTTTAGCAAAAGATCTGATCGGAGAATATTCAGTTTCTTGGCTTGTGGCAATTTCTTTGATTTTGGGTGGAATCGCTATTTGGCTGATTGAGGTATACCACAAAGCTCCCAAGAACACTGGTGAAGCTCGGCTGGATGACCTTACTATTTCTCAGGCATTTAAAGTTGGAATATTCCAGATAGTTGCTTTGATCCCAGGCGTTTCTAGGAGTGGAGCAACCATCATGGGCGGCCTACTCAGTGGTCTCGATAGAGTTACTGCAACAGCCTTCTCCTTCTACTTGAGCATACCGATAATACTACTAGCTGGGGGTTATAAACTAGCAAAAGGCCATAGTGAACTAGATACTATAACCGGGGGCGGGATTTCAGTCATTCTCGGTACCATATCAGCCTTTATAACTGCGCTCGTTGCTATTAAGTGGCTACTGAAGTATGTATCCACGAACGACTTCAAGCTCTTCGCGTATTACAGGATTGTTCTGGGGAGCCTGATATTGTTGGTCCTAGCACTTTCGTAAGATTTGAAGTGGTTATGCTTTTGTTGCTAAACTTGTCATATGTATGCGCATGGCAGAAGACATTCTTCACATAGAAAAAAAATAATTATCTTTTTTGCTATAATCTTTTGCTTGGCTGGGTATGGGATATACTCTTTCTACCTCGCAGATACAAAAGAAGTTATTAGTAACAACGACCTCTCAACTACTCGAGTAAATGATGACAGAGAGGCCCTTGTTACTTTCAACCAGAGGTCTTTCTCAATTTCTTTACCTCGAGATTGGCAGCTGTATAAAACGGATGAGGAAGAACAGAGGAGCGCCTACTACTTTAAGAGCACAAAGAAGAATAATGATGGCAGGAATCTTGTTATCTACAGTGACTATGACACAAGCACTTATGCTGTGAACAAGGTTCTACCTGTGTCTGCGAACAACAATCTACTCTCTGTTGGTCAAATATCTGATACTTGTTCCAATTTTGTTGGCACAGGAAACAATGTTAACGCACAAGCAGACCAGAAACTACCTGATACAGTGGCAAAGTGGCAGAACATATCCTTCCTATGCGACCTCAGTCACGCCAATAGAAATGCAATCGGAACAAGTTCAATCGATGGGATCAACAAAGTAATCATCCAGGGGGCTGGTGGCGAAAAGCACACCTACTTCTTTCTCTATACTGACCACAATAATGTTGCAGATTACACGCTTTTAGTAAATGCGTTAAAATCTTTCCAAGCAAAGTAAACACACAAATCTGGTGTAGTAAAAAGTACCTTTGACCCCATAGGTAGCGTGGGGATATACTAAAAGTACCTTAATAAATTGAAGTTGGAAGTAGGGTGAAATTCCCTCATTGTGCCGCAACGGTTATAGTCCGATACAACTGTCTTAATTTTAAGTCTCTCGAGCAAGAGCAGTCCCTGTGATCCGTCTCGTGCTCGAAAAAAGGAATCATGGAAGCAATACAAAAAACACCAAATATGAACATTCCGCAGCCAGAGACATATGGCTTGTCTCTTTCTGCACTACGTAGGCTAGGGGCAATAACTACCCAGACTGTTGTTGATGTTGAGGTTCTTCAAGCTCATGAAACGCAGGTGCGTGATGAATTTAATAGTGCTGTTTTTGAAGGACTCAGTAGTGATGAAAGTTACGGCGGGGTTTTACAGGTTACAAAATTCGACACCAGAAAAATTATAGACGGGAAAGTTATGTCTGCGGACCTGCAAAGCACCGTTACAGAATTGCTGGAAAATGGCCTCGAGTCCTCTAAGCAAGCTTCTCGTTTTGATCAAAGAGTGGTCAACCAAATGGTAAGAGACGGCAATGATCTTGAAAATGCAGAGCAAGTTGAGCTCATGCTTGCTGGAAAAACTGACTACAACACCAGAATTGTGGTTAGTCTCCTGCCAGAAGAAGCGATCGAGCGTGACGGTGAAGAGTTCTGGAAGAACATAGGATACATACCAGGCAAGAAAACTGCGTATATACAGCTTTATCACTACAGTTCAGAAGGAGAATTAGTGACTGGGTCTCTTTCTGTTGATATGAGTGATAAGACTAGGTGGAGAAACCTTTTCGCAAAACACGGAGTAGAAATACCAGAAGACGAAACGACAGATAACTGGCTACAGTACGCGATTACCGGAGAAATGTCAGAAGAAGAGGCAAAAGAATTCGCTTTGGAAATTAGGCGTGAATATGAAGGAAGAGTGGTAAGTGAGAATATTGATACAGTGGACACAATAGAGGCAAATCAAGAAGCAATCGATAGAGTCTTTGAAGAGATGTATCTTCCGATAGTCGACTCTTTGGCAATCGGTGAGAAAACGCCAGAAATGAAAGAAATTGTCGATGCATTCTTAGCAAATTCGCAGTATTTTAATTCAGAAACTAGAAGTGATTTGATGCGAGCAAGTAACAAGGCGGGATTCACTGACAGTGACGCAAAACTCCTACACCAACTGGTAATCTATTCTTCAATAGAAATGTTCAGAAGTTCGCTAGAAGGCCACTCAGTACAAGAAGTACAACAAGACATGTCTGAATTTGCGCAAATGGCTGTACAGGAAAACTTGGCCAATGTGATGGCGCTCTTTGCCTTAGGTGGTGCAAAAGAAGGGCGAACCTATAGCTCTTGTGGCAGGATGATAGATTTTGCAGAAATGCTCAAGGAGCTTACAGGATCCCAGGAAGACCAAACTCCACAGGAAGTATTTGGCAGAGGAGCTAGAAGAAAGAAAAGAATGAATTGCCCACACTGTACCGCAGTTGTATTTGACGATCCATGTGCCAATGGTCTTTCCTGCTGGGATTGCAGAGCAAAGGTATTTAGTGAAAATGCAATTTACAAAGGAAATGGTGGTTCCAGAAAGAAGAAAGAAGGTCAGAAAGACCAGTCTGCTGACATCTTATATTTTCAGCCCAAAAAAGATTCTCCGAAGGCAGATAAACTTGTTGCTGAGTCAGTCAAGGTTACATGAGAAAAGTTGGAATTTTCCCAGGATCTTTTGACCCAATCCACGAGGGGCATCTGGCATTTGCACTAAAAGCATTAGACTTTGGAATTGATACGGTTTATTTCATGCCAGAGCAAGCGCCCAGGAAAAAACCAAAAATCTCGAATCTAAGTGAAAGAAAAAAAGATATAGAACAGGTGATATCAGGGAAAGAAAAATTAGGGCTAATCGCATTAGATCAAAAAATCTTTAGTGTTGAACATACGCTATCAGAACTCGATAAATTATTTCCGGGCGACAAACTCTCTCTGCTTATTGGTGACGATGTTCTGCGGACGATACATCAATGGGAGAAGCTAGAAGAGCTTGCTAGAAAGGTAGAGCTTTTAGTCGCCACTAGAACCCATTTTGAAAAAGAAATTGATCAAATATTTAGTGATTTATATAGATTTGCAGATTTTAAATATCAAATCATTGAGCTAAATAAAAATATATCGTCCAGTCAAATTCGCTCAGAAGCTATAGCGGATGAGCTGTGAGCTACTCAATCGGACTTGTGAAATGAGTCTGTAGGTAGTTAAGATGCTTGTCACGATACTTTCGGAACTCACTTTTCTTTAGCCCAGATCTTCTAATAAACCCACCGATCTTCTCAGAGCCAATATAGTGTGGCATCATCACGTAGCTAGCGCCTATTTCATAGAGTTCACCAGCTTCAGCAACTGACCCGGCATGACAGAGTACAACGGCTCCAGGGTTAATCTTTTCAAGGTGTTTTATCAAGAAAATATTCGCTTGGTGGTCAGTTATAGTCGATACGATCAACTTACTCTTTTCTATTCCAGCTTCTTTGAGAAGTTCTAGGTCAGTTGCGTCGCCATACAGGTAGTCAATCCCGCGACGGTCAAGCACTTCAATAACTTCAGGATCATAATCGATCACAATGAATTTCTTTCCCATTGATTTAAAGACATTGATAAACTCTCTACCGCCTTTTTGGTAGCCAAAAAGGACGAGTTCGTAGCTTGTTCTTTGTTCGTGCTCTTTGACCGGATGCTTGCGTTCAAATAGTTCAAAATGCTTCTCTAGGAATTTATAGAGTTGGTCAGAATACGTAATAGTATAGGTTGAGAAAGCTATAGTCATCAGGGTGGTTATCGTTATTATGGTGATAATATTGTTGCTAATAATCCCTTCCTTATAACCAAGAGCCAAAAATATCAATGAGAATTCACTTATTTGGCTCAAAGCATTGGCAACCTTAAAACTAACTTGCTTGGTATACCCAAGAAGTCCCATGGTTATGAGAATGATGAGAGGTTTTACAAACACAACACAGCAGAAAATTATAAGTATAATTGGCATGTAATCCGCAATGTTCTGGAACGACAAATGTGAGCCTAGAGCTATGAAGAAAACAACTATAAAGAAATCCCTTAGTGGCAAGAGTCGCGAGCTAATTTCTTGAGTATAAGGCAAGCTAGCCAAGCTTATTCCGGCTATAAGTGCACCGATTTCTAGGCTAAACCCGGCTTCGCCAAATAGGGTAGCGACCCCAAGGCCCCAGCTGATGGCGAAGAGGAACAAGAATTCTTGGCTCCCTGCGAACAACTTATGGAATTTTGGCAACACGTATGATCCAAAAAGTAGTAGAGGCACGGATAGCAGGATTCCTTTTATAGCCAGAGATCCGAGTGTTTCAGGGTCGAAAGATGCTCCGTTGCCTCTGGCTGCCAATGCCATCAGGGCAATTGCAGCAACAAGGTCCTCAACAATCAAAATACCAGTAATAATCTTGCCGTGTAGACGACTTTGCTCCCTCTTGTCAGAGAGTAGTTTTAGGACAATGATAGTACTACTAAAGGATATGGCGATACCAATAGACAGTGCTTCGGTCTTATTCAGGTTGATCAATAACCCAACCGTGTAACCGAGAAGTGTCGTCAGTGCTATGGTCGTGGCCCCAACTATGGCTGCAATTTTTCCAACCTCGCGTATTACACGCAGGCTTAAGCCCAGTCCAATGATAAAGAGCAGTAGTGTTACGCCAATGCTTGAGAACGTCTCTAGTATGTCTTCAGACTTTGTCAGACCAAGTAGTGAAGGGCCAACGATAATACCAGTAATGATGTGGCCAATAATCAGGGGTTGTTTAATCAACCGCATGATCAGGGCTATAATTGCCCCAACTGCGATGATATAACTTAGTTCATTAAAAATATTATCGTGCATGTCTATTATCGCTTATGATTATATCTTTTTTCTTTGATTGATGTAAAATCATAGTATATGAATAAGTTTTTCAGATTTATAGCAACCCAAGTTTCGATCCTCGTAGGAAGAAGTGCAGTCTTCTTATTAGCGCTTTGTCTGGTTCTGGTCTGGCTTGCCAGTGGGCCCATGTTTGATTTCTCAAATACATGGCAATTAGTTATCAATACCTTTACGACTATCGTCACATTTTTGATGGTGTTTTTGATCCAGAACACTCAGAATCGTGACTCTAAGGCAGTACAACTAAAATTAGATGAGCTGATTCGAGCGACACGGGCTCGAGACGAGTTTATGGATCTGGAAGATTTAACTGATGAAGAACTCCACGAGCTGGACGAAGAATTTAAAAAACTTCACGACAAAGCTAGTATTGATAGTCTAGCGCTTAAGAAATTACATCGTAATATCCAAAAGAGAAGAGAAAAAAAGACAACCCTCCAAGATTTTCGTGACAAATTTACCAATTCAAATTAAAATAGCTTGACTTGGTAAAGCGCTTTCGTTTAAACTACCTGCATATCCTCGGAGATTCTGGAAAGATTTAGCTAAAATCTTGAAAGAGCAAAACAAAAAACAATAAAAACAAAATAAAAAAGCTTTGTTGCTAAATTTCGAGGAGAAAGGGAGCAACCAATGCCTATCAAGGTAAAAGTGATGAATACTCGTCAGACGCGTCTGGAAGTGAGAGTTATTCGTCCGAAGTGGCAGAATTACCTAATGTATTAGTTAGGTTTCGAACCAGCTTTAGCGAGGCTGGACTTTTTGTTCGTAAGAGAGCTGGTTCGAAATTTAATTAACTCGGTTGCTTATATCTAGACTTATTTCATCCCCTAACGAACATTCTCAGTAATCGACGACGTTCGTCACTAGAGGGGTTTGTCTGAAATTTTTTTCTTCCATGGATAGCTCTATGGTTAGGAAGAATTAACACATCACCTGGATTTATCAATATTTCCTGAGCTTTTATACGACAAGCTTCCTCAAATTCATCGAGCGCATCTTGCCAGTTTCCATCTGCTCTAGTTGACTCAAAATCTACACGGAAGTCATATTGACCATCAAAGGATTCTGTCGCGATAGGTACATCAATAGCGATTGGTTTACGCTCTCTCCCTGCTGCCACAGCAAATTTTCCGGCTTCTAACGTGCTAAATCTAGGCTCAGTTAGTCTTTGCTGAATGGACCTGTTTAAACTTAAAAAAACCTCAAGGGGGTTCACTAATAGCGTTATTGCTTGTTCGGGGTTATCCGTGCACCCGATCAATAAGAAGTCTGGCTCCAAAGCTTCGTGGGGATTTTCGGTATGAAGTCTTAGCTCAACGTCAAAACTATTACTACTTTGCTCAGCAACGTTTTCTTCCGGTCTAATGATCTGTATTAGCTCCGATGACTCTTTCTCTTCAATGTATGGCTCACCCATTCTCCCCCCAAATTCATACATGGTTCGGCCAAGCTCACCTAGCTCAGTCGAACAGCCTGTTATCAAGACTGGCCTGGGTGTGGCCTCAAGTAAAGTCTCAATAGCAGAGACCTCAGGATAGTTTGCGGTGATCAAGAATTCGCTCGATCTAGTTCTGCCAGGTGTAGTTAGCGACATTAGTTTGAAGTTTTAAGAGCTTCGTCGATCACTTTTTTGAATTCTTCAACGCTCTTGGGATTATCAATTTTCTTGCCGTTTATAGCGAAGGTAGGAGTAGAATTGGCTCCAATACTTTGAGCCAACTTTGCGTCAGCATTTATAGTACTCGCAACTGATTCTGAGATCATATCTTTCTTGAATTGGTCTACATTGAGCCCCAGTTGTTTCGCAAACTCTTCAAAGTAACTATTTGGACTTTGTTCTTGAGCCCAAGAATCTTGGTTGCCATATAGTAAATCATGATATTCGAAGAACTTCCCTTGTTTACCAGCGGCCTCTGCTGCACGAGAAGCTACAAACGCGTTAGGGTGGATCTGTACGAGAGGGAAATGTTTGAATTCAAAGATAATCTTGTCTTTATATTCTTCTTTGACTTGTTTTACTATCGGGAAGTAGCTTTTGCAAGCTGGACACTGAAAGTCACCAAATTCAGTTAATGTGACCTTGCTAGATAGATTTCCTGAGCGGTTATTTGAAGTAGTCGCAGATGTGCTACCTGTGTCTCCTGTGGTTTTATCGCTGGTCTTCTTTGTCAAGACAAGTGTACCTCCCAAAAGACCCAGTACTATAACTATTACTAACAAAAACTGTTTACTCACATATACCTCCAAGTTTTATATATACCTATATTTTAACATAGGTGTGCCTGGGCCTCAGAGCTTCTTTATACGACAGATTTGTTGTAAAATATGTTCATGATAGCTTTAGGGGTAATACTGTTTGTACTAATGATGCTTACTTACGGTATTGAGAGAAAAATTACCTCAGTACATCTTACAAAACTTCAAAATACCTCTCAAAATGCGCAAAGCCGGACGTTAAAAAATCTGGCTTATCGCCAAAAACAGAGTGTTTTTATTCTAAAAATTCTCTATTTTTTATTTGGTTTTAGTTGGATCTACATTGTTGCCACCCAACTGCACTATCTGGCTGCGTTTTTCCTTGTGGCAGGTGGTTTGGTCCTGTCTGCACTACTTACCGTAAAAACAAAATTACTCAATCCGCTACTGTTCGCTATTATGAGCCCCATGGATAAGGTAGTTAGGCGCTATGACCAAAAGCTTAACAAGTTAAGCAACTACTTTTTACTAGAATCTGGGGATCAGAAGATCTATAAGCCCTATGATGATAAAGAATTCAAAAAACTTATCACGAGCTTGCATAGTAGTAATAATTTAGTTAACAAGAAGGTTCTTGGCAAGATTGAAAATCTCTTCAAACTTCAATATTCAAGCGTAGAGGACATAATGATCCCAATGGCTAAAGTGGTAGTCATTGACGAGGATGATTACATCGGTCCTATCTTATTAGACGAGCTTCACAAGACTTCGCTAACAATATTTCCAGTTGCGTCAGAAGGTAGGATAATCGGTAGCGTTAGGCTCATTGATATGAAAGATCATACAGCGAAAACTAAGGTCAAAGACTTTACAAAGAGCGAGGTTAATTACATCAAAGAAGACGAATCAATAGAAGGGTTGATAGAAGTCTTTGTAGAATACAAAAACGAACAGTTTCTTGTTATTGATGCTAAAGAAAATATACGAGGTGTAGTGAACATCTATCAGGTGCTACAACTCTTCTTTGATCAAAAGGTGTAGCCTACTCAAAGCAAAATAAAACTCTTTAAAATGTTCTCTCTGGCTAAAATTAATCATTCTTCCCGCAACGTAGGTCACCTATGTTTTAGTCAGAATAAGTTAATTTTATCTCAGAGACAATCATCCCAAAAAATATCATTTTGCTTTGAGTAGGCTACTAAAAAGTGTAGAATATTCTGATGAGAACACTTGCAAAAGACTTGGAAAAACATGTTGGCAAAACGATCACTATAGAAGGCTGGCTTCACAAAAAGCGACTGCTCGGCGGGCTTAATTTTATAAATGTGCGTGATAGGTCAGGGTTGACTCAGGTGTTGGTGCAGGATAAGAACGAGATTGAAAAGCTTCGGGGACTACAGATCGGTAGCGTTCTATCAGTAAAGGGTGAGCTGATAAGTGATAAAAGAGCTCCAGGTGGTGCAGAGATTCACGATCCTGAAATCGAAGTACTTGTACCTGTCACAGACGAACCTCCAATTGAAATTGACAAGCCACTTCAACACAAATCCGAAAATCTAGATACGCTCTTCGAACATAGAGTAGTCGGGCTAAGAAATCTGCAAGAGAGAGCTGTCTTTGATGTTCAGGCTACAATCTGCTCGTCACTTAGATCTTTTTTTGAGGGTAGAGAATTTACAGAAATACATACTCCTAAATTTTTGGCAGAAGCTACTGAGGGTGGAGCTGAAGTTTTCACATTGGATTACTTTGGCAAAACAGCAACCTTAGCGCAAAGCCCACAGTTTTATAAGCAAATGATGGTTGGTGCTTTTGAGAGAGTTTATGAGATAGCTCCAGTTTATAGAGCTGAGCCAAGTGCCACAAGTCGTCATATGACAGAGTACACTTCAATTGACGCGGAACTAGGATTTATTGATCTAGAAGACTTAGAGCAACTCTTGAGTGATCTTTTGGGCAGAGTTGTTGATGGTGTGTGGGATAAGCATGAGATCCAGCTAAAAAAGTGGAATGCAACTAAGCCACTCTTGCCACCCAAAATCCCAGTGCTTTCGCTTGAAGAAATTCATGAGAAATATTCAAAAGCTACCGGAGAGAATTCTGTTGGGGAGAAAGATCTTCGTCCTGATGAAGAGCGTTGGATCTGTGACTATGCAAAGAAAAATCTTAAATCAGAAGCAGTTTTTGTAAGTGAATGGCCAGCAGACGAGATGAAATTCTATCACAAAAAAAATGATAAAGATCCAAAGTTGGCGGATCGAATCGACCTACTCTTTAGGGGGGTTGAGATTACCACTGGAAGTATGCGCGAGAACAAGTACGAAATAGTCTTGAAACAACTTAAAGAGCTAGCAAAGGGTGATCCAACTGATCCTGGTTTTGCTCCACTTTTGAGCGCTATGAAATATGGGATGCCTCCACATGGTGGGTTTGGTATGGGTCTTGAGAGATTGACCCAGAAAATTGTAGGTCTCAGCAACGTCAAAGAAGCCACATTATTTCCAAGAGATATTAATCGTCTAACACCTTAGCAGGCTCTAGATAAATAGCGTCAAATTTGTTATGCTTTATTCACGGACAAAGCCATGGCAAAAAAGAAAAAGAACAAATTAGAAGAGACAGAAGTTTACGCCGATAAGGCAATTGAGAACAAAGTAGACGCAATGATGAGTGTTGAGGAAGAAATTGTCCCAGAATCTCCCAAAGAACAAACACCATCAACGGCCCCTCTGCTAGACGATGAACCTACCAAAAAGCCCGCGAAGATTGCAAAAGAAGAATTGCCACCAGAACAGGAAGCAAAGGCAGAGGAAGAGTCACCTGAACCTGAACTTGAAGTTATTGAGGACGAAAAAGAGCAAACACCAGAGGAAGAAGAGCCAAATTTAGATGAGACTATCGAAGATTTGCAGGCTAAGATTGAGCAAACAGATAAGAACGAACCAGTTGAGATAAGCGAACCAATAGACCCCACAACAACTGAGTCCAGTGAGGTCATATCAGAGAGTGATGCTATAGATGACATTGTTGCCCAAGAGTCTGACAATATCATGAACGTTGAAGATGCTCAAAGAGAAGCCCTCAATCAACCAGTCAAAGATTCAAAATTATCCAAATTTAAGAAAGCCTGTTTAAGTATTTTCACAAATCCAAAAAGAAGAAAAATTCTAATAGGCGTGATTTTTCTATGTGTGCTTTTCAGTCTAGCGGTTCCTGCTTCTAGGTACTTTTTACTCAATACAGTAGGTGTTCGAAGCTCAAGTTCAGTCAAGGTCGTTGATGAGAAGACTTTGCAACCACTTAAAAACGTCGAAGTAACTATAGGTAAAATTAATGTAAAGACTGACAAAGAAGGTAAGGCAAACCTTAAGAACATAAAGCTTGGATCGCAAGAAATGACCGTCAAAAAACCAGCTTTTGCTGATATAAAAAAGACACTTGTTATTGGTTGGGGTTCGAACCCTTTGGGAGAGCTCAAACTGAATCCTGTAGGAAGTCACTATAATTTCAATATCAAACATTACTTGTCAGGCCAACCAATAAAAGAAGTTGAAGTTGAGACGGAAGATGGTGAAGCTACAGCAGTAGCAAATGAAAAGGGCGAAGCGAGCTTGGTTGTTGAAGACACAAAACAATCAGAAATATATGTTAAAATCCGCGCGAGCAAATTCAGAGAAGAAAAGCTAACCCTAGATAGGAACGACAAACAAGCACGAGACATCGCTATGGTGCCTGACCATAAGCACGCCTTCGTCTCAAAGAGAAGCGGTAAATACGATCTTTATTCTATTTATGTTGACGGCAAGGACGAACAAAAAATATTAGCCGGCACAGGATATGAAAAGCCAGAGGGTCTTATGATATCGCCAGCACTTGAATCCAGCAATATAGCTTTTGTAACCACTCGAGACAACAACCGCAACAAGGATGGATTTCTCCTGAGTAGCCTCTACATAATCGATGCAAATGAGAATAAGAATAAAGTTATAACACGGTCAGAGAGGATTCAAATTATTGGCTGGTTCGGGCCGAGGCTTGTCTATGTAAAAGCCACAGAGGGTACATCTGCAGAGAATCCCGCCCGCCATAAACTAATTTCTTACAATGCGCAGTCCGGCGAAGAAAAAGAACTTGCCAGTGCTAACTATTTCAACGATGTTCTCTCAGCATCTGGGAGCATATACTATGCGCCGACATCCTTTAAGCTTGCAGGATCGATCGGACTTTTCAGGGTCAATCCTGACGGCACAAATAAACAGACTATTATCAATCAAGAAGCTTGGAATATTCTGAGACAAACTTATGATAACCTGTCTATCTCTGTAGGTCAGCAGTGGTATGATTATGGTCTTGATAACTCAAAATTAACCAAATTGGCAGGTCCACCAGCCAGCAACGACAGTAAAGTAATAGTAGACAACACGGAGAATCAAAGTGTCTTAGTAGATCAACGAGATGGTAAAGGTGTGTTGATACTTTATGATAAGGGCACAAAAAAGGACAAACAACTTGAAGTACAGCCCGGTCTCGCTAACCCTATTTATTGGTTGAGCAAGGACACGGTTGTATTCAGGATCGTTAACAACAATGAGATTGCAGACTATGCCATTAGCAAAGACGGTGGAGAGAAAAAGAAGATTGCTAATGTTACGAATACTGCTGGGATTGATCGTTGGTATTACTACTGATTGGGTAGGACAAATCCCTAAATTCTAGAACCAAATGCTTATGGTAGAATGATTCTATGCAGGAAGACATCAAGCCAACGATAGCGAAGCCACCAGTTAACGATGTTCCTAAAGCTCAACCTTCAGTCCAGCCCGCTCCTCAACTCGCTCAACAACCTGTTATGGATGTAAAGAAGCCGGGTACGACTGATCAAAAACCCAAAGATTCAAAAGACAAAAAACCAGATCAGCCCAAAAAAGTTCCAAATAACAAGCCCTCGTCAAATATTGGCGTAATCCTCATAGCTTGTTTTATCTGCGCGTTGCTTGTTGGGCTGGCAATCTATATACAGCTTCAGCAACAATAATTATTTAGCAACAGAGATCTTAGTATCAGGGAGTTCTATCTTCAGATGCCTAAATTCGGTGAGCAATCTCTCATAGAGATTGCCAACAACTTCTATCTGGTCATTTGCGCCGGTTGTACCAAGGACACGTATAAAAATTCCGTTCTTATCAAATTTTAGCACCCGATCAAAATATGGTGCTTCTTTGATTTTTGGTCCAATAACTTTGTCTTGTAGCATCTCCTGACCAACTTTGTTAACAGCGTCTCTTACCTTATCAATGTTCGAGGTTTTGCCTATCAGGATATCCTCGCTTATACCGCCGAAGTCAACCGTCTGGTTGGTGGCTACGAGTATTGATCCGTTGGCAATATGATGACGGCTACCATCAAGGTCTCGCAAGATAGTTGTTCTAATAGTTACTGCTTCGACAGTGCCAGATACTTTATCAATAGTGACAAAGTCTCCGACTCGATATTGGTTATCGATAATAATAAAGATGCCACTGGTAAAATCTTTGATCAAGCTCTGTGCCCCAAAACCAAGGGCGATGCCCAGAACACCTGCACTGGCAATCAAAGGTCCAGTATTGATGCCAAATTCACCTATGATCAGAACAAAAGCTACTCCGTAGACCACAATTCGTAGCACCACGCCTACCAGTCCCTCGATAGTCTTAAGGCGTCTTTCTCTATCTACGCGTGAAGGGTAGAGATCTGCTCGTACAGTATGGTGCAGTAAGCTTGAAACAAATTTGCTAGCAAATAGATGGGTCAACCAAGAAACAATGAGGATTATGATAATATCCGGACCATGAATATGAAGCCAGTTCTTCGTGTTTAAATACGCCAGATCATAGTAATTGCTGATTTGCGTAAACATCTCCTCAACCATATAATGATTATATCGTAGTAAATCTATAAACGTAAGCGATTTGGAGCATCTTTGACCTTTGACGAATATCAAAAACAAGCAATAGCAACTGATTCTTTTGACGGCAAAACTGTGGCGATAGATTCCCATGCATTTATGAGCAAACTTCTCGGCCTGGTAGGAGAGTCCGGAGAGGTTGCTGAAAAGTTTAAGAAAATTCTTCGTGACAAAAACGGAAAGATAACACCTGAGGATATTGACGAAATAGCGAAAGAGCTTGGTGATGTGCTCTGGTATGTCAATGCCATGGCTTGCTATTTAGGCCTGTCACTAGATGATATTGCAGATAAAAACTTAGAAAAAGTTCACAGTCGCAAAAAAAGAAACCAAACCAAAGGCTCCGGTGATAACCGTTAAAGATAGTCCTTAACTTGTTAAGTAGCTATAAATTGTTGCCGGAGCCATTCGTCGAGGCTTCCTCCGCCACCACCAGAAATACAGATAACTAAATCACCATCCGACTGGTGTTTTTTTATGCTTTCTAGTAGTTGAGGGTTCAATTCTGCAGGTTCGGCAATTTCTTTATTGCCCATGTTTTCTATCAATTCAGTCGGAGTTAGCACATGTTGATCAGGATCTTCACGAGTTAAATAGCTAGGCACCCAATATAATTTCTTAACATTCTTAAATAGATCAGTGTAAGTATTTCTAATACTATATTGTCTTTTGTTGGTCAGCGGTTCGTAGACCACCACTACTTTATTTGAAAGTTCTTTAGCCATTTCTAGGCACCCAGCAATTTTCTCTGGAGTGTGGGCATAGTCGCTGTAGATGTTGTCAGCAATTTTTTCGAATCTTCTAGAGACTCCTGGAAATCGGTTGATGATTTTTACTAGATCCGCTGTTGGTACTTTGGTGAGATCACCAACAGCTTGAATTGCTAGACTAGCATCTAGTCTATTTACTTCGCCTGCCAAGGTTATTCCATCTAAAATGCTCCCTAGAGAGTGCAATTTATCTGAATCTGGCAGAGATAGCTTGTTCTGGTCAGCGCCCCAGAGTATTTTTTGTTCGCTTTGATCTAAGAAATCTCTAAAGGCATTATTGTAGTCCGCTTCAGTTGGGTAAATATCATGATGGTCGTGGGCGATACCGGTTATTAGACTGAGGTGTGGCTTGAAAGCCAAAAAGTTTCGGTCGTACTCGTCACATTCATAGACAAAGTATTCGCTTGCAGGGTCAAAATGCCCCATATCACCGAAGGATATCTTTGCCCCCACTGAGTAGCTTATTGAGATATTTAGTTCTTTAAAAAGCCAGATAACCATCGCTGTCGTGGTGGTTTTGCCGTGAGTCCCGGCAATCGCTATGAGTTTTAAATGTTTTTCTTTGAGAATATGGTTGGTTAACTCGTCACGCTTGGTGGTCTTGATATTATTCTTTTGAGCAAAAATAAGCTCAGGGTGATTTGGGTTCTCAATGCTAACGGCTGATGAGTGCACCAGCCAATCTATAGGCTGGGCCCGATGTACTTTCTCTATATCCTCAGCTGATTGCCCTATGTGAATATTTTCCAGTCCTTGATTCCGCAGATAATCTATATATGCAGAATTCTGTTTGTCAGATCCAGAAACGGTGTATCCTGCCTGGTGGGCGATTAAAGCTAGTGGCCCAATGCCTGTTCCGCCAATTCCACTGAAAAATATATGCATGACTATATTTTAACACTTATCGTAGTGATATAATTACGCTTATGACAAAGAAAATAAAAAGTTTTTATAGGTGGCACAAGAGACTGAAAATTATCAGACCAGAGTTTATTTTGATTTTCGCCGTTGTAATGACACTTATCAGTGGTTATAGTTTGCGTCAAAATAACCTGAAGATGTTAGAGCTTCGCAAGCAAGTTGAGGTTGCAGATCAAAACAATGGCGATATCGAGGGAGCACTTCGTAATTTGCGAGAATTCGTCTACGCTCATATGAATACTGATCTGAGTAGTGGTTCTACTATAAAGCCTCCAATACAGCTGAAGACCCAATACGAAAAGCTACTTGCTGAGGAGACAGAGAGAGTTAAACAAACAAACAACCAAGTTAATGTTACAGCGACGAATGTCTGTAACGCACAGTTCCCTTCAGCAGGATTTAACCAGGCAAAAGTTACCTGTATTCAAGAGTATGTTTCTGCTAATGCGACCAAACCTAGAGATATTCCGACAGAATTTTACAAATTCGATTTCATCAGCCCTAAATGGTCACCTGACCTCGCTGGGATAAGTTTAGTCCTAGCTGTGTCCGCCTATGTTCTTTGGATTTTGCGAATAATCATAGACAGATTGTTAGTACGCCGGATGGAAGACAAATTCTAATGGGTGAAGATTGGGATGAGAGACTTAAAGGTCTTGATGGGCATTTTTTGCAATCTCAAGCTTGGCTGAAATTCCAAGAAAGCTTAGATCAACAACTTTTTTTTGAAAAAACTGATGAATATCTCTGGGGAGGGTATAAAGTTAATGGACGTTTGGGGATTACGTATCTGTATGTTCCATATGGGCCCACGGTTCGGGATGAGAGAGGCTTGGCAAACGCGCTTAAGTCCATAAAGGCAAAAGCCAAAGAATCCGGTTGCATGTTTGCTCGATTTGATCTGGCTGGAGGCTACGGTGAGGAGTTGATGAGGAGAAATGACTGTGTTTACTTCGGAGAAGTTCAACCAAGATATACGCACATAATAAATCTTGCCGACGAACTGGCCACTGTGAAAAGTCGTATGAGTAAGACTGACCGCAACTTAGTAAATCGTTCTGAAAAACTAGAAATAGAATACGGCATATCGGATGATCATAAGATGATAGATATGTTTTTGGATTTGATGCTCGGGACAGCACAGTATAAGAATTACAGCGCAAAATCAAGAACTTATCTGGAGAAACAGCTCAAATTTTTATTAGAAGCAAAGGTTGCGAAGATCTACTGGGCTAAATATGAAGGGAACGTTATCGCTGGAGTCGTTGGTGTCGACTGGAACGGGACGAGGTACTATATACATGCTGGAGCAAATCAAGAAGTAATTAGAAAAATCCCAGCTTCGCGGGGTTTGGCCTGGTATATGATCAAAGATGCAAAAGCTCTCGGTTTAGACTATTTTGATTTCTACGGAGTATCGCCATTAGAAGAAAAGAGCCACAAGTGGGCCAGTGTCAGTAGTTTTAAGCGGTCTTTTGGCGGAGACGACAAAGACTTCGGCGGTACATGGGATATGCCACTAGGAGTGTCCTACAAGCTTTATAAAGCAGTAAAGAAATTAACAGAGGGGCTGTAGTAGCCCCTCAATTTAATCTGCTCCGATTGGTCCAGACTACGGAGATGTAGTCGTTGGAGTTGTTGTGCTTGGTGTGGTAGTTGTAGGCGTAGTAGGGTTAGCGCTCTTCTGAGTGTCAGAATTTGATTGCTGTGTATCACAGTTCTGAGCACCTTTAGCTTGGTTAGCCTTGATAGTCTTTACAACCTGACCATCGTCCTTCAAATTCTCCCAGAAGAGAACTTGAGATTTGTTAACAACCATCTTGTCTTGTGGTCCATGAATCTCACAACCTAGTTTTACAAGAGTGATGTTGTTTGAGCTACTTTGAGCTTGTGATGTGTCTTGTTGTTTGCCATCAAGCTGGATGTAGTAGATGTCAGTTAGAGTTACAGAGCCCTTGTTGACATCAGTCAATTTGCCAAAGTAAACTTGGTTGTTGTTTAAGAACACGGCTTGGTAAGCAGATTTGTTAACTGCTTTTGCCTCTGAATTATCTGAGAAGATAGAAATCTTAAATACAAGTGCAACGATTAGTACTACGATACCAAAAGTTAGCAGTAAGAATGGAATCTTTGCGGCTGTTATCTTGTCTATGTGTCTCTTCACTTTTTGGTTACCTTTCTTGTTAGATTGTTCTGGTTCCGAGCTATAATCCGGATTTGTCCCTAGAGTACTTGGTCTCTGGGGCGCTTGCTTGTTTGGCTGATTTGTAAAATCCATCTACCACCTCTAGTTAATTACTTTAATTAGTGTATGGGTCTTATTCTAAAGCATAAGGATTGTGATATCAAGACCTTCATCTGACTGTAGGTGACGCAAAAATTACAATAAGAAGTTGACAAGTGTTAGTGATTAGAGTTAATGTAGTTATACATTATTAAGCAATAAGAGGGGAGCAACAATAATGGCTTACAGTCACAAAAACTCAAAAGGTATTACTTATTACCTAAACACCAAGGAAGTTGTACTTCGTGGTGGCAAGAAGCAACGAATTTACTACTTTAGTAAAGACGAGCGAAAAGACACAGCTACTGAACTACCAAGTGGTGGAAAAGTAAACGAAAATCCACGAAACGGATTTTTGACAGTTAGCTTCAAATAAATAGATAGAACAAAATACTTAAGGGGCTCGCTAGGAAATCTAGCGAGCTTTTTAAACTAAAAGAATTATGAATATATTAGGCAAGCTACCAAAACCATTCTTTATCCTGGCACCGATGGATGATGTAACAGACACGGTTTTTCGGAGGATAGTGGGTTCTCTGGCGCCACCAGACCTGTATTTTACAGAGTTCATGAACGTTGATGGCTATTGTTCACCGGGCAAAGACAAAGTAGCAAAGAAAATTAAAAAAACAGACAATGAATCGCCTATATTTGCCCAACTTTGGGGCAAGAACCCTGACAACTATTATCAAACAGCCAAAGAGTTAGCGGGTTTAGGTTTTGACGGAATTGATATTAATATGGGTTGCCCGGTCAAAGCCGTAGTTAAAAATGGATGCTGTAGTGCACTTATAAATCACAGAGAAGACGCCAAAGCTATTATTGAAGCTACGCGTAAGGGTATAGATGCATCAGGCGAGTCATTGCCACTAAGCGTTAAGACAAGGATTGGCTGGAACACAATTGATTTGTCCTGGATAGAATTCTTGTTGGAGCAAAATCTAGAAATGCTGACAGTTCACCTGAGGACAGTAAAAGAGCAGTCCAAAGTTCCCGCCCATTGGGACTTGATGAATGACATCAAGAAGTTACGAGATAAAATCGCTCCGACCACTATATTGGTTGGTAATGGTGACGTAAATAGTTTGGCTCACGCTAAGGAGCTGACCAACACATATAAAATAGATGGCGTGATGATCGGGCGTGGGATCTTTCACGATCCTTATCTTTTCTCTAAACAAAGTGTCTGGGAAGATAAAGACGCAGAGTTTAGAATAAACCTCTACAAACAGCATATAGAATTATTTGAAGATACTTGGGCAGGAAAGTACAAAACAACCGCTCCGCTTAATAAGTTTTGCAAGATCTATATCAATGGATTTGACGGCGCGAAAGAACTTCGGGAAAAACTCATGGGTTGCCAGACGACGGATGAACTACTGAGTATTATCGAAGAATCCCTAGGCAACCACTCAACGAAACAATGACAGTTAGTTAATTCACTAATTCTTTGTAATAACGCTAACAGATTCTAGGCCCAATTTTAGCTATAGTAACAAGTGCTAAAGGAGGGCAATAGTTATGGTAGCAGTCTATGAACTTTATGGTGAATTATTCGAGAGAGTTGAGGCGTTTTTACAGGCTCTAGCTCATGAATATAAAGTGGGTGATAGTGACTATGTCCTTAGTAAACTTGATGATTATGGATTTGACCTGACCGACCTTGGCGTGCATCCAGCCTAAGATTTTTTATAGCAGATCAAACCTGATAGAATAGTATCTATTAATATGTCAAAACCGATAGTAAAAATAGATAATTTAGTTAAGAAATACGACGGCAAAAAAGTTGTCAAAGGAATCAGTTTTGAAGTAAAAGCCGGCGAGATCTTTGGTATTTTAGGGCCGAACGGTGCGGGTAAAACAACTACTCTTGAGATGATAGAAACATTGCGTCCGATAGATGGTGGTACGGCATCTCTAAACGGGATAGACGTTGCAAGCTCCCCCGATGAAATAAAAACCCTCATAGGCGTTCAGCCACAGACGCCTTCGTTTGAAGAAAAGACAAAGCTTACTGAGCTCATAGAATTTTTTGCATCTACTTACGGAGAGAAGGTCGATCCAAAGAAATTCTTAGACGATTTGCAACTACTCGATAAGGCAAACAGCTATGTTGAGAACCTTTCAGGTGGACAGAGACAGAGATTTTCAATTGCTGCCGCTTTAGTGCACGGACCGAAAGTCTTCTTTCTGGATGAACCAACTACTGGTCTAGATCCACAAGCTCGGCGAAATCTCTGGGATCTGATCCGCGAAGTACGCGACCGTGGTGTGACAGTGATTATGACAACTCATTATATGGATGAAGCAGAGCTGTTGTGTGACAGGGTTGCTGTCATGGATGAAGGCGAGATAGTGGCACTTGATACGCCAAAAAATCTTATCAAGGCTTTATTGAAAAAAGGATTCAAGAAAGAACAACAGGTAGAGCAGGCAAATTTGGAAGATGTTTTTATTGACCTGACAGGAAAGGCGTTAAGGGACTGAATATGGACAGACTGAAGAGAGAATTACTACCAGTAAAAACTTTTGTAAAGATTGATGTTAGGCGACTATTTCGAGATAAAACTGCGGTGTTCTTCGTCTTTATATTTCCTTTAATTTTCTTGGCAATATTCGGAAGTATATTTAGCGGTAATAATGGAGTTTCATTTAGAGTAGCTGTTCTTAACGAATCAAAAAGCGATTTTTCAACTCAATTTGTGAAACAAGTTCAAGAAAATGAAGTTTTCAAGGTAGACAAAGAGCTTACATCACTGGACCTTGCCAAGGAGAAAATGAATCGCGGTCAATTAGATGCGACTATTATCTTGCCAGAGAGTTTCGGCAACGTGGGTAGTGGCAACTATCCGACCGGTGAGGCTAAAATTCTGTATGATCAAAGTAACGAACAAGCTGGACGTACACTTGGTAGTGTTATGGAAGGTGTCTTTAAAGATATAAATGATAAGGTTGTTCCTCCGAGCCCAGAGCCTTTTGTTGTTAAAACAGAATCGACAGCTACCAAGGGTCTGACTCAATTTGACTATACATTCTCAGGAATACTTGGATTTACTCTGTTGTCGCTGGGTATCTTTGGTCCAACAACGGTATTCCCACGGCTTAAACAGCGCGGTGTTCTTAGGCGTTATCACACAACTACGCTGAAGGTGTGGCAATATTTTACCGGGAACGTTATCTCCAACGCTATTATTGGTTTGCTAGCACTTGTGATCATGTTTGTAGCTGCCGTCGTTATGTTTGATCTGAGCATGAGAGGCAGTTATTTCAATCTGGCAATAGTTGTGATGACGGGAACTATACTTCTGTTTGGAATAGGATTGGCTCTAGGTGGTTGGGCAAAAAACGAAAATCAAGCAGCGCCACTGGCACAACTTGTAACGCTTCCAATGATGTTCTTGAGCGGGGTGTTCTTCCCAACTTTTCTGATGCCAGAAGTCCTGCAAAGCATCACAAAGTTCATCCCACTTACGCCGATAATTGATGCAAGTCGGTTGGTTATAACAGAAGGAGCAACTTTAATTGAACTTGCTCCACAGTTCGCAGTGATGTTAAGTTGGACAGTTATTGTCTATCTGATAGCTTTCAAAGTCTTCCGCTGGGAATAGATAATTTTGGTGGGGGTGGTAGGAATCGAACCTACTACCAAGTGGTTATGAGCCGCCTGCTCTAACCGATGAGCTACACCCCCATGGGTGCACGATGTGTGACCACAATAATATATCACGAATGCTGGCTTTAGAGAAGTGAAATATACCAATATTTGCAATTAAAATCGTTGTTGTAGATAATTAAGCTTATGTATACCACAAAAATCAAATAAAGGAATAAAAGTGAAATTTCTAAACGTAAAAAAACTATCAAGAAAACAAATAGCAGTCGTGGCAGTAGTATTTGCGATGATTGGCACAGCTTTGACTCTGCAAAGTAGAGCAGATTCTAATTTGTCACTCCAATCACTACTTGAAGGTGAATCTATGCAATACAATAAATCTACTAGTAATGTCATTGACTACAAAGGCGCGAGTGGTGGCAAGGCTATTAACATGTTTTCGAACGGAAGCATTACATCACCGACATTTACGACTACAGACACTACTATAAGCGTTCAAATTGTTGCCAAAGGTAGTAATTGCGATGGAAATCCTAAAATGACTGTTAAAGTAGATGGCAAACAAATCGGTAGCACCTACAGTGTTAGCTCTCGATCAGCGCAGACTTACTCGATCTCGACAAGCATACCGGCCGGTAATCACAATCTGAACATTGCTTTTCTAAATGATAAATATAAAAAAGGAATTTGTGACAGAAATCTATATATCGACAAGACTTCATTATTTGCTAACACACCAGTACCGTCAGACGTAACTGCGCCAACAGTAAAACTCACATCTCCAGCACCGAGCTCATCTGTAACGGGGCAGTTCCAGGCCATTGCAACAGCTGTCGATAATGTCAGCGTTACAAAGGTTGAATTTTATACAGACAGTACATTAGTCGGCACAAGTTTGACTAGCCCGTACTCATACCTAGCTGATAGTTCTAAGCTGAGCAATGGGCAACATACAATCTATGCTAAGGCTTATGATTCAGCCGGTAACGTTGGTACAGCAAGTTCGGTTGTTACTGTGAATAATCCAGTCACACCAACCCCTACGCCTACAAGTACAAATGGGCTGAACATAGGATATTTCCCTCAGGCAACTTCATTTACTTCTCCGGTTACAAGTCCTGTTGTGCGATCTGATTCCTCAGCATTTATGCAACAGTTCATCGCCGGTAAATTTTGGAATCCGAACTTTAGCATCGGTTCTTATGGCGTTGCAGTCGTGAAAGGTACGGGTGAGTTTACACCGTTTCCTCCTGGTCCAGTGAGTGAGGGTGGTGCTCAGTACCTTGGTAAAGCTGGTAAGTTCCCTGTGCCTAAAGTGCCTCCCGGGACCAAGCCTGTTAGTGGAACAGACGGACATCTCGCAGTGATTGTAGATAGAACCGTATATGAAATATTCAAAGCGACTGTTTCTGCTGACGGAACTATTACCAATGCAAAAGCAATTGGACGGGCAAATCTAGATGGAAATGGGCAAACAAACACAACTGATGCTACTTCTAATGCGGCAGGTTTGTCGCTACTTGCAGGTCTCATAACACCAGAAGAGCTTGCCTCAGGACATATTGACCACGCCCTCGCATTTTCTGTTCCTGGTATTAAGGCCGGACCAGCAATATTCCCAGCATGGTCTAACGTGGGAGTTACCTGTAGTGAAGTTGGCAAAACAATCTGTAATACTGTCTTAGCTGAAGGTTCAAAGATACAATTAGATCCATCTGTTAACATCTCCGGACTTCCAGAACCGCAAAAGACCATTGCCAAGGCATTGCAGACGCATGGCGCTTACCTTCGGGACAACGGTGGATCGTTCGCTATTTACGGCGAGACTTCAAATAGGTGGCCTTCCTCATATGGAACAGGTATAGGGCTAGGTCAAATACCGTGGGCCTCAGTGCGAGTTATAAATTAAAGTTCAATTACCAAAAGAGATTACAAACTAGTGAAAAAGTATAGCCTTCGACCATTTTTTACGACACTCAGAGAAATACTGATACCCAACGCGAGTCAAGTAATTCTGTTTCTCATAGCTTCGGCTGCTCTGCTTTTAATTATCTTCGCTGATCATCTGATGAGTTTTTTCATAGAAGACAATGAGACAAAGAGTTATCTGAAGCAAAACATCTCTGATTTTATAGCAAATATTGACTACCTACCTTTCTCAGAATACATATCAAGTATATTTGTTTGGGGTATCATAGGGGTTATTAGCTACGTGATCATTGTTACCGTCATGGACATCATCATCATGGTCATAAATAGATATATTTTAGAAAAGCAGAACCACAGTTTTGTTAGATTCGATTCATTTTCCAGATTTGATGAATATCGAAGGGTTGTCTGGATATTCTCGTTCGCTATATTTTTGTCGTTGAGTTTGACCAGGCTTCTACTGATCTGGCTCAATATATTTGAATTTGGCGTAATCAATTTGTCTTTGCCACATGTACTAATAAGTCTCGGTTGTTTAGCCTATAATGCCTATCTAGTCTATATGCTTGCATGGGTTAGCCTTCGCAATCCACACATATTCGTCCCAAGATGATCCTGGGCTATAATAGAGCAATGGATTATCTCCGCAAATTTCTAAAACTTATAGAGTCTATACTGCGCGATACCAGGGCGCTTGCGCTCATAGGATTTGCGGTTATTGCGGTTTTGGTAGCCTGGAACAGCGTTGGCGTTCTACAACAAAACTATGAACTGGAGAAAAAGATCTCATCACTTAAGCAAAGAAACGACGTTGCAAAACTTGAGAATGAAAATCAGAAACTGAGGAATAAATACTATGAGAGTGACGAATATCTCGAGCTGACAGCCAGGCGCCAATTAGGCAAGGCCAAAGAAGGCGAAAAACTCTATTTGATACCTAGAAGTCTAGCAGAATCTTCAAGCATCAACGTTAAGCCAATTGTCGAAGATATACCAGAGCCAGAGATTCAGAAAAATAGATATCAAAGAAATATTGAGAGTTGGATAAGATTCTTTAAGGGAGAGTCTTCAGACTAATCGATTGGATTAAAGCAATGTTTTCCAGTAATACCAAAACTGCCAAACGATAAGTAAAAAGATTATCAAAATCCAGCCAACAAATATATCGACATGATGCTTAGAAGCGAATTCAGTTATTTTTGCTAACTTCTTATTTTTGCCAAAATTTTTAAGTTCGAGATTGTGTAGCAAGCTATACCAAAAGACTATAGAAATAGCTACCCAGGTCATCATGCAGTAAATACAGAGATTTTTTATTACGAATAGTGATTGTGTAATTAGCCAAAGAGCAAAGATAAAACCAAACGAAATACCGATCAGGAATAACTTCCAGAACCAATTTGGTAATTTAGCTCCGGCAAATAAACAGGCGACTATGCCTAGCACTATAGAGAACGCGATCATGCCTAGATATGAGTTTGAGAACCCAAAAATAAAGCCTTGATGTGAATCCAAAACAGATCCACAGCTAATAATAGGGTTGATACTGCAAAGCGGGTTGTAGCTCGGGTCTTTCAGGCTTTTTGTTAGTTCAACACTGCTGGCAAAGGCTGCAAAGAGACCGACAGATCCCCCGATAAGTAGCGCTACCAATAACTTGTCTTTTAGATATTTTTTGATCATTGTTCTCTTGATTTTAATACAAAGGATACTACACCACCAAGTTTATAGATAGAAAATAGTAAAAATACGCTACCAATAGCGCTTAAGATAAGCCCAAGCTGACTTGCGAATACGCTGGTTCCAACACCTAGAGTTATCAAAACTGGGTATAAGATTGATGTTCCGCACGCCAGACAGCCACCACCAATTATTGCCAGAACTAGTCCGCCAAAGCCACTCTTTTTCGGTATTGATTTATAATCTTGGTTTTTTAGCACAAATACTACCAGTGCAGAGTTGATCCCGAACAAAAAAGAGAATGTGATGATTGCCAGAGCTTGAACAGCTTCATAGTTGATGAAAATATCACGGTAAACGCTAAAGAAAAACTCGAACTTAGTCCCAATACTTACACCACTATCAAAGATGATGTATTTGACAAGATCAATATTGAGAGACCACAGGACCATAGCTTCTGCTACTAAGCTGGCAAAAATCGCGATCAAGAGATATGGCCATCTGAATAGTACTGATATAACAGATTTCAAACTAATCTTTAGTTTTAATATGAACAAACTCACCGTAGCGCAATCTCGAGTAATGTTTTATAGGCAGAATATGACTGCGGTCCAACTACGGCTTTGCCGTTAATTATTATATGTGGGGTTCCTGTAACCCCGTCTTGTTCTGATTTTTTAAGATCACTGTCAACGCTTGATTTGTGCTTTGCTGTTGCTAGGCACTGATTGAAAGCAGTTTTATCGAGCCCAGCTTCTCCTGCAAGTTCGGTTAGTTTCTCAACGGTCAAAATATTATCAAATTCTTTTGAATTATCCTGACGATAATAATTCGTCCACATAAATTCAAAGACCTTGTCATGATACTGGACAAACTTTTTCTGATCATTTGCACAGTATGTGCCTTCGGCTGCTGGGCGGGAGTCGCTAGCGATAAAAGGAATATTACGAAATTCAATTTTTGCTAATTTGCGGTCAATAAAATCTGTTCTGAGCTGTTTGCCAACTTGTTGATGGAATTTATTACAATTCGGGCATTTGAAATCAGCGTATTCGACAATTGTCACTCTAGCAGAAGGGTCGCCAATTATAAGTGTTTCAAGAGCCTTGTCAGATGTTACTTCATCTGTCGGAGATGTTTTGGCTGACTTTTGAACGTCCGAAAGCGTGGCCTGATTCGGCTTGTCCTGATCTCTCATAAGAGTAAAGTATGCAAGAGCGAACCCCAAAAGCACTAAAGGAAGAACAACATAAGCTTTTTTCATTATCTAATTATAGCATTATGTCTTTTATCTAGACGTTGGGATTGAGTTCTGGATATTGCTGAGATCCATGAAATTTACATTAGCGGGTACTGCAAATTTACTTTCATCTACCTTCCAATCTTTGCAATTAATATCAAAGTCTTGACTAGGTGTAGGTGAGCTATTGCCTGATTGGCTCTGGGCTTGAGCTTGTGATTGTTGAGAGTTCATCTTTGATAGATCCATGACCATTCCAAAAGTTTGCTCTCCTGTTGTTGTCCAACTGTAGGCTTTGTTGTCCTTCATAATTTGGTCGGTTTGGGCAACATTACCTTTCTCTGTCTTAAGGTCTAGGTGCATGCGTCCACGCCCGTTGCCATCAGTGTACATTGTGCCGGTGCCACTGCCATTAGCCCCGGAGTAACTCATTGTGCACTCTTGAGCCTTTTTGCCAGTCGATAAGGAAGTTAGACTTCCTTTTGTTACGCTTGATTTGGAATCCGAATTTTGAGATGACGAACTTTTCGTTGATGTGTTGTCGGATTCGTTTTGAGTGGCGAACCAACCAATACCACCTAGTAAAATGATTACAACAACGATGATTGCGATTAATATTTTTTTATTCTTGAGCATATAAACCTCCTAAGTTTGTACCTACATAATAATCCATAAGTCGTGCAATAGTAAAATATAAGCAAGTGCTAATATATAAGTATGAAAAATAGAATATTACTATTAATATTTGCTCTTGGGATCAGTTTTTTAACTCTAACAAGCAGTGTTGGAGCGGTTGGCACAGAGAAAATAGACTCTTTTGAATCAGAAATTCATATTAACAAGGATAATCAAGCTGAGATTTCAGAAGTTATAGCTTATGACTTTGGATTAACTCAACATCATGGAATATACAGAGACGTGCCGATAGACTACAAAGATCCGCAGGGTAATGTCTATCGTTTGGCGATGGAGCACACCAAAACAACTGATGAAAACGGTAAAGAAGTAAAAGCATCAGTTTCAAAGTCTGATGGGAATTTCCGGATACGTCTTGGGGAGGCAGATAAGTATGTGACAGGAAAGCATACTTACAAGATTAAGTACAAGCTTTGGCCGATAGTCACCCAAAAAGATCAAAAGGGTTTCCTAGCTCTTGATGTAACAGGTAATGGCTGGAGTGTGCCAATTCTGCACGCGAGTGCAGTGGTCAGACTTGATGGGGCCAGTCTAGAGAAACCCGCATGTTTTACAGGAGTAGTTGGCTCTACAGAGCAGAACTGTGTGATTGACGGGCAGAAATTTACTGCAGACAATCTCAAGGCGGGCGAAGGATTTAGCATAGAAGGGTATGTTGCGGGTGGCTACATAGCAAAATATTTACAACCTAATCAGAAAAGACCACTGACAAAGTCAGATATCGGGATCATAGCTGGTTTTGTATTTGCCATCTTAGTTGGCCTGGTCATTAGTGTAATTTTACTAGCGCGCTCTCTTAGAAAAAGAAGGCGTCGAAAAGACCAAACAGTAGTTGCCGAATATGAACCACCTTCAAATTTGTCCGTTGCAGAAATAGGACATTTAGAAGATGATACTTCAAGCGTCCAGGAGATAACAGCCATGATTATAAGTATGGCTGTAAAAGGTTATCTAAAGATACAGCAGACTCAGAAAAAGTCCTTTCTAAAGAAGGCAAAATATACGCTTTTGAAACTAAAAGAATCCAAAGGGTTAGATACCAGTGAAGATATGCTTTTTAATGCGCTATTTTCTACAGCAAAAGATAATAAAATTCAGATAGATAATCTTAGCAAATCAACGATGAGTACGACTATCTACAAGATACATAGCAATACCAAGAAATCGCTTGAGAGCAAAGGCTTTTACGCTAGCATCGCTTCGGAACCAAATATTCTAGAAAAGATGCTGGATGCTGGCAATATAACTGATGAAGGAGCCAAAATATGGGCAAAAGTAGATGGCTTTAAGCTTTACTTGAGCGTAGTTGAGAAAGAGCGAATGAAATTTCATGATGCTCCGGAGCGGACACCAGAGTTATTCAGCAAATATTTGCCCTTTGCCGTTGCTTTGGGAGTAGAAAAAGAGTGGGCAAAACAGTTCGAAGGTATTGATATCGCCAAGGCTACCAACTGGTACGCAGGTTCTTATGCCGGATTTTCTGCTATGAATCTTGCAAATGATCTAGGAAATAGCTTTGCTCCTGTAGTGAGTAGCAACTCCACTGTTAGTTCATCCGGAGGTGGCGGATCTTCGGGTGGCGGATTTGGTGGCGGAGGTGGCGGTAGCTGGTAGAAGCTAGTTCGTGGTCTTCTCAAGCCTGGCGTGAACAGAAATCATAATTGCTGACATGGTTGCTATGTAGACGACACCACTTATGCAGGCTTGCTTTATATGGGCAGGGTGGATAAGCGTCAGATAAACTCCAGTTGTTAGAGTGCTCGCAATTAAGGAGTATGAACTGTATATTTTGCTCCTAGACGGATTAAAAAGCACGTAAGTAGAAAAAAGTATGCTCGACAGGGCTAGAAGAATATGGGCAATTAATACCATGATCAAATTATATCATGTGACGGATAACTTAGTTCTTTGAAATACGCTAGGTTGTAATTTAAACTAAATTAATGTATAAAATAGAGTATAAAGAATCCTAAAAAAATAAAAAGAAATTTAAATATATGAAAATGATAAACACACAAAAAATCACCAAAACAAATTTATTAATAGCCATCGTGACATTTGCAATAATAGGCACAGCGCTGACGTTAATAAGTAGAGCAGCTACAAATTATTCTCTACAGTCGTCTTTAGAATCTGAATCAATGAATATTCCCGGCTATGTCGGGGGTGTTGACCCTGACTCTCTGGCCAGTGGCGGAAAAAGAGTCACCATGTATAGTGCTGGGACAATTACATCTACCAATTTCGTTACCACTGACTCAACAATAGTGATAGAGACAATCGCTAAAGGAACATACTGTAAGGGCAATCCGAACCTTGTGGTTAAAGTAGATGGCAAGCAACAAGGCACAACCAGTACTGTCAAAAACCGAGAATGGGCCAAATTCCGTCAGACTGTCAATATAGCTCCCGGCACCCACACCTTAAGTGTTACATTTCCTAATGATAAGTGGTTGCCAGGCAGATGCGACCGGAATCTCTTAGTTGATAAAGTTTCTCTGTTTGCAAACTCTCCAGTACCTTCTGATGCGACTAAGCCTACTGTAAATGTGTCTTCTCCAGCAAATGATAGCAATGTTGCAGGTAACTTTACGATTACTGCGACAGCAAGTGACAATGTTAGTGTCTCAAAAGTTGAATTTTATGTGGACAACAATCTCGTCTCGACAAGCTCAGTAGCGCCGTATACTTACACTGGTGATTCTACAAAAATTACCAACGGAACTCATAGTTTTGAAGCTCGTGCATATGATCCTGCAGGCAATGTGGGTAGTAGTAAGATAGCAGTTAATGTTAATAATCCTGTAGCGACACTGCCACCCTCAGCCCCTACTCCAAATGACAGCACTTCTTCAACAGGTGGATGTACAAGTGGCACAATAGTCGCTCCTTGCATTGGCGGGACTACAACTGGCGCAAGTGGTTGGGGGTCAGTAGTATTCAATGACGAATTTGATGGCACCACTCTTAATACCACAAAATGGTGTAATGCTTGGTTCAAAGGTGGCGTTATGAACAATGTCTCAACTAGTGCTAATAACGTCAGTGTATCTGGAGGCAACATGATAATGACACTGGCTTCATCAAGCAATGGCGCGCTTATAAACACTAACCCGAATGATTGTGGGATAGCAGGTTTCCAATTCGGTACTGGATATTATGCAGAAGCACGAATGTATTTCCCGGGCAATGGAGACACAATCTATAATTTCCCTGCATGGTGGACCAACGGACAATCTTGGCCAGCTACTGGTGAGATAGATATTGCTGAAGGACTTGGTCAAATGACATCGAATTACCATTATTCTTCTAATGGCCAGCATGTCGCGAATAATTCAAATCAAATTCCAGGAACATGGTCCAACAGCTACCATACATATGGAGTTCATCGACAAAACGGCAAAAATGACATTTACTTTGATGGCAAGCTAGTGCGTTCTTACACAAGCTACGATAATGGCTCTCCTCACTATCTTATTCTCAATGTTGGAAGTGGCAATACTGCTGCATATGGCGCGTCGTCACAGGTCAAAACAGATTACGTTAGGGTTTGGAAGAAATAAATTTATAACAAAAGACAAATTTTCGTAGCGCTTCGTTATTTGTGAATAATCTGTAGCCACTCATTTTAGCTCAAATTAGGTAAATTATAGTTGTAAAAAAGCTATGAATATTTTCTTCTGCGCTATATAATAATCTTAAGCACTACCGACGCTATAGACGGTCATGCGTGCATTTGGGAGCTATGAATATACAAACTGTCAGACTACTGTTAGTAAAAATGCGAATACTTCTCTTAGAAACTCGAAAAATTTTACAGCCAGTTGTTGTCAAGATTTTGAAGGTTTGCCAAAAAAGAGGTAAGGCTTTTGCTCTTCGCGTAGCTAAATTGAGCAAAAAAGCGATAATTTTGGCTTCAATTCTTGCGATGGCATACAGTAAAAAATTTGCTAAATACTCTCATCACCACATAGCTCACAGGCCACACGTACACTTCACTAATAAATATTCACGCTACAAGGCTTGGCATGAATGGGAAAAGCATCAACATGTCCATTACGCAACACTTGGCGTCTATTTATTGGTAGTTGGAGCTATCGTGATAACTTCGTATCAGAAAGTTCTAGCAGCTTCAGATTTATTCAATAACTGGGATTTCTCAACACCTAGCTCATATACTTTGGACTCTGGACTTGAGACAAGTGGCAGTAGCGTGCGTCTAAAAGCGCAAAACTATACCAGTGACAGTAACACAAAAGCACTATTTCACCTTGATGAAGCATCCGGGTCAACTGCTAGTGATAGTTCAGCCAATGCGAACAACGCGACCGTAGCCAATGGCTCGTTCGCAACAGGAAATCTCAACAATGGGTTGTCGCTAAATGGTGCCAGCGCGAATGCTAGTACCCCAGATTCGTCTTCCCTGTCTCTGACACAAGATAATACTCTAGAGGCTTGGACTAAATTCAGCACGAGTTTTAGCGGAGGTAGCCATGACCACAAACAAGGGGTAATAGACAAAGGCTCGTACAAACTTTATTATGATCAAGAAACGGGCAAGGCAACCTACGAGCTTGCCAATAGCTCTGCAAATACATGGACTCAACAAGCCGGTAATGATATCAAAGGTAGTTGGGATTTAAATGGCAAATTTGCAGTTGTATCGCAAACAGTTATAGGTAGCAATTTGTATGTTGGGTTAGGTAATGCGGTTGGTGACGCTGAGGTTTGGAAATGGGATGGTACGGTTTGGTCTCAAGTTGGTGGAGATGGTAAAAATGGTAGCTGGGCAGACTTAACTTACGAGAACGTTACTTCGATGACATCAAATGGTAATACTCTATATGCTGGTTTGGGCTCAACTGTTGGTGACGCTGAGGTTTGGAGTTGTGATACTTCTTCAGGATGCGGGAGCTGGAGCAAGATTGGCGGTGACGGGATTAACTCGGGCTGGGCAGTTAATACTTATGAGTCAGTTGAAAGCACTACATTTATGGGAGGAAATCTCTACGTTGGACTAGGATTAAGCGCCAATGATGCCGAAGTATGGCGTTGGAACGGCACCGCTTGGACCAAAATTGGCGGAGATAGCCTCAACAGTGGATGGACTACAAACATAGAAGCTGTCTATTCGCTTACCAACGATGGCACCAATGTCTATGCTTCAACAGGCTTAACAGCTGGTGACGCGGATGTATGGCGTTGGAACGGCACCGCTTGGACGCAGATCGGTGGAGACGGTGTAAATTCAAGCTGGGCAGCTAGCACTTATGAATACGTTTTTAGCATGACTTATTTTGGGGGTAATCTATATGCTGGATTGGGTGCTACAGCAGGCGATGCTGAAGTTTATCGATGGAACGGCACCGCTTGGACCAAAATTGGCGGAGACACCCTCAATTCGTCTTGGGATTCAAGTTCTTATGAAATGGTTTATGCCTTAACAAACGACGGGACGAATTTGTACGCAGGGCTAGGTAACACAGCCGGCGACAACGAAGTTTATCGTTGGAATGGATCAGCTTGGACCAAGATCGGCGGAGACGGAGTAAATAGTGGATTTACCAATACCCATACAATTGTTCAGTCACTAGCCTACGGTAACAGCACGCTTTATGCAGGATTGACGGCTACGGGCACAAACTCTGAGATGTGGAGCTGGAACGGATCAGCTTGGACGCGTTTTGGCGGTGGATTTATCAATAAAAGTTGGGGATATTTTAACTTACAAAACGTAGAGACGATGACGGTTTATGGAGAGTATTTGTATGCTGGCACGGGTAATACTGTAGCAGGTAATGCACAAGTCTGGCGATTTGATGGTTCAACCTGGGAGATTGTCGGGGGTCAGGGCGTGAACAGCAGTTGGGCACCTGGAACTTACGAAGACGTGCTTAGTATGGTTAGCTACGGTGGCAATCTATACGCTGGATTGGGAACAACAGCCAACGATGCAGAAGTTTGGCGCTACAATGGGACATCTTGGACACAAATCGGTGGTGATAGCCTAAATAGTGGCTGGACTACTAACTATGAAGAAGTCAGCTCACTAGCTACATATGGTGGCAATCTATACGCTGGATTGGCTAACTCAGCCAACGACGCAGAAGTCTGGCGCTGGAACGGTACTGCTTGGACAAAGATTGGTGGGGATAGTACAAACAGTGGTTGGACTACTAACTTTGAACGAGTAAGCTCCATGGGTGTTTATAACGGGCAACTCTACGCCGGGCTTGGCGTGTCAACTACTGACGCAGAAGTTTGGACTTGGAATGGAAGTGCTTGGTCTAAAGTTGGCGGTGATGGCGTTAGTAGTAGCTGGAATACCAACTATGAGCAAGTCGAGTCGTTGATCCCATATAACGGAAAACTCTACGCGGGCTTGGGCAACAGTACAGCGGACGCAGAAATCTGGGAGTATAACGGAACATCTTGGACACAAATCGGAGGTGACGGGCTAAATAGTAGTTGGCTAGATGGTCAGTACGAACAAGCTAAAACAATGGTCGTCTATAACGGCAAGCTCTACGCAGGACTTGGCAATACAGCAGGAGACGGTGAGATATGGGAGCTGGATAACGGAACTTGGTCCAAAGTAGCAGGTGGACTCGTTAACAGTAGCTGGGCTGCCAACACAATCGAAACAGTACAGAGTTTTAGTACCTACAAAGGCAAGCTCTACGCAGGACTGGGCAATACAGCAAACGCAGATGCGTCTGTATGGTCTTATGGCAATAATGGATTTTTGCAATCATCGACATCATCTCAAGATACGAGCTGGCATCATCTTGCTGCTACCTATGACGGCACAACCATGAAACTTTATATAGACGGTAATCTAGATGCTCAGACAAATATCTCTTTGTCTATTCCTGATTCTACGCAGCCACTTTTGCTTGGCTCTACTTTTGGAACATCAGAGGCAGGCTGGGCCCAAGGTTATTTCACTGGCGCAATAGATGAAATTCGAATAAGTGATAACGCAAGGTCTGGGTTTACCACAAAACCGTATAGCAATACAGAGCAAACAGTAACGCTCAATAACGCTGTGCGTACCAGTGGTGTTTGGCATTGGGATAATTTAGCATCGAGTGAAACGGCTAATGGTGGTAATATCAAATACCGCTTGTCTTCTGACAATGGAACAACCTGGCAATATTGGACTGGCAGTGCTTGGGCTACTTCCAGCAACAACACAGAAGCAAATCCTATAGCTGTTGTTGACACCAATATCGCTACTTTCCCAGTGACATTTAGCGGAATCAAATGGCAGGCAGTCCTAAAAGGCGACGGAACGCAGCAAGTTACGCTCAATAGTCTGGATCTGTCATCAACATCAGATGTTATTGAACCTTCTGCCAATGCCAGTAGTATTTCAGCACTTAAGGCGAGTGGTGGCGCATCTCTAACCCAGAATGCTTGGACAAACGGTAGTTCGCCTTACTTTTCATGGGCGTCAGGTACCGACATAGATTCTGGTATAAAGGGGTACTGTCTGTATCTTGGCACAGACAATACGGCAGACCCAGTAACGACAAAGGGTTTACTCGGTACTAGTCCAGTTACCACCGGGGGGCATTGTCAATTTTTGGTAAGTCCTAACAATATCGATACTTCAACTTCTGGATATATCGCATCTGCATTGGCCACCAGTAATTCTCCATATTACCTGACCATAAAAGCTATGGATAACGCGGGAAATGTCACTACAGCCTCAACACAATTTTATTTCAGATTTGATAATACTGCCCCGTCCAATCCTGGATATATTACCGCGCCATCAGGATTCATAAATACTAAAGATGTCACACTGAGTTGGCCTACTGCTGGCGGTAGTGCTCCCGCAGATAGTAACTCCGGGCTAGCTGGATTACAGTACCGAATTAACAACACAACATGGTACGGCGATTCGCATAGCGGTACAGGGGATATAAATGACGTTTTGGCCAATGATGGGTCTTATACCTCATCGCCAACCCCCGACTACACAAATCTAAATGAAGGAGTCAACACAGTTTATTTCCGTACCTGGGACCAAGCGGGTAATGTCACAACTTCATATACTACGGCAGCCGTAAAGATCAACACAGCCGGGGCACCTAGTGAGCCACAGAATCTACAAGCGTCGCCAACAACCAATACTTCTAACTCGTTCTCATTTAGCTGGCAGGCGCCAAATACCTTTGTGGGAAGCTCTACTAACTTAACATATTGCTATACTTTCAATGCAGTTCCTTCGGCCAGCAACTGTACTTTTACTAGTGCTGGAGTGACTAGTCTGGGGGCGGGGCCATACGCGACCCAGCCAGGCCAAAACACAATTTATGTTGTAGCTAAAGACGAATCAAGCAATATAAATTATGCTAGTTATTCTACAGCCGACTTTACGGCTAACACTCCATCTCCAGGCATTCCTCTCAACGCAGATATCGTGGATGTTTCAATAAAAACAACCAACAACTGGCGTCTGGCATTAACTTGGGATCAGCCAAGCTACACAGGAGCAGGAATATCTAGCTACAAAGTCTATCGCTCTACGGATAACACTAACTTCTTCTTTGTCGGAAGTAGTTCAAGCACTACTTATATCGATGCGGGATTATCTCAACAAAGGTATTATTATCGAGTTATTGCTTGTGACAGCACGAATAATTGTGGGGCAAACAGTGCGGTTGTAAACGAAATACCGACTGGTAAATTCACAAGCCCTGCGACGTTGGTAGCTGAGCCGGCTGTCTCCAATGTAACTACCAGAAAAGCAACTATTCGTTGGAGTACAGATAGGGCGAGTGACTCAAAAGTAGCTATCGGAACATCCAGTGGCAAATACAGCCCTTCAGAAGTTGCTATATCTGACCAAGTCAGCTCTCACCAGGTTGACCTAACTAACCTAAGCGCTGGTACGACATACTACTTTGTTGTGAAGTGGACTGACGAAGATGGTAACACAGGAGTTAGTCAAGAATATACTTTCAGAACAGCTCCGGCGCCAACACTAAAAGAGATAACAACTACCAAGATCGGCCTATCAAATGCTGTGGTTCAATTCACATCCAAGGACGCCACTCGTATTAACGTATTCTATGGAAAGAGTGAAGGATTCGGTGGACTCAAGAGTGTTAATACTTCGACTTCAGAGTCAACGTATTCGGTGGAGCTATCAGGTCTTGATGATGGTTCAAAATACTTCTATAAATTGGTTGCCTTTGACAACGAAGATAATTCTTATGACGGAAGTGTCTCGTCATTTACTACACCATCACGACCACGCATTAGTGATCTTCGCTTCCAGCCAGTAGCTGGAGAGCCTACTAGTACACAACAAGTTACATGGACTACCAACGTGCCTTCCACATCGACAGTGACGTATGGAAAAGTTGGATCAGGCGGTGTTGATATTCAGGATTCAACACAAACCACTCAGCACCAGATAACCTTGCGCAACCTTGAAGACGACAGTGAATACTTCTTGATTGCGCAGAGTCGAGACGGTGGTGGAAACTTAGCTGTGTCGGACAGGCAACAATTTAGAACAGCTCTCGATACACGTCCTCCAAAAGTTAGCGATATAGTAATAGAAGCTTCAATACGTGGCACAGGTGCAGAGGCCAGAGGACAAGTTGTAGTATCATGGAAGACCGATGAGCCTTCAACCAGCCAGGTAGCCTACGCGGAAGGATCTAACGCAGTGGTATTCAATAACAAGACATCTGAAGATGGGGGCTTAGGTACAGAGCATATCGTGATAGTATCTGATCTACCAACGTCCAAGGTCTATAGTATTCAGCCAGTTTCTAAAGATAAGTCAGGCAACGCAGGTGTCGGCGAGCCACAATCAGCAATCATCGGTCGAGCTTCAGACAGTGTACTTACCATAATTCTTAATTCGCTCCAGAAAGTGTTTGGGTTTTAGGCTATGAGTGATAACAAAAAGGAAGTACTGATTAAAGCAGACGGAGTTTGTCAGAGTTTTGGACAAGGTGACGAAGTGGTCAATGTTATCAAAAATGTTAATTTTGAGATTCGCAACAACACATTCAATGTCATCTATGGAGCCAGTGGTTCTGGTAAGTCAACGATGCTAAACATATTAACCGGTCTTCAGCGCCCTTCTAAGGGAATTATCACTTTCAAGGGCGAGGATGTGTATTCGTTTACGCCAGATGAGTTAGCGCGATTTAGGGCTAGTCGTATTGGTATTGTCTACCAATCAAATTACTGGGTACAGAGCCTCAATGTTATGGAGAACGTGGCGATGCCACTGTATTTCTTGGGCTACAATAGATCTCTAGCAGCCGATATGGCGATGATCGCTCTTGAGAGAATCGATATGCAAAGTTATGCAAAGAAATATCCATCAGTGTTGTCTGGTGGTGAGCAGCAGAGGGTTGCCATGGCGCGAGCCATTGTCAATGATCCCATGTTTATTATTGCTGATGAACCGACGGGAAGCCTCGACAGCAAGAACGGCGATAAAATAATGGATCTTCTCAGGAGAGCCTATTCTGATTCTCTGAGAACCATTATCTTGGTCACTCACAATATGGAATATCTGCCTCTGGCTGATAACCTACTTCATATCCAAGATGGAGAAGTTCAGAATCCAGATAGTAGTTCCATCAAGGCAACAACAGACGAGATGATCAACAGTATGAAAGAGCGACTGGACCAATTTGCCAATGCAAAACAGAAGAAGGTTGAGCTATGAATAAATACGTGGGTGGGCTAGCGAAAGTCTTTAATTCGGTTAAATCCAGATTGCCAAGGACAAAGAGAAATAGAAAAACAATTTCGCTTTTGACCCTAGTTCATATTGCCTGGAGAAATCTAGTTAGTAAAAAGCTACGGACATTCTTGACGGTCTTTGGAATTATCATCGGTATTGGTGCGATATTCTTCCTACTATCGTTTGGACTAGGGCTTCGCGAGCTGGTGACAAAACAAGTTATTGGTGACAAATCCATAAAATCTATAGATGTTAGCACGCCAAATTCTCGGGTTTTGAATCTCGATGCTCCGCTCATAAACAAACTTACAGGACTGCCTCATGTCGAGAAAGTAGGTAAAGCCTTCTCATTTCCAGGAAGTGTCAGTTACAACAAAAGTGACACAGATGCTGTGGTCTATGGAGTCGATAAAAACTATGAAGATCTTAGCTCACTGAATCTATCTACTGGTCGGCTAATAACCAACACAGACACTTTCTCAATAGTAGTCAACAGCTCACTTCTAAGAACCGTGGGGATAACAGATAACAAATCTGCTCTTAACAAAAAACTTGATATTAAAATCCCACTTAGTGCCAAGGATCCTAGCCTAAAAGAAATTAATCAACAGTTCACAATAGTTGGCGTTATCGATTCTGGGTCAGGTGGTGAAATATTTATGCCAGCTGGTGTTATAGAGGGCGCGGGTGTTAAATACTACTCACAGGTTAAAATTGTTGCAGACGATACAAGTAGTGTGGTAAATCTGCGCAAGCAAATAGAAAGCTTGGGTTATCAGACTTCTTCACCGATAGATACTCTGGCTCAAATCAATCAAATATTCAAATTCTTTACAATCGTGCTGGCAGGATTTGGTGCGATCGGCATGATCGTCTCAGTTCTTGGTATGTTCAACACCCTGACCATATCATTACTCGAACGAACAAAAGAAATCGGGCTGATGATGGCTCTGGGTGGACGAAATAACGACATGAGTAAGTTATTTATTTTTGAAGCGATACTTCTATCAATAGTTGGAGCTGTTATCGGTATAATATTCGCTATGCTTTCTGGGGAAATTGTCAATTTTGCTATGAATACTTCGGCTCGCACAAGGGGTGTAACCCAGAATTTTGATCTATTCTCAACACCTCTATGGCTGATGGGGGCCATGATACTATTCATGGTCGTTGTCGGTATATTAGTAGCTTTCTTCCCATCACGCCGGGCAGCCAAGATTAATCCAATAGATGCCCTGAGGCGTGGCTAGACTTCAATCAGAATAATCAGAGTGGTGAATATTAGTAGGGCTGATACGTAGTATAGTGAAGGCACCTTGTTCGAGTTTTGTCACAGGGGGGAGTTGCATTTTACCGCGATACGGACGAAGTTTTACTATTTGTTCATAGATATCCACTCTTTTTTCTAAATCACTTTCTATTTGGGCTTTGCCTTGGATCTGGGTGGTCTGAAGAGTTCCTGGCTCATAAATTGTTAGAGCTACAGAAGACCCACTAAAAATATTTTTAGCTTTGGTGCTTTCGGATTTAGTGAGTATATAGATAAAGTTTTCGTCGTCAACTACGTAGTAAACTACAGCTCCGTGTAAGTTACCTTTTTTGTCAGCAGTAGATAGTACCGCGAGATCATGTTCTTTGATAAACTTTATGCCTTTTTCATCTGATAATGATTGGATAATAAAAGGTTTTTCATCGGCTTTTTTCGCTGTTCGCCCAGAATTGTAGCCATCTCTCTCAACTCTTCTACTTTCAATATATTTAACGAAGTTGCGTGCACACCTAGGATTAACGTAGCGTATCGTATAGTTTTTGACCCTAGTGTGTAAAGTTACAGCAGAAAATATTACAGCATCACTATTATCAATACCTGAGACGACGTCGTAAGTTACCTCATCAACATCTGAATAAAATGGCTTACTTTGAAAATACAAAACACGTTTATCTGTTGCGACCATCATCACAAAATCTATACCAACACGCCCGTATATTACCCCTCCAACATGCTCATCTTTATGGATAAGTTTGGGCAAAAATTTACTTTCTGATCTGAACAATCCGTATCTAGTTACGCCCGCTTGTTTTAACTCTTTTAGGATTCTTTCTTTATGTGTTTCAGCTGGCATATCTATCCTATATCTCTTTTTCTGAATACAGCCCAAGATATGACTCCGCATATAAATATCAACCCAACAAAATACAGACTATTCAGCCAGTTGTAAGTTTCTCTCAGAATAGCCTCGGACTGGTAGTAATTAAAGGGAAGTATTTTGCCAGGAATCTTCAGCCACTCAACAGTACCGGATAGAGAAGATATGAGGTATCCGCCTAGCCCCACCAAAGAGGCAATTCCTAGACTGGCGCTTCTTGCCTTGCCTAAAGTCGTTAGCACAAATGCTACTGCGCCAAAACTAGCGCTCATCAAAAAGCAATTAATAGTTGCTTGAGTCATCAGCCATAGAGACAATTCCAAATCAACAAACTTTGCAGTTATAACAGTAGTTAGTAGGGCAGATAGAGTCGTTATTGTGAGTATAATTATTCCACTCAAAGCCTTTGAAGCCAGAAGTTGCCCGCGCGCAATAGGTCGCGACAATAGACTTTCTATAGTTCCGTCTTGTTCCTCTTTTGCCAGCAGACTACTTCCCAGTCCGATAGCCAGTATGCCAAGTATAAGAGGGAGCATTAAAAAGAAAATCTGACTATTCACAAATCCGATAGGTGAAAAGAAATCTGTACTACCGCCAAGTAGTTGTACCGCCGCTTCGGGCATATTCTCAAAGCTTTTTTGTAGCTCTTTAGCTTGGTCTTTGAACGAAGGATAAAAAACCATGTTGATAAAGATCAAGCCAAAGGCACCGATTGACCACCACATGATGCTCCATCTTCTTTGCCAGAGAGTCCATTTAATTATTGGTATCATTTTTTTGCTCCTTTTTCTTGGTAGAAGCGTAAAAATACTTCTTCTAGGTCGAGATTGCGGGCGTCTATCTTTACGACATCATGTTTTGCAAGAACAGAGAAGACAGGGGATAATTTTCCATGAACATGGATAGTAGCATTTTGGCCATTGTGGCTTGTTACCTTAACCCCATTGATTTTGCTTAGTTCTGAGCTCGGAACCTTATTGGCAAAAGTTATATCGAATGTCTGAGCAGCCTCATTTATCATCTCGGAAATATTTCGTTCTGTGACAAGCTTACCTTCTCTAATGATCCCGACACGATCACACATCTTTTGCACTTCGCTCAGTATATGGCTACTGGCAAATACAGTTGCCCCACGCGACTTAGATTCTTTAATCAATCGATAAAATTCCTCTTGCATTAATGGATCAAGACCGCTTGTGGGTTCGTCCAATATTAAAATATCTGGCTGGTGCATAAATGCTTGAATAATATTAATTTTTTGCCGATTACCGCGTGATAATTCGCCAAGCCTTTTATCAAGGTCTGCTTTAAACCTTTTCTCTAGTTCACTAATATATGCTTGGCTCTTTGCTGGCTGAATTTCACTCATATATCTTAGGTATTGCCTGCCTGTCATTTTAGGATACATTTCACCGTCACCTGCCAGATAGCCTACAGATTTTCTTATAGCAACAGTGTCGTCCACGATATCTTTCCCAAGAATTGTGGCAGAACCAGAAGTCGGCTGAATGAAATTCATCAGCAATTTTATAGCAGTAGATTTACCTGCCCCATTTGGACCCAAAAAACCATACACTTCACCTGCGTTAATCGAAATAGAAAGGTTATCAAGTGCTAACTTATCAGATTTACCATATCGTTTACTAAGATTATTGATTATTATACTGGCTTCAAAACTTGCCATAAATATATTGTAACAGTTCTTAAGTTATACCTTCAAAACTAGCTCTAGCTGATCCCTATAGTGCTGGCATATTTTCCTATACCATAACCGATAAGTGCGGCGATAGTGCCAATGACAAAAAATTGAATCGCACTCTTGTATAGTGATGTACCGGTAACTTTGCCTTTGAAAATTCCAATTATTAGGAATGTCACTGAGCCTAGAGCTACAGAAGCTTTGGCAGCATCTGTTGATTCAAGACCAAAAAAGAAAGGTAGCAGTGGTATAAAGCCACTTATCACGTAGACTATCCACATTACAGTAGAGGCCACATAAGGGTTAGCAAAGACCTCGTCGACGCTTTTTTTACTTTCTTTTGTCATCGATATTTTCAGGTAGTCATCTTCGCTAGTTCTGGATAAATATGTGCCAAACGACATCGCAAATGCGCTAGTAAAAATATCTACTAGCACCGCCATAACAATAAGCCTAGTACTAGCAAGAGATGCGGTAAAACCAGTAATAATACCTATATTAGTCAGAAGGGCATCGTTAGTGCCAAATACAATATCACGGATGAATTGTCCCCATTTTCTTGGATTAGTATGTCGCATAGGGCAATTATATCAAAAGACATGATTGAAGACGGGAATAACCGAGCTAGATTATTAACTAGACAGATATTACTACGATGATATAATTCGCGTATGAGAAGGGAGATTCTCAAAGAAAAAGCCAAAGCTTTTGTTCAGGATGAAGCTGGTGATTTTTTGGTTCTCAAGAGGAGTGGTACAACCAAACATCGACCATTTGAGTCTGATTTGGTTGGCGGAAAGGTCGACAAGACAGATAGCTCGGTGCTAGAGGCTATGTACAGAGAAGGATTGGAAGAGATAGGATTATTCCTGCAAAATCCAATTTTTCTAAGAACTGTTTCTCAAGAAAAACAAACAAAGAAACAACTAGTCACAAGTGAGACGAGTTTATTCCAAGCGACAGTCCCGGGTATTCGACCAGAACTTGTGCTGAGCGATGAACACGATGGTTTGCTATGGCTACCTGGCACAGAACTAGTTTTACTAGAAGATTTACCAGAAAGGTATCGTCAAGTTGCAGTTGAGATGCTAGTAAAAGATGTTGTTGAGCCATCTCAGCTAGATAGTTTTAGTGCGCCTGAGAGCTTGGTTCGTTTCGGTAGAACGATAGGCCAAACATAAAAATAAGGCAGATAATCTTGAGAGATATCTCTGCCTTATTGGGCCCAACTGTTCTTTAGGCTACTATTTATTTTGCGTTCTTTAGATCATAAGACAGCGCCAATAGCATTGGCCCAGTGATCAAGGCGTATAGACCAAGAATCCAGACGAAAGCCACGCCACCTGATGCAGGTTGCATGAGTAGAATCACCCCAACTATTACAGACAATACTCCACTGATAGTTGAGATTGTCTTGGTAGTTGCAGCATCATCTTCAAATATACCTACGAAAGCATCAATAACACCTCTACCAATGAATAGAAGTCCTATGATTAATATGAAGGTTGAGAAAGCTACTTCGGGGTGTCGGAGTAAATATACACCAGCACCAATTTCTACAGCTCCCAGGCCAACAGCAAGTACCCTTGTTAGCAAAGAATTTTTTCCATTAAAAATATTTACGAGCCCGAGCACCAAGCCTATAAGTCCACTGGCTAGTAAAAAGCCACTAAATAAATAGACTAATGTTACAAGTGTAAGCCCTGGCCAAAAAACAGCTGCCAGCCCAAACACTATTGCCAGCATTCCTCTGAACGCTAGGCCTCCCCACAAATCGTTATCTTGTTTACTCATACTGGATCCCTCCTTGTTAGTATTTCCTAATATATACGCCTAAATAGCAAAGCTGTCAATAGTTTGGTATTGCTAGTAGACTTTACTTTTATCCACAAAGAGGAATAGAATATTTGTAGTAGAGGAAGTTATCATGCAGTCCGAATACAAACTTTGGTTAAAATTGATCTTTGTGGTTTTGCTAGCAATCTTTCTTTTTTGGTTTGGCTATAGGCTCATGTCTATACCAGAAGATAGAATGGCAACGTCAGAGCTCTTTTTGCTCGGGTTTATATTTATAGGAGGTGGGCTGATGATGACGCCTAAAAATGAAAGCAGTAACAGCTGGCTAGGTACGCTTGGGTTTGTTTCTATTGGCGTATATTTCTTTGCCAAAGCCACGGGAGTTATTAGCGCTAATTTACTGTCAAATGTCTTTGGTATTGTAACGCTTTCAGGTAGTTTCTTTTTGCTGTATATTTCTTTTCAAATTATTCAAAAACTTAAGTCAAAACAAAGGATTTGATCCAATGACTGATCTAGAGGCGCAACAAATCAGAAAAATTCGAACAAATTTTCGGTTAGCAGGATTACTAGCAGGAAGCATGATACTTATCGGAACTGTCTTTTATCATTTTGTAGAGAAATTATCATATCTGGATTCTTTTTATTTTAGTGTTATTACACTTGCTACTGTAGGATATGGTGACATAACTCCCAAAACTGATATTGGCAAGCTCTTTACAGCATTTTATGTGTTAGCTGGCATCGGTATAATAGCTACTTTTGCAAATCTACTCATAAAAAGAGCTGCCACAAATCGTGCCCAGAAAAAGTCCAAATAATTAAAACGCTTATGTCTGCGAGCTGTGCTTGGCAGTTACATTCTTGTCGTCATATCAGAAAGAGATATGTTACAAAAACTAGGCTACCTCTCAGCCAGTCCTAGATAGAAAATATCAATTATTCTATAATATAGTTATGTCAAATAATCACTATCATTGGAGTGCACAGGCGTATATAGACGAAGTAGAGAATGGTTCAGACCAGGGACTGCAAGAATATCAAGCTAGAGAAGCAAAGTTTTTAAAAGATTCAATAGATAACTCAAAAGAAAAAACGTTTATTGATGTAGGCGCAGGATACGGAAGGGCTATCCCGTACATTGCGCCAATTGCAGATAAAGTTATAGCTATAGAGGTTGATGATGATCTCGTAAGTACGTTAAGGTCAGTTGCAGGTCGACATTCAAATGTGGAAGTCGTAGTTGAGTCAGGTGATAACCTAGCTAGCATAGTCGACGGTTCTGTATCGAGACCCGTGATCCTGTCACTGCAAAATACTCTAGGCCCTTGGGATGGCGTCAGAGATAAAGCCATTGATGCTATGAGACAGGTGGCGGAACCTAGACATGGTGAAATTATTATTTCTCTATTTTGTAGAGAGTCTTTGTTAGACTGGGGAATTCCTATGTATGCAACTGTAAGCACTCTTCTTGGCAATTATGATTCAGAAAGATCTGATATAGATAACGGACTATTCGCCACTGATACTGGTTATACAAGCCACTGGTTTTCCAAATCAGAGAGGGAGGCTATCAAGAAAAAACTTGGTGGAAAATTGGTTAATGAAATAAAAGATCATAAATTTCACATCTTCCACATAGCTTATTAGAATTTTCTATGTTTTTCTTGACTCAATGTTGACCATCCAATCAATACCGAATTTGTCAGTTAGCATACCAAATGTGTCACCCCAGACCTCTTTTTTAAGAGGGTATCGTACGGTTACCCCTTCACTAAGAGCGTTAAAATAACTTGTTAACTTTTCCTCATCATCGCTACCAAGAGATATAGTTACTTTGGTAGCTTTTTCACTAGCTTCTTCTGTATCGCTAACCATCAGATCAACATCACCGCCTTTGAGGCTAGCATGCATTAGACTTGTTTCAGTGAATCCCACTGGCAAGGGCATGTTCATATCCTTATAGGTCATGGTTTCTATTTCACCACCAAATATACTTTGGTAAAACTTGATTGCCTCTTGGGCATTTCCTTTAAAAAATAGATATGGTTCTACTTTGATGTTGCTCATAATTTGCTCCAGATTAGTTTATATATGAAGTATTTCAAAAACCCGATGTATCAAATAGGCAGGCCAAACAGCAGCCTGAAGCAGGGCTAAAATAAAACCTCCGATCCCGTCTGATCCTTGTACAAAATACGTTGCAGTACCTATATATGTCAGGAAGTAAAATCCGCCTGCTGGTCCGCCCTTGTTAATAACTTTTATAGTTTTGTCGTTTTTAGCCATAATTTCCCCTTATGCTTATTGCAACTTTATTTTCTCACAAAGTTAGAGCAAATGGTAGGGAGGTTATGTTTTTTTGATTTCGATAACGACTTTACCTTTGACTGCTCCACTCTCGCGCAGTTCAAAAGCTTTTTGAATCTCATCAAGTGAAAATACTGCATCGACATGTGGAGTAACAACACCTTCCTCCACTAATTTTGCCAAGGCTAACAGATGGTCTGTTGTGACATGGGTAGATTGTCTCACTACTGTAATTCCAAGCTCTTTAGCGCGAGTTTCATCTGGTTCAGCGATCATAGTAACTGCTACACCATTTTTCTTAAGTAGGGTAAATGACTTATTAAAATCATCACCACCGACAGCATCAAAGACTGCATCATAGTCACTTAGAACTTCACTGAAGTCTTGCGTTTTATAGTCAACAACTTCATCAGCTCCAAGACCCTTAACATAATCAATACCCTCACCGGTCGCAGTAGTGGCTACATATGCTCCAATATTTTTAGCAATCTGAATAGCGACAGTACCAATCCCGCCGGCTCCACCGTGGATAAATATTTTTTGCCCCTGCTTTAGTTGAATATGCTCAGTTAAAGCCTGAAAGGCACTAACTCCCACTAGAGGCAATGAAGCAGATTCATTAAAATCAGTATTTGTTGGTGCTTTGGCAATTTGACTGGCTTTTGTCGCTGAAAATTCCGCAAATGCTCCACTGTTACCAGCCACAACATTTGCTTGGCCATAGACTCTGTCTCCTTCTGATAACTCCGCAACATCTTCACTCACTTCTACCACAATTCCTGCAATATCTCCGCCCAAAGTAATAGGCAATTCTAGGGGGATCATCTCTTCCATATATCCTGCCCGAATTGAGGTATCAAAAGGGTTAATGCTTGAAGCATATACCTCAACCAATACCTGCCCAGGCTTTAAAGATGGTTTTTCCACATCCTTAATCTCAATAACCGATGCATCTCCATATTCGTTGATTTGTGCTACTTTCATACCTTTATACCCCTTATGTATTCATCATACAATCTTTCCTCAGTAGTGAGAAATTTGGACGCACTAAAATTATAAACATAAGCATTATTATCTAAGGATGTTGACAATCATGCTACATAGGATTACGATAAAAATGCAATATAAAGGAGGGAACATAAATGGCAAAAAATAACGGACCATCAGGGTGGGTCGGCTGGGTATACTTCGGCGGTATACTTATGCTTGTAGCGTCTTTCTTTCAAGGTTTCTTGGGAGTAGTAGCGCTATCAAAACCAGACTTTTACGTGGTAACACCTGAGAGACTGGCCGTTTTTAACTACACAGCATGGGGCTGGGGGCACATCTTAGTGAGCATTTTGCTTCTAACAGCCGCTTTCTCAGTATTTGCTGGTGGTTCATGGGGAAGAGTAGTTGGTAGTTTGGTAGCAGGTCTATCAATAGTTACTAACTTGGTCTTCTTGCCAGCCTACCCAATCTGGAGCACAGCTGCTATAGTCATAGCTAGCTTAGTGCTTTATGCATTGGTAGTTCACGGTGATGAAGCAAAAGAATAAAAGAAAAAACTAAAATAAAGCCTCTCAATCCTGGGAGGCTTTTTAGATTTTACGGATAATCTGGGCAGTTAGAGATATCAGGCCAACTATTGCCATCAGGGCAAAAATGTAGAAAACACCTTGTAGTATCAGCCCGCTTGGTCGCTTGCCAAAACTGCTCTTTGCCACCATCCTTGCGGATATAACTAAAAATATTGGCATAACTACCAACATCGTTGCTCCCATAAATAACATTACTCACCCCCAGCTTGTCAATCTTCTAATACAATTATACTATGGCTATATGTCATGGCAATTCTTTATATCAGTTAGCGTGGTTGCGGGTTCAATATCTGTTCTTCTCCAGAGACTGCTTCTACATAGAGACAAAAGCAATACATTTGCCTATATAGTAGTTTTTCAAGCTCTGGTTGCTTTGCTCGTCGGGACGTATGCGGTTATTAATGGTTTTGTTATGCCTGATTTTGGCAAGTATTGGTTAGCAATCACAGCAACTTGTGTTTTGTTCGGTGCAGGAAATGTGGTCTACGCAAAGACTCTAGAGCGAGTAGAAGCGTCAATATTTTCGGTACTATTTGCTACTGGTGCGGTCTGGGTGATGCTGATGGGAATTATTTTTCTTGACGAAGCTCTGTCAGCCAGGCAAATTATTGGATCTATCTTAATATTTTTTAGCATTGCGGTTTTAGGATATAGCAAGAAATCACTCAAGTTTAGTAAGGGTATTCTCTTGGGACTCCTGACAGGGTTTATCTACGGTCTTGCAGTGGCGCTATGGGCATACGTAGGTCGCGGTTCTGATGTAGCTTCGTGGACGGCAATAAGTTTTGCAGGCCCTTCTTTAGTTGTATTGATCGCATACCCTAGATCAGTAAAACATATGAAATCATTTCTAAGTGGCGCTAAGCTTATTCGAATGGCTTTACTTGGCGTCACATTTAGCATTGGTGCGGTTACTCTACTTACTGCGTATAACAAGGGAAATGTTAGCGCAGTTGCGCCTATTAACCAAACATCGATTGTTATAACCACTTTGCTAGCAATAATTTTCTTAAAAGAGAGAGATCATCTGCCAAAGAAAATTCTATCAGCTATTGTTTGTTTTGTTGGAGCGTTGTTGATCGCCTTTTAGGATCCATTGGCTTAGATTTATTTCAAAAACTTTGACGCGCGTTTTCTATTAGCAAGGAATATGATGAGTCCATCAAACAAGGCAAAATACACAGGGAATAAAATCGCCGTTATCGATTTGTTGTCGCTAGCGACGATACTTATAACGCAGGCTACAAAGAAAAAGTACCAATGATAAGCCTGCTCGCTTTTTGGATTTTTGGCAACTCTCCATATTGTCGGAATACCACCGATAAAATGCGCAACTAAGCTCATGACCAATCCTATAAATGGCTGGTCGAATACAGCCCATACAAACACGCTTATTATGAGTAGGATTAGACTAAATTTCTCAACAGAGCGGAAATCTCTTGAACCCCTTTTATAACTAACTGCAAAAACAACAGCATTACCAACAAAAAGCGTTGAGGCAAGAATCACTGATGGGGTGCTTCCGTCACCCAGCAATACACCGGCGAAACTATTGATGCCCAGCAAGAACCAAACACCTCGACTAAAAAAACTTGGTGAGTACTGCCCCTTCAGCATCTGCCATACAGCAGAACCATAAGTTGCAATTCCTAACAGTAAAATAATCAGATAGATTGAGCTACTCATATACTTAGAAGTATATCATTTAGTAAGTATGGAAGGGGCAGGGACGACAGTTACGAACCCTTTTGGCTCGACACTAGTCTTCGTTATAAGTAAAATACCCGTCCATAGGACGGGCACTTTACTTGGTAGCGGGGACAGGACTCGAACCTGCGACCTTGTGGTTATGAGCCACACGAGCTGCCACTGCTCTACCCCGCATTAATACCATGAGACAGAATTACATTGTAGCAAACAGAGGTGAAAAGATCAATGTTTTTAGGCGACTTTGGGTATGTTTTCAGAATCTGCAACAGGTGGAACACAGGATGCGTTAGGGTCTTGCTCTTGTCTCCTTCTCCATTGCTCTCTCGATTCGTGCTTTACGCCGTTGTCGTCAACAGTGTCTTCCCATTCTGTACTAGGTGATCTTGAGTAATGTTTTGCTTCGTCCCAGGCCACTGGATCTAAAGCTAAAGGACAGACCCCTCTATCAGAGCATGAACTACAGCCTTGCTTCAACTCGTCTGAAAATATTTCAAAAAAATCATTGGATTCTTCAGCTAATCTTCCAGATTTTTCCGGGACGCTCATTTTCGCCTGTCTATTTAGGCTATTTCTTTTGCTTAATGCTTTATCTGCCTTTGCTAAATGTGCGTTCCTGAGTTCGAGGTTTGCTGTTGTTCTATCTCCTTCGTCTTCAGTGGACACAACTACCGCCTCACCAGCAGTAATCTCAATGACAGGGGATATCTCATCTAGATCTAACGCAATCTCGTCTTTTGCTGGGTTACAGTGAGCATCAGGGTTTTTGGTCTGACGTTGGATCATCTCAAGCAGACTTTCCCCTATATTTGCGTGAGGATATTTTTCGCTTGGCTTTAATCTAGGGTGTATAGCACCGATACCTTGCTCGAAAGTCTTGCCTTTTTCGTCGCAATCATTTTGCCTTGTGCACGTTGCGCAAGCCCTCTTAATATAGATATCGCCCTTGCTCTTGTCTCTTTTGATTTCAGTTGCTTTGTTTCCCCAAGCATCACCTTTAAGTGTATGTAACTCGGATATTTTTGGCCCAATACCAGACCGAATTTTGTACATGTGTATCAGATTAGCAACCTTAGCCTTATCATCGTAGGTTGGTTCTTGCGGAGCTGGTGGCTCTTCGGTGCGTGGATCTTCATAAACTCGGCCAGGCATAACGCCTAGTACCTTCATGGTTGCCTCAGCGTGGCTCATATGGCCTCCTTCGACGTAACGATCGATACTAGCCATCTGATCTTCTGTGGGCACTACTCCACCAGTAGGGATCTCACCAACGTCAATTCTTTGCTCCATATTCTCACCAGACATTATGGTATATATTATACCACACTTGTCAATATTTGTAAATATACAAGAATTGTTTACAAATATACTGGATCTTCAATTTTTGGTCTGGCTGCCAAAACAGAGTCTGCTTACTGGTAGCAGGGGCGAGATTTGAACTCGCGACCTCAGGCTTATGAGTCCTGCGCTCTAACCAACTGAGCTACCCTGCCATACTGGATTCGCGTTGTACTTTTTAGTCAATTTAACGCGTAACAGATGAAATTATAGCGTAAACCTTTGGTTTTAACAATAAAAGACTCTAAGATATATGTATGAAAGTCGATGTTTTGCCTGGAAAGTATGTTGTTGCTGTTAGTGGGGGGGTTGATTCTGTCGTTTTGCTCGATATTCTGTCCAAGACCGAAGATCTGGAGCTCATCATTGCACATTTTGATCATGGGATTAGGCCAAAATCTGCTGATGACGCGGTATTTGTAGAGAATTTAAGTAAAAAATATGGCTACGAATTTATCACTGAAAGAAAAGAGTTGGGCCCACAGGCGAGTGAAGCATTGGCTAGGGAAGCTCGATACACTTTTTTGAAGCAAGTTGTGCGTAGCAAAAAAGCCAAAGCTATTATCACGGCGCACCATCATGATGATCAGCTTGAGACAGCGCTCATAAACCTGGTTCGTGGCACAGGCAGAAAGGGGTTGAGCTCTTTGAGTAATAGTGAGGATTTGGTTCGTCCTCTACTTGACCACACGAAGAATCAGATTCTTGACTATGCAAGATCTCACAACCTATCTTGGGTAGAAGACGAATCTAACGAAGACGAAAAATATTTAAGAAATCGTATCAGAAAAGTCTTGGCAAAAGATACAAATACCGACCATAAAAAGCGTCTTGCTACGGTAATCAAAGATGTAAAAAAGACAAATGATGAAATCGATAATCTACTGAAAAGTTTTGCGACAAAAGATCTTAATAGAAAGCAATTTGTCCTGCTAGATCATAAAAGCGCTTTGGAGTTGTTGGCTTTTTGGCTGAGGAGTCACGATATTAGTTTTGACAGCAAAACGTTAGAGCTTCTCTGTGTTCGAATAAAGACAGGACGTAGTGGTTCACTTTTTCCAATAAAAAACGACAAAAAGATCAAGATTGGCAAAGACTTTGTACAAGTTGATGGTGTATAATGATACATATATATGGTGAGAAATAAATTTAAAATGCCTGGGCAGGCTCCTGGCAATAAAAACAATAAGAAATCACATTTTAAAAATGCTGGATTTGTCGCATTGATAATCTTGTTCGGACTTATAATTATTAGTGCCACAACAAAACCTACAAATCTGAAATCAGTTGCCTTTTCTGACATGGTAAAACGAGCTAACAGTGGACAAGTGAAAAAGCTTGAAATAACTGGTGACAACATCAATGTTACTAAAAAAGATGAAGAAAAAGCCTCAGAAAAAACCCGCAAAGAGACCGGGTCTAGTATCTACGAGCAAGGTCTTAACAAAGACGCCCCAGTCGAGGTAATTAACAAGCCAGAATCCAACAGTGGTGCAATCTGGACGAACGTCCTGCTGAGCTTACTGCCAATAGTTATTATCACAATGGTGCTTATTTACATGATGCGTAGTGCACAGGGACAAGGGTCTCAAGCGCTCAGTTTCGGTAAGAGCAAGGCACGCCTATACGGCAACGAAAAAGACAAAGTCCTTTTCAAAGACATAGCTGGATCCAAAGAGTCAAAACAAGACCTAGAAGAAGTTGTAGATTTCCTGAAGCATCCAAAGAAATTTGAAGATGTTGGCGCAAAAATACCAAAAGGCGTCTTGTTAGTTGGTCCTCCGGGGACAGGTAAGACCATGCTCGCACGTGCTGTTGCAGGAGAAGCTGGCGTGCCATTCTTTAGTATCTCAGGATCAGAATTCGTCGAAATGTTTGTTGGTGTTGGTGCGAGTCGTGTTCGTGATTTATTTAGCAAAGCTAAGAAAAATGCACCTTGTATTATATTCGTCGACGAAATAGATGCAGTAGGTCGTCGGCGAGGAAGTGGCATGGGTGGTGGACACGATGAACGTGAGCAGACATTGAACCAGATACTTGTAGAAATGGATGGATTTGAACAAGGACAAAATGTTATTGTACTAGCTGCCACTAACCGAGCAGACGTACTTGACCCAGCACTGCTTCGACCAGGGCGATTCGATCGTCGTGTACATATTGGCTTGCCTGACCGTAAAGATCGTGAAGCCATTTTGAAAGTTCATTTTGCTAAAAAACCTCTAGCAAAGAGCGTAGATATCGATGCATTAGCTGCAAAAACTGCCGGAAGTTCTGGCGCAGATCTTGCCAACATCACTAACGAATCAGCGATTTTGGCTGCTCGCCGTAATCAAAAAGAAATCACACAAGACGTGGTCACAGACGCTTTTGAAAAAGTTGCCATAGGTCCAGAGCGTAAGGGTAAAGTCATGAGCGAGCACGAAAAGGAAATGACTGCTTATCACGAAGCTGGTCATGCAATTGTCGGCCATGTTTTGCCGGATAGTGATCTCGTACACAAAGTCACGATAATCCCTCGTGGTGGCACGGGTGGAGTAACGTGGTTCATCCCACCAGAGGATAAAAGTTACCATAGTATTATCGAGTACAAAGACGTGCTGGCTCGCATGCTTGGTGGGCGTATTGCAGAGGAAATTGTTTACGGCAAAGATAGAGTAACAACTGGCGCTGGTAATGACTTACAGAAGGCAGCAGAGCTGGCTCGTGATATGGTGATCAACCAAGGTATGGGCACAAAACTTCGTGACCAAGTTTTCCAGGTAGAGTCTGGTATGATGTTTGACCGCATGACACACGAAAGACAATATTCTGAAGATACTGCTAAAATCATTGATGACGAAGTTGAAGGCTTGATTACTGAGGCTGCCGAGAGGGCACGAGCTGTTATCAATGCCAACAAAAGTTACCTAGAGAAGTTGAAAGATGCCTTGAAAGAAAAAGAGACAGTTGAAGCGCCTGAAGTGCTGAAGATTTTTGAAGGCTCTCATCTTCCAAAATCTGCCTCATTGTACTAGCTAGATTCATTCGGGATGTAAATAACTGGCTCACCGGTTCTTTCCTGTCTTGTCTGTGCTATCCATAGATTATGTTCATCGAGTGTATCCATAGAATATTCACTCGAAGGAGTTATCTCAGATGGTACGAAGAATGTCTTCGATACATCCCCAGGATCTATATTGGTAGCCACAGACATAGTGTGCCAGTTGCCGATAGAGAACAGCCTTTTTACTTGATCTCCTACGCTTCTCATTCGATAACCACCAGAGCTCATTTGTTCATCAGAAGCTGCAGAAGCTACAAATGTCCTGAGCATGGGGGTATTTGTTCTCGGACGTGATCTGATTATGGCTTTGGAATTAAATTTTTCCTGTACGACAGGATCAACCTCTGATTCTTGTCGTAATTCAGTATCTGGGAAAATAGGGATTATTCCTGAGAAGTTTCGTGCAATCTCAAGAGCATTTACTACTGGAAGCTGTGGATTATTCAAAACAGCTCCCATGTTGACTCCATAGCACTCTAAATATCTGGTAACAATTGTGGAAGAAATCTGCCTAATTCTATTCGCGTCTTCTCTAGATTCAGATATGGCAAATTGTACAATTGCTGATGCAATTAAAGCAGAAAATCTAGACTGATGGTCTACGTTAATAGCTAGATGTTCTCCGCTATCTACAATATCTCTAACTTCATCTCCTCTAACTATCCTAAAATCTTCAATAATCGATTCTAAACGAGAGGAAGCTTTGTTTTGCAGGTCATGTCGATAGTTCGCTAAACCATACGCAGTTAGTTGCTTTGTGTAATCAGGGTCTAGATCTTCCAACGGATCTATATAAACAGTCGATAATTTATGATACTCAGACTCAGGATCATAGGGCAGAACTCTCCAAATATGCTCCTCGCCTTCTTTGATTCTAGAAGAAGCAACCTCGGATAGTTTTGTATATACTTCTTTGTCACGTGCTTGTTCCGGAGTCAAATACATTGTTTTTATTATATAGATATCGATTATTATGGCAAATTGATCTGTAAAAATACTCCTGAGAAGAGTATAATATTGTTAGTGTCTAGATTATTTAAGAAAGCCAATCAACGAATTAGTCTGGGTAATGCAGCAGCATTACTTATCGTTGCCTCCATGCTCGGACAATTGCTTGGTTTTCTTAGGACAAAATTAGTCAACGCCAACTTCTCAGCTCTTGGTCCAGATAGCACTGACGCATATTTCGCTGCTTTTAAGATCCCTGATTTGTTTTATTTTACCTTGGCAGCCGGTGCGTTGGGTGTGGCTTTCATGCCATTTTTGGCAGATCGATTAGCCAAAAATGACAGAAAAGGTATATGGGAACTCAGTAACAGCCTACTAAATCTTCTGGCAGTGGTTATGTTCTTTGTCGGTATTATTATCTTGTTATTTGCCGAAGAACTCATTCACTATATTGTGGCACCCAACATGAGTCCAGAACAGCTACATAATGCATCTACCATAATGCGACTTGTCGCCTTTAACCCTCTACTCTTTACAATATCTGGAATTCTGACCAGTGTTCAACAAGTATTTGGACGATTTTTTTTCTTTGCTATCGCACCGTTGTTCTACAACGTATGTATTATTTTGAGTATCTACTTTTTCAAAGACAACATAGGACTTATCGGGCTAGGTGTAGGTGCTCTGGCGGGAGCCCTGATTCAACTCTTTGTAGCACTAGGCGGTTTCATAGGACTTGGTTATTCGTACAAGCATGTTATTAATTTCAACAACCGTGAGTTCAAACAAATACTAAGGCAACTGCCCCCAAGGTCGATAGACCAAGGGATCGACTCGATCAACAGTATCGCGGAGACAAACTTCGCGCGTCGGCTGGGTGAAGGAAACGTTAGTTATTTTGAAAACGCCTATACTCTGCAGATGGCCCCAACATTGCTGGTAGGCACGACAATAGCAACTGCCGCCTTCCCACGACTTAACGACAGACTTGCCCAAAATAGAAGTGATTTATTTCGGAGAGATTTTTTGCAGATCTTAAGACTAATATTTTGGATCATTATGCCAGTAGCGATCATTGGTTATTTTGCCAGAGGCTATCTAGCCAGGTTGATTTTCTCAAGAGATTCACCTGAAATCGCCTTGATCCTTGGATTTTTCGTTGGCGCGATAGTGTTTAGGACTATCTACGTGATAGTCTCTCGCTGGTTCTACTCACAAAAGGATACCAAAACTCCACTGTTTGTTTCTTTATTTGCGATTATACTTAACGTGATACTAGCATTTAATTTAGCAAAGGCTTCGGCTTATGGTGTGGCCGGGCTTGCTATGGCGCAATCCATAGTCGCTTTTGCTGAGGTGTTGATACTAATGACAATCATGGTTAAAAGAGATCGTAAGTTACTAGATATTGATTTCTGGGACGGCATAGCCAGAATAATAGCAGTATCTGGTTTTACTGTTATCGCGACTTTTGCGGTGATATCGATTTATCCGCTGGAAGTAGGAGACAAAGGATTCTTTGTCCTTGGTAGTAAATTGGCGATCATTTCCTCCGTAGCATTTTTGACACATCTGACCATGTCTGCAGTTTTTGGACTCAGCGAAGTTCAGCCTATTGTCAGGAAGCTCAAGGATATTATTCTAAAACCAGTCAAGATTTAGTCCATGAAACAAATTCGTAACTTTTGTATAATCGCACATATAGACCATGGCAAATCAACTTTGGCAGACCGCTTGCTAGAGCTCACAGGCACCGTCCAGAAAAGGGATATGAAGGCACAACATCTGGACAAGATGGATCTAGAACGTGAAAAAGGGATAACTATAAAGTTAGCCCCCGTTCGAATGAACCATAAAGATTATCAACTTAATTTGATCGATACTCCTGGGCACGTAGATTTTAGCTATGAAGTATCACGAAGTCTTCAAGCCTGTGAGGGAGCGGTGTTGGTTGTGGATGCGTCTCAGGGCATCCAAGCTCAAACGTTGGCGAACCTATACTTGGCGATGGAAGCTGATCTGACTATCATCCCAGTGCTTAATAAAATAGATTTACCAGCTGCTGATGTAGAAAAAGTCAGCAAGGAAGTCATCAGTCTTATTGGATGCCAGAAAGAAGATATTCTCTTGATATCTGCCAAGACGGGTGATGGTGTTGATGAAGTTTTGGATGCCATAATCGAAAAAGTCCCTGCGCCAACTGGAAGTTCAGATACAGCATCGAGAGCTTTAATTTTTGACAGCTATTATGATGATTATAGAGGAGTGATACTCTACGTCAGGATCATAGATGGTCAAATATCTAAGAACGCAAATATCAAAATGATGGCGACAAACGCAGAAGGCATAGCGCTGGAAGTTGGTAGTCTTCAGCCAGCCATGAAGCCCAGCAAGGCTTTAGAGACTGGTGAGATTGGTTATATCGTGACTAACCTCAAGACAACACGTGAGGCGAAAGTTGGTGACACAGTAACACTCGTATCAGACAATATCGCAGAGGCACTACCAGGCTATAAAGATGTGAAGCCATTTGTCTATGCTGGATTCTTTCCCGAGAGTAACGAGTATTATCAAGAGCTCAAAGAGGCAGTTGAGAAATTATCATTGAGCGATTCAGCACTACAATTTATCCCAGAGAATTCGCCAGTGCTCGGATTTGGTATGCGTATAGGCTTTTTGGGACTTCTCCATATGGATATTGTGCGTGAGCGGTTAGAGCGTGAATATAACTTAAGTCTGATTGTTACAAATCCATCTTCTGATTACCAAGTCAGCTTGGTTAGTGGAGAGACTCTGGATATTAAGTCAGCCAGTGAACTGCCAGAACCAAGCAAGATCGTTGAAATCCGAGAGCCTTGGATAAAGGGCGAGATTGTTGTGCCGAAAGACTACGTTGGTGGAGTGCTCAGCCTGATTACCAGCAAGCGTGGTTTTCAGAAGAATCTAGGTTATGTAGATGAACATCTAGCGATTATAGATTTTGAAGCACCACTCGCAAATCTTTTGACTGATTTTTATGATCAACTAAAGAGCGTAACCAGTGGCTATGGCTCATTCAACTACGAGCTCGAAGATTATCGAGCCGAAGATCTGGTGAGGGTAGATTTTTACGTGGCTGGTGATATTGTTGGAGCACTGAGTGTCATGTGTCACAGATCCGAAGCACAAAGTTTAGGCAGGGAAACCGTCGGTAAACTTAAAGAAATCATCCCTCGTCAGAACTTCAAGGTAGCACTGCAGGCAGCGATTGGCGGAAAGTTCATTGCCCGCGAAGACCTCAGCGGATACCGAAAAGATGTGACGGCCAAATTATATGGCGGTGACGTAACTCGGCGGAAAAAACTTCTAGAAAAACAAAAGCGCGGAAAAGCCAGAATGAAAAGATTTGGCACAGTCGATATTCCAGCAGAAGCTTTCACCGTAATGCTCAAGAGAGACTAGTGTATAATTAAACAAATGGAAGAGTTGAAAAAACTTTTGGTTGATTACAAACCTGGTGAGGAAGTAATCGAGATCGTTCGATCACACAAATTACTTTTTGTCGTTGGTATTTCTGGTGCTGGCAAGAACACCATTATTAATGAGCTTTTAAAGTCAGGAGATTATCACCGGATAATTTCGCACACAACCCGCCGTCCTCGTGAGAACTATGGTGTGATGGAGCAGGATGGGGTTGAATATCATTTTGTAGACAATCAGCGAGTTATAGATATGGTAAAAAATCAGGAGTTTGTTGAAGCCAAACTTTATGGTCAGAACGTCTATGGCACCAGTGCGTCAGAGATCAAAAAGGCGCGTGACGACAACAAAATAGCCATCACTGACATAGAAGTGCAAGGTGTTCAAGAATACTGGAATATTTCTCAAAATATTAAAGTAGTTTTTGTTGTTCCGCCTGACTACGAGATATGGCAAACTAGACTACTTAACAGATACAAACATGGCATTGATCAAGAAGACTTGGCGAGACGTCGTAGGATAGCCCGTGAGGAAATAGAACTGGCACTCAGTAAAGATTATTTTCAATTTGTCGTAAATGACGAACTATCTCGTGCAGTACATGCAGTCGATAGATTAGCAAAAGGTGGGCCATCAGATCCTGATTATCAGGCTCAGGGTAGAGAAATCGCAGAACAAATCCTGCAAAACCTCTAGAACACAACAAGACAATTCGTACATTGACAAATTATATCGCTTATGCTATAGTGTAATCCTAGTAAACAAAAATAAATAGTAAAAACAAATAGAAAGCGAGAAACAAATGATTAAAGAATTAGTACGTGCTAAAGCAATAGATGAAGATGAGCAACTTATATCATTCGACTTAAACCCAGATCAAGATAGCGCGAAATTACTAGTTGATCTCGAAGAAGAGTCAGAAGGACATCTGAGAAGTATATTTGGCGAAGATTATCACAATGACTCAGGACTTGAATACGTAGATAGTGAACACGGCCAGTATTATTTAGTAGGCTAATACTTGACTTTTAGTTAAATCCTTGTATAATATTATATTATGAATGCTAGATCAGCTGATTTGGTTACTCCTGCGATGGAGAAAGCTGGATATTTTTGTGCAACTGCATTGCCTCATTTTGATGAAAGGCAGGTTAATCCGCTCGAAGCTCTTGATACAGGGACTGCAAACTGTGTTCCGAGGGCATTCTTTATCGCGACTATTTTAGAAGAACTTGAAGGAGAAACGGGTTTTTTGGTCCACCCTAATCCGTATGAAGCATATGCTCATGTGATGACTCTCGCGGGTACAGCAATAGTCAATGCAAATAGCAATACTCAAGCTTTAGAGATAACTCCGCTAGATTCTTCACTCAACTTATTTAAAGGAGGTCTTGTTATATATGGTGATCCAATACTGAGACTTTCTCATTATGTTGATATGTATCCTGATCTTCCCAAAGTTCCAGAGCGAGATATGGTTGAAGCTCAGGAAATTGTACGTGCTCGCCTTAAAGACATGCCTAACATCATCTAGCACTCTTGACCTCAGACTGCTAAATTTATATAATTAGCTCATCATGAGTCCTAGACAAGAACTAATCCTAAAATCGATAATTGAACAATATGCAGAAGTAGCAAGTCCAGTCGGCTCAAGTCTTTTGGCTAAGGTCTTTGGTGTATCTAGTGCGACGATTCGCGCAGAAATGGCAGAGCTGGAGAGACTTGGCCTCATCACACAACCTCATACCAGTGCCGGTCGTATCCCTACAGACAAAGGCTATAGATATTATGTCAACACACTTAGTGACGAAACTTCAGTAGATAAAAGGACAGAGCGTGCGCTTTCTGCACGAGTTAGCGACAACAATGCCCCTGAGCGAACTATACGCAGTGCAGTCGATACGCTTGTAGAAATGACACATAACCTAGGCCTTGCGACTATCGGCAACCAACTGTATATGTCAGGGCTGACAAATCTTTTTGCTCAACCAGAGTTTTCTAGCGGGGGAGCTGTCCGCGAAGTCGCCAGCTTACTAGATAATTTAGAGCCATGGCTACATGAGGCAAAGCCAAACGAACCACTCAGCGTATTTATCGGACAAGAAAACCCAATTGGTCGTAACAGTGGCTGTAGTTTGATCATCAGCAAATTCAGAAGTCCATATAGCGACAACAGCTACATAGGTGTACTCGGTCCAACACGGCAGAGCTACAAAGGCGTAATGAATTTAGTCAAAAGGACAGGCGAATCCCTAGAGGAAGCTATTTATGAGTAGAAAATGGAGAAGATACTAGATGGAAGCATATAGCGTTCCTGCTCACGAAAAAAGCGACCAGAGAAGGCGGGAAGATGTTTTTGAGCGTTTACCTCAAGTTACACCTATTCTGGATATGTGGGCAGACCATCTTGAATTTTGGGATAGAAATGGGGGGTTTGATGCAACAACTCAAGAAGAGATAGATCAAGCAAGAGAATCAATAATAACCAGAACAGAAGAAATAATAAAAGAGAACTTTCCAAGTGATATCAACATGGTTGATGCATATGTTAATTTAGCGCTTCATACAGCAATAGGGATACGGAAAGAGTCACTGACGGCAAGCATGGGGGAAATATCATGAGTAAAAAAGTGAAGTCTGAGGATCGGCAAATAGCTGAGGAGCTTGCGAAGGAAGTCGCCGAGCTAACGGAATCTCTACAACGTGAACGAGCAGATTCTATGAATATTCGCCGTCGGTACGAACAACAGCTTTCAAGTTTGAAATCTGGCGTAAAAGCAGGAGTAATAAGTGATTTATTGCCAGCAATAGATAATCTAGAGAGAGCATTAAAACACGCACCAAAAGACATCGAAGGGCATGACTATGTAAAAGGCGTCAGCGGAGTCGTAAAACAGTTTGAAAAGGCATTGACAGATATCGGTGTTAAAAAAATTAAGACTGTAGGTGAGCCTTTTAACCCAGAGATCCACGAAGCTGTCAGTATGGAAGACGAAGGTGGCGATCACGAAATAGTCAGCGAAGAACTTCAGCCAGGCTACACACTAGGCGAAGAAGTCATCCGTCACGCTATGGTCAAAGTCAAAAAGTCTTAAGGGAAACACTTATGCTTGGTAAAAGAACAGTTGCCGTATACAATGTGTAGTTATTATGAGTGTAGAATTACTCAAAGATCCAGAGCCAATGGAAGGAGTCCAGCCTGGTCTCAGAACACCGTTTGAATTACTAAAAGATAGTCTTAGAACGTATCAGCTGGAGCGAATCAAAGATCTGTGTGATACGCTTCCTGATTACCTGTCCGTAGAACCAATTGATGTTAACGCTGTTCCTCACAGGGTTGATGTCAAGATGCCCAGAGGTAATGGAAGTGTAGTATGGAAACATATTCATATTGATCGTGATGAAGACACCGGAGAGATCAATCTCATAACAGAGAAGGACATTGATGAGACTGTACCCGATGGTCAGGGTAAAAATGTAAGGTTATTTAATCCGCATGGTACAGCTGATAATTTTGATAAGCTGTCTCTTTGGAGTGTGATTCGATCACTTAAGACAGCTCACAAACTAGTAGATCAAGATAAACAATAAGATATAAATATCATACTAACTAGCACTCTTGACCCATGTCAAGAATACTAAGCAGATTTATCTGCTAGAACTATATTTGTAGCAAATAACACTAACTAATTTATTCCGATTCAGCTCAGTGTAGCCACGGCCACACATCGCTCAGAGTCTCATAAATTAGCGTATTCTTCACTAAAACTATAGCCCGATCAAATAAATCTGTTAGCACTCTTGACATGAGAGTGCTAGTTTATTATACTGGCACTATAAGCACATGAGTGCTAAAATAATAGTAACAAAATACGATATTAAGAGGAGAAAAAACAGTGGGAAAAATTATAGGAATAGACCTTGGTACAACTAACAGTGCTATGGCTGTGATGCAATCTGGTAAGCCAGAGATTATCGCTAACAGCGAGGGGAACCGTACTACACCGAGTGTTGTAGCTATCAACAAAAACGCCGAGCGACTTGTCGGACAGGTAGCCAACCGTCAGCGTGTGACTAATGCTACTAACACAATATTTGGTGTTAAGAGACTTATTGGTCGTAAATTTAGCGACAAGGAAGTTCAAAAAGATATCAAGCTGATGCCATTTAAGATTGAGAAAAAGGGCACAGCTGTACAAGTAGAAATGTCTGGTAAAGGTTACAGTCCAGAAGAAGTCAGTGCAATGATACTTAGCAAGTTAAAGGCTGATGCAGAAGCATTTCTCGGCGAGCCAGTAACAGAGGCGGTTATCACCGTTCCTGCATATTTCGATGACTCTCAACGTCAAGCTACCAAAGACGCAGGTAAGATCGCGGGCTTGGAAGTAAAGAGGATTATCAACGAGCCAACTGCTGCGGCACTGGCGTACGGACTAGACAAAGGCAAGGAAGAAAAGATCGCTGTGTTCGATCTTGGTGGTGGGACATTCGACGTATCTATCCTTCAACTTGGTGACGGCGTTTTTGAAGTACTGAGCACAAATGGTGACACACACCTTGGTGGTGAGGACTTTGACCTTAGGATCGTCAACCACTTTGTCGATGAGTTCAAGAAAGAATCAGGTATTGATGTTAAAGACGACAAGGCTGCTATGCAACGACTTAAAGAAGAGGCAGAAAAGGCTAAAAAAGAGCTCTCTACCACTGAAGTTGCAGATATTAACTTGCCGTTCTTGACTGCTGATGCAGATGGGCCAAAGCACTTTGAGTACAAGCTAACTCGTGCAAAATTGGTCGAGCTAGTTGCTGATCTTATCGATGGAACTGCAAGTCCAGTAGAGAAAGCTCTGAAAGACGCCAAGCTAAAAGCTAGCGATATCAACGAAGTAATTTTAGTAGGTGGCATGACTCGTATGCCAGCCGTGATCGAAAAGGTCAAAAGTATTTTTGGCAAAGATCCAAAACAAGGAGTCAACCCAGACGAAGTTGTTGCTGTCGGTGCTGCTATCCAAGGTGGAGTGTTGGCAGGTGATGTTAAGGACGTATTGCTACTAGATGTTACTCCGCTAAGCCTCGGTATTGAGACTCTAGGCGGTGTGGCTACAAAATTGATCGAGAGAAACACAACTATCCCAACAAGCAAGAGCGAGGTATTCTCCACCGCTGCTGATAACCAGCCACAGGTAGAAATCCACGTGGTTCAGGGAGAGCGTGGTATGGTTGCGGATAACAAATCACTTGGACGATTTGTGCTAGATGGTATCCCGCCTGCACCACGTGGTGTTCCGCAGATTGAAGTTATTTTTAACCTAGATGCCAACGGAATTCTGAACGTAACTGCCAAGGACAAAGGTTCTGGCAAAGAACAAAGTATCACAATCCAAAACAGTGGTAATTTGTCTAAAGAAGACGTCGAAAAAGCTCAAAAAGAAGCAGAAGCTCACGCAGACGAGGACAAAGCTAAAAGAGAAGTTATCGAGGTCAGAAACGCTCTAGAAAACGCAGTTTACCAAGCTGAGAAACTAAAGAACGACAACAAAGAAAAGATTTCTGAGGATGACCAAAAGGCTATTGACGACGCAGTAGAGTCAGCTAAAAAAGTTCAATCTGATGAAACGGCAGATAAAGAAGCGATTGAGACAGCACTAAAGAAATTGAACGATGTGATCATGCCTATCGGCGCCAAAATGTATGAAGAAGCTGCAAAAGAAGAAGCGGACGTCAAAGGCGATGAAAAGAAATCTGAAAAAGACGAACCAATAGAAGGCGAAGTAGTAGAAGACGAAAAAGACGACAAAAAAGAAAAATAATTCCTGTTAGGTTAGGTTTAGCTCTAAGGAAGGAAGTTGCGAGTGAGAATAGTTGATCTTAATAGATTTGGCTGGGAAAGTATTGAGCCAAAGTTACCTAAGCTAGATGGTGGTAAAATGACTGAAGGCGTTTCAGGCGGTATTCGCTGGGGTATGGGTAACAACATAATTGATGGTATGCCATTGCTCCAACTGGGGATCATGGAGCTGGATGAAAGTCATCTATTTATGGCACATTCCTTTTGGATAGCGGAGGATCATTATTTGATTCGTGCTAGTAGCCATCTGGTAGACTCTAGATCTAGTGATGAAGAATTACGAACAAATGCATCAGAGAGAATGAATACTTTCCCAGATAAAGATCCTATTGCTCTAGCGACAGAAGATGATGCAGAGAAATTAATTAATTTCATGAGAGCAATAGTTGGCCACGAAAGAGAATAAAAGTTAGAATATAGTATGGCTACACAAGAGTTTAAGAGAACAAGAACAGGTATAATATAAGTTATGATTATAATTTTGGCATTTTTTGCACTACTCTTTCCTGTATTGGCGACACCTAGCCTCAGCAGAAAGCAGGGCGATACGACGCATAAGAATGCTGTCTCTGCTACCGTGTCCGCTATCGCGGTCTATCAATCAAACAATAGGGGAAAGTTACCAGCCAAAGAGCAGATAGAGGACAAGAGTTTTTTGCCATCAGACGAGTTTGAGCAAGAGATAAAACAGAAGTATAAATTTCTGGTGACTGAAAAAGATGAAAAAGGAGTTATAGCTGTGCATCTTGCAAAAAAATGTAATGGCGAAGAAGGCTCATCAAGAACTTTTAGCGTTAGTACCAAACTCGAAGATAATAATAGACACTGTGTGGATAGTTAATGAGTAAAAGAGATTATTACGAAGTACTGGGAATAGGAAAAGACGCGAGTGCGGACGAGATCAAAAAGGCGTTCCGAAAACTTGCGGTTGAGCATCACCCTGACCAAGGTGGAGATGAGGCTAAATTCAAAGAAGCCAACGAAGCCTATGAAGTCCTAAAAGACCAAGCCAAACGGCAACGATACGACCAGTTCGGTCACGCAGGAGTCGGTACAAGTGCGTCTAGCGACGGCGGTAATCCTTTTGCAGGATTTGGCGGACAGGGGCAGGAAATGCACTTTGACTTTGGAGACCTAGGACTCGGCGATATATTCAGTAGCTTTTTTGGAGGAGACGCAGGTGGAGGTCATCGTGGCGGACAAAAACGAGGACATGATGTAGAGACTGCAATAGAGCTGACTTTTGAAGATGCAGTATTTGGAATAGAAAAAGAACTACGAATCCGTATGCATGACAACTGTGAACACTGCAAAGGATCTAGGGCAGAGCCAGGATATGAGCTCAAAACATGTGACGTTTGTAAGGGTGCTGGACAAGTTGTCCAAGGTATCAGAACGCCTTTTGGTGTGATTAATCAAGCTGCTGTTTGTAAAAACTGTCAGGGTTCTGGGAGAGTCCCAGAAAAACTCTGCACAGTCTGTGGTGGCAAAGGGACAAAAGATACTCAGCAGACGATCAAGCTTAAAATCCCAGCAGGAATTGATGATGGTGCGACGATACGACTGCACGAGCGCGGTGAAGCTGTAGCCGGTGGCAAAAAAGGCGATCTATATGTACACATGCGAGTCAAACCTCACAAACGATTTACCAGAGAAGGCAACTTGATATTGAGCGAAGAAAAACTCAGCATGATAGACGCATCCTTAGGCACAGAAATAGAAGTTGATACAGTAGATGGTCCGGTCAAAATGAAAGTGCCAGCCGGGACGCAGAGCGGTACAGATTTCAAACTATCAGGCCATGGCGTGCCACACGTTAAAAGTGGTTCTCGTGGTGCCCACATAGTAACGATAATAGTTGAAACTCCAACAAAACTCAGCAAAAAACAGAAAGAATTACTAGAGCAGTTCAAAGACACCAAAGGTGGCGGGATCTTTAACATCTAGAAATCCTTATGCTTTTTGTGATATAAATATTCTTAATGAAGCAAAAAAAAGACAATAATCAATCTGGATTTGTTCTGATGATATTGGTGTTGATAGTTATTATGGTGGCAGTACTGACTCTAGCTTTTTTGAGAGTTAAGTCACAGAATTAGCTATGAATTTAATTACTAGTCTCAAAAAGAATTGGCAGATCTTTGCTTTGGTTCTGGCGATATTTATTCTTTTGCTGTCTCTGAGGACAGACAAGTTGGTGGTGCAACTAGGTACCCAAAGTTTTAAGTTAGAAGTTGCTAGTTCTACAGAAGACAAAGCAATTGGTCTATCAGGCAGAGAATCTTTAGGCAAAAATGAGGGGATGATCTTCTCGAGCAATGAATCTGAAGAAATGTGTATGTGGATGAAAGAGATGAGATTTAATCTGGCAATAATATGGGTTGATAGCAAAAAAGTCTCTCATATTGAACCAGATATTAGTCCTGCAACGTACCCCGAGCCATATTGTCACAGGGCTGACCATGTGATTGAGGTCAACGTGGATGACCTTAGAAGTAGTGGACTAAAAGTTGGCGACAAGATAAACTTAGAGTGATATGAACATAAGCGATTTACCAATCATCGGCATCGGGCTCACCGTAGCAATATGTTTGCTGGGGGTTGTGCTCCGTGTCCCGGCATCGATAATACTTGTAGGTGCGTTGATAGGTGATTTCATGGCAAATAGATTGAGCTTCTGGATGCCGAATATTTCCGTGCTCGGTCAGAACATGAGCAATATAATATTATTCGTGGCTCCAATGTTGGCCTTGATCTTTGTAGGGCGAAAGAGACAGATTAAGCACAGGCTGTTTGATCACGTGCTACGGATAGTTGGTTCTTTTTCGATTGTGATTCTTGCGAGTCGATATAACTACAGTCTATTTCGTGATTTGTCAGACAGTTTTTTGCGTAACTTTAGCCACCAAGTAGATATTTATGTTGCAGTCACTATGCTTCTAGCCGTTTTGCTACTGAGTGTGAGTTTGCATAAAGTCAAAAGAGACCATCATAAGTAGGCCCCATCTGTTTAACAGATTGACTTTTGGTTAAAAATCTGCATAATTATAGGGAGTAATTGCCACATTTTCGAGTGTGGACCTATAGCTCAGTTGGTAGAGCAGTGGCCTTTTAAGCCACGTGTCGTGGGTTCGAGTCCCACTGGGTCCTCCATATAAGCACCCCACATCTAAGTGGGGTTTTTATATTTAATGAGGTTGTATGCGGTGATGGCGGAGGCTAGTTGGTGCAAGCGGACTTCAGGGTTAGACTTGCTCGGTGGTTCCAGCGCTCTAGCTAGCCAAAAACCAATAAGTATGTGGGCATGATCTGGATTAAAATATCGATCTAGATATTCAGAAACATCTATCCCGCTCTTTGTTAGGTCTACTAGGAACATAGTTGTATCAGAATTTGGCAAGCCCATTCCTGCCCAGCTCCAATCGACTATCCTAACCCCAAGATCAGGGTGCCATGCAATGTTGTGTTGCCGAGCATCGTGATGAGAAAAAGCTGTTAATTCTTTGCTACTGACTGGCCGGTATTGGTTAATGAGATCTCCTATATTCTCTACCAAATCATGACCAGAGTTAACCGTAATTGGGTGCAAGGCTGATTTGAACTGTGCAACCTTGTCTGTTATTTGAGACTTGAGATCCGGTAGTTTTGTTAATTTTTGCCAGCCACTAGACTCGAGGGTTTGTTGACTCGGCAGGATATCAACATTTTCAAAATCAACAGTGGCACTCTCTTTTTCAGACAGTACACTCAGGATAGAAGAGATGTAGTTTTCCAGTAACTCAGTATCCTCAGGCGCCTCCCAGAACCAACCAGACTCTTCAGTATATGCAGGTAGGATCAAAGAGTTTGATGATATCAGCTCAGAGAATTCTGGAGAGATGTCCAGGCCAGAGAGTTGGTTTATTATCTTGTTTTCTTTATGTAGATAGGCAAGAGCATGGGCAGATTGTAGTTTGGTCAAGTCGGCCCTAGCAACAAATTTCTTTACAAAGATTTTTTCGCTATCATTGATGTATACAGATTTGCTATATGACATATGGCCACCTTTAATCGGTGCCATTTGAGTGTGTGAAGGCTCGAGTCCTAAGTTTTCAAAATATCGTGCAATTTCATCCATATACCTAGTATATAATGTATCCAAGAATGAAAAAGCTTAAGCGTGTTCTCGCTATGCATTTTAATTGGACGACGGGGCTGACATGCTTCTGTTTTTTGGCTGTTGCTGGACTATTTTTGGCAAAGAATTTTCAGCCATTACAACTTGAGTTAGTCTTGATATTTGGATTACTTAGCATGTTAACTATTCGCAGTCGAAATATCGCGTGGATGATCTTTATGATTTTGTTTGGTCTGAGCTTGGGTCTTTGGCGTGGAGATCAGTTCCAGCAGAGTTTTTCGGCGTATGACCGGATTTATGAGAAGAAAGTTGTCATTGTTGCCGAGGCTAGAAGTGACGGTGTCTACGATGATAAAAAACAATTAGAGTTCGAGGTTGGTGATGTATATATTCCAGAAGAGGATCTGTATCTGCCGGGCAAGATGACCATTTCCGGATTTGGCACTCCTGCTGTAACTAGAGGAGATATTGTTCAGGTAGAGGGCAAAATTTATCAGACGAGAGGGGGAAAAGTCGGCAGAATCAGTTTTGCTCAAATAGAAGTGATTAACAGAACAGACTCGTTCGTAGAGAAGATTAGGCAAAATTTTGTTGCTGGAGTTTATAATGCTTTGCCAGAACCAGCTGCATCTTTTGCTCTGGGTTTGCTGATAGGCCAGAGAAGTACATTGCCAGACAACGTAGACGAAAATTTTAAGAAAGTTGGACTGGTACACATTGTAGCGGTGTCGGGTTATAACCTGACTATCTTAGTGCTTTTTGCGCGGAGACTTTTAGAAAAAACATCAAAGTACCAAGCCACACTCCTGTCTGGCGGGTTGATAGTCGGATTTTTGTTGATCACTGGGTTCAGCGCTTCAATAGTCAGGGCATCTATAGTTAGTGCGCTGTCTCTGCTGACATGGTATGTTGGTCGTTCTATGAAGCCTGTCTTGCTAATCGGTCTGACAGCATTTATCACAGGCATTTGGAACCCAATATACGTCTGGTTCGATATAGGTTGGTATTTGTCATTCTTGGCGTTTTTTGGAGTGCTGGTGCTTTCGCCACTATTGATCCTCAGGTACTCTAAAAGCGACAAATTACTCACACTTAAACAGCTAATTAGCGATACATTTTCTGCGCAGATTCTCACATTGCCGATAATAATGTTTATATTCGGACGTGTTTCTTTGGTAGGGTTTATGGTAAATATTATTGTGGTTCCGTTGGTGCCTTTTGCCATGTTGTCCAGCTTTATCGCCGGTATAGCAGGTATGTTATCCCCACATGTGGCCGGAGTCTTAGCTTTGCCTGCAAAAATCATGCTGGTTGCGATACTAGACGTGGCGAATTTATTTGCTCAAATTCCAGGAGCGTTGATTGATACAAAAATAAGTTTGACTGAAATGATCTTTGCTTATGCACTAATTATTGTTATTTGTTTGATTCTGTATCATAAAACCAAGAATCGTCGTGATATAATTGATCTAGAAAAGGAGCTACTTTAGCATGGCTGGACACAGTAAATGGGCGAAAATTCACAGAGGCAAAGCTATAGAAGATGCCAAACGCGGAGCTGTATTTACAAAGCTGGGCAACAACATAGCCATAGCCGCACGAGCTGGAGCTGACCCAGACACTAACTTTACGCTCAGGCTTGCAATCGACAAGGCCAAGGCTTCTAATATGCCCGGGACTAATATTCAAAAAGCGATAGATCGTGGTTCTGGCAAACTCGGCGGAGAGCAAATTCAAGAAGTTTTATACGAAGGTTACGGCCCCGGCGGAACAGCGATCTTGATAGAGTGCGCCACGGATAATATTAATAGAACGTATCCAGAAGTTAGGTTAGCATTTACCAAGCACGGTGGTAGTATTGCGGAAAAAGGCTCAGTGGCATTTTTGTTTGACCACAAAGGAATGATTATCGTTAAAGAGACTGGCGAGGAGCTTCTTTTGGACGCGCTCGATGTCGGAGCTGAGGATGTTTTGGAAGACGAAGGTGAGACAACAATATACACAGAGGCTAAAAAACTTGCAGAAGTTAGAGATGCTATCAAGGAAAAATATACTGTAACAGAAGCAGAGCTAACATATGTGCCAAAAGATATCATTACTATTACTGACGAATCAACTATAGGCAAGATCACTCGGTTGCTGGACAAGATAGAAGAGAACGACGACGTCGTAAAAACTCACGTAAACTTCGACGTAGAGGCCTGAGAGTATGCATGATGATTATCTCAATTTTGCTAAAGATTTAGCGCTAAAATCAGGTGCTCTTATAAGACAGAATTTTGCATCAGGGATGAATAAGAATTGGAAGTCAGATAATACTCCTGTCACGGAGACTGATCTGGCAGTGAACAAGCTTGTAATAGAGGAGATAGCAAAGATGTATCCTGAGCATGGGGTACTGGGCGAAGAAGAGAGTAAAGTATCAGATTCAGAATATACCTGGGTGGTTGATCCTGTTGATGGGACTGTTCCATTCTCGCATGGTCTACCAATCTCTACGTTCTCTTTAGCTTTGACAAAAAAAGGCGAGAGTATAGTAGGGATTGTCTACGATCCCTACCAGAACAGATTGTTTTCTGCATCAAAAGGTGATGGTGCTTTTATGAACGGAGATCAAATATCAGTTTCAAGCAAGAATACTTTAGAGAATGCGCTTATTGATATGGAAGGCGGACTAAAAAATAAAGTTTTAGAGATGCAACCCGTTGAATCAGAATTAGTAAGTCTAGGGGCTCATATAACGTCTCTATGGTCTGTGATATTGCCTACTGCATTGGTTGCTTCTGGTGAGTTCACGGCTACGATATTTAATAATCCCAAGCCAGAAGATGGAGCAGCTATTTCCTTGATTGTCACAGAAGCGGGTGGTAAAGTTACAGACTTGGATGGTAATCAGCAGAAATACAACCAACCTATAAATGGTTTTGTAGCAAGTAATGGGCATGTACATCAGCAAATTGTGGATATCATAAAAGCAAAGAAGAACTCATGAGGATAATTGGAATTGATCCGGGCACAGGTCGTCTCGGATTCGGGGTTATTGACTATAGAGATGACGGTAAGGTCCAGTTAGTTGATGGAGGGGTTATAACTACACCCGCAAATAGTGAAGAGGCTAGTCGCCTTGTAACTATCAGCTCTGAGCTTGAGGAAATCATAAAAACGCATAAGCCTCACGTCATGGCAGTAGAAAAACTCTTCTTCATGCGTAACGTTACGACTGCTATGAGTGTTTCTCAGGCTAGAGGAGTCGTATTGTTGCTGGGCAAACAGAATGGCTTAGATATTTTTGAGTACACACCACTTCAGATAAAGCAGTCAGTGACAGGCTATGGCAAAGCCGATAAAAAACAAGTTCAAGAAATGGTAAAAGTGATTCTAAAGTTAAAATCTATACCTGAACCAGATGACTGCGCAGATGCTTTGGCATGCGCTATTGCTCATAGCATGACAGCAAGATTCGCCTAGATCACCCTATCAGGGTATAATATAGCCAATGATTGCATATTTAGAGGGTAAAATTATATCTACCAACTTAGACTATGTCGTTCTCGATGTTGGGGGTGTTGGGTATGGTATTTTTGTCAGTGATGACGACAGATCGAAGCTAAAAGTTTCAGCGAGCCAAAAACTTTACATCTATGAGCATATAAGAGAGCAAAGTCATGATCTCTTTGGTTTTATCGGCCAAGATGACAAGAACTTCTTCGAAAAGTTAATAGAAGTTAATGGGGTAGGGCCAAAGATGGCACTTAACATGTTAAGTATCGGCTCTATCAAAGAACTGCGCTTAGCTATAGCGAGTGGTGATGTTAAATTCATCCAGATTGCCCCTGGTGTTGGCAAGAAGCTGGCAGAGCGAGTGGTAATAGAGCTTAAAGATAAGGTTGGGCTAGTCAGTAAGGTATCTGCTAGCGATATGTTGGACGGCGATTATGTATCTAGCAAAGATGAAGCGTTTTCAGGATTGGTTGCTCTCGGTTTTTCCGACCAAGACGCCAAAAGTGCGTTGGCTAAAGTCGACAAGAGTCTATCAACAGAGCAAAGAATTAAAGAAGCCTTGAGGGGCAAATAGATGGCTATCGAGAGGATTACCCAGCCAGAACCAGATGAGGTAGAGGCAAAAGAAGAAGTAACTCTTCGTCCAAAAGATTTCAAAAACTATATTGGTCAAGATCGTTTAAAAAAGAATCTGCAACTGGCAATAGACGCAGCCAAAAAGCGTGGTGAGCCTATTGATCACGTTCTTCTTTTTGGCCCCCCTGGGCTTGGCAAAACCACCATGGCACATGTGATTGCTAATGAAATGGGATCTGCACTAAGAGTAACGTCTGGTCCAGCGATAGAACGAGCTGGTGATCTAGCCAGCATGCTGACAAACCTTCAAGACGGAGATATCTTGTTCATCGACGAAATACATAGACTTAACAGATCTATAGAAGAGATTCTCTACTCTGCGATGGAAGATTTTAAGTTGGATATTATGATTGGCAAAGGTCCTAGTGCAAAAAGTTTGCGTCTTGATCTACCAAAATTTACGATAATCGGAGCTACGACTAGGACTGGATCTTTGGCGGCGCCACTGAGAGATCGATTTGGGATACAGCACAGGCTTGAATTTTACTCAGAACCACAAGTTGCTCAGATCATAAAAAGGGCAAGCGAAATATTGGATGTAAAGATCGACGATAAGGCAGCTGAGCATTTAGCAAAGAGATCGCGTCTGACTCCACGAATAGCCAACAGGCTCCTTAAGAGAGTGCGTGATTATGCTGATGTTAACGGTGATGGATTTATCGACGGGGTTATCAGCCATAAGGCAATGGAGATGCTTGAGATTGACGAGCTCGGGCTTGACCCGGCAGATAGGAAGATACTGCAGACTATAATTGAAAATTATCAGACACGTCCTGTGGGGCTTGATACAATTTCTGCGTTGACCGGTGATGAGAAGATCACTATAGAGGATTTCTTTGAGCCGTACCTGATGCAGATAGGACTTCTGGAAAGGACTCCAAGAGGGCGAAAGGTTACAGAAAAGGCCTACAAACATTTGAAAAAAGATTTCCCATCCAGCCACAAAGATACTAAGCAAGAAAAACTGCTATAATTATACCTATGCACGATAGTTATCAGGGAGTAGATCCTACTGCAACAAAGACAGCCATAGACACACTGAGCGTTGGCGAACAAAAGCTCACCGAGATTCGAAGACACCCTTTTGGGATTATTATCCTATATATACAAGCGACTTTTGCACTTTTGCTGTCAACACTTTTGATAGTATTTTTACTGCCATCTGTGACAGAGACCCTTGGTCTTTCTTCTGGCGCGACTAATGCAATTGTTGGACTATTTGGGCTCATTGCTTTGGTGCTAGTGGTTTTGTTTTTGCTGATAGCGACATGGATATATAACAGGAGCTTGTTGATTGTGACCACTAGGAATGTGACTCTGATAAATCAGATAGGATTATTCAATCGCAAAGTCTCAGAAATCGCGATGACGAATATAGAGGATGTTACAAGTCACAAAGAGGGAATATTCCCTACGATATTTAATTTTGGTGTTTTGAAGATTGAGACTGCAGGTGAGCAGAATAACTTTACTTACACATATTGCGTAAATCCTAACGTTGCTGCCAAGTTAATACTTGATGCACGCGAATCCTTTTTAATGCAACACAAGTCAGAATAGTAGTTTACCCTATTATTCGTCAGAGAACGGATTATCTCTGGCTTCCTTGAATAGAGCCTGAACTGATACACTTTCGTCTTGAAGCTTTTGTATTTTATCCAGTGAATCTTGATCGATTTTTGGCCTTTTTGTCTCTGATAGTTTTTGAGATATTTGGTCATCAGTCGGGGCCTGAGAAGATAGTTGGTTGATCCTGAATACTAGAGCCGAGTAAAGTAATATTATGAACACCACAAAAATTACTTTTCGATAAGAAACAAAACCGTTCTTTATTTTTTCTAAGTATACTGATACATTTATATCTTTCATTTGGTTGCCTCTGGTTTAACGTAAACCTTTAAAGTGATGTTATAAGTTAGGTTGTTATTGTTCTTTCTGTCAGGGGTCAGGATGATATTGCTGATATGGGCAGTCCGTCTATTTGATTCTAGAGAACTCAAGAATTTTATGATGTTGTTATAGCTCACTAGGCTTTCAGAATCATTTGATATCACTATTTCTATAGTATAAACCCCATTTATGCCCTCAACAGGCTTTGCTTGGGTGATAGGTGGAGGAGTTTGCTTGGTTTTTGTGGTGGTGCTACCGCCTGAGGCATTTGAGGTGGTTTGACCTAAGGTTGAGCTATTGAAGACTATAGACTTAACGGGCACACCATTATTTGCAGCTATTTTGTATATTTCTCTCACGGTTTTTGCTTGGTCTTTGTCTTGAGGGACAATGCTCTTTGTCAGTTTATTCAGTTCAGAATATTTGATTACATCTTTCTTGGCTTGGTTGAGCGATATTTCCTGGGCTTCCAAGCTAGCGTACTCAGTCTTTGCTTCTATAAGTTTTACGGACTGTTTTTTAAGAACAATATTGCCCAGCACTGCCATTCCAATAATTGCCATAAGTGTTAGGGTGACAAGCGCTATTAGTGCGTAGAAAAATCTTTTTGAATTCATGGTTTTTTCTCCGTGCTACTGCTGGCTTTTGGAGCATATTTGGGGTCGATGAATAGGTAAGGGTTATTCTGTTTTTTGAAGACTGCTCTTATTAGGACCGTGCAAGGATATCCTCCTGAGGATTCTGTTTTGCATGAAATGTTATCTATATCTGCTTTTTCAAAAATGCCATTGTTTTTATCTTCTAAATTAAGTTGGAGTTGGGTAGCTGACTCGACATCTTGAGCTGATGCTTTTAGTGTTAGGCCACCTTCGATACTTTCAATAGTCAGACCATCTAGCGCGGTGTTGGCTGGCAGAATCGAACCAATTTGTTTGATAAGTTTTGAGAACAGAACTTCTTTAGAGAGAACTTGTAGCGTTAATTTTATGTTGTCAGAGATCGTAGCTAGTTCTTTGTTAACCTCATCAATATTCTGAGATTTTAGGCTCTCAAGTTTTACACTATTTTCTTTAGACTGAACTTGAGCAAGATGCCTAGTGTATAGTAGCCCACTGACGATTATAAGAGCTACGCCCAAGCTTGAAATCACCAAAACCACTAGCCACTTTATTAAAATAGTGTTTTTTCGTGCATAGAATATATCTTCTCTATAGTCTGTAGGTAGTAGATTTATCATGCAAAGATCTCCTTTGAGTCAATCAGGGCTAATCCAGCTACTGTTACGTACATTGATTTTTCTATTTGTGAAGGTGATTGTAATTTATTGAGGTCAATATTTTGCCAAGGGTTGCATGTCCGTACTGGTAGCCGTAGAGATTGGATTATGTATTCACTAAGTCCAAGCATATTCGCACCGCCACCCATAGTTACTATCTGGCCAATCTGAGATTTTTTATCAACTCTATCTTCATAGTATCGGATCATTCTCTTAATCTCTTTGATAAGTTGCTCTAGTTCAGGAGTCAGCGCTTCGATAACTTGTTTTTGCTTTTTGCTTTTTCCCAGCCCGTACTTAGTCTTGATTATATGGGCTTCTTGAGGGCTTACGTTCAGTTTCTCTACAAGGCTGTTGGTAAACATTTCGCCACCAGAAGGTATGGTGTTGGTGACAATCATTGTCTTGTCGTGGATAGTTATGTCTGAAGAGAAAGATCCAAGATCTATTAAAACAGAAGGAACATCGTTGTGCTGGTCTTGTTTTTCAAAAAGTCTCGCCACAGCACTTATATTTGTTTCAAAGGCAATGGGCTCAAGACCTAAAAGCCTGGCTAGTGTCATATGTGAATCAACAATTTTTCTAGGAGATGCAACCACTAATACCTCAATATCGTCTTTCCTAGACTCTATAACCGAGTAGTCAAAATATAGCTCATCAAAAGCCATCGGGATATATTGCTCTGATTCTAGTTCTACAGCTTGTTTAAGCTCACTAGCCTTAATCTTGGGTAGGGTCAATACTTTGCTGAATGTATGATTAGCCGGGACTGTCATCGCAACGCGCGAGGTGGTGACTTTGCCGACGACATTTTTGTTAAAAAGCTCAACTATAGACTTTGCCATAGAGTCAAAGTCTTCGATAACCCCATCTTTGATAGCCGACTGATCAAACTTGCCAACTCCGTACGCCTGTAGCTTACAGGTCTTTTTGTTGACTTCAGAGAGTTGCATCACTTTAACAGTGCTAGAGCCAATATCTAGCCCGAAAATCGGTCTGTCTTTGAAGATTAGTGTTTTGTTTTGGCCACCCATAATGTTTTCTTCTCAAATTATACAATATTTTAATGATCTGCTACAACAAAAAAGCCCAATCTTACTTTTAAGAGAGGGCTTAATTTTGTGAAATCTTATATTCTAGTTAAGAGATTTCTTTTCGAATGTACCGCCACCTTCTTTTGTAGCAGTCAAAGTGTAGCTGACACAGTCGTCGCCACCAGCGTTGTTACAAGCACCGCCACCTGAATCAAGTGGGGCGTAGCCGTAGATGTTGGCTGCAGCAGCACCTAGATCATAAGTATCGGCTGCATTACTCTTAGGGTCTTTTAATGACTCACGGTCTAGACCTTTAAGACTTGTTTCAACAAACGCAGTTGCAGTTCCGCTGTCGTTCATGTTGTCAAGTGTTGGATATCGACCATTTTGTGCATAGTAAGCTTCTAGCTGACCATGAATAGCCTTAATATCTGTTTCTCGCTCTGTGTTTCGAGCTTTTTGTTGTATTCCGCTAAATGTTGTTACCACTAATGCAGCCAAGATACCAATCACAACGATTACGATCAAGAGCTCAACAATAGTGAAACCTTGTTGCTTATTTTTTAGAGAGACCATATGGACCCACCCTCCTTGAATTATTAATTTTTAACACGATCTTACCATAGGGGGTAAGCATCTGAAGATATAGTAACCATAAGCGCTTAAGAAGTCAAGAGACTTTTCCCCAAATTGTTTCATAAATGCTATTTATGCCTATTACTCTTTGCCAACATTTTGACTCAAGCTAGCGATAGGGCCCATAACACTGGCCGCAATTATACCTACCATGCCACCCAATACTAAGATCATCACAGGCTCTATTAGTGAGCTAATACCATCTATAACCGCATCAACCTCTTCTTCATAAAAGTCAGCTACTTTGAGCAGTATCGTGTCAATCTGACCTGTCTCTTCACCAATAGCGAGCATCTGCGCCACAATAGCTGGGAAGTGGGGGCTCTTGCTCAGAGGTTCAGATAATTGTTTGCCGGCTTTTATCTGATCAGCTGCTTCTTTTAGCTCCTCTTCTATGACTAAATTTCCGATAGCTTTTCCTGTCACTTCTAAAGCATCAAGCACACCCACACCTGCAGCCATAAGAGAGGCAAAAGTTCTGGCAAAACGGGCAATAGCTATTTTGATCAAAATGACTTTAATAACTGGTATTTTCAGTAGTGTAGAATGCAGTTTGTATTTGCCTTTTGGTGTTTTTATGTAGCGACGGAAGAAGAATGTTCCAATAAACATAACAATAAATATGAGAATAGCGTTTTTTTGCATAAAACCACTGAGCCCCAGCATAGCCTGGGTATAAACAGGCAACTCAGCATCTGGTCCACCTAAGTCTTTAATGATTTTTCCAAGTTTCGGAATGACGAATATCATGATTCCAAAAAATGCGATTACTGTCACGCCAAGGATAACTACAGGGTAGGCCATGGCACTTTTTACTTTTTTGCGGATAGTGGCGTCTTTTTCTACCTGTGCCGCCAACCTCTGCAGAATTTCGTCAAGTATTCCTCCTGATTCACCGGCTCTAACCATGTTCACGTATACATCACTAAATGTGTCAGGGTGTTTTTCAAATGAATCAGCCAAAGCCATACCGCCTTCTATGTCTTTGGATATTGAACCTATGATACTGCCAAAATATTTATTTTCGGCTTGAGTTTGCATGGTAGTCAAAGAGCGAGTTAAAGGAACACCTGCGGAAATCATAGTAGAAAGTTGGCGAGTAAAGATAACCAAATCTTTTTGCTTTACTTTAGGTTTACCGATAGGTAGTTTGCTCATTATGCTACCGCCCGAAGTAGCGCGTAGGCTCAGTACATGTACGTTCTGGTGTGATAGTGTTGACATGGCCACATCTTTGGTCGGAGCATCAACATTGCCAGATATTTTCTTGCCTTCTTTTGTTCCGGTAAATTTATATGAAGCCATCTTTTATTATCTTTCTGAAGTAGTTACTCTTAATATCTCTTCTACGCTAGTCTGTCCACGCAACGCTTTGATAAATCCGTCTATCTGCATGGTTATCATACCATCGGCAATTGCTTGGTTTTGTATGTCGTCACTGGTACCGTTCTTAACAATTAGTTTTTGGACCTCGTTTGAATTATCAAGTACTTCATATATACCCATCCTGCCTTTGTATCCAGTATGATTGCATGATTCACAGCCACCATCTTTTGCTTTCCAAATTTTTTCGATAGTATCTTCTGATGTAGATAGAGCATCTGTGTCAGAAGCTTTATCGTTGCTTTTACCGATACCACCAGCAACTGCCTGTTTCTCAAGGTCATGTATGTATTTCATCTTGGTTTTATCCACTATGTTGAATGTTTCAAAGATCTCTTTTATTGTGGCTGCGTCTGGCTTTTCTGAAGATCTACAGTCGACGCAGAGTCTTCTAACCAACCTTTGTCCTACTACCGCACGTACGGTGCTAGCAATCAAAAATGGCTCAATCCCCATATCTAGTAGACGTGGTAGACAAGTGGCAGCGTTGTTGGTGTGAAGTGTTGCAAAAACCAAGTGACCGGTTAGTGCTGCTTGAACACCGAGTCCTGCAGTTTCACCATCACGAATCTCACCTACCATAATCACATTTGGGTCTTGTCGAAGTAGGGCACGCAGTCCGGCTGCGAAGGTCATTCCAGCTTTTGGGTTTACTTGTGTTTGGTTAGCCCCAGGTATTTTGTACTCAACAGGATCTTCAATAGTTGAGATATTGATACTTGGTTTGTTGAGCAAACTCAGTGTGCTAAACAAACTTGTTGATTTTCCTGAGCCTGTTGGTCCTGTTACCAAAATCATACCGTGTGGTTGAACAATTGCCTTATTTATATTGCCAAGAGATACTCCCCAATAACCGAGCTCTTCAAGAGTTAGAGCTTTGTTTGATTCGTTGAGAATACGCATAACGACTTTCTCTCCCTCGGATATCGGTAGGGTCGATACACGAAGGGCATAAAATCCAGAGCCTATTTGTATCTTGAATCGACCATCTTGTGGGGCCCGCCTTTCATCAATTTTTAGGTTACTTAGGATTTTGATACGGCTGACTAATGGTCCATGGACTTTTTTCGGTAGCTTGTTTGCTTCCTTTAAGATCCCATCTATTCTATAACGAACACTTACATATGTTTCACGGGGTTCAATATGAATATCGCTGGCTCCGGACTTAATAGCATATTCGATAACCAGATTCACAGTCTGTGCTATCGGTGAATCTTCCGTCAGATCTTCTTCAGAAACTTCTTCGTCTTCATCCGCCTCTTCTTCGTCTGGCGCTAGGACTTTAGTAAGCTCTGAGGACGCATTTTCACGGTATTGATCCAGAGCTTGGAGTATAGATGAACTAGGAGCAATATATGTTTTTAGGTTAGTGCCTATTTGTTTTTGAAGGAAGTTGATGGCTTGTACATCATCAGGGTCTTCCATGGCAATTAGCTTGCCACCGTCTTCTTCTACTCCAAAAAGTACTACTTTGTACTGCTTGGCAAATTTCTCTGGGATAAGTTTTAGAATTTCGCGTTTTATTTCTTTTGGATTTAGGTCAATAAAGTTAGTATCAATGGTCTCGGAATACATCTTGGTCAGCTCTTTTTCGCTGATAGTACCATTTTTTATGACAACTTCTTGAAGGCCAACTTTCTCCGTATCTGCTTGAGCCTTGATAGTATCCAGGGCTTCTTTGCCAATTACTCCAGAACCAACGAGTAACTTCTCGAGTTGCTTATCACTGATCTTCATACTAGGATTTTCCCACCATAACCGTTTTCATTCTGGATACATTTTACCATTAATCCTGGTATAATAAATACAAATAAAAGAGAAGTAAAATAGAGAGGGTAATTATAGTGGCAAAAAAAGTAGCTAAATCTGAAAAATCAACACCAGAAGAGAATGCAGGCAAAGATCAAGCGCTAGGTGTAGCATTGGACTCAATCGAAAAGCAATTTGGCAAAGGCTCAATCATGAAACTAGGCGAAGCGCACAAGGTCAACGTCGAGACGGTACCGACAGGCTGTTTGAGCCTAGATCTTGCCCTTGGCGGAGGAATTCCCAAAGGTCGAATTATAGAAGTTTATGGGCCTGAGAGTTCGGGCAAGACAACACTTGCCTTGCATGCTATTGCTGAAGTCCAAAAGGCTGGCGGTACAGCAGCCTTCATCGATGCGGAGCACGCACTTGACCCGTCATATGCTAAAAGACTTGGGGTAGACACAGACAATTTGCTAATCTCTCAGCCAGATAACGGTGAACAAGCACTGGAAATTACCGAGACATTGGTTCGATCGAGTGCAGTTAACCTCGTAGTTGTCGACTCAGTGGCGGCACTTGTTCCTAGGGCTGAGATAGAAGGCGACATGGGTGATTCACACATGGGGCTTCAAGCACGTTTGATGAGCCAGGCACTTCGTAAATTAACAGGAATTGTAAGTCGGTCTAACTGCACAGTCATATTTATTAACCAAATTCGTATGAAAATTGGGGTGATGTTTGGCAACCCAGAGACAACAACTGGCGGAAATGCGCTGAAATTCTACGCAAGTGTGCGTATGGATATTCGCAGAATCGGGCAGATCAAACAAGCTGACGAGATAATAGGCAACCGTGTGCGGGTAAAAGTGGTAAAAAACAAGGTGGCAGCACCTTTCCGCGAAGCCGAATTCGATATTATGTACAATCAAGGAATTTCAAAATCGGGCGATATACTTGATCTTGCTGTAGCGGACGAAATTGTTGAAAAGTCAGGCGCTTGGTTTGCCTACAAAGACGCCAAGATTGCCCAAGGACGTGAAGCGGCAAAGAAATACCTAGAAGAAAATCCAAAAGTTCTCGATGAAATAGCTAAAAAGGTAAGAGAAGTCGCTGAACAAGAGTAGCCATGGCAAAAGTTCTTTACGTTAGACACGGACAGACAGAATCTAACGTGCTTGGTGTATTGTCAGATAGCACAGACGAGACTCAGTTAACCGATACAGGCAGGCAACAAGCAAAGGAATTAGGGCAAGAGTTAAAAGGCACCCAAATAGACCGTATTATCTGTTCTCCAAAAGCTAGGGCTTACGATACAGCAGTAATTATCGCCAAAGAAATAGGATTTGATCCAAATGATATTCAAAAGGAGTCTCGGATCACAGAAAGGGATACAGGAACCCTTGGAGGGACGCCTCTAAAAGACGTCACAGCAGAAATGGTAGCCTATGCGGAGGGTTCAGAAGATCCCAATATGTTTGCCAAGAGGGTTAAGGACGCTTTATTGGAATTTAATGAGTATCCAGGTACCACGTTGGTTGTAGCCCATGGTGGAACTGCAAAAATGATAGATATTTTAAAATCGGGCGAAAATCCCGCAAACTTTTTTGACGTACCAAAACTGAAGAATGCACGTGTCATGGAACTTGATTTGACTTGGCTGAGTTCAGACAAGTAGATAAAATGGGATTATGAAGCCAAATTTATCCAACCTAGAGAGAGAAATATCGTTTGAGAGATTTGGTGGTGGTAGAGCGCGACTGATTTCTATAGCTTACGATGACATCACAGAGCTGGATCTAAAAAGGATTGTTAATATCTGCAATCAACCAGAAGTTAAGAAATGGGTTACTTTTCAGTACGCTACTGGCGTAGATGGTGAATATACTGTAGATGATGCACGCAAATTTGTTGATTCGTCTAATCAAGAATGGCATGCGGGGGTGAGGTCTTCATATATGGTGCGAGACGAAGTCAATAATATTGTCGGAACAGTAGGGATTAAGCTACCAGATCAGTACACGGCAGAAGTTGGATATTGGTCGGATACAGAGGGAACTAAAGGTTATATGACTAATGCTCTAAATTCTTTGATCAAGTCAGCTCAAGATGTAGGCTTTAGAGAGCTGTACGCTCTAGTGATGCCAGAAAATAGTGCGTCAAAGAGGTTGCTCACACGCGCAGGATTTGCAGAGCAAGGAACTCATGTCAAACAAGATGGCAGAGAATTAATAAAATTCATCAAGGATCTTCGATGAAAATTACCGATATCAAAAAACAGGTTAAGCGTTCAGACAGGTATTCGATCTATGCTGATGGCAAATATAGTTTTTCATTGTCAGAGCATGAGCTTCTGAATTCAGGAATCAAGATTGGGCAAGAATATGAAGGTGCTGATCTGGATAATCTTCAGAAGAAGGTTGTGCTAGATAAAGCATATGACAGTACTCTAAATCTCATCGCGCGCAGGGTAAGGTCCACCTGGGAAATAAGAGATTATTTAAAGCGCAAAGACTACGGAGAGGAAGTGATAGAACAAATACTTAACATGCTAAGTAATAAAAAATATGTTGACGATGAGAAGTTTGCAGAAGCTTGGGTTCGTGATAGACGCATGTTTAAAAATACTAGTAAAAGGCGTCTTCAGCAAGAGCTTCGTCAGAAGAGAGTTAGTGATGAAATTATCCAAAAAGTTCTAAGCGAAGATCCTACCGATGAGGCCGATGTGCTCAAAGCTCTAATAGAAAAAAAGCGTTCGCAAACACGCTATCAGGACGATCAAAAACTAATCCAGTACCTAATTCGTCAAGGCTTCAACTACTCAGACATCAAAGGTTTGATATAATATTCTCATGAAATGCCCTGTTTGCGGTAAAGAAATGAAGAAAGTTAATGACGGAATTTCTAATAATCTAAAGCAGGCTGAGCTATACAAAGAATATAAAAAGATAACCTATCAATGTGAAGACGACGACGCTTGGGTCGTTACTGAGACACCGATTACAAAGAAAAAACCTTAGTCACTAGGCGCTAGCTGGGTTGAAGTCTGGCTCTTGAGATTTTACCTCAGTGTCTTCGACAATAATTCGAGTTTTGGTGGTTTCAATAACCTGAGTTCGGTCAATACTTATTTCTCCAGAAGCAAAACCTTTGATCAGGCCCTTAGAGCAATAAATTTTTTTGATCATCATGCTTTCAATCTCTACGGCGTAGTCAGTAACCTTGCCTATATTTCGGTTGCGTTCAGTTGTTACGTACTTTCCGATAACTGAGTAATTGAGCTCGAGCAATGACTTGAGTCGAATCAGGTCTTCAGCTTCCGCCAGGTTGTCGTAGTCATTTATAGCAAACCCCACAGGTAGAGTTTCTCTAATATCCTGTGACAATAGATATAGCGTCTTTTTGTTGAATGTATCTTGTACTGCCCACGCTTCGATTTTTAAATTGTCAGGGTTGATGATCGGCCCAATTGTAGTAGCTATCTGTCCACCTGCACGCAGTGACATGATAGGGTAATTTATCAGAGCTTTTGATAATTTAAGCATAGGTTAATTATAACCTATAGCGGGTTATTTTTTCTTGATCTGTGAAGCAATAGTGCCGTTAGCTTTGCGTTGTGCTAGAGATTCACATTCAGCCTTGGCGTCGGCGTACATCATTTGTACTGGAGGCGTTTTTTGTGTCCAAGCACTTGGGCCACGAAGAGCTCCAACTACTCCAAGCTCCTGAGCAACTTTGAGATAGCGAATTGCATCTACAACAACTCCAGCAGAATTTTCTGAATCTTGAACAGACAATTTCGCGTCGATTGTGACTGGTGCATCACCAAATCCACGAAGTCTGATGTTAAAGTAAGCAACTTTGTTGTCTTCCAGGTATGGAAGGTAAGTGCTTGGTCCTGCAAACAGACTGTTTTTTGCCACAGGAATTCCACGAATTTCGTTCTGGGCGCGGATAACGTTTTCTTTAGATTTCTTTTTGCTAGCGAGGCGAGATTGAACCATCATGTTGTTGAAGTCAGTATTTCCGCCAATATTAATTTGTTGATGAAAATCAACTTCAAATCCTCGGTCAAAGGCTAGTTCTTGAAGAACTTGGCTCATAATGCTGGCACCAAGAGCACTTCGCATATCGTCACCAATAAGTGCGAGTCCTGCGTTAATAAATTTCTTTTCCCATTTTGGATCAGATGCGATAAACACAGGAATACAGTTGAGGAACATAACTCCCGCGTCGATAGCACACTGAGCATAATATTCGCTTGCTTCTTGAGACCCCACAGGCAGGTAGTTGATTAATATATCCGCTTTAGTATCTTTAAGAACTTTGACTATATCAACTGGCTTTTGTTTGGCGATTCTAAATCCTTCGTCTTCGGGTTGCTCAAGCATGTGGCTTGATACGCCGTCAAGAATGTGTCCCATCTGTACTTTTGGACCCTTTGGCACTTTTGAGAACTGACGAGCACAGTTAGGTAGGGCAAAGATAGCTTCTCCTATGGGCTTGCCAACTTTACGGCTATCTACATCAAATGCTGCGACCACTTCGATGTCATCTAGTCTGTATCCGCCGATGTCGGCGAACATAAGTCCTGGGATATTATCTCCCTTCTTACCTGTGTAATATGCGAATCCTTGGTAGAGTGAACTGGCACAGTTACCAACACCTACAATGGCTACTTTAATAGATTTCTTTGTCATTGAATTTTCCTTGTTGAAATTTTTGAGGACTGAAACTAATTTTATCACAAAAAACACAATATTTCCGTTCTCTGAGTAGGTGTACAATGTTAGTTACATGAACAATCAAAAGAAAATAGTAGCTAGTGGATCAGTCTTTAGCGCTTGAAATATTAATATCTGGAGAAAACTCACTGCTGACAGGCCCAGCCGGGTCTGGAAAAACGTATGTGTTAAATCAGTTTATTCGGCACGCTAAAAATTCCGGGAAAAAAGTGGCAGTGACTGCAACAACAGGCTTGGCTGCAACGCATCTTGGTGGGAACACTATCCATGCGTGGAGTGGTATAGGTATTAAAGACTCGGTGTCAAAATATTTGTTGCAGGATATGGCAAAGGGCAGACTGGATACTATAAAATCCACAGATGTCTTGATCATAGATGAAATATCGATGTTGCATGATTTTAGGTTAGATATGGTCGATTGGGTGGCTAGAGAGGTTAGGGAGACAGATGAGCCTTTTGGTGGCATACAAGTTATTTTGTGTGGGGATTTTTTCCAATTGCCACCTATTAACAGAGCGGATGGACCGCAAGGCTCTTTCGTTGTGGGAGCAAACGTCTGGGAAGAATTTGACCCAGTTATTTGTTATCTGGATGAACAGTACAGACAGAATGATGATAAGTTTTTAGAGATTTTGACAGCACTTAGGGCTGGAGACATTAGGCGTGGTCACGCAGAGACACTGCTGGGTCGTAGAGGAATTGACGTGGGTGAGGCGACGGAGCTCCATACCAATAATATCGATGTGGATAGTATTAACACGCAGCGCCTGTCAGAGCTTCCTGGAGAGGAATATTATTATTCGATGAACAGCACTGGCTCCTCCAATTATGTAGAAAATCTCAAAAGATCTTGTTTGGCACTTGAGACATTGGTTCTTAAAAAAGGTGCATTGGTTATGTGCATTAAAAACAATCCAGAAAAAAGATACGTGAATGGGTCTCTGGGCATTATAGTTGGATTTGATAAAGAATCAGAGTACCCAATTGTCGAACTTAAAAACGGGCGGACTTTGACCATAACGCCAGAGACTTGGGATCTGAGAGACGGGGACAAGAAGCGTGCGGGTCTGACACAGTTGCCACTACGACTTGCATGGGCAATAACAGTGCACAAAAGTCAGGGGATGACTCTTGACTCTGCACGAGTTGATCTGCGGAAAGCATTTGTAGAAGGCATGGGTTACGTCGCATTGTCTAGAGTCAGGAGTCTAGATACTCTGAGCCTGGAAGGCATTAACCAGATGGCGCTTAGGGTTAGTCCTGAGGCTCTGGAAATCGACAAAAAGCTTCGTAGTAGTTCTGCCAAGCATGCTAAGAAATTTGAACATCTGCGGGAGCAAGCTAAAAAGCGTAAATTAAAACCACTGCCAGAAACAAAGAGTAAAAGTGGTAACTGGAATGACAAGCTATCTAAAATGCGTGAGCAGTATCCGAATGCCTACAGACCATGGAAAAAAGAAGATGATGAAAAACTGGTTAAATTATTTTCTGCAAACAAGCCAATAAAGATCAAAGATCTCACAGAAAAGTTTGGTCGTCATCCAGGGTCAATAAGAGCCAGACTAATAAAGCACTTCGGCGAAGATTCAGTAAGATAGGGGAATATCCACAGCTAAGTATTTGGATGACCAAATATATAGATGTTAAAATTCATTGAATGAAAAAGCTTATGCTTATTGTATTTTGCTCTGTTTTCTTTTGTTCTAATTTGGCGCACGCTGATACTGGGCAAAATGAACTTTTGCTCACTGAACTTCAGACAGCAACAACCACATCCTCCAACCAAGAATTTATTGAAGTCTATAATTCTGCGGAAAATAGTGTCGATCTGTCCAATTACGTTTTAGAATATTTTTCTGCAAGCTCAACCTCAGCGACAGCGACTTGGTCAGTTGAATTGACTGGTAATTTAGGAGCAGACAGCTATTATTTGCTGGCACGGACAAGTTATTTGACGGACAAAAGAGACCAGGAATTTACCAGCGCCCTTGCTGATAGTGGTGGCTATGTTCGAATTGTGCAAAAGAACTCGGGGCTTGTTGTCGACGGCTTGGGTTGGGGAGGCTCAACTCGATTTGAAGGGCAAGCTAGCTCTGCACCTGCCAAAAGCAAAAGTCTTGCTCGTTCCATCGGGCAGACAGACTACATTGATACTGATAATAATCATAGTGATTTTAGTACACTTGATACCCCAAACCCTAGGCTAGTAAATTATATTTATGTTCCTGAAGAAGAATTGCCACCAGAAGTACCAATCGAAGAATCGCCAGAGAGTACAGACAATCCAGAAGAACAAGCTCCGGTAGAAGAAGTTCCTGTTGTTTTGCCACCTGTTGTTCAATTATTAGAACCATATATTACGGAGCTACTGCCAAATCCTGCTTCACCACTGACTGATGCAGATGATGAATATGTTGAACTTTATAATCCTAACGACGTTGCTTTTGATCTATCTGGCTATAAAATTCAGACAGGTAATACATACTCTTACTCGTATGCTATAAGTGGCATTAGTATTCCAGCAAAATCATACGTAGCATTTTATTCTAAAGATAGCGGATTGACTTTATCCAATACTTCATCCAAAGCTCGACTCCAGGACAAGGAAGGTCAGACAGTGAGCGAAACAGATCCATACAGCGATGCTAAAGAAGGCGAAGTGTGGCAATTTTATGCAGGAGCTTGGCAATGGTCAATCTCTGGGTCGCCGGGAGCTAATAACATACAAACTTTGCCGACAGCCCTCTCAACCTTGAAGGCAGTAAGTGCCAAAAAACCAAAGACAACTACCGCAAAGACCACCAAAGCAAAGCAAGCCTCAGCAAAAACAGCCAAAGCTACTGCGCAGAAAAAATCTACAAAGAAGGATGAAAAAGGGCCGACAAATAATTTCCAAGAAACAGAAGCTCCGCAGACAGTTCATCCACTTATGCTAGCCATGACAGGACTGCTTGCGTTATCATACGGTATATATGAGTACAGATTTGAGATATCAAATTTATTCCGACAATTCCGAATCAACGGTATCTTTGGCGGAGGCCCTAGCTAAAAACCTGAGGGGCGGAGAGGTTATAGAAATGATCGGTGATCTAGGCGCGGGCAAGACAACTTTTGTGTCTGGGCTCGCAAGAGCTTTAGGATATGCAGGCCCTGTGACTAGTCCAACCTTTAGTCTGCTCAATGTTTACAAAACAGCCTTTCTGATCAACCACTTTGATTTATATAGACTAGAAGATATAGGTGAAGTGAAGCATGAAATTGACGAAGCGATAAGTCAGCCTGGCGCAATCACAATTATCGAATGGGCTAAGCAAATCGAATACATTGATGATCTCATAAAAATACAGCTACAGTCACAGCCGGATGAGAACAAGAGAAAGATAACAATATCTGCACCGAGCAAATACTCATATATTACTGAAGGTCTAGCCTGATGGGAATTTTACTTATAAAGACAGATCAGACAGACGCTTTTGTTGGACTTGCTGAAGATTTAGAAGTAACCGCGAGCCTTGAATGGCTGGCTGGCAACCAACTTTCGTTGACCTTGAATGCTAAAATAGAAAAACTTCTGAAAGAGAATAATCTCGAATTTAAAGACATCTCAGGGATCGTCTTTTTTGCTGGCCCTGGTAGTTTCACAGGACTTCGGATAGGCGCATCAGTCGCAAATACGCTAGCCTATTCTCTAAAAGTCCCTATTGTTGGCGTGAGCGGGAAAGATTGGCAAGATAAAGGCTTGGCGAGTATTAAAAAGGGCGTCAATGACAGAATTGCAAAAATACATTATGGCAACGAGCCAAACATTACAAAACCCCGTAAATAATGTGGTATAATTATTGCCAGATAAGAAGACTTATCTAAGTGAGTTTACAGATAACAAATTATTAATATTTTCGAAGAATTTTCTGAGTCTACCTCTGGTCTAATGAAGTGATAGTGATGACCCCAGGTACTCTCTACTAAAAACTGCGAGAAACAAAAAGGAGACACTGATGGAACCAATTTCTATCGTGCTTGCCGTAATCGCCTTGGGCGCGGGTTATGGTGCTAGTACATATACAACTAAGAAAAAACTAAACAACGCTGAAGCAGAAGCAGAAAAAGAGCTAAAAAAAGCAAAAGCAAAAGCTGACAAATTAGTCGAAGAGGCTAAAGCTGAAGCAACTAAATTGAGCGACGAAGCGCGCAAAGGCGATGCCAAGCGACGTGAGGAATACAAAGATATCGAAAAGCGACTTTTAACTCGCGAGGAATCTTTAGACAAAAAACTTGATGAGCTCGACAAGAGGAGTGAATCACTTCGCAAGAGCGAAGATGAAAATGAGAGCCTAAAGAATCACATCAAAGAGATTCGGACAAAACAACAAGACAAATTAGAAAAAATCGCCAAGCTGACCAAAAAAGATGCAGCTGATAAATTAATGCAGATGACAGAGCGAGACATCAAGGAAGACCTAGTCGGACTTGTCGCAAAATTGCAAAATGAAGCGCGCGACAATGCAGAGGAAAAGGCAGGCGTGATAATAGTCGAGGCAATGGAGCGTATGGCTAGTGAAGTAACTGCCGAGAGAACGCTGACATCTATGAAACTAGAAGACGAGGAAATGAAAGGCCGAATTATCGGTAAAGAAGGACGTAATATCCAGGCGCTACAAAAAGCCACAGGTGTGGACATCATGGTTGATGATACGCCAGGCATGATCGTCTTTAGCTCATTTGACCCAGTGCGACGTGAAGTTGCTAGGTTGACTCTTGAGATGCTTCTCAAGGACGGGCGTATTCACCCAGGTCGAATCGAGGAAGTTGTTGAAAAAGCACAAAAGCAAGTTCAAAAAGATGTTATGCGAACCGGTGAAGATGCTGCTCGAGAAGTTGGGATCGTAGGAATTCCAAAAGAGATTTTACAATACCTTGGCGAACTTAAATTCCGAACAAGTTATGGACAGAACGTGTTGAAGCACAGTACTGAGATGGCTCACATCGCCGGTGTTATAGCTGACCAAATAGGTGCAGATGCAAAAGTGGCTAAATATGCGGCTCTAATCCACGATATGGGCAAAGCCTTAACCCACAAAGTTGAAGGAAAACACCACCACATTACCGGTGAAATAGCTCGAAAATACGGTGTGTCAGAAGCAGTTGCTCATGCAGCCGAAGCTCACCACGATGACATGGAGGCCACAACGCCAGAAGCTTTAGTTGTCCGTGTTGTTGACGCTATCTCTGCTGCCCGACCAGGCGGTCGAAATATCAGCGTAGAAAACTTTGCAGAGCGAATGAAGGAACTTGAAAATGTTGCCACAGGATTTAGCGGAGTTGAAAAAGCATATGCGATCAGCGCTGGACGAGAGGTACGTGTCTTTGTAAAGCCAACTCAGCTTGATGATCTCGGAGCTATCAAATTAGCTCGTGATGTAGCCACAAAGATTGAATCCACTATGCAGTATCCTGGAACAATCAAGGTTAATGTCATTCGCGAAACTCGTGCCACAGAATACGCTAAATAGGAGACTGTCTCTCATGATCACTATTCGAAAAGCTAATATCGGCGACCTAAAACCAATACAAAATTTAAGCTATAAACTTTTTAGAAATGATGAAGGGCGGATATCCAATCTTGTTATGGACTGGTCGCAGGGGCCAGAGGGCGAAAAATATTTTACCGATCGAATTGAAAATAGAGGTGTTTGTTTTGTTGCAGAGGATGATGGCGAGGTGGTTGGTTATATAACAGGTGAAGTAAAAAAGGATATAAGCTGGCGATCTGTTCATATCTCAGAACTTGAAAACATATTTATTGAAGAAAAATACCGACATCAAAGTATTGGCAGACGGTTGTTTGAAGAATTAAAAAACTGGTCAAAAGAGAATGGGGCGCAGAAAATGACAGTAAGCCCATCAATTCCAAATACTTCGGCAATAGAATTTTACAAGTCAGTTGGCTTTGAGCCATATTCTCTAGAGCTCGAAATGGAAATAGAATGAAAATAGTACTTACCATTCTTGGTATTGACGGTCACCTAAATACTGACACAGGCTATTATACGTATTCAGAGCTCCTGAAATTAATAGGAGGTAAAGAGTGAGGGTAATTGTCTTTGGTGATAGTATCGCACAGGGTTATCACGATACAAATGGAGGATGGGTTGGTCGACTCCAAAATTATGTTTTAAAAAATCAAAAAGATGCATCGATATTTAATCTTGGAATAAGCGGAGATAAAGTCGAGCACGTTGTAAAAAGATTCAAACATGAAACAGAAGCTAGGACTAAACGTTGGGATAGTTTTGATGATTCAGTGATTATATTGGCCGTAGGAACAAATGACACTTACAAACAGGGAAAAAATCCAGATTCGGTAACAGACAAATCTGCATTTGTTACGGATTTTTCTCGATTAATTGATATGGCGAAAGTTGAAGCGAAATATGTATTTATATGTTCAATATTGCCAGTTGATGAATTAAGATCAACGCCTGTGTCCTGGGAAGATATTTCATATTTTAATGAGACTATTGATTCTTATAACGTTAGTATTCAAAATCTATGTTCTGAAAAAGAAGTAAAATATTTGGATCTTAATTCAGAGGCAAAGAAAATTGGTTGGGCTAGTATGATCGATGATGGCACCCATCCTAACACTGATGGCCATGACTGGCTGTTCCAACAAATACAACCTTATATAGCTGATCTATTGCAAAAGTAGCTTCTTAATGTGGTAGAATATAGCCAATGATCGAAGTAAAAAACAAGAGACTGATGATCTTGGCAGGAAGCCATTATCCTGAGCTGGCTGAAAATATAGCAAAAAAACTTGGAGTAAAAGTCAGTCGGTCCGGTAAACAAAGTTTTGCAAACGGTGAAGTTAAGTATCAACTAGATGAGTCGGTTCGTGGAGCCGACGTTTTTATTTTTCAGGCGCATAATGAATCTGTTGCAGAAGCCATCATTGAGCAAGCGGTTTTAATCGACGCTGCAAAAAGAGCTTCGGCCGCACATATTACAGCAGTCTGTCCGTTTTTTGGTTATGCCAGACAAGATAGAAAATCAAAAGGTCGTGAGCCGATAACTGCAAAACTAGTTGTAGATATCCTGAGTACAGCGGGTGCTAATAGGATTGTAAGTGTAGATTTGCATTCTGGTCAGATACAAGGATTTTTCAACGGGCCATTTGATCACCTAATAGCTTTGCCAGCGATAGCTAGTCACATAAAAAAACGATTTGGAACCGACTGTGTCATGGTCTCACCTGATGCAGGTAGAGTGAAGCTAACAGAGAGATACGCCAGTCGTCTTGGCACTGATATCGCGATAGTCCACAAGAGAAGAGTCAAGAACAATCAAGCAGAAGCTCTTGATGTAATTGGGGACATCAAAGGTAGGCACTGTGTGATAAACGACGATATGATAGACACTGCTGGTACTATTTGTGTAGCAGCCGAGATGTTGAAGAAAAAAGGTGCCAAATCAGTCTCAGTCGTGGCAACTCATGGACTGTTTTCTAACCCTGCGATGGATCGTATTGGTAAATCAGATATTGACTATCTAGCAGTCACTGATACTTTGCCTTTGCCTAAGAATTTGCCTAAATCACCTAAGATAGAAGTTATTTCAGTAGTCGACTTGATTGCTCAAGCAATCCAAGCTATCTTTGAAGATGGATCAGTCTCAGCACTATTTGACGGCGAAAACCAAACATAAACTTAAGAACTGAAAACTAACTTGGACGTCGGCCGATGTCGGTGCGGTAGTGCATACCCTCAAAATGAATCAAATCAACAGCTTTGTAGGCGGTCGCTAGTGCTTGATCCAAAGTAGCACCGGTTGCAGTTACATTTAGGACTCTTCCACCTGCGGTTACAAAACCAGAATCTGTTTTTTTAGTTCCGGCATGAAAGACAATTACATTTTCAATTTTCTGAGCTTTATCAATACCAGAAATGGGTAGCCCTGTTTCGTATTTTGCTGGATATCCTCCAGAAGCCAGGATGATTGTGACCGCATATCCATCTTGCCATTTGACGGCACTAGGATCTAGGTTGCCATCTACACAAGATTCAAACACCTCATATAGATCTCCGTCGAAAAGTCGCATGTAGGCTTCAGTCTCTGGGTCGCCAAATCTACAATTGAATTCAACCGTATTAACATCATCACCATTGATCATCAGCCCTGGATACAGGCAACCAACAAAATTAGCATTTTCATTACGTAGACCGTCAAGCACTGGCTGGACTATCTTTTCTTTAACGGTGTTGAGATTGGCTTCCGTAACCCAATCTATTGGAGCAATGACTCCCATGCCACCGGTATTTGGTCCTTTGTCACCGTCAAAAACTTGTTTGTGGTCTTGTGAAGTGGGGAAAAGAACGAATTTCTTACCGTCACTGAGCGCGTGGATAGAGACTTCTTGGCCAACTAAAAAATCTTCTATGACTATAGTATCGCCAGAGCTTCCAAATATTTTGTCACCCATAATTTCATCTATAGCTTTTGTTGCAGCGCCGTAGTCTTCGCATATGATTACGCCTTTTCCGGCAGCGAGTCCACTGGCTTTTACAACTGTCGGGTATTTGCAGGTTTCTAGATATTTTTTTGCCTGTTCAGCATCAGAGAAGTTCATATAATTTGCTGTTGGTATATTATTTTTTTGCATGAGGTCTTTAGAGAATGCTTTAGAGGCTTCTATTTGTGAAGCTGATTTTGTCGGTCCAAATGCTCTCAAGCCCGCTGATTCAAAAGCATCGACTACCCCTGCCGCCAGCGCGTCATCAGGTGCTACTACTGTGAAATCGATAGAATTTTTCTTTGCAAAATCTACCAACTTGTCTGTTTCTAGCATCCCTATTGGTACAATCTCAGCAATCTCTGAAATTCCCCCGTTTCCAGGCGCACAATAGATTTTGCCAACTTTAGGCGACTGGGCGAGTTTCCAGATCAATGCATGCTCACGGCCACCGCTACCAATAACTAATAAAGTCTTGCTCATCAATTCTCCTCTAAATACTCTAACCTTTTCTTTATGAAGGTATCAACATCTTTTGGTAAGTATTCTTTTTCTGCTTTCTGAACTTTCGCAAATAAAGTGTCTGCAGTTTCACCAGATGCCACAGCAACTTTGTGTTCTGCAATGATTGGTCCTTCATCGTATTGCTCAGATACTACATGGAGGGTTTGCCCGCTAAAAGGTAGGTCCAGGTCTAGTGTGTGTTGCTGAACGTTCCTGCCATACATTCCTGCTGATTCAGGTAAAAGCCCCGGGTGGGTATTTAGCATTTTTGCTTGATATGGGCTGGTGAAGTCGTTCCGCCAACCAAAAGCTTTCACTAACTTTGGCCCAATCTTTTTCATGTAACCCATCAGAACAATAGCATCAACATTTGAGTTACTTAACATGTTAAGTAATGCTTCTTCTTCACCTTTGGGATCTGGATGGCTATCTTTACCGATGTAGATACATTTGATGTTCAGTCCATGCATCTTGTTTAAATTTTCAATCCTCTCAAATATACCAGCAGATCTGTTGCTACATATAACAAGCTCCACTTGAGTATCTATAGTGCCATTAACTCCAGCTAAGACAAAGGCTTCAGCGGTTGTCCCAGATCCTGATGCTAAGATTGCGATTTTCGGATGACTCATAGACCCATCCTAGGCGTGAGATTCTACCAGATTACTTGTCTCTTGAGTGGAGTCAAAATCTTCTGCTATCTGAGCTACTTCCTTAGCTCGGCTCCCGATATCAATAGGATAAACCCCGTCAAAAAATGACAAAGAGAATCCGTCTGCAGGGAGCCCTGTAGAGGCAATCATCCCGTCAATAGATAGGAAATTAAGTGAGTCTGCACCGAGGTTATCACACATTTCTTTGACGCTCATTTTAGAAGCTATCAGTTCACTTTGAAGAGGGGTGTTTATGCCGTAAAAGTCAGGATAGCGAATAGGGGGGGAGCTAATAGCAAGATGCACTTCTGTAGCACCAGCTGAACGGAGCATTTCAATAACTTGTCTCATAGTTGTTCCGCGGACGATCGAATCATCTACCAAGATAACTCGTTTGCCCTTTATCATGTCAATAACAGGGTTGAGTTTCATTTTTACATCTCTTTTTCGGAGGGCATCGGTAGGTTGGATAAAAGTTCTATTGATGTATCTGTTTTTGACAAGTCCCATGCTGAATTTGATACCACTTTGCTCTGCATAACCAAGTGCTGCTGGGACAGATGAATCCGGAACCGGTATAACAACATCTGCAGTTACGTTAAATTCTTTTGCCATTTGTTTGCCAAGATTTTCGCGTACTGTACTGACGCTTTTACCCATGATCACGCTATCAGGTCGCGCAAAATATACAAATTCAAAAATATCAAATTTGGGGTTGGCGGTGACAGCCTGGATAGAGTTGATACCATTATCATCAATAAAGACTATTTCTCCAGGTGCCACGTCACGAACATAGGTTGCACCGATAGTTTCAAAAGCACAAGTCTCCGATGCGACGACGTAACTACCATTTTCTAGATGACCTATAGAGAGAGGACGTATTCCGCACTCATCGCGGAAAGCTACTAGTTGGTTCTTGTCCATAGCAACGCATGAAAAAACCCCTGTTAGTAAGGGGTATGCTTGTTTTATGCTTTCAGGGAGTGATGATCCTTGGCTCATAAAGTGTCCGATTGCCCGGTGCATCATCTGTGAGTCATTTAGGTTCTCAGCCCAGAGATTATTTTGCTTTAGAAATTCTATAAGCTTGCTACAATCTGGCAAGTTGCCATTGTGAGCTACAGCAAAACTATTCTTATTGTCCAGGAAAGGTTGTAGATAGTCTCCATCGGTTTCACCAGAAGTTGCATATCGGTTGTGACCTATTGCGATTGATCCAGGAAGTGCTGAAAGATCTTCTTCTGTGTATACGTGTGCGACTAACCCAAAGTCTGCAAAGCGGTGGATTTGTTGCCCGTCACTACTGACTATCCCAGAGCCTTCTTGGCCACGATGTTGGAGAGCCCAGAGACCGAAGTAAGCTGTTCGTGCTGCGTCCTCGGATCCGTAAATTCCGAATACTGCACATTTTTCACTTAATTTATGGTCTATAGCCACGAGTGTATGATAATCCTTTACCACTTTTAGATTACTAAGGTAGTATTATACCAGAAATAGTGGGTTAGATAAACAGATTGAATATCTTTTTATCATCTAATCAATCTGTTATAATAGGCTAATTGGATTATCGGGGTGTGGCGCAGTTGATAGCGCGCTCGGTTTGGGACCGAGAGGTCGAAGGTTTGAGTCCTTTCACCCCGACCAGAAAAATATCCTGTCGTTTGACGGGGTATTTTTTTGTTGGAGAAAAGAGTCGGTTCTTCGACTTGACTGCCTATGGCAGGCAATAGTCGGAGGTTTGCTCGTGAAGCCAGTCTTCTGGCAAACGTGCCAGAGGCAGCCCCTTTCACCCCGACCAAACAAAAAAGATCACCATTTCAGGTGGTCTTTTTTCTTAACTAAAATAATTTTGTACTGCTCCCCCCGATTAATAATTTTATAAATTATATAACCGGGGGGTTACTGCCTTCAGACTTTTGGTCCGGTTCGACTCAAGCGTCAGCTTTTGGCTTCGGCGAGTTTGGCAGAAATTTTTTCCTCGGACGGGACGTGCATGTCCACATTCCTTGTGAGGCCGACTTTTTCGAGGGCTTTGATGATGCGGTATGAAACATCGATTTGACCGGGAAGAATGCCGTGCTTTGCAGACAAAGGAAAGACGTGATGGTTGTGATGCCATCCTTCTCCCTCGGCTACGAGCGCAACAAAGGCGTTGTTAGTGCTCTTATCTTCTTTTGTGCGCGGAACAAACGGACGTTTGCCGTACATATGGCCGATTGAGTTGACGAACCAGGTTGCGTGGTGAACCCAGAAGATTCTGACTCCTACAGCCCAAATCAGACAATCCCACATACCTTGCGTCCCGTCGATTGCATATCCCAAAACTACTGGAATGGCTATCGTTAGAAGCGCAAAGAGCGGGAACAGCTTGCTGATCAGGCGGATTGTGGGGTCTTTAACCAGATCGTTGGCGTACCTTCCTTCGTTGGATGAACCAACGGTGAAAAGCCATCCCCAATGGGCGTGCCAAAGACCGCGGAATGTTCCCCATGCCAGATCTTTGAATTCGCCACTTGTTGAAACGTGCGGGGAGTGTGGATCTTCCGGCTCGTCCGTGAAGTCGTGATGTCGTCGATGATCGGCAACCCATGCGATGATAGCTCCTTCAAGAGCCAGTGATCCCAGGACTGCGAGCATGATTACGACAGGACGTCTTGCTTCGAAACTGCGATGAGTGAACAATCGGTGAAAACCAATCGTTATTCCCCAGGCAGTCAAGTAGCGAAAGACGACCATCATCACGATGACGTAGAGCGGTGGAAGCCCATCTGTCAGGCTGATCGCTCCGATCAGAACTGCCACGATCGGCAGAGTCACTCCCAAAAGAGTGACAACGTCGTGCACCCAGCTGTTAGGCTGGACATCAACAACAGCTCCTCTTGAATTGTCGAGGTGCGTATTATCTAGCATTGTCTCCTCCTCAGGAGTATAGATTTTGCAGAAATAGCAAAATATATCATAACATATTTTTTCTAGTAATTTGTGTAGTAGCTTACTGTTATAATTATTGACATGGTCAAGAAATCAACCGTATTAATAGGTAAAGGCGTTCGAGTAGCGTCACGACTCAGGGGTGGCGGATCAGCTTTGCCTGGTTTGGCTGTTGAAAAGATAGACAAAACTTTCCTAAAAAAAGCACTTGGTACATTACCTCATGGCGTTATTGTCATTAGTGGAACGAATGGTAAGACAACAACTTCAAAAATAGTCACAGAACTTTTAGAGAGCCAAGGTTTTAAGGTGTTCTCTAATTCGACAGGCAGTAATTTTAAGAGAGGAGTGATATCAGCTCTGATTAGCGAGATGGATCTAAATGGCAATCTTGATGCAGACATCGCCGTACTTGAACTTGATGAAGCTCACGCAGTACATTTTGTGAGCGAAATAAAGCCGAGGTATAGCTTGCTTCTAAATGTCATGCGTGATCAGCTCGATCGGTTTGGTGAGATAGACGTAACGGCCGGTATGCTTCAGAAGATTGCTCTAGCGACAAAAGACACAGTTGTTATAAATCGCGAGGATGCTCGGCTTAGGAAAATAGCAGACGATCTTGGTGACAAAAAAATAAAGTTTTTTGGCATTGACCCCAAATTACAGGAGAATTTTCCAAATGATGATGAGATGTACGGTGTCAAAAAATCAGACCAGCCATCGGTCGAAGCAGAAGTCATACTGAGTGATTTTAAAGATAGTCAGGCAGAAATATATATTGATAATAAGCCACTGGCAGTTAATCTGAAGATAACCGGTATCTACAATATTTTCAATATCGCAGCGGCACTTTGTTTAGTAAAAGCGGTCTGTGAAGATGATATTAACCTTGATGCTCTCGCAAAACGTTTAGAGGATATAACGCCTGCTTTTGGGCGAGGCGAGGTTGTCCACGTAAATGGCCAGCCACTTGAGCTCGTGCTGGTAAAAAATCCAGCTGGATTTCGTCTCGGTCTTAAATCATTCAACTCCAGCAATGTGGAGACCATGATCGCAATAAATGATAATTATGCTGATGGGCGTGATATGTCGTGGCTTTGGGATGTTGATTTTACTTCACTGGGCCATTTGGTCAATACAGTAAGCGGAATTCGTGCTTATGATATGGCTCTTAGACTTCAGTACGATGATATTCATGTAAATTTAGTTGAGCCAAAGCTTTCAAAAGCGCTAAACCAATTTATTGAGTCTAAACCAACAAAACCCAAGAGAATCTTTTGCACCTATACTGCAATGCTTGAATTCCGGCAACTGCTTCGAAAAAAGACAGATATAGAGAGGGTATTATGACCAAGCAAATTAGACTATTACAACTCTATCCCTCGGAGATGAATATATATGGTGACTGGGGAAATGCCCTGACCTTAAAAAAACGACTCGAATGGCAGGGATATAGCGTTGAAATTTTAGAGCACCATCCCGGGAAACCTTTTCCTAAAGAAGTGGACATCATTGTCGGTGGCGGGGGACAGGATTCTGGCCAGGATAAAATTCGTGACGATCTTCTTAAAATAAGTAAAAATTTACACAAACTTGCTGACGATGGAGTGCCAATGTTGATGATCTGTGGTCTCTATCAGCTCTTTGGCCGGTATTTTGAAACGGCACAAGGCGATAGGATAGAAGGAATAGGTATTTTTGGAGCTCAGACAGTCGGTGGACCAAAGAGATTGATTGGTAATATCGTGACAAAGAGTGATTTATTTGGCGAGATTGTTGGCTATGAAAATCATAGTGGGTTGACTGTTCTTGATGCTGATCAAAAGGCGCTGGCGAAAGTAGTCAGAGGAGCAGGCAATAACGGCAAAGACAAATCAGAAGGTGCTCTGTATAAAAACGTAATTGGTAGCTATCTCCACGGATCGCTTTTGCCTAAAAATCCAGCTATAGCAGACTGGTTAATAGAAAAAGCAGTTGTCAGAAAATTCGGCAACTATCAGCCAAAATTAGTTGATGATCAGTTGGCTGTTGAAGCACGCAAAGTTGCCAGGTCTCTGGGCAGGTAGTCACTTTTATATCTTAGTCAGCCACTCTGAGTATTGTGAATTTGGGTTTTCAAATATATTTGCGAATTCTTTAGAAAGAGCTTTTGTCACGGGATTGTTTCTTGGCAAGCTATAACCTTCAATTTTTTTAACAGGAGTTATTCGTGCAGCGGTTCCGGTAAGGAAAACTTCATCGGCAATAATCAGTTCTGATTTATCAACAGCACGTTCAGTCACTTTGTAGCCAAGATTTTCTGCAATCTTCATGATGCTGTCACGAGTAATCCCTTCTAAAATATCTTGATTAACTGAAGGGGTAATAAGCTCACCATCTCTGACAATAAATATATTCATAGCACTTGCCTCAGCAATTTTCCCTTGTGAATTGAGCAAGACTGCTTCATCAAAGCCTCTAGCGTGAGCTTCTGTTTTTGAAAGCGCACTTGTGACGTAAGTGCCCGTTATTTTTCCTCTTAGGGGAAGGCTTCTATCTTCACCGCGCACCCATGAGCTAAAACAAACTTTCACACCTCCCTTGTTGAGGTAATCGCCCATTGGTAACCCATATATCAGAAAATCATAGGATACATTATGTAGTCTAGGTGCTATGCCAAGATCAGATACATAAATCAAAGGCCTAATATAATAATCTTTTTTAGTTGGATTGGCTTTTACGAATTCGGTAATTTTTTCTTCAATGAATTTAGGTGATAAATCGTAGCCTAGGAGTTTGGCGCTTTTACTTAGGCGTTTGCAGTGATCTTTTAATCTAAAAAGTACGACCTGTTTGGTTTTTGTGTCTACGGTTGCTCTGAGTCCGCCAAAAGCTCCAGTTCCATAATGTAGTGCGTGGGTTGCTACCGAGATTTTGGCATCTTTAAAATTAATAATTTTGCCCTGAAAATAGCATTTCGGTAGAAAACTTTCCATAGATGTTAATTATCCTTCAAATCTCGGCAAATTTCAAATTAACACCTTATGCGGGCTTGTCTCTCCAAAAGTTACCATCGGGGTTATTAACTACATTTTCTTGGGCCCATTCGCCCAATCTTTCTTGAAGCATCTGTTCAAAATCTTCCTCATTTGGAAAATTCACAAAAAAATCACGCATGGGCTCGATAGACCCAGGACCAGTGTACATAGTGAAAGTAAATGCGCCGTATTTTCTGACAGTGGCTTCATCCGGTACATTGCACCTACTTGGTTCTATATTTTGTGATCTTAAACTTTCGGTTATTGAGCCTTCCATATTTTCTCCTTATATATTAAAAAATCCCATCTGACTTGAGACGGGATTTTGTTTTTCTAAATTATTTTTGTAACTACACGCTCAAGCCATCAGTTTTTGACTGAGGAGAATGAGATTGCTGGTTGTTACAAATGTTTTCACAGATAATACTTTACAGCACATAATATTCTAATGCAAATTAACATAGATAACCATAAGTGTTAAAATACTACCAGTTATGGCAATTATCTTATATTTAAAGTGGTGGTATGGTGCTGGATGGGCTTGGATTTTATCCGAATACAGCAAGAAATTATCTTCATTGTTGAGGAGTTTTTCAGTTGTTATATTGCTCAAAACACTGTTCTCTCCCTGGAAACAGCTCTACACAGAGGCTACGCTTCGTAATTTCTTCCAGGCGTTAGTGGACAATACTGTTTCAAGGGTAATTGGTTTTATCATAAGGATATTTGTACTTATAGGTGCAGGAATCATAATATCGTTATTGAGCGTTTGTTTTTTTGTTGTTTTAGCCTCTTGGGCTTTTATCCCGCTCGCCATCATCATTCTGCCTATATTAATGTTGGTCGTTGGAGGTGATGGTGCAGGGTAATTATTTAAATCTAGATTCTGATAGAGCTGTCAAAGCACGTATATTTAAAGCGCTTGATAATAAATTCCTCCGCCAGATTTTGAATTTGTCAGCAGTGGCTTTCTTGTTATTTGGACTTATGTTGCTCTATGCGATGCCGAAACTTTCAGGCTTATTCTTGAGCGTAGGACTGTTAACTTTGTCAATTAGGTTTTGGACTGCAGGTGAGTTGTCACAGTTAAATAAAAATATTGGCAACAAGACAGGTAAAGTAGACGATGTACTTGATCAACAGATTTTGGCAAATATGAAAAATGGCTCACAGTCTGCATATTTAATTTGGAAAGCGATAGAGAGACTGTCTGCTCGGTACTTTTTCCAAAATAGATTTGTGTTACCGACAGAGATTTTTGAAAATATGCTCTCTAAAGATCCTTCCAGTGAGGCCGTGGTTTGGCGCAATACAGAGGCGCTCAGGAGCAAGCTATCCATGAGCTACTATTCCCAGGAACTTGTCATGGCTGGCCTTATACTTTCTTTGCCTGACGCAGAGGGTCTTCTGAACAAACTCAAGTTGTCACGAGCCGATATTGAGAATGGAGTGCTTTGGATGAGTAGCCTAAGTTATCAGCATAAACAAGCAAGAGAAAAAAAGAATTTTGGAGGATTGGCTCGTGACTGGACGTATGGTTATACGCCGGTGCTTCAAAGTTTTGGCTATAGTATCTCGCGAGAAATTGAACTCTATGGATTTTTCCAAGACACGTCGCTTCATCAGCAGGTGGTTGGTGGCATGATTCAGTCAATGAGCAACACAAACAAATCTATAGCTATTGTTGGTGAAAACGGATCTGGCAAAACAACTACCGCATATGCTTTTGCCGAGCAAATCCTGAGCGCTTCTTCTCCAAAAAATCTCAGGTACAAGCAAGTAGTCATGTTGGATGCCAGCGCTATGATTTCTAGGGCTACCAGACCCGGTCAACTCGAACAGCTTGTTATTCATATGATCAACGAAGCACATAAAGCCAAGAATATTATCTTGTTTTTTGATAATGCAGAAGTGTTTTTCAGTGAGGGTGTTGGAGCAGTTGATCTGTCTAACGTGCTCTCGCAGGCGCTTGAATCAGGCGCTGTCAGAATGATTTTTGCGATAACGCCAAAGCAGTGGCAAAGTTTGCAGGCGAGAGGAAGCTCACTAACATCCAAGATACAGTCTGTTAATTTACCTGAAGCAAACGAATCAGACTCTATCAGAATTTTGCAGAATCAAATACTTTTGGTTGAGTTCAAACATAAATGCACTTTTACTTATCAAGCTCTTCGTGAGGCGTACAAGCTTGGTAAAAGATATGAAGATAGTCTGGCCATGCCAGGTGCTGCCCTCAAAGTTTTAGAAGAAGCCCCGGCCTATACGGAAAATGGTTACGTGACAGATGCAGTTATAAAGCTAAGCCTTGAGCGTTCTAAAGGTGTAAAACTGCAAACTGCGCAGGCAGGAGAGGCAACCAACTTGCTCGATTTAGAGAAAAATCTCAGCCAGCATGTTATTAGCCAAAAGCGGGCAATTAGAGCGGTGTCAGATGCACTACGTCGTTCTAGGAGTGGCGTTGGGTCTGCTGATCGACCAGTAGGTACATTCTTGTTCATTGGCCCAACTGGTGTTGGTAAGACAGAGCTTACCAAGGCTTTAGCAAGAGTTTATTTTGGGGATGAATCATCAATAGTTAGAGTAGACATGAACCAATTCGTTGAACCAAGTGATGTCAATAGACTTGTCAGCGCTGGTAACGAAGGCGATCAGCTTAGTTTCCTAGGACAAATGCGAAAGAAACCATTTAGTGTGGTGCTACTAGATGAGATTGAAAAGGCACATCCAAGTGTTCTAGGGCTGTTGCTTCAAATGCTCGACGAAGGAGTCATGAAAGATTCAAATAACAAACAAGTTTCTTTTAAAGATTCAATAATTATTGCCACGTCAAACGCTGGGGCAAATGATATTAGATCAATGGTCTCCAGTGGTGAAATTAATCAGCCAGATGCTGAGGATAAGATTGTTGAAAAACTGATCAACGATAGAATATTTACCCCAGAATTTGTTAATAGATATGACGAAGTGGTGTTGTTTGAACCGCTAACTCCGGATGATTTGGTGCAGGTAGTTAGTATTATAATTGGCTCAATCAACAAAACTCTTGAGCCACAGAAAATTCAGGTTAGCGTCGACGAAGCAGGCAAGAAATGGTTGATCAATAAGGGGTATGACCCAATGCTTGGCGCCCGGCCTATGAGGCGCATGGCGCAGAGATATGTTGAAAACATTGTTGCTAAAAAGGTTCTCAGCCAAGAAATTGGTGCAGGTGGAGTTATAAATTTGACTGTCGCTGATTTTGAGAGCCAAGAACAATGATAGAGCAACTGAATATCTTTTCAATTATTGTAGTATCAGCCGTTCTTGGCTTTGTGGTTTTTGCAGGCGAAATACTATGGTACAAAAAAATACTTTCAAACGAACTCTCTCGGAAGTTCATACATATTGTTGGCGGTCTTTGGATAGCTAGCTGGCCCTTTTTGATAGATTTTCCAGAGATAAAAGTTTTGTCTGCTCTCATGTTCACTGTAGCGCTCACTTCGCACTACTTCAAGATTTTTTCGTCGATACATAGTGTCAGCCGACAGACGTACGGAGCAGTGCTTTTCCCACTAGGGATACTCATGACATCGTTTATAACAGAAGACCCATGGGTATTTTTTGTTGCCGTAGCACACTTGGCATTGGCTGATGGTTTGGCAGCAGTTGTTGGCAAAAAATGGGGCAAAAAGATTGCTTATCATATAGGACACGAAGCCAAGACAGTGCTCGGCTCAGTAACTTTCTTACTATGTTCTTTGGTGATAACGACTTTTTATATCTTGCTTTCTGGAAGGTACGAGGATTATGTCTGGCTATTGATAGCAATGCCAATAACTCTTAGCATTATAGAAAATACCACTATCAAGGGCTTGGATAACCTGCTCGTACCCATAGCAGTAGTTTTTCTGATTTCAAATTTGTAATAATTTTGGGGCGAGTGATGGGTCTTGAACCCACGGCCTCCGGAACCACAACCCGGCGCTCTAACCAGCTGAGCTACACCCGCCACAATTTTGAGTAAAAACGTGGTGGAGCCAAAGAGTAAACTCCTGGCCCCGATAAATTATCAAATCTTGATTACTTATCGGGAAAAGTGTTTATAAAAATGTGGTGCCCCGGGTAGGATTCGAACCTACGGCCTTGAGCTTAGAAGTCTCCTGCTCTATCCAGCTGAGCTACCAGGGCATTTAAATTTGGTGCGGGTGGAGAGAATCGAACTCTCATCGCCTGCTTGGAAGGCAGGCATATTAGCCGTTATACGACACCCGCATATGGCGTGCCTCAGGTTTGAAAAGTATAACATGAGCAGAGGTGAAAATACTAGATTTCGCTCATTACGGTTATTTTAGCACCAAGCGAATTAAGCCTATTAGCCAAATCTTCGTAACCTCTATTTATTGTATAAACATTTCGAAGAGTGCTAATTCCATCGGCAGCAAGCATTCCTATCAGTAGCAGACTAGCTGGGCGTAGAGCAGGGGGGCAAATAACGTCGCTATTTTCCCACTTTGTTGGTCCAGTTACATATAATCTATGAGGATCAGCTAGCTCTACATGTGCCCCAATCTTTGTCAGTTCGGTGTAGTATATTGCTCGATTTTCAAACATCCAGTCGTGGATTAGAGTCCTACCTTTTGCGGTTGCACAAATTGGTACGAAGTATGGAATATTATCCGGGTTGAGCCCAGGCCACAAATTCGGATGGATCTTTTCTATAGGTGCGCGGAGATTTCCATCGTGCTTTTCGATTTTTATGTCAGCAAGCTCAGTAACTCCGTTGTCACACGGGTAGGGCTTACCAACTTTAAAGGCAAGGCCCATTTTCTCTAACTTTAGTAGCTCTAGACCTATCCAATGAAAAGGTACTCGCTCGATTGTGATACTAGAATTTGTTGTCACACTTGCAGAAATAAAGAACATAGCCTCTATCGGGTCTTCTGTTGCACTGAAAGATATATTTTTCTTTGCTTTTGAAATGCCTGTGACCGTAAGTACTGGCGATCCAACTCCGTCTATCTTTACACCCAATCTTTTCAGAAATGAGCAAAGATCTTGCACCATATAGTCAGCACTTGCGCCCTGAATGATGGTAGGAGTCGTATCGAAAGCCGCAGCCATCAGCACGTTGTTGGTAACAGTATTTCCAGCTTCGTACAATACTACTCTCTTAACGTGCTTTGGAGTAGATTTAACATGATAATAATGATTTTTGGTATCTATTGATACACCGAATTGTTCCAGCGCATAAAGATGTGGTGTAACCGTACGTTCGCCCAGCTTACAGCCCCCTGCATATGGTATTTTGAACTCACTGTATTCATGCATCAGTGCGCCGAGTAACATAATAACGCTTCTTGTTTTTTTGGCTGAGTTTGAGTTTATTTTTTCTAGATTGAGTTTTGCCGGTCTTCTGATTTCTATGTCACCGTTCTTGCCCCATTTGATTTTTACGCCGATACTCTCAAGTGTTTCAATAATTCTGTTGACCTCTTCTATTTTTGGAAAAGATTTGAACCGAGTTATCCCGTGGTTGAGCAAGCTCGCGCACAGAAGTGCAACAGCTGCATTTTTGCTCTTTTTGAGAGATACACTTCCAGATAGCTCTTGTCCGCCTTCTATTCGGAGGTTTGTGGCACCACTGTCTACTTGCAGGATCGGCTTGTTGAGGATGTCGCTGATCTTGCCGATCATATTAATACTTAGGTTCTGATTACCTTTTTCTATGCGGTTGATCGCACTCTGACTTGTTCCTAGATGTTTTGCTAGGCTGGCCTGGGTCATTCCGCGTTCTTGTCGCACGTGTTGGATTAAAAGACCAATTTTCGCATTTGTTTTTGGCATGTGTAAGACATTCTATATCATCAAATGAATTATTTCAACTTGATCAGCTTACGTTTGGTAGAGCCAATAACTTTCGCTATAATTAAAGTAATGAAGAGAGATGAGGTCATAGACAAGCTAATCATTGCCGAGATTCAGAGGCAACGTGATGGCTTAGAGCTCATACCCAGCGAAAACTATGTTTCACGTCAAGTTCTTGACGCTCTTGGTAGTGAATTTACCAACAAATACGCAGAGGGATACCCGGGCAAAAGATACTACGGTGGCCAGCAAAATACTGACAAATTAGAACAGATTGCAATTGACCGTGCTAAACAGCTTTTTGGGTCTGATCATGCAAATGTCCAACCTCACTCTGGTGCCCCGGCGAACATTGCTGTTTATCAATCATGGCTTGAGCCTGGCGATACGGTCATGGCTATGAAGCTTGACCACGGCGGGCATTTAACACACGGGCATCCAATAACCTCAAGTGCAAAACTATACAATTTTGTTCGTTACGGTATGAAAGATATTGAGACAGGTGAGATTGACTATGAAGAGATGCGTGCAGTTGCTCTTAAAGAAAAACCCAAAATTTTGCTTGCTGGATTTTCTGCTTTTCCGCGAAATCTTGACTATAAGAAGATTGCAGATATTGGTAATGAAGTAGGTGCAGTTTTGATGGCTGATATGGCGCACATAGCGGGATTGATTGCCGGTAAGATTCTACCAAATCCACTGGACTTCGGTTTTCATATTATTACTACCACAACTCACAAGACGCTCCGTGGCCCACGCGGAGGATTAGTTTTGAGTAACGGAACCGTTAGTAATCCAATGAAAGCTCCAGAAAAGACCATTGAAAATCTACCAACTCTAATTGACCGAGAAGTATTTCCAGGATTCCAAGGTGGCCCACACATGCACACCATTGCTGCCAAGGCGGTAGCTTTCCAGGAAGCGCTTCAGCCAGAATTCAAGACATATGCAAAGCAAATTGTTGTTAATGCCAGCAAACTCGCTGACGAGCTAATGAGTCGAGGTTTTAAACTTATCACCAATGGTACAGATAATCATCTGATCATGATTGATATGGTTAAGAGTTTTGACGTTGATGGTAGAGAAATTCAAGACGTTCTCGATAGAGTAGAGCTTAATGCTAACTGTAATTCAATTCCTAATGATACAAATCCGCCATTTAGGCCGTCAGGGCTACGACTTGGCACTCCCGCTATCACAACACGTGGGCTCAAGGAAGAGCACATGATATTGATTGCCGAATGGATGAAACAAGCAGTAGTAAATAGAAATGACGAGAAAAAACTCGCGCAGATCAAAAAAGAAGTCACTGAACTAGCTCATCAATTCCCACTCCCAAGCGATCAGAAAAATGGCTAGACATAAAATAGTTCCAGCAGTTTATGGCATCGTGCGTAACAAGAACCAAGTATTATTAATTAAGCGTGCAAACACTGGGTACATGGATGGAATGTATAGTCTACCGGCTGGACACGTTGAAACTAAAGAGAGTGCCAAAAGTTCAATCATCCGTGAATTAAAAGAAGAAATTGGCATTGATGTTGTAGTTGAACAATTAAAATTTGTCCATGTAGCACATGCTATGTCGGACAAAAAAGATCATGAACGGGTGCATTTTTTCTTTGAGATTACAGAATGGTCTGGTGATTTACATAATGCAGAACCAAGCAAATGCGATGAACTTAAATGGTTTGATATGGATAATTTACCAACTAATATTGCACCCGACGTATCAACAGTATTACCTTTGCTGGCAAAAGATCAGTACTACAGCGAATATAATTTTTAAATAATCTCCGGTTCTTGGTGTAGGGTGATTTCAAATTTAGCTTTTATTTTTTGAATGACTGCGTCACGAAATGCAATCAGCTGAGCTGTACTCGTAGCATGATCATTTATTAGAACAAGTGGCTGTTTGTCCCAGACGCGAATTCCTGTATTTTGCTCCACAAATCCCTTTAGTCCGATAGCTTCTATCAGCCAAGCAGCCGAAATCTTTGCCTTTCCGCCTGGAACTTCCCAGTATTTAATGCCCGGATAACTCTCTTTTATAAGTCTTAGTTGGTTCATCTCGATTACAGGATTAGCAAAAAAGGATCCACAATTAGGGTATTGCTCAGGATTTGGTAATTTATTGGTTCGAATTTCTACGACAGCATTTCTTATGTCGGCTGATGTAGGGCTCGTCACGCCAGTTTGTTTCAAATAACCCTCGAGAGATCCATAAAAAGGACCTTTCGGTGGATTCATAGACAAGGAGAATGTTAGTGAAAAGATAAAAAACCGACCCTTGTCATTTGTTTTAAATCGACTGGTGCGATAACCAAATTCACAATCTGCGTTAGAAAGAGTTACAAAATTTTTGGCCTTCCGGTCATAAGCTTGGACAGAAACAAGTGTTTGCGCAACTTCACCACCATATGCACCAACATTTTGCACTGGTGTGCCACCAGCGGTTCCTGGTATGAGAGACATAAATTCTAGTCCAGATAGTCCCGCTTCAACAGTTTTTCCAACGACTTCGTCCCAATTCTCGCCACTGCCAACCGTTACAAATGTTTGATCAAGCGAATCATTAACTTCATAATTCTTTATATTACCCACAATAACAAGTCCGTCGTATCCACTGTCTTGCCAGATGATATTACTTCCTCCGCCAATCATGATTGCATCGATTGACTTGCTATCAGCGAATTCCACAGCTTCTTTTAGCTCAAACATAGTGGTTACGACGCAGTAGTAGCGAGCATTGCCACCCAGTCGCATTGTCGAGTGTTCTTTTAAGCTAATATTTTCTTTGATATCTATCACATTATTATTATAACTTGTTATGCTTGAATCGTACGTTAAATAGGCGTAGCATGTAGATATGGGTTCTAACAAAAACGACCAAAATCAACCATTTCAAGATCTCGGTGCCAAGATACGATCTCTGCGAGAGCAATGGAATCAGTCCATTGGTGAACTGTCTGGTACATTAGAACTCGATGAGGCTTTGTTACACGCTATAGAGTCTGGAAAAACCCTACCGAGTGAAGACATTTTGGATATGATTATCGAGCACTTCTTGCTGACAGACGAACAGGCTGATGAACTGCTCAAAACAATTGAAGATTATGATACGAAGACTCAGGAGGCGCTCGGTCGTGGACTTGAGGATGCGCTAACTAAACAAATGGTAATGCTCATGCCCTTGGACAGCAAAGTAGTTTATACAGACAGTATGCAGGCCACAGTCAATCAAGGTGGAGTAGTTATCCAATTCTCACAACAGATAAACGGGCAATCAACCCCCGTATCACGTGTAGGCATGAGCCGAGAGCATGCAGAGAAAATGATAGAAGTTCTCAAAGAGACAATCAAATCTTTCGATCAAAACAAAAAATCCTAAGAAAATACTCAGGATTTTTAAATTAACAATCTTGGTACACCCGGTAGGATTCGAACCTACGACACCTGGTTCCGAAGACCAGTGCTCTAATCCGCTGAGCTACGGGTGCAAATCAGAAGATCATTATACCACCTCCCAGCTTGAATTAACAGAGATAATCTGGTAAAGTTGAGTGATCATGGGCCAGTAGCTCAGCTGGTTAGAGCACCTGCCTCTTAAGCAGGGTGTCGAGGGTTCGAGTCCCTCCTGGCCCTCCAAATAAAGCGCCGATCCTTGTGATCGGTATTTTATTTGGATAGCGGGCTCGAAACTTCAACACGCCAAAAGGGTGGAGAGGGTGAGAAATGCTGTTAGCATTTTGCAAGAGAATCTTTCAGCATAGCTACTTGTTGCTAGCTTGAAAGTTCTGGGCCCGTAGAATGTGGGCGAGTCCTCCAAATATAAGCAATTTGTCTTTGTTTTTGATATGATTAGTTCATGACATTAATAAGCGTAAAGCGTACTCGTTTGGTCTGGCTGGCTGTACTTGTGGTTGTAATAGGAGTCGCTGGCGTTGGCTATTTTGTATCTAAATCAAACACTAAAAGCAATGAACCCGCAATTAATCAAGAAACTAGAGTAACGCAACCTGAGGCCAAAGCTGAAGTTAAAAAGGAAGATGTTGCTACAGGAACAATTATAAAGTCTGGTAACAGCGAGTTTGGTCCAATACTTTTTGACAGCAGAGGACAGGCCATATACATCTGGGAATTAGAGAAGTCAACGAAAGCTGAATGTTACGGTGATTGTGCCAAAGCGTGGCCACCTGTAGTTACAAGTGGTTCACCAGTCGCATCCAGTGGCATCAATAGTGAACTTCTCGGAACGACAGAACGCACTGATGGTACCACTCAAGTTACCTACAATGGTCACCCGTTATACTACTATGCGCATGAGAAAGTCGGTGAAGTAAAATGCCACAATGTTAGTACACACGGAGGTCTGTGGTGGGTAATCCAGCCGGGTGGAGTTCGAGCCAAATAGTCATCACCCCCGACTAATACCTATATTTGATACAATATCCTTATGTACAAGGCTATTATTTTTGATTTTTTCGGTGTTTTTTGTACTAACTTATCTCTTGAATGGCTGAAGACTACATCTCCGGATTATGAGAAAAAGCTACCAGAGTATCTTGAAATATGTCAGCAGAACGATGCAGGAAAAATAACCATAGACCAGTTCCATGAAAAACTGGCTAATTTAGCAGGTGTTGATGCAGATGATGTTATAAAGGGTATGCAAGAGGCGATGATAATAGATCAAAATCTCGTTAGTCTCACCAGAAAACTTAAAAAACAATATAAAATAGCTCTATTGTCTAACGCACAAAGCGAGACAGTCTTAGAAATATTAGACGAACATAAAATAAGTGATTTGTTTGATGTGATTGTTGTCTCATCAGATATTGGCATAATCAAGCCGGACAGAAATATTTTTGAGCACACTATCTCAAAACTCGGCTGTAATATACAGGAATCTATCTTTATTGACGATAGTGCTATCAACACGCAGGCAGCAGAGAAATATGGTCTGAGGAGTATTGAATATGTGGATTGCCCTGGGCTAGAGACACAGCTCAAATCAGCAGAAATAATTTAATATATTAGGCTTATGCTTGCAAGTCCACATCTATAGGTGTAAAATTTCTTACATTATGGCAGGACGTAGAATTACAACTATCGAAACAGAGTGCGCACAGGGCGTGATAGATGAGACTAGAGAATATATGGGTGAATTTTTCCCAGGACTCAATATGACTGTTCGTGCCATCTCTTCCGATACTGGCTTGGCTTTGAGGGCAACTATAGATGGTGGGACTGATCCATATTCACGTGAAGAAGTAGTTGATTCTCTAAGTCAGCTAGGTGTAGAAAACGTAGTTGTAATTGATCCCAACGTTAGCGAGAACGCAACTCTTCTGTAAAGCTCAAGCTTGCATATACGACTCAATAATATAGAATACATCCTATGACAAATCTAGAAACACCAACAACAGGCGAAACAAGAAAAAAGGAAATCGAGAGAAAATTTCTAATTACAGACGAACTTCCCGAAGGTTTTTTAGATCATTTTGCGAGAGCCAAAATCCGTCAAGGATATTTACCCGTCAGAGCTGTTGGTAACGAAGAGAGAGTTCGCCACACAAAAACTTATCGTGGCGACGATGTCTATACAAGAACCAGAAAACAAGGCGCGGGAATAGTCAGAGAAGAGACGGAAAAAGTCATCACCCGAAAGGTTTTTGATGCACTTTGGGAGAAAGTAGAAGGCATTGTTGAAAAAACTAGATATGAGCTACCTTACGAAGGTAGTGTCATAGAATATGATGTTTATGGCGGAGCTCTCGAAGGCCTCAAAGTAGCAGAAGTTGAATTTGCTGACGAAGATCAAGCGCAAGCTTTTGAACCACCGAATTGGTTCGGAGAAGAAGTGACCGGAAACCCAGATTTTAGTAATCACTCTCTTGCGACTAGTGGTTCTCCTATCTAGCCAAATAGATAAAATGGCGGGGGAGCGAATTCTCTCAGCAAATAAATACCGATAATCAAACCAATGATATTGAAAACAATGTCAGATAAGGAATTTCTGAGCGCCTCGTGACCAAAAACTATCCCGTACTTTGCTAGAATGGGCGAGATTACAAGTATTTCTAATGGCTCCCATAGCGTTAAGATCACCAGTGCTACAAAAGGATCCATTATCCAGCCAAACAAAACACCAGAAAACACATGGACAACGCTCCAAGAGTCAAAGAGTGAATCATTGCGTCTACGATGATCAGACATGCTATCATAGTATGCGAATATGAAGAAAAAGCCAATTATTGGTATCACGATTTCTTACGTAAATGATCTAGAGAGGCCTGGATCTCCGACGATGCAGGGCCAATTCTACACATATATTGATGCAGTTGTTAATTCCGGTGGTGCGCCCGTTTTTATACCTAACTTAGAGGATACGCAGACCCTAAAAGCTGTCTATGACAAATGTGATGGTATTCTCTTCTCTGGTGGATATGACCTAACTCCAAATCTCTATGGAGGTTCTTCAGAATATGACGATGGTCACGCTTCAGAAGTGCGTGATAATAGCGAAATTCAGATCATGAAATGGGCCGAAGCAGACGATAAGCCTACACTTGGCATTTGTAGGGGTATGCAACTGATGAATGTGCATCGTGGAGGTACACTTATCCAAGACCTGCCAGATGGTGATATTGATCACATGGGAGACCTGAAGAATAAAGGTCTTGATAGCGTTTCACACCCAATACTCATTGAACCAGATTCAAAACTTGCCACTATCCTGGGGCAAGAACAGATACAAGCTAACAGCTATCATCACCAGGCAATCGATTCGCTGGGTACAGGGCTTAGAGTTGTAGCCAAAGCTGACGATGGCATGGTCGAAGCAGTTGAGGATCCAAGCAAGACTTTTTGGATAGGCGTTCAATCTCATCCCGAATCTGTCGAATCAACCACCGTTGTAGAGTGGGCAAAACTTTTTAAAGCTTTTATTGAATCTGCAAACGCCTGAAGTCTTAGGCAAAAAATTTATTTATAGTGTCTATAGCGCCGTCGAGCTGTTTAGGTGAGATCTTGTTACTTTTGAGCGAAGCTTCCTGAATCTTTTTTATTTCTGAGAGAATTCTTTTTTTCAAAAGATCGCCTTTTTTAGAAAGGAATATCAGTTTGTATCGTCTGTCATCAGGGTCTTCAACTCGTTTTATTAGTTTTGCGCTTGCAAGTTTTTCTGTAAGTATCGTGATGTTCGAAGCGTCACAGTGCAAGTACTGTGCAAGTGAGCTCATAGAAGTGCCTTTGTCTGATGAGAGAAGGAGTAATAAAAAAGCCTGAAGGGAAGTAAGTCCGTACTTTTCAAATGTAGGGATAAGAGCTTGCTTACCTTTAAACAAACTCTCCATGAGTTTCAAATATAAGTTAGAAGATTCCGGTAACATAGTATGTATATTATACATCAAAATACTTGATGAAATCAATACTTGATATATTAAAGTATTTTGTGATACCATGTCTCTAAAGATAATAAAATGCATCAGGAAGGTAGTGATTATCATGGCTAAAAAAGACAAAATTAAGGAAGATAAAAATAAGTGGTTTGTTCTGACGCTTCTGGCAATCGCCCAGTTTATGGTTGTTTTGGATGTTTCTGTCGTGAACATAGCATTGCCACACATACAAAGCGCTCTTAGATTCAGTCCGGAAAATCTACAGTGGATTGTTACTGCCTATACGTTAGCAGTAGGTGGATTTCTGCTACTTGGTGGGCGTGTGGCCGATCTGTATGGTCGCAAAAGAACTTTTCTTATCGGAACTGCACTATTCGGCATAGCTTCGCTGATCACTGGATTTTCAAATTCTGAAACAACTATGATCCTGGCAAGGGCCCTACAAGGACTTACAGCTGCCTTCATGTCCCCAGCAGCCCTATCTATTGTGATCACTATGTTCAAAGAAGGAAAAGAACGTAACAAAGCGCTTGGTGTATGGGCTGCCGTTGCAGCCGGAGGTGCGGCTGCTGGTGTACTGCTCGGCGGAATCATAACTGAATATGCTAGCTGGCGGTGGAATTTCTTCATCAACGTACCAGTTGCCCTTGGTGTGGTTTATCTTGGTCTCAAACATATTCCTGAGAGCACAACAGATTTGGGGCACAGACATCTTGATCTTAGAGGCGCAACGCTGGTTACATCAGGACTTATGCTTCTAGTTTATGGTCTAACAGAAGCGCCGAGTAAAGGGTGGACTTCGGATAACAGCATTATAACTTTAGGACTTTCAGCGATTCTGCTGATAGGCTTTATCGTCAACGAGATTAAAGTCAAGCATCCACTGATGCCTCTACAGTTATTTAAGATAAGAAATGTGCTTGGAGCCAACTTAACACAGTTTCCGATCACCGCTAGCTTGTTCTCAATGTTCTTTTTCCTATCACTCTACATCCAAACGATTTTACAGTATTCTCCGGTAAAATCAGGACTGAGCTTCTTGCCAGTGACGATAATAATTGGTATTGTCTCCGGAATTGTTTCTAGCCTCATCGCTAGAACAGGCTATAAAAAGATTTTAGTTATAGCACCACTTGTGATGGCGCTCGGCCTTTTTATCCTTGCTAAAGGGACTCCTGTTGGCGGAACTTATTTGGGCGATGTGTTCCCAGGACTTGCTGTGATGGCAGTAGGGCTTGGAATGTCGTTTGTCTCACTTACGATAGCAGCTACTTCTGGGGTACCAAAGGACGAATCGGGTCTTGCATCAGGAGTGCTAAACACTTCTCAGCAGATTGGTGGAGCCTTGGGCTTGGCCATACTCAGTGGCGTTTCTGCATCGAAGACCGCAGACGTTTTAGAAAAAGCACAAGGACAGATTACTCCCTTGGTCCAAGCGGATGCATTGGTTCAAGGATTTCACAGTGCCTTTTATGTCGGCGCGGGATTTGCCGTGGCTGCATCAATTTTTGCTCTTTTCTTGGTCAAAGATTTGTCGAACACCGGCAAGCCACTTGATCAATAATAATGCTATAATCAACTTATGAATTTGAAGTACGAAGAAAGATTTATTCTGCTAGTAAAGATCTTTTTGGTGACAGGGGTGATAGGGCTGATTGCTTTTTTTGCGAGCAACTTTGATCAAAAACCTAGTGTCATAGCCTTTGGATTAGTTGCCTTTGTTCTTACTGTAGCGGCACTTATCATGACAACAACTCAGAGCATATCCATTGCGCGCCAAGCAAAGATAACCAAGCGTGCATCTCAATTAGTCCAAGAGACGAGTAGGCAACTTGAAATATTGGTGCGCGAAGATAGGCTGATGAAAGAAGAGATCAGGCAAGATCTAGAGCTAGACCGTGCTATTGTGGCGGCACTTGAGGAGCACGGAGTGGGTGACGATGAGCATGAACGTAAACAGGTAGCCAAGACTATCGTTAAGAAAATTAAAAAAGCACCTCTCTAGATTGATGATCTAGCCAACAGTCTGTATAATAAAACAGTGAAAATACTAAATGGCCTCGAAGTTGCTTCGTATATCAAGCAACGACAAGAAAAAGTAGTCCGCGAACTTATTCAAGAACATGGCGTCGTGCCAAAGCTAGCGATAATCAGAACCAACCCTGACCCAGTGGTGAGTAGTTACATGAAAATAAAAACTGGCTACGCGCGTGACATAGGTGCCGAGGCTGAGGTTTACGAAATAGACCAATCAAAAGCAGTAGATCTGATAAAAAAGCTGAACAAAGACTACCTGATTCACGGAATAATTGTTCAGATACCACTGCCTGACAGATCTCTGGAAAAGGAAGTGCTCAATACTGTGGCGCTTGAAAAGGATGTTGATGGGTTAGCACAAGGGAGTAAATTTGACTGTCCGACACCACTTGCTATTATCTGGCTACTGGCTGGCTACAATATAGATTTGAGGGATAAGAGAATTTTAATTGTCGGTCTTGGTGGTCTTGTCGGTGCGCCACTACTTAAAATGATGAAAGATTCAAGTCTGGATGTCCACGGTGCCGATAAAAAAACCACTGATTTGAAAGCTGAGACTTTGAAAGCCGATGTTATAGTCACTTGTACTGGAGTGCCGGCGCTTATAACTGGTGATATGGTTAAGCCAGATGCGGTAATAGTCGATGCTGGAGTAGCCACAGACAAAAATGGTCTCGTGGGTGACGTATCAGATGAAGTTCGAGAAATGTCGGATATTACGATAACTCCACTCAAAGGTGGCGTTGGCCCACTAACGGTTACAGCGCTCTACGAAAATGTTCTTAAAGCAATTTCACAAAAGATCTAATTTCGACACAATATCTTGCGGTATCAAATGAGGTTGCGTAGTAGCGTGATCATAATTGGTGTGAAGTTCACCGAAAAGTGCTTTTGACTCAGGGAATTGATCGAGTAGTTGCTTCATAGCGTATCGACTTTCTTCTATCGTGCCAACACAATCAAAGTGCTTTCGTTGGTCGGAACTGATGAGCTTTTGAAAAGATTTACGCAAATCCTTATTTAGTAGTAAGTTCTTTCCACCAAAAAGTGCAGTAACTTGGTCAATATCCAAATATGTTGCCAAGGCTAGAAAAGTAAAAACACATTTTGGACATTCGCCACACCAACCTAAAGCATCGCTTCGTTGGACAAAAGCACGATTGCAAGAGCTGAATACATCACGGTATTTATCAAAATATTGGGCAAACATTTCGCTGATCTGTAGCTCTGAAAAGGGTCTGAGCAAGGAGTAATACCGAATACCATTACCAAATAGGTGTGTGAGTATTCTCTGAAAATCTTCTTCAAATTCAGAAGTCTTAGAATACTGGTGATTTATCTTATATCCCTGATACACCATCGTTTCTTCATTAGCTGAATACTCATTAGACATAACAATATCTTTTTTACCGGTTAGAATACATAAGATAGCGCCAACACAACCAAAAATAGCAGAAATAGGAACATGTCCGTTATAAGCTCCTTGAGAATTTAGTTTAAAAAGCTTTGGGTCGAGTTGTCGCTCAACCCATATATGCTCTGTATCTAGCTGTTTGATCAAGGGCTCAAGTTGTTGCCTGTGGCCAAGAGACCAAGTGGTGACATCAAGATTGCCTTTCATTTTTTCTACAGATACGATAGAATCTTTGCCTCCCCCGACCGCAACTAATGTTCCATCTGAATCAATTTCTAGAGGAGATATTTCGGTGGCAGTAATCGGGAATTCGATAGAATTATTAAAAGCTAAAGAATTTTCATAAAAAAATTCTCCCAAACCTTTTTGGTATGTTTTAGACAAAAAATTAGCTACAGTAGGATCAATAGTTAAGTTCTTGGTAATTATTTTTGGTGGCAGATAAGCTTTATAATATGAAATTCCTGCCATCAAAAAAAGTAATTGCAAAGCACGATCCAGGGCGTCCTGGTTATAATCTACAAAATCACAATTAAATACGTATCTTTCTTCTAGTGATTCCTGAGAGTCGAAATTATATCTAAGCACTAGGGTTTTGTTGGCTTTATCAAAAACATAGTTGTCAAAACAAAAAGTTCGGTATTTGCTCATAGTGCGTTCACCTCTGAAACAAATTTATCACCCCTGTCTTCGAAGTTTTTAAACATATCAAAACTTGGGAACCCAGGGCTTAGTACAACACAGTCACCTGGCTTTGCCAGATTTTTAGCTTGGTGTACTATTTCTGTCATAGTGGTTTCTTTAATGATCATGAAATTATCAAACCCAACAGACTTAAATTCTTTTGCAATCCGATCTTTTGATTCACCAATAAGTAGAATCTTACTAATTGAAGAGCTATTCTTAATAACTTCTTGACAGAGTTCTTTAAGATCAAGCATTCTATCTTTTCCTCCGATGATTATGATTTTTGGCCCAGAGATAGCATTAATTGCTGCATTGCATGCACCGGGAGCAGAAGAGAATGAATCATTAATGAATTTAACACCACCAACTTCTCTGACAAATTCAAGTCTATAATGCAGACTTGTTATAGTGGTAACAACTTGGCGAATAGCTTTAATATTTTGATCAATTTGCCAGATGGCGGTTATCGCGGCGCATATATTCTGCCAGTTGTGCTTACCAACAAGTTTGATCTCCTCAACACCACAGATTTTCTGATTTTCTATCCACACTTCTTTGTCATCTTTGACATATGCTCCATCAGGGCTGTAGTAGGATACTAGCCGTCCAATACTAGCGCTGGCTACTTCTTCAGATAGCTCATTATCATGGTAGTAGATGGCGATATCTGTCTCTTTTTGATTAATGAAAAGTTGCTGTTTTGCGGATATATACTCTTCGGTATCTTCGTGCCAATCCAAGTGTTCAGGCTCTACCATGACACAAACGGCGATATGAGGTGAATATTTGAGGTCAATCAGCTGAAAATTAGCTAGTTCCATAACTACCCAGTCATCTGGCTGTATCTGTTCAGATACGTCCAGAGGTGGGGTCCCAATATTGCCTATCAGATGTGCTTTTTTGCCACTAGCTTCTAACATCTTGGTGATCAGTGTGCTTGTGGTGCCTTTGCCTTTAGTGCCAGTTACACCGATAATGTTTTTAGTTTTGCTAGTATGGAAGAATTCGTTAGTGTTACTAGTGACTTTCTCGAGGATATTAGGGCTATCTGGGTTTGCCTCCACGATCTGGTGTGGGTGGATTATTGGAGCACGAACTATACGGTCATACTGATCTAGATTTGACAGATAGTCAGGCCCAAGTTTGCCAGTTACACCATATGTTAACTCCAGCTTGGGATTGATATCTGCCACTGTTACTGATGCGCCAAGTTTTTGCCAATACTTAAGAGAACTTTTGCCTTGCGCTCCAAATCCTAAAATAACTATGTTCATTTAGTAATAATTATAACATTTTGGACATTTTAATAGATAGCATAAGCTTTTCTATACTCTGTAATGATCTTGACAAAACATAACGTTTATGATAAACTGGTTATTGGAATCGCTTCTGGTGAGGTGGAAGTCACTCGGGGAGAAGATGGCATATTAACAATTTATGCTTTGATAGACATCAATACCGATGTCTTCACCTAGCAAATTAGATAGTCATGGGTCTTTAAGACTGCTTGAGTCTCTGTATTTTGACTCGCAGAATTTAGCCCACACAATCGACTAATGAAAGATAACGTTACCAAGTGAACATCTATTGGTCGGAATAATGAGCAGGCAATTTTTGTCTGTTTTTTGTTCCGACCACAATAGGTTGTGACCCGGGATGCGCACCCGGAGATCCGATCGGAAACCCGATCGGAAACTCTCGATCACCATGGAGGTGAAAAACAATGCGTAAGGTAATAGCAACTACGACTGCGGTGCTCGCCTGCATGGCTGTGGTTGGGACGATTTTTGTCTCATCTGCGTCAGCAGCGGGAGCCTGTGGTGGAGGAAAGTCAATTTCCTCGGTCATCAATGGCTGGAAGTCCAAAGGCGTCCTCGACGAGGTCGCACGTTCAACCGGTCAGAAACCAGGCCTCGACGGCTCGGCTCGTTCAATCGTCAAAGGTGGCATCGTGAAAACGATCGTCGTCAAGGGCGGTTACGTGACGAACTTCACCTGCACAGGTGGCAAGTTCAAGAAGGTCAAGGGCCCGAAGAAGTACATCCCGGAAGGATCCGTCTACTGGGTTCCCGAGAAGTACGCTCCGGCGCCATGCAAGAAGGCACGCACGAAGCACGGCTACGAAGCACGATGCGGTAACAAGCAGGTAGGAAACTTGCTCGTCAAACGTCCGTGCAAGAAGAAGCCGAAGCCCCCGAAGAAGCCCAAGCCTCCCAAGGGGACCATCGTCTGCTCTGACTCTGGCAAGGTGGTTAACTCCGTCGACCAATGTGTTGTACAGACACAGACCACCACGCAAGACTGTCAGGCCGGCACCATCAAGCAAGGCAACCAATGCGTTGTGATTCAAAACCAATGTGGCAACGTCAACGTTGGTGGAGATAACAACGACCAAGGAGGTAACTGCAACGTCACGAACATCTGTTCGAACGTGAACAGTCCAGGTGGCACAGTCATCTGCGGTCCAACAGAACCACCACCGACGCCGAAGTGCCCGGACGGACGTCCAATCCCCAGCAATGGAGACTGTGATCGTCCACCAACAATCAGCAACGACGGCATGACCGCGCACACCATGGCCGGTGACAACCGACAACTGTGGTTCATCGTTACGGATCCCGACGGAGACAACATTGACTCCTTCAACATCCTCTCGATCGTTCCCGGTACAAACGGTCAGACCACTGGCCCCAACCCATACGCGCACGTTTCTGGCATTCAGCCAGTCACCGTGCTCGGAAGCAATCAGCCATGTCCGGCAAAGTCAAAATGCTTCACGGCAACGCTGTGGGCGGACTCACCCGGAACTGCTGAGTTCAAGGCAATCGCGAGCGCTGGAGGCAAACCTGCCGATCCGCTGTTCTTCACAGCCACGATCATCCCGCGCATCCAGTAACCCAACCAATTAGTCGACTGTGGGCGAGTTCGTTTCACGAAATTTGGTTTAATCACCGAAATTTGTTCGAGACGAACTCGCCTGCGACGGCTACTTCTTTTTTTGTTGAGCAACTCGCTCCAAAATATCCATAAGAAGTAGCCTCGCACACAACCCCATTAAAGATAAGTGACTATCTAATTTGCAGATCAAATAACAATAAGTAATTAAAGAAGGAGATTTATTTTATGAATAAATTTGCAAAACTTTTCACAGTTGCTGCAGTTACATTAACTGTTGCAATAAGTGGTGTTGCTTCTGCTGCTCAAGTTGACGGCGGAAACATCTACTACTCAAAAAACCTTACTAAAAATAGTGCATATGCAGACCCAAGCACTGCTGACCCATGTGATGTGATTCAGTTCAAAATTCGTTTGCACAACGGTGGTCCAGAAGTTCTGGGCAACGTTAACGTAAAGGCTACTATGCCTAGTGGTACAAACACTAGCTTTAGCTCACTAGCTACAACTACTTCAAGCAACGGTAACCCAAGTGTTATTACCGATACTGCTGGAGTAAACGTATCAACAAGTTCAACTATTAGCTACGTTGCTGGTAGTACAGAACTTCTAGATGCTAACAGTAGCGTCTTAAACACATTGCCTGATGGTATTATCGGTGCTGGTGTTGACGTTGGTAGCGTCGGTGTTTCTACACAACAGATACGTTTCGTTCAGTTTAAAGCAAAACTAAGCTGTCCTGAAACCCAGGTTTGCCCAGAAGGCACAACTGGTGTTTATCCAAAGTGTGAGACTCCAAAGACTCCAGAAACTCCAAAAACACCAACTAGCTTACCAAACACTGGTGCTGGTAGTGTTCTAGCTATCTTTGCTGGAGTAACTGGTCTAAGTACATTAGCTTATTCAGCTCTTGTTCGTCGAAATAGCTAATCCACCTGTGGATAAGATCTATACAAATTAGCAAATTTATGCTAAAGTAAAGATAAGCTATAAGAGCAAAGACTGACCGCTCAAGTACTTATAAAGGTCAAAGGCCTCCCAGTTGTTATGACTGGGAGGTTTTTTGTATCAAAAATATTGATATTACAGGGGTAATACGCTATAATTTTGGTTCGAGGTCTCATCGTCAGAGCGGTCTAGGACATCATTTTTCCGTCCTGGCAACTTCGAAGAAGATCACTTTAACAATTCACCCAGCATGTATGGTCTCATCGTCTAACGGTTAGGACACCAGGTTTTCATCCTGGCAATCGGGGTTCGATTCCCCGTGAGATCACCAAATCAAGTACCCCACGCAAAGTGGGGTTTTTGATTTGATAAGAAAACTTTAAATCATAAGCGTTAATCGTTATACTGATACTATGGTTACAAAGAGTGGGCTTCCGAGTGTAGCACTGGAAGACTTTAAAAGAACTAAGATAATTGCAACGATTGGCCCGTCGACTGATTCTCTAGAAGCTATCGAAAAGCTGATAAAAAACGGTGCAAATGGTATACGACTGAACTTTAGCCACGGTACTCACGCAGAAAAAGAGCGACATATCAAATGGGTTCGCGAAGTTTCAAAAAATACTGGCAAACCAATAGCGATCATTCAGGATCTGCAGGGTCCTAAGATCAGACTTGGTGACTTTGAAGAGACTGTTGCGGTCAGCAAAGGCGAGATAATCGGTATCAAATATAATGCAGACTATAAAAAAACTGGCTATTTTCCGACCCAATACGATCTCAGCAAAAAAGCCAAGCGTGGTCAGAAGTTATTGCTCAATGACGGAAAATTAGTCACAACGATCAAAACGATAAAAGATGGCGCACTCTATCTACGAGCGGAAAATTCAGGTGTGATAGTAAAGAGAAAAGGTATAAACCTGCCAGAAACTGATTTTGCAGGAGACGTAATCACGGTAAAAGATCGTGAGGATTTGGCCTTTGGGTCAACCAAAGATATTGATTACGTGGCAATGAGCTTTGTGCAAACAGCCGAAGATATAGAAAGTTTGAGAAAGATACTGACCAATCTTGGTTCCACTTCCAGGATAATTGCCAAGATCGAGACTGAGTCAGCAGTCAACAACCTTGAGGCAATAGTCGAAACAGCAGATGCTGTTATGGTAGCCAGAGGTGATTTGGCAAATGAAGTTTCAGCCGAATCAGTGCCGGTAATTCAGCGAAGGATTATCCATATTGGTAAGAATTATGCTAAGCCAACTATTGTGGCAACACAGATGCTAGCGAGCATGACTGACCAGCCAGAACCGACTCGTGCCGAAGTCTCCGATATAGCAACCGCTGTGATACTAGGATCTGATGGGATCATGCTCAGTGATGAGACAGCGGTAGGTAAATATCCGGACAAGGCTGTTAAAGTCATGAGAGAGGTTATCACTTACACGCAGACTAACGAAGATATCCTGTATCAAAAATTAAAATTCAAGAACCTTTCTATGCAACAGGCTATTTGCAAAGCTATCATCAAGATGGCAAATGATGTATCAGCAAAGGCAATAGTCTCGGAGACAAAATCGGGTGCTACTGCTCTGCAGGTGGCGGCATTTAGGTCAGATGTTCCGCAGATAGCTGTAACTTCTTCTTCCCGTGTGGCTCAGCAACTGGCGATTGTTTTTGGGGTGCAGAGCTACGTTATGCCAGAGTCTGCGATCATGGCGACTAAATTATCCAACTGGTTGCAGAGAAATAAAATTATGAAAAAGGGCGATGTTATTGTCACTGCCTCAGGCAAACATCCTGGTGTCGTCGGAACAACTGATACTATCAAGATAAGGATGCTAGAATAATATAAACATGAGCTTCAACAAAAAAACAATTGAAGATGTAGACGTCAAAAATAAATTAGTTCTGCTTCGGGCTGACTACAATGTGCCTATCGAAAATGGTCATATCACCAGTGATCTGAGGATCAAGCAATCTCTACCCACCGTAAAGTATTTGATGGAGCATGGAGCCAAATTGGTAATTTGCTCGCATCTTGGTCGTCCAAAGGGTCCAGAAAAGGCTTCCAGTCTTCGCCCTGTTGCAGACAGACTCAGTAAATTACTTGATAAAAAAATTGCATTTACTGAATCAACAGTCGGGGATGATGTAGGGAAACTTAAGAAAGATCTGAAGCCAGGTGAGGCTCTGATGATAGAGAACGTCCGGTTTTATTCAGGAGAGACAGACAACAATGCCCAATTTGCTAAGAATCTTGCAGAAGGAATAGATGTTTTTGTTCAAGACGGTTTTGGGGTTGTCCACCGTGCACATGCTAGTACTGAGGCAGTACCAAAACTTATCAAACATAGGGTTGCGGGATTTTTGTTAGAAAAAGAAGTCACAAAGATTAACCTAGCTATGAAAAATCCACAGAAGCCACTTGTAGCATTGATAGGTGGGGCAAAAGTAAGTGATAAGATTGAGCTGATCGATAAATTTATCGAAATAGCAGATGTTGTATTGATCGGCGGAGCCATGGGAAATACCTTTTTGAAGGCCAATGGCTATGATGTTGGTAAGAGTCTTTATGAGCCAGATATGATAGGTGAGGCTAAAAGGATCATGGACAAAGCTCATGCTCGAGTAGATTCTGGGGACTTCCTTTTCTACCTACCGCAGGATGCTGTAGTCTCAGCCAAGATGGATAGTCGTACGACTACGCGGATAGTTGATTGGTCAGCACATGCAATTGCCAACATCGAAAGTTATCCGAGGAAGCCGGCTATGATCACCAATATGCTAAGAGAAAATGAGGCAATTTATGATATCGGACCATTTTCTGGAGCATTTATGGCTGGGGTTATACAGATGGCGAGCACAGTTGTTTGGAATGGAACGATGGGTGTAATTGAAGTTAATGCTCTGCACTCACCGATTGGGCCGTTTTCACATGGTACGGATTTGGTAGTTCAGGCTATGACTGGGCAATTTGGCAAAAAACCAAAAGTTGTCGTTGGTGGTGGTGACACCGCAGGATACGTTGAAAACAGAGGCATCTCTGATCTTTTTGATCATGTTTCGACCGGAGGTGGTGCTTGCATGGATTTGATGGTAGGTAAGAAATTACCAGGTGTCGAAGTTCTTGATAATAAAGCTTAAGGAGGGAAAACCCAGATAGGTTTTTCGCCTCCTTAGACTCCGCTTTGCTTCGTGATCCTCCCTTTCCTAGGTCTAACCCTTTTATTGACCAAGTAAATAAAAGGGTTAGTATAAAAATTATTTAAATAGAGCTAGCACTTACAATTTTGTGGTAAAATAACCACTAGAATTATGAGTGGGAGAAAAACATTAATTGTCGGAAACTGGAAGATGTTTAACAACGTGCATCAATCAAGCACTTTGTTGGCTCGTCTGTATCAGCATATAGTGCCTCATCGGAATGTTGAGGTGGTGGTCGCGCCAGGCTTTTTAGCGCTCCAACCGCTTTCACTTGAAGTAGACCGACGCCGTATCAAATTGTGTGCTCAGGATGCGTATTTCAAAGATGAGGGAGCATTCACGGGTGAAGTCTCTTTCTCACAACTTAGAAATTTAGTTGATTATGTAATTATCGGTCATTCAGAGCGAAGAATTTATTTTGGCGAGAGCCTTGAGACGATACGTGATAAGGTAGCTGCTAGTGTGCGTAATAAGATTACGCCGATTCTTTGTGTTGGGGAGACAGCAGAAGAGCGTAGAGATAAAGAAACAAAAATGGTTCTTCATGATCAAGTGACAACCGCCCTTTCCAACTTAACAGCAGAAGAAGTTTCTGAGGTGGTTATAGCCTACGAGCCTGTTTGGGCTATTAGCACCTTCGGTGGCCAGCTCGCAAAACCAAGTGTGATTAAAGAAGACATAAAATTTATTCGCAAACAAGTGAGTGATCTTTATGGTGAAGCTACGGCCAAAAAAACTCGCATTATATACGGTGGGAGTGTTGACGAACATACAGTCGGGGGCTATCTAGATATTGAAGGATGTGATGGGGCTTTGCCAGGTTCTGCCAGTTTGAATTATCATAAATTTAATAAAATTATAGAAGTAGCAACAAAAAAGGCGTCTGAGAGGAAATAATGGCAGAAAAAAATAAATCAATGGATGATGTTAAGGATGCGGACAAGGTGGCTCAGTCAGCAACTTCACGTCCGGTAGTTGTAGGCAATAGTAACGAAGTCGTAGACAGCACAATAGTTGAGAAGTCAAAGAAAGTTATTGCACCCCTAACAGATGAAGAGAAAAAGGCAACAATACAGTCAACAGAAGCTCCATCTACAGAAAAAGAGGCAGAGTCTGATTCTGAAAAAGTAGAGGTGAAGGTTGATCCTCCAAAACCAGAAGAGAAAGAAGAGTCAAAGGATCCTGAAGGGCAGAAAGAGCCAGAAGAAGCTGAGCAACCAAAGGACGAAAAAGAAGAATCCTCTGAAGTCAAAAAAGAAGAGTCTTCAGACAAGACTCCTGACTCCACCAATTCAGACGAGGGATCCGCAGAAGTTGATGCTCTAGCTGGGGAGGTTAACACAAAGCGCCAAGAGGAGCTTGCCAATAAAGAGAGAGAAGAAAAACTTAAAGCCTTAGAGGAAAAAATTGAATCCAAGGAATATTTCTTGCCAATAAAAGACTCAGCTACGAATAGCAAGATGGGGGCAATCCTGGCAGTTCTTATTTTGATAGTTGCCGTGGCTCTTGGCGTAGGCTACTACTACATGACGACCCAGCAATAACTTATACAACAAGATATTTAGGCCTAATTCGAGTATAATAAATAGATGACGGAGTCTCTCTTGGGCCAGCTAAATGAATCGCAAAAATCTGCAGTTGTGACGACTGATGGACCTATGCTGATACTCGCAGGAGCTGGTAGTGGCAAGACTAAAACTCTGACACACAAAATCGCATATTTACTTCAGAACAAACATGTCCACCCGGCACAGATTCTCGCAGTAACATTTACCAATAAAGCAGCTAGAGAAATGTCAGATCGTTTAGAGGAAATAATGGGTCATCCGGTAACTTTGCCTTATCTTGGGACTTTTCACAGTGTTTGCGTTAGGTTGCTTAGGCAATATGGTCAAGAAATTGATATTCCGAGTAACTTTGTTATTTATGACGAAGCGGATAAAAAAAATCTTATAAAAAAAATTCTAAAAACTCACCATATTGACGAAAAGAAGTACCCCCCAGCACAAATTTCGGCAGTTATATCAGGTGCAAAAAATGATTTAATGTCGCCAGACGACTACATAGAGGTTTCAAATGGGCCACTTGCTGAAGTAGTCTACAGTGTATTTTTGGACTATCAGAGAGAGCTCACCAATTCTAAGGCGCTTGATTTTGATGATCTAATCATGAAAACAGTTCGTTTGTTGGAGCATGGAGAGCAAACTAAGGCACTGCTTCACAAAAAAATAAACTATATTTTTATTGATGAATATCAAGACACAAATCAGGCACAATATACACTGGTAAAACTATTGATTAATTCAAACAAAAACATCACTGTTGTTGGTGATGATTGGCAGAGTATTTACTCCTGGCGTGGAGCAGATTTTCGTAATATTTTAAAATTTGAGAAAGATTTTGTTGGCGCAAATGTGGTCAAACTGGAAAAAAATTATCGAAGCACAAAGAATATTCTTGATTCTGCACATTCGGTTATAACAAAAAATACAAATCGTTCAGACAAGAAGCTCTATACAGACGCAGGGGCAGGCGAGCCAGTAGAGATAGTCCAGACTCATAATGAGAGGGATGAAGGGCGAAGAGTAGCTCTAATCATCCAACAAGAGCTAGCTAGCGGAAAGTCATATGACGATATTGCGGTGTTGTATAGGACTAATGCCCAGAGCCGTGCGCTGGAAGAGGCAATGATCCACTACAGTATTACTTATAAAATTGTTGGTGGGGTCAAATTTTATGACCGCAAAGAAATCAAGGATATATTGGCGTACCTGCGACTAATCGTTCAGCCAGAAGATCAAGCAAGCTTTGAGAGAGTCTACAATGTACCGAGCCGAAAAATTGGCGATAAATCTTTGGCAAATTTCTATAATTTTAAGATAGCTAGGGGACTGAATCTAGAGCAAGCGCTCAATAACTCTGGAGCGTGCGACGAATTAACACCGACTGCTAAAAGTGGCTTCAGCGAATTCAATAATATTTTAAGTAGTTTTAGGGAAAAAGTAGCCACAACCTCTGTTGAAGAGCTGATCAGTCAGTTGGTCGAAAAACTAGATTACTACGAGTATCTACATGATGGCACTGTCCAGGGTGAGTCGAGGCAAGAGAACGTCAAAGAACTTCTGAGCGTTGCTAGTCAATTTGCTGGTTTGGGCTTAGGTGAATTTTTAGAGCAGACTGCTTTGATTAGTGATTTGGATGACAAAGACAAGATTAACGGAGTGGTTACACTTACTACCATTCATGCAGCAAAAGGACTTGAATTTCCAGTAGTGATAATCTCTGGGATGGAGGAAGGGATTTTCCCTCATTCAAGGTCAATAATGGACAGTGGTGAAATCGAAGAAGAGCGACGACTTTGTTACGTTGGTATGACCAGGGCCAAAGAAAAACTATATCTCAGCTATGCGACCAGTAGGATGTTCTTTGGCAAGCAAGATTATAATATTCCATCACGTTTTTTGAGTGATATTGATGAGAATTTTGCTAAAAATACCAAAGGTTTTTTTGAGACAATCAATCAGCAAGTTACAGCTGATGAGCCGGTGTACATACCTGAGCTAAATCCCGGTGACGGTGTCTCTCATGGGTTGTTTGGCAATGGCACAGTGATTGAAGTTGATGGGTCTTTTGCTCTAATTTACTTCAAAGGTAAGGGCAACAAGAAGATTAACCTAGAGTTTGCCCCGGTCACAAAGCTTTAAGATATATGGTAAAATGTAGTTTACATTGTTAGTTCAATTGTAGAAAAACAGATATTTTAGAAATTGATACTACCAGAGATAACTAACAATAGCAGGTGATGAAGAATAAAAGGAATAACAAGAACACGAACGTGTTAAGTCACAGACTGATCATTCCAGTCGCAACAACTTTTTTGTTAGTTGTGATGTCTTTTGTTGGCTTCATATTTTTCGGCGGATCACTATCAGGTGCAGATGATGTTCATGCGGTTCGGATTACCATAGATGGTAGTACAAAAACCATACCAACAAGGGCAAAAAGCGTTGGAGAGTTGCTGGAGTCTATGAATATAAATTTGCGGGAGGAAGATGTTGTTGAGCCTGCTCGCGACGCTCCGATAACAGGGGATAAATTCAGTATTAATGTCTATTATTCCCGGCCTGTGACTATCATCGACGACAATAATAAGCCGATTACTGCCAGGCTCGCAGAACGACGACCCGAGGAGATCGCTAAAAGAGCAGGCCTCAAGGTATATCCAGAAGACAAAATCGACGTTGCTACTTCTAACGATCCTTTAGGTAGCGGGATAGTGGGAGAAAAAATTGTGATCGATCGGGCATTGCCGATAAAGCTAAGCCTCTATGGAGTTATTTATGACATTCGTACTCAAGCCAATACAGTTGCGGATTTGGCTCGTGAGCGAAAGATTAACTATGATAACAGTTCTATTTTACCCAAACCAGAAGCAAAATTAAAAGCTAACGATGTAGTTTTCATCACGGAGCCAGGCAAACAAATAACTACGACAGAAGAAGCAATCGCTCAGAAAATAGAATATGTAGATAGTACAGATTTGCCTATTGGTTCTTCTAAAGTCAGAGAAGAAGGAGCAGTTGGCAAAAAAGTAGTCATTTACGAAGTATCTCAAAATGGCAGTAAGAAAGCCCTGCAAGAAATAATTGTTCTACAGCCGGTCAGGAAACTAGTCGCTCGTGGCGCAAAAGCAAATCAAGATGCTAAATTTGATGGTGATTTTGCATCTGCATTGTCACGTCTGCGGAGTTGTGAAGGTAGCTACACAAGCGCTACGGGGAATGGCTATTACGGGGCATATCAGTTCGATGTAGGTACCTGGAACAATTATGGTGGATATCTCAATGCTGCTCAAGCCCCTCCATCTGTACAAGACCAAAAAGCTTGGGAGACTTACAAGCGACGTGGTTGGCAACCATGGCCAACCTGTAAGAACAAAATGGGGCTACAGGATATTTACAGATAATATGGATACACCTTTTGCAAAGAAGTCACTCGGCCAACATTGGTTGGTAGACGTAGGAAGTTTAGACGCAATAGTAGAATTTGCGGACCTGAACTCAGAAGATTTTGTTCTAGAGATTGGCCCAGGTCATGGGGTTTTAACTCAATATTTGGTTGCTCAGGCATCAGAAGTTTTGGCTATAGAATTTGATGATACTTTGGCGAGCATGCTAAAGAACAAAGTAAAAGCTGATAATTTAAAAGTCATTAATCAAGACATTTTGGAATTTGACTTCAGCACTTTGCCCAAAGATTTCAAAATAGTGGCAAATATTCCTTACTATCTGACCTCAAAGTTGATTCGCAACATTACAGAGAGCGAAAATCTTCCAAAAGAAATTGTCCTGCTGATACAAAAAGAAGTTGCCCAGAGGCTCGTTGGCAAAGAGGGTGATATGTCTCTTTTGTCGCTCGCTGCAAAGATTTATTTTGAAGTTTCCCTCGGTGTTGTAGTAGGAAAAGAGGCTTTCAGCCCACCGCCAAAAGTCGAATCACAAGTGGTAAAACTTGTTCGTCTCGATAGGCCGGAACTAACCGAGGAGGAAGTAGGGCAAGTGTTTCGTCTAGCCAAGTTGGCGTTTAACAGTAAAAGAAAAACACTTCTTAATTCGCTTCAAGGCGGGCTAGGTATTGAAAAATCTACCCTTGAACAAGTTTTAAGTAAACACAAAGATGTCGATTTAACTCTTCGTCCTCAAAACTTGCAGGTTAGCGACTGGAAGGTACTATGCAAAACTTTAAAAAACGAGGGTATTATATGAAAGCAGAAGTTATTGAACAAGCTCTAATATTGTCGAACAACTATCGTCGTGTCACAGACCAGATACTCCGCGAGAGATTAGGCATAACGTATGCGAAATTTTTGATACTCGTGCAGATTAATGAAGGTCATAACACGTCGAATATTATTTCTAAAAATTTAGGAAAGACAGAAGCATCTATAAGTCGACAGATCGCAATGCTTGAAAAAGAGCTAATAATTAAAAGAAAAAATAATCGCACAGATGATAGGGTGAAGGTAATCGCACTGACTAAAAAGGGCGCGCTCGTTCTAAAAAACTGTAACAAAGTCATTGATGGTTATTTCAATAATAAAATTTCCAAAATAAATAAAAAAGACGAGATTATCAAAACCCTAAAGACTATCAACAAAGATATGACAAAACTATGATGTGAAGGCTATGATTTGACGCGGAGCATCAGTCTGAGGTTAGACAAATAATGCTTTGGGTCAACTTTTGGATGCGCTAAAAGATAGGTGATATGCTTTTCGACAAAAGGTATTTGGTGATCAGGATATAGATTTACATTTCCACTATAGCTAGCTTCTGTCTTTAGCGTAGTGTCTTTTTCCATAACTCTAAGAGCGTCATGAACTCCTGCTTCTTCCATCATCTTTAGAGCAGTTGCTTTTGTGTTCTTTTGTATCATATAAACCTTAAGTCTTTATTTTCTTAGGTTTTTTGACTTCTTTTCGGCCTTTATCTTTTGACATTATCGTCTACCTTCCGGAGTTATATCTGAGAAATTCTCAGTTCTTACATCTATAGTATAGCCTGGAACAGACCTAAAACCTAATTGCCAACAGCTTTCCCAAATTTATAACCGATGTAGAGTCCGCCAAACCCACCAACTGTACTAAGAAGTAAACTCCACGGTCCAAACCCATTTCCATGGTCCAGCATTGTTCCTATCCAGCCACCTAGAGCTCCACCAACCGTAATTCCTAAATATATATAAAACTTCATTTTTTTCTAAAAAAGTTAGATATTGTGAATAAGCCAAATATTAAAGCAAGAATAAAGAACATCGAACCGAGAAATTTCCCAGATCCCAGTATTTGCCACAATGCCACGCAAACTAATGTGATAGTAAGCAACTGAGGCGTTGTTAGATTCTTTGATTTACTCATATTTTCCCTTTAATTGCTGGTATTATATCAGTCATTTGCTCTCAAAGGGTAGTCGTCTAATAAAAAAACACCAGCTTTCGCTGATGTGTTTTTGGTGGAGCTGGTGGGTATTGCACCCACGTCCATCGGTTTTACTTTGACTGGTCTTCTACATATTTAGTTTGTTTGAGTTGTCTTAGAAAACATCGGTTAAACAAACAAAACGATATTTTCGCATCTTTCATGGTCTTAGAGAATCCACGGAAAGAGGCGCGGGATTCTAGCAATCAGATAATATAACACGGAAGATGATCTATCTGATGTCGATCAAGTCCGTGGCTTAAGATTAAACTTAGGCTATTGCGTAAGAATATTGAGGAGTAAAAATACTAGCAACAAAATTCTTTACGCTCTTAAATGCATTTGCAGTTAAGGGTTTTGCCGTATGACGCTCAGCAAGCGATATGCGAACCAATCTGTAAAAGTCCAATGTCGAGCTAAAATCAGCCCCATTAGTAAAATTATAGCACAAATCACAACAAAACACAAGCATTGTAACAGGTTAGAGCGTGCTATAATATCTAGCAAGAAATGAATAATAAAAGCTTAATTCGATTTTACGGTACATCGACTGCTATCAGCTTGATCTTGATTGGTTTGGTTGGTTGGAAGATTGGCACGAGCGCTCTGATATTGACTTTGGTATTAGCTGCACTTGAGATTACCTTTAGTTTCGACAACGCAGTCATCAATGCCAAAATATTAAAAAATATGAGCACTGGTTGGCAACAGGCATTTATTTGGGTGGGTATACCGATAGCAGTTTTTGGTGTCAGGGTGTTTTTACCACTACTCATCGTGTCGATGATAGCCGGCAGTAGCGTAGTTGAAATTACGAATATGGCACTTAATGATCCTGAGCAATACGCACATTTACTCGATGAGGCTCATTACATGATATCTAGTTTTGGTGGAATATTTCTTTTGATGTTGGCGCTTGATTTCTTTTTTGAGAACAAGAAAGTTCGTTGGCTTAAGGGAATTGAGTCAATCATGATGAAAGCCGGAACTATGGAAAGTCTGACCGTAATGATTGCTCTTTTAGTCCTGCCTTTTGCTGCGAGTTTGGTTGATCCTAGTCATAGAATAGATGTCTTTACGGCAGGTATTGTCGGTATGTTCGTCTACTTGGCTATCAGGGCGATGAACATAGTCCTAGCACGCTCTGGCGTCAACAAGACGCTCACAAAAGGCGCAAAGGCAACGTTCAAAGCTGGGCTGATAGGCTTTATATACCTACAGGTTGTAGATGCTAGCTTTAGTCTAGATAGTGTTATCGGGGCTTTTGCAATAACAAAGGAAATTTTGATCATCGCTGTGGGCTTAGGGATAGGTGCTATCTATGTGAGGAGTATGACTATCCATATGCTTAGAAGTAACACGCTTGATAATTATAGATACATGGAGCATGGGGCGCATTATGCTATTGGGCTTTTGGCGGTGATCATGATACTTAGCCTCAAATACGAGATTCCTGAGTACATCACAGGGCTCAGTGGTGTTGTGGTGATCACAGCTTCAATAATTCACTCGGTCCAAGAAAAAAGACTAAAACCAATTTCAAAGTGATAAAATAGAACTAACCTATGTCAACAAAAGATAATTACTATGTTACAACCTCATTGCCTTATGTAAATGGCGCACCGCATTTAGGGCACGCAATGGAATTTGTTATGGCGGATGTGCTGGCACGGTATGCTCGTAAGAATAAAAAGAAAGTCATTTTCTCTACAGGCACGGATGAGCACGGTAGCAAGATCGCAGAAAAAGCTAAAGAAAAAAATATGCCCATCAAAGAACTGACAGATATAAATAGTCAGGCTTTCAAAGATTTGATTAAAAAATTGAATATTAGCAACGACAGATTTATAAGAACTACAGACGCAGGACATCAACAACGTGCTAAATTAATTTGGGAAAAACTGAAGAAAGATATTTATAAAAACACTTATATCGGGTGGTACTGCACGGGATGTGAAGAATACAAATCAGAAGCACATGTTAAAGAAACTAACGGGGTCTGCCCGGACCATAATCGTAAGTACGAGAGGCTAGAGGAAGAAAACTATTTCTTTGCACTGAGTAAATACCAAGGCGTCATAAAAGAAAAAATCGAAAATTCCAGCTTTAGGGTTATTCCAGATACTCGAAGGAACGAAACCCTAGCTTTAATCCGCGGAGGACTAGAGGACATAAGTATCAGCCGTCCTAAAGACAAATTGGACTGGGGCATACCAGTTCCAGGCGATGATACGCAGATTATGTATGTTTGGTTCGAGGCGTTGATGAACTATATAACTGTTCTAGGCTATCCTGAACACAAAGATTTTGCCGACTTCTGGCCAGCCAATGTCCAGGTTATCGGTAAGGGTATCAATCGTTTTCACACCGCAATCTGGCCAGGAATATTGCTCGCTCTCGAAATTGATTTGCCTCAGATTGTCTATGTACATGGATATATCAATGCAGTTGGCGGTCAGAAGATGAGCAAAAGTCTTGGGAATGCCGTTACACCAGATTCTATAGTTGACACCTACGGCGTGGACGCTTTTCGTTATTTCTTTTTAAGGCATATCCCTTCGTATGGAGATGGGGATTATTCCAGGGAGCGATTTGAAGCGGTGTTTAATTCAGAGCTTGCAAATGAACTGGGCAATACGGTGCAGAGGACTACGGCAATGATCAACCAATATCAAGGCGGAATCATTGGCGACATACCACCTGCAGAACACGATATCGCAGAGTATATCAAACATCTAGAAAACTGCCATTTTGATCTTGCGCTCGAAGTTGTTTGGCAACAAATTAGAGGGCTTAATCAATATATTGATGAGCAAAAACCCTGGACTATTGCTAAGTCAGGTGACATGGATCACCTTAAAGAAGTGCTAGCTTATATGACTAGTTGTCTACTTGAAATCGGTGACTTATTGTTGCCGTTTATGCCGGAGACCGCAGAAAAAATTATCACAACTTTCAAAAGTGGCGTTGTTGCTAAAGAATTAACTCCACTCTTCCCGCGTATAGAATCAGTAAAATGATCCAATTAGCCGACTCGCACTGTCATATTCATTTTTCTGAGTACGATTATGATATTAAGAAGACGCTTGCTGACGCTAGAGATGCGGGAGTAGTCCATATCGTTGCTGTCAGTACTGACTTAAAAACATCTAGAGAATCAATCAAATTTGCTGGCGAAAACAGCGATGTTACCGCACTTGTGGGAATTCACCCACATGAGGCAAAAGAAGCATTGGCAAGAAATGAATTTGTAGAGCTGGAGAAGCTAGTTAAAGAAAATAGAGAAAACATCAGTGGAATTGGCGAGTGTGGACTGGATTATTATTATGAGCATTCTCCCAGAGATGATCAAAAGAAGCTACTGAAAATGCAACTAGAACTAGCTATAGCGTATGATTTGCCGGTAAGTTTTCACGTACGCGGGGCTTTTGATGATTTTTGGGAGGTTTTGAGCAAGTTTAAAAAAGTGCGTGGAGTTGTACATAGTTTTAGTAGTAGCCAAAAAGATATGGACGCAATAATAGGGTATGGACTTTATGTAGGCATAAATGGTATAATCACTTTTTCCCGTGAGGAGGAAATGCTTGAAGCTATCAGGCAAGCCCCGCTGGAGAAGATGTTACTAGAAACGGATGCACCATATTTGACGCCAAAGCCATATCGTGGTAAAATAAATAAACCAGAATATGTGGGATTGGTAGCCAAATTCTTGAGTGACCTCAAGAGAGTTGACGTTGAGCAAGTAGCAAACATAACACTAAGAAATACGAAGGAATTATTCGGTAATACAAAGGATGTTTTACAGTAACACAGGACAAGCAAGTCCACATGAGATAGAAAGAACTCCGCTAGAGATTGCCCAGTATAGGCAAAATCTTGTGAGTCATGGTGTTCGGAACCTTGTGGTATTTGAAAGTCATGTTGACCAAAAGGTAGCAGAAGCTGTTAAAAATCATCCTACTATTGAAACTAGCACACCGGTGATTGTTGCGGGTGAGCTTGCTGTAACAAGTCAAGACGGCTTTGATCAAGAAGCTCTTGATCAGGTTAGAGCGGAGGCAAATCGTGTAGCTATAAGTAGTGAAGAACTGGGTACACCGTTTGCAGATTCCCACGAAGGGAGCTTGCTGTAATGTTCGATTGGTTTAGTAATTTATTTGGTTTCAGCGATACAACAGAAGGTGTCGATAGAGCCACAAAACTTAGCAATGATTTTATGCGACATGAGGCAAGGATTGGCGGTAAGCTATTTGGCCCTGTTCCACGCAACCGACGTCGTGAATTCTTTTGTCTGGATAGCCATACTTGGATTTGGCACGAAGAATGGCTTGATGCAAACGGACAAGATCATTATCAGACAACACGGTACGAGATTAGGCCTGATGGAGTTGTTAAGGCTCAGGATGGTCAGATGCAGTACCAAAAAGTGGGCAGTGAGGAGCTTCGTCGTCTTATCAAGGCTGCCAAGATATATGAAGCAAAAGTTTCTGAAGAAATCTATCAACCAATCTTTCAATCCTAAAATCAGATATAATTAGTAAATGAGTAAAATCTATTACTTTGATTATGCGAGCTCAACACCTGTAGATCCGGGTGTTACAAAGAAAATGAATGAATTAGAATTCGGCTGGGTTAATCCGTCGGCTGAGTATGCTTCTGCTCGTGAAGCTAGAAAAATCTTTGAGGATTCTTTGCAGAGAATTGCGCAAAATTTAGGTGTAAAATCAACTGAAATAGTGATTACTTCAGGTGGGACAGAAGCCAATAACCTTGCATTGCAAAGCTTTGTCGGTGACGATAGAGAAGTGCTCATTTCGAGCGTTGAACATGCGTCAGTTATTGAGCCTGCAAAATTAGGAAAACATAAAATGATTAAGGTCAAAGCCAGTGGTCGTCTGGATATTGATGACCTGAAAAATAAGATTAACGATCAGACTATACTTGTTAGCGTTATGTTGGTTAATAATGAAATCGGAACTATTCAACCAATTCGTGAAGTTGCTAAGGTTATCGATGAAGTTCGAAAAGATCGTGCTAGTCGTAACATTACATCGCCGATTTATTTGCACACGGATGCTTGTCAAGCGCTCAACTATATTGCCGTAAATCCAACAAGACTCGGTGTGGACATGATGACGGTAAATTCAGGTAAAATATATGGTCCAAAAAGTGTCGGAGCTTTGTGTATAAGTTCGAAAGTGAAGGATATTTATCCGCAGATTTTGGGTGGAGGTCAGCAAAGATCTATGCGTAGTGGTACCGAAAATGTTGGAGGTGTTTATGGCTTTTCGCTAGCACTAGAGAAAGCTGTAAAAAATCATAAGTCAGAAGAAAAACGTATAGCAGATCTAAGAGATAGTCTACTCACTTCAATTTTCAAGATTTGTCCTGAGGCAGTTGTTAATGGATCGCTTGATAACAGGATTGCTAATAATCTCAACATAACTTTTCCAGACCAAGACAATGAGCGTTTGATGATGCTTCTTGACGAGGCGGGAGTATGTGTAGCGACCGGTTCAGCTTGTTCGGCGAGTAGCGACGAACCATCTCATGTTTTAAGAGCCATCGGGATCGGTGAACCAGAAATCAAAAGCTCGTTGAGAATTACTCTGGGCAGAGGTACAGACGAAGAAGCGATCAGTAAGCTTTGCCAGTCACTTGCCAACAGTTTAGCCTAGAAGTGGTGGATAACCTCTTGGTAAAGTTGCAAATGACTAGTTTACTGGTATATCATAACTGCTGGATAATCAGTAAATAAACATGTTTATTTCATATAAAAACAGATCAAAGATTCTCGCATGCCTTTTCCTGGGCGTATTGATGTCAGTTAGCTGGCTCGGTATTGCTGTTTCTCAAACCGTCAGCGAAGGATTCTCCTCAGATGTTCCTATCCAAAGAGGTATGTTGGTCGCGGTAAAATCTGATAACGACAGAAAAATCGAACCACTCACCGGTCAGAATATAGAAAAAATGCGTGGTGTAGTGATCAATAAAAATGATTCACCCGTAACTCTCAGCACAGAGGGCGAACAAGTATTTGTGGCAGATTCCGGAACACACGAAGTAATTGTAAGCGGGGAAAATGGTGATATCAAGCAAGGTGATTACATTAGTATTTCTTCACTTGCTGGTATCGGTACAAAAGCTGGAAATCAGCAGAGTATTGTTCTTGGCAGAGCAGCTGCTTCTTTTGACAGCAAGACGGGGTCTTTAGGGGCAATTGAAAGTGGTGGTAAGACGCTTCAGATCAGTCGTGTGCCTGTTAATATAGCAATTGGCAAGAATCCTCTGCAAAAAGCCGATGAATCTAGCAATGTGCCTGAAATACTTGCTAAAGCCAGTCGTGGTATTGCCAAGAGAGACGTCAGTTTGCCGAGAGTCTATCTAGCTTTTACTCTACTGATAATAACTTCTCTCATCTCAGGAACATTACTTTATGGAGCGGTCAAGGGTAGTCTGATATCTATCGGGCGTAATCCTCTGTCTAAAAGCTTGATCATAAAGAACCTTGCTCAAGTTGTTTTAACCAGTTTTATTATTTTCATTCTAGGGTTATTTGCGGTATACTTGATCTTAAGATTGTAACTTTTAAAAGGGGTGGATCATGTCAGGGTGGTGGAACACAATTCTCATTGTTGGCTCACTAGTGTCGGTGACGCTCGCTTTCATCTGGGTCGCAGTAAACGTATCTAGGGGTCCTAAGAAAAAGAGCAGAGATAATCAAGATATTGCCAACGCAGCCGAAGATGATGTAGAGCATATCTTTAACAATGAATTTAGAGAAGAACTTCGTAACCGAGGGCGTCTCCACTTTGAAAAAATTATTAGCGATAATGCAATGTTTCTGCAACAAGATCTTCGTCTCACAGCCTCACAGATCAATGAATTTATGAAGCAGGAAATTACCAAGACGCTTCAGGAAACATTCTCTAAATACGAAGAATCCATCATGGACGCTAAACAAGTCGCTCTCGACACTATCAAAAAGACCCAAGATTCAGTAGAAGAACAACGTAAAATTATGGGCGAACAAATCAGGGAAGAGATAGACAAAGAGAAACAACGGACAATCGAACAATTCGACAAAAACTTGGCAGAGATAGTTAATCACTATCTGATAGAAGCTATCGGCAATCAAGTTAGTATCGATGATCAGATGGACTTTATCCTGAGCGAGCTTGAGAAGAATAAAAAACATATGCTTGAGGACATAAAATCAAGCTACTAGGTATTTATGGAAAAGCGTAGTAAACCTGCCTTCAAACTAAGTAATTGGGTCTTAACAAGCACAGATCTTAGTAGGACTATTAGAGAAGTTAAGCAACTTGATGAATATTTTCACCAGGCTAAATTACGAGGCAAAGGTCAACCAACTGCAATACCTAAAGTTAGTCGAGCAGTTGAGGAATTAGCTCAAGATAACGGACTATCTATTTTAGAACCCAAAGACAGACAGCTTCTTCTAAAGCAACTTGATATTATCGATAAGCATGCACCAGTGGTGCATTTTAGTTTTCCGTCTGAGCCATCACGCTCCGGCCTTGAGACTATAGTAGGTTGGCTCAGAGGGAATATTAACCACTACTCTTTGGTTAGGATTGGACTAGAACCTACTATTGGAATTGGTTGCGTGGTGAGGACAGAAAACAAGATCTTTGACTGCAGTCTTAAAAATCGTCTGCAAGAAAAAAAGGTTCTGCTAAAGCAAGGTATTGAAAAGGTATCAAAACAATGAGTGAAGGCCGAACAATGTTCCAGAAAATTGTCGAAAGTGGCAAGCCGGTAGGTGAAGTTGTGTCTGTTGATAAATTTTTAGTCAAAGTAAAGGGACTGCATCCCATCCAGATCAATGCGCTAGTTATGTTCGAAGACGGTAGTAAAGGCGTAGTTAAGCAGGTTGATGAAAATCTTGTTTCAGTGCTTCACCTGGGAGATGAGACGATTGCACGTGGGGCTATAGCAGTTATCCAACATCAAGAGTTAGTAACAAAAGTTGGCAAGGACTATATTGGACGAGTTATATCTGTTACAGGGCAACCACTTGACGGGAAAGGGCCAATTGCGGCCGATAGTACATGGCCAGTCTTTTCACCGGCTCCTCCTCTTTGGAGCAGGAAGCTTCTAGACACTCAACTAGAAAGTGGAGTGACAACGATCGATGCTATATTCCCAATAGTTAGGGGGCAGAGAATAGCTATTTTAGGTGACAGTAAATCTGGAAAGACAACACTCGCATCACAGCTAGCTATTAACCAGAAAAACACAGATCAAGTAGTGGTATATTGTATGATTGCCAAGCGAAGAAGTGATATTGATGCTCTTATCTCAAAACTAGAGGCAACAGGAGGTATGGAGTCAGCAATTGTCATAGTGTCAACCATGTTTGATTCACTCATCATGAGTTATCTTGCGCCTTATGTGGCGGTGTCTATGGCCGAATTTTTATGGCAAAAGCTGGACCAAGATACGATTATTATCTATGATGACTTAACTTCTCACGCTCATGCCTGTCGAGAAATTGCTCTATTGTCAGGAGTTAGCCCAGGACGAGATTCATATCCAGGTGATATGTTCTATGCCCACTCAAGCTTGCTGGAGCGCGCCGGGCGGCTGGAGAGCAACGGCAAGTGCCTCACGAGTATCCCGATCGTCTTAGCTTCCAGCGGAGATATTACCGCTTATTTACCAACAAACATAATGTCCATCACAGACGGACAGTGGATCTTGGATATGGATGTGTTTAGGAGTGGTATTAGACCTGCTGTTAACATCGGTCTGAGTGTTACCCGTGTTGGTGGGGTTGGCCATAACAAGCGTCAAAAACACATTGCAGCGTCAATTATGAAAATATTGGCAGAGTACCGTCAGGCAGAAGAGTTTTCACACTTCGGATCAGAACTTGCCCTTGAGTCAAAGGCAGTGCTCGAGCGAGGCAAAAATATTTTTAGTATCTTAGGACAAGGTCCAACGGATGTCTATACTCTTATGGCCCAGCAATTGATGTTAGATATTGTTATTGAAGCTGATGCTAACGAAAAAGTCGACATAGCAAAGCTTAAGAGCATGGCTATAGAATATGCTGGCAAGATTAAAAAAGATGAAGACTATGATAAGGTCAGAAATGACCTCAAGAGCAAAGTCCTTGTGGAGCTTAAAGTATGAGTAAAATAAAAGAAATCGAGCAACAAAAGACCTCTTTGCATGCAATAGTAGAATTGACTGGCATATTCGAAGGTGTTGCTAGTATGAAGATCGCCAAGATTAAGAACCAAGTGTTACAGGCGACAGAATTTTTTGAGGATCTTTGGGGTATATACACCCAACTTCGCGTAGATGGTCTTTTCCGGTTCGGAAGGAGCCAAAATAAAACTGATGTCATAGAAAAAGAATTGTTCATCATCATAACTGCCGAGGGTGGTTTTAGTGGCGATATCGACCAAAAGCTAATTAGCATGATGCTTGGCAAATTCGACAAAGAAAAGAACGATATTATTGTGATCGGGCACCACGGAGCGGTGCAACTGGCTCAAAAAGGAATAACCTTTAAAAAATACTATAAACTGCCAGAAAATGACCAAAATATAAACGTTGGACCAATTATTAAAGAGGTCCAAAAGTATAAAGATACCAGTGTTTTTTACCAACAATATGTATCTTTGATGGTTCAGGATGTTCGTAGGATCAAATTATCCAAAGCCGTTACTGATCAGGGTGATAAATCCGATAAACCGGACGAAATAATCAGTGACGCTAATTACATATTCGAGCCAAGCATTTACTCTGTCGTTGATCACCTGGAGCGGTCTATGCTCTACATTGCCTTGAGCCAGTTAATACTTGATTCTAAGCTTGCTCAGCACGCCAGCCGGTTCCGAGCTATGAGCGCCTCTCACCAGATATCTGATGAGACATTGGGAGACGTTACCTTGCAACTGAATCGTGCCAAGCGATCCATAAAAGACGAGCGACTAAAAGAAATGATCAACGGTCTTAGAAAGCGAGAGATGGTTTAGTATGGCGGGTAGAATTGCGCTTATAAAAGATCTTATCGTCCTGATTGACTTTGATGAGGACGCCCCAAAGATTGGCGAGGTCGTAAAAGTCGATAATGACAATCAAACAGAACTGCTAGTCGAAAGACTAAATGTTAACGGCAAAGTACTTTGTCTAAATCTTCGTAATGACAAGACCCTGATGCGTGGCATGGTCGCTAGTAGAGCGAATTACGGTATTCGAATTCCTGTGGGTGATGCTACGATAGGTAGGATTTTTGATGCGCTGGGACAGCCTCTTGATAACATGCCCCAAATATCTGATGATCAGATCAAATATAAAGAAGCTCTGAAAATTCCAAAAGCTGGTGATACTTTTACCTCAAAAGCTCCAGAATTACTAGAAACAGGAATTAAAGTAATCGATTTTCTCACGCCATTTATCAAAGGTCGTAAGATAGGAATTATTGGTGGAGCCGGAGTAGGTAAGACGGTTTTGACGATGGAGCTGATCAATAATATCGCTAAAAGTGGCGCAGGATTATCATTTTTCACGGGTATCGGTGAGCGTATTCGTGAAGGACATGAGCTGTACGAAACACTTAAGGATGCCGACCTGCTCAAAAATACCTGTATGTTCTTCGGGCAGATGAACGAAAATCCGGTTCAGCGTGCGCTTGTTGGGATTTCTGCCGTTGCTAGTGCTGAGCATTTTAGGGATGAGCAAGGCAAAGATATTCTATTTTTTGCGGACAACATGTACCGTTATATCCAGGCTAAGAACGAAATTGCTACAATGCTTGACCAAATCCCGAACGAAGGTGGGTATGAGCCGACTATCTTCTCAGATATTAAGGTACTGCAAGATCGTCTCAGCTCTAATGACAAAGGTTCTATCACATCAGTTCAGACTATCTATGTCCCAGCAGATGACATTAGCGACCCGGCAGTACAAATGATCCAGCACGAGCTTGATGCTATCATTGTGCTCTCAAGGGCAGTTGCCGAACAAGGAATACGTCCAGCTGTTGATCTTACCAGAACAACTTCATCCCTTTTGACACCTGAAGTTGTCGGTGATAGACATTATCTTTTGAGTGTTCAGGTGCAGGCTTTGCTTCAAAAATACCAGTCACTCAAGAGTATCATTGCTATTATCGGTGAAAATGAATTATCGCCAAATGATCGAGCAGATTTTGCCAAGGCCAAGAAATTAATCACTAACTTTTCACAGAACATGCATGTTACCGAAAAACTTAACGGTGTCCCAGGTGAATCTTTCAAACGTGATGACACACTCAAGAGCATAGAAGAAATTGTTGTATAGAAATGGCCAAAAAAACAGAAGAAAAAGGTGAAAAAAAATCAGAGAAAAAAGAGTTACCAAAAGACTTAACGGTTAAGCTCTATTCTCCGTATAAAGTTTATTTTAATGACACAGCACAAAGCGTGTCTGCTCTTAACCAAACCGGTCCTTTTGATATCTTGCCTGGACATCATAACTTTATGACATTGCTTGAAAAATGCGAAGTCGTTATTCGGCAAAATGGTCAAGAATTAAAATTCAAAATTTCCAGAGGCATTATGCATGTCAAAAAGAACAGCGTGACAATTTTCCTTGATGTATAAATTAGTCTATGACGATATAGTCAAAGGCAAACGTGGATCCAGCAGGTGCTGGTGACGATGTACAAATACTAAAGTTTGCAGACGATTTATTGATATAGTAATTTATACCACCTCCGGAAGAGCCAACAGGTGTTATTGCTATGTGTGGGGTGTTAAATCTTTGAGAAAAAGTAATAGTAGTAAAACAACCAGCACTTGGGCTACTACCCACATTTATATTTACCGTACCAGCAGTGTCTGTTCCGCTAACTGAAGAAGTCCCCCCATTTCCAAGAGCACCGCCATTACTACGACTTGGCGTGCCCCCGCCAGCGTCGATATGGCGATTTAGCAGAATATCACCATTGATTTGCAGTGTTTGAATATTCAAAGAGGCTGCCGATAATGTACCGCCTACGTTCAGCGGGCCACTTATATTCATTCCCTTCTGCACATTGAGCTGTCCTTGTATGGTAGTATTTCCTGCAATTTGTAGATTGTTGATTTGAACTTGATCAAAATTACTTGTTCCAGACACGGATATACCAGGCAGGCTCAGCGGCCCACCTACTTTTATTTGACCGGCTACTTCTAAACTGTCTCTGACCAAGACTTTTCCGGCAAAAATTGCATTAGATTCAACACTCAAGATCTGCTTTGGATCGCCTACTTTCACGTCTGTTTCTTTAAGTTTGTCGAGAGAGCTTTGGTCTAGCTGAGAACTGCTAACTCCAGCAATTTCATTTGAATTCTTGGCCTTATAAAATGCAAAAAAGCTACCAACAGCAGAAATAAGTACCAACAATATAAAAGCGAGCAAGTATATATTGAGCTTGCCGATAACCTGTCGAAGTGATGGCAGTCGCTTTGGCTTAGGTGCGACTGATTCCGACGAAGTATCTTCGCTGGTCTCTACCGCCTCTAGGTCATCAACGCCAGTATCTTCTGTCTTTTTCTCTTCCATTTCTACCCCGTTAATCTACTTTAGTAATTATAGACCATAGCATAAGCAATACAAAACTCGAGATTACTGACGTCAAAGGTTGAACTTTTTTGCTTTTTCACGCAAACTAGAGACAGATGGTTAAGCTTAGAATTTTGTCACTAGCAGTAGTTTTGGTACTTGTTGCCTTGCCAGCAAACGCGTTTGCCCAGCTGACTTCGCCAAATTATCAAGTTAATGAAACGTTCTTTGGTATTGGCGGAGAACTTGAAGCTGGATCTGCTAACTACAAAGCAAGGCTTGCTGCCGGAGAGCTGACTGTTGGTAACACTGCTAGCGGGAACTACCAGTCTTGGGTTGGATTTAATACGACTGATGTGGAGCTTCTCGAAGTTGCTGTGGCTGGTGGGAGTAATGATCTTGATGTTCTTGATGCAGCCACTACCAAATTTGCTAGTACAACTTTTGCTGTTAGGAATTACCTCTCAAGTGGTTATGTTGTCCGAATGGTAGGAAAACCGCCAACCAACTCAGGATTTACGAATAATGAAATTACAGCAATGGCCACAACTGCTGTCGCTTCTCCAGGAACTGAGCAGTTCGGTATTAATTTGAGGGCGAACACAACTCCGCCGGTTGGCGCTGATCCTTCTCAGGCCCCAGATTCAACTTTTAGCTTCGGTGCGGCTGCCACGGGATATAATATTGTTGACCAATTTAAGTATGTAGAAAATGATGTTATTGCTAGCTCTTCCAGTAGTACCGGAACAACGGACTACACAATATCATTTATCATGAACATATCAACGATTACTCCTTCCGGACAATATGGCGGGAGCTATTTTGTGATTGCAATACCTACGTTTTAAGGTTCTAATAATAGTTTTCCACAGCTAACTCCAAAATATACTTGAAATTACTATAACAATTATGGTTAAATACTGTCGTAAACTACACAAAAACAAAAATAACAGAAATTAAAAGGAAAAACATGAAAACATTCAAGAAGAGTTTGATACGGCTTTCATCAACTGTAGTTGCTGTTTTTATGTTGAGTGCAGTCGTTTTGCCGGCATTCAACAGTGGATCGGCGAGCGCAGCACAGCTTCAAAGTAGAAAATTAACACTTAGTAGCTCCGCAAACGGTAACGTAACCACCAACGTCGCAGGTGTTGCACAAAACCCTGGCGAAGGCGGAAATGGTCAGAAAGCCAAGCACACATTTACCTTTAACATCGGCACAACTGGAAACGTAGGTTCGGTCTTGATTCAGTACTGTACAACTCCAATTCCTGGTACTACCTGTACTACACCTACAGGACTTACTTCTGACACAATTGATTCAGCTACAGGTTTTAACACTCAGACTGGTTTTAGCACAAACAACTTCACTGTTGACACAACCACAGCTCAGCCAACTGGATGTAACGGTGGTTCGGCCGCTAGCCGTGTTAACTGTATCCTTATAAATAGAGGAACAGCAGCTTCAGAAACTTCTGGAGCGACTATTAATATTGGATTTGGTGGAACTTCAGGTGAATATATCACTAATCCGACTACTGATAACCAAACCTTTTTTGTTAGGATTAGCACCTTCTCAGACACAGCATATACTACACAGGTAGATCGTGGAACAGTAGCTAGCTCAACAGCTCAACAGATTGATATTACAGCCAAGGTTCAGGAAAAGCTTAACTTCTCAGTAGGTTCAACTCATGTGGCCCCTGGAGGTACTTGTACGGCTCTTAACGATACGGGTGCACTTGCACTTGGTGACGTTGATGGGGTGCTAGATACAGCTACTCAATATGACGCACATTCTTACTTCAGGCTATCCACAAATGCGATTAACGGTACGTCCGTCTACTATTCTGCCGATACTCTTGAAGATGGAAGCAATGATATCAACGCTCTCAGCTCAGAAGTTACAACAGCCGCTGGTACGGAAGCCTTTGGACTTGCTATCAACAGCGGTAACGCTAACCACTCATTTGCAGGTGGCTCTACAGGACTCACTGCTGCTACCGGATATGACGAGGGTAACGGTGCTCTCGGAACAGCCAAATTCAATTTTGCTACAGCTTCAGTAACTACTCCAGTCGCGGTAGCTTCGGCTGCACCTGGCGGGGTTGTGGTCTGTGACACCGGTGCGGTTCGGTATGTTGGTAACATAGCTACTAACACTCCAGCTGGTATCTACACCACTACAGTTACTTACATAGCTGTCCCTACTTACTAACGCAAGTTAACAAAACTAGTAAAACAACCTTGAGTATTTTAGCTCAGGGTTGTTTGCTTTTAAGTGTTCAAATTGATTATGATTAAAGGTATGAAAACAGTTAGCTTGCTATTAGTGCTCTTTGTGTCTGCCACCGCGATGTTACAGGGGAGTGCACAGGCGTTAAATCTCTCAGAGAGAAGTATTGCGCTTCAAAATACAGAAGTTAGCACCTCTAACCAGCACACATTTAAGTTCAACATTGGCTCGGGTGATCCTCTTGGCTCAATCATTTTTGAGTACTGCGAAAGTCCGCTACCGACAGTAGCTTGTGTTGCTCCCGCTGGACTTGATGTATCGAGTGTAACCTTATCGTCAGAGAGTGGAGAAACAGGATTTTCTATATACAGTGCCACCAACAATCAAATAATTCTTTCTCGCGCTAGTGTACCTGCAAATTTAGTGACTGCAACATATGTCTTTAGTAACGCGACTAACCCGTCTGTGATTGATAGCTTTAGCGTAAGAATCAGCACCCATAGTTCAATAGATGGCACAGGACCGCATGTTGATCGTGGTTCTGTGGTAAGTAGCACCACTCAAGGAATTGGCATCACAACGGAAGTTCCTCCCATATTAGTATTTTGTGTTGGTACTTCTATCCCGACTGATTGTTCCAGTGCAAGTGGCTATGGCATTAATCTGGGAGAACTCAGGTCAAATCAGACACGGTTCGCGACTTCGCAGATGATGGGGGGGACTAACGCTGATTTCGGCTACGTTATTAGCGCAAACGGAACGACAATGGCTTCAGGTACCAACGCGATAGATCAAATGAGTATTCGCGGGGGTAGCGTTGTTGGTGCAAGCCAGTTCGGGCTAAATCTCAGGGCTAATTCGAGTCCTGCGCTTGGGGCTGAACCGAGCGGGCTTGGCATAGCATCTCCTACCGGTGACTATAATGTTCCAAATCAGTTTAAATTTGTCCCAGGAGAGGTTGTTGCTAGCTCTGCTGACGAGACTAATACTGTTAAATTCACCGTTAGTTACATCGTTAATGTTCCAAATGGGCAAGCGCCTGGCGTCTATACAAGCACGATAACCTATATTTGCGTAGCCACTTTTTGATGTTACAATAAAGTTAAATATTTGATCTGGAGGGTATAGATGAAGAGATTAAGTCTAATTTTTGTGGCGGTGGCTGTGTTGTTAACCTCATTTACTGCATTGGTAGGTTTAGGTGACGCTCAATCTAACGGCTTGGGGATTACACCTAGAAGAGACTATGTTGTAAAGCCAGGTGAGACCATAAAAGACAATCTATTTATCGGTAATCTTAGTAAAGACCAAAATCTAAAACTCAGTGCAAAGGTCGTTGATTTTAAGGCACAGGACGAGACAGGGGCACCTGCTCTTGAACTTCGTGAAAAAGTTGACCCAACAAGCTGGTCAATTCGACCATTTGTTAGCGTTCCTGAATCTGTAGATATTGAAGCAGGCAAATCAATCCAACTCCCAATATCAATCACCATCCCGCCGAATCAGGGTGCTGGTAGCTACTACAGTGCTATTAAGTATGAAGTTACTTCAAGCGCAGGTGGGTCAGTAAACTTGCTGGCTTCAAGTGCGACATTAGTATTTGTTAAGGTTCCAGGTGAGACCAAACAACTTTTGAAATTGCAACAACTTGGCGCGTACGTATCAAAGAACGAGACACAGGGTAGTTTTAAGAAGCTATTTTCGAGCAAGCCACCAAAGGAGTTTGCTTTTAGGCTTAAGAACGAAGGTAATATCGCAGAGCAACCAGCCGGTAGTGCGGTCATAAAGAATACATTTGGCAAGACAGTCAAACAGGTTGATCAGATCAATCCGCACAATTCACTGATTTTGATTGGTCAAACTAGAAAATTCATAACATGTATAGAAACTGAGAAGACCAAAATCAAAGACGAGTCTGGCAAGGAAGTTGATTCAGAGACATGTAAACCTATCAAATTAGCCCCTGGACGCTATAAGATCGAGCTATCCACTCTATATGGAGAAAATGGAACAAATACACGTGAAATTAATGCTAAGGCAGTCTTTTGGTACCTACCAGCATGGTTCATCATCCTGATACTAGCCGTTGTGCTCGTTGTTGGCGGAGGCGGATACTACACTTATAACAAGCAATCTCACCGATTCAAAAAACATAAAAAGTAAAATGAGGTTTTGATAATAATGCGTCAAGTTTCATGGTGGAGGAAAACTTACGTTCAGGCTCTCATGCTTCTGCTTGTCAGTCTATCTGTAGTGTTGGTTGGTGGTGCTGGCGCCGTGGACAATCCTCAAAGTGGGTCAGTAGGTATAGAAGGCACAATTCCGGCAAATGCGCCAACACAGCCTGCAGTCATATCTTTTCCGACCAACAATAGCAATTCCAGCACAGGCACCATAACCGTAACAGGGCTGTGTCCCAATGGCAGTTTGGTCAAGATATTTAAAAACAATGTGTTTGCGGGATCTGTTCAATGTAAAAATGGTAGTTTTAGCATTCAGATCGACTTGTTCAATGGAGTGAACGAGATTGTAGCAAGAGTCTATAATGAGCTTGATGAAGCTGGACCTGATTCGAACACTGTAATCGTTAATTACAATATCGCCGGTGGATCTTTAGGTTCTAGAGTATCTCTGACCTCTAACTATGCCAAGCGTGGTGCTGGTGTGGGTCAAACGCTAATTTGGCCGATTGCTCTCAGTGGTGGTGACGGGCCTTATGCAATTAGTGTTGATTGGGGTGATGGAACCCCGCCGGATATTATCAGTCAACAGTTCGCTGGTAATTTCAACGTTTCGCATGTCTATTCGCAACCAGGTGTCTATACGGTTATCATTCGTGCCGTAGATAAAAACGGCAATGTGGCTTTCCTGCAATTAGTGGGTGTGGCAAACGGAGCTCTCAGTCAAGACTCTAGCAAGGCGGGTACCACGGATGACAAGAACAAGATAATCAAGATTATTTGGTGGCCACTCCTAGTAACCATTCCTCTGATACTTATTGCATTTTGGCTAGGCAAGAGACACCAGTTGTTCGTTCTGAAGAAAAAACTCAACGAGCTATAGATAGTTAGTAAGCCTAAAAGTGGTAGAATTAATAGATGAAAGTTTTTGTTGGTCTATCCGGTGGCGTTGATTCGTCTGTAACCGCAGCTTTGCTCAAAGAGCAAGGGCATGAAGTAGTGGGTGTTTATATGAAAAATTGGGCAACAGATTTGCCTGGTTTTGAGTGCCCTTGGCGTGAGGATTATATGGATGCCAAGCGTGTAGCTGTGCATTTGGGAATTGACTTTAAAATGTATGATTTTCAGAAAGAATACAAACAAAAAGTAGTGGATTACATGATAGATGAGTACAAAGCTGGTCGAACTCCTAATCCTGATATCATGTGCAACCAAGAAGTAAAATTCAAATTATTTCTGAGCACTGCGCTGGAAGATGGTGCCGACATGATCGCAACAGGTCACTACGCCCGAATAGACGATGGCAAATTATTTAAAGCCAAGAACAAAGACAAAGATCAGACATACTTTCTCTACAGAGTTACAAAAGATGCTCTTAGAAAAAGCCTCATGCCTATTGGTGACTTTAATACAAAACAAGAAGTTAGAGATTTAGCTGAAAAATTCGGTTTACCGACAGCGAAAAAAAAGGATTCTCAAGGAATTTGTTTTGTAGGAAAAGTTGGGATCAGAGAGTTTTTGGAACAATACGTTAGCCCTAAGCCAGGTCGAATCTTAGATCAAAACGATAAAGAGATTGGTCAGCATGACGGAGCGATTTTCTATACTATTGGCCAAAGGTCTGGCTTAGGTGTCGGTGGTGGCCTGCCATACTATGTTGTTGGCAAAGATATGGATAAAAACGAAGTTTACGTCAGCACAGACCTCGATGACAAAAGGCTATGGTTAAATGATTTTGAAATTTCAGGACTTCACTGGATAGGTGATGAGCCAGATCTGAGCAAAGAATATACAGTCTGTCATCGCTATCGGGCGCAACACACTAAAGCAAAGCTATCCAAATCAAAACATGGACTAAAAATCACTTTGAAAGATCCAGCACGTGCAATTACCGCTGGTCAATCAATGGTTATTTACGATGGTGATCAGGTTCTCGGTGGCGGGATTATAACTTAGGTTATAAAGCTTTTTGTTATTTCTACGTCTTTAGCTGTATCTCTTTCGCTTCTTGCTTGAGAATGCAGAAATGCAACTATTTCGCTTGCATCAGGCCACTCCTCATCTGGCGAACCATCTAGGTGTTGCATATGCGATGCGTCCGGTATTAGACCTCGATCAGCCGCAGCCAAAACAAATCCCACTGCACTAAGAAGCATTTGTGCTTTTTCTACACATTCTACAGCTACATTTTCATAAGCCGTCCTCTGTATATCCGATTCTAATTCAGCAACTGTTCCTTTGGCTTCTATTCCATCTGTTGCCATAAAATATCTCTCCTAATCTGATCAAAATTTACATAATTATAAAACTAAATTTGTATAAAGTCAATATTGATCTTCTGTTAAACTGTATATATGGAGAATATCGTTCGAGTTGGTGTCGGGGTCTTTGTTGTCAGAGACGGTAAGTTTTTAATTGGCAAACGAAAAGGCGCACACGGTGCCGGTACATGGTCGTTGATAGGTGGCCATATGGAAATGGGTGAGTCTATAGAACAAACAGCCATCCGTGAAGTAATGGAAGAGACAGGTGTGGAGATCAGAAACCCTAGATATATAGGTATGACCAACGACAACGAAGCGTTCAAAAAAGACAATCGTCATTATGTGAATCTATATGTTTTGGCAGAATGGGCGAGCACTGAACCAACAGAGACTGAGCCAGATAAATTAACAGATCTTATTTGGTGCGATTTTGAAACACTACCTACGCCTAGGTTCGTTGTCTGGGACCAGTTATTAAAAGCAGATTTCATAGAAGAAGTTAAGAAGGCGCTTAAAGAGACGTCTCGTGATAAAATATAGCAAATGAATACGCAAGAAATCCGTAGAGCTTATTTAAAGTTTTTTGAGTCAAAAAAGCACGTTGTAATTGAACGTGATAGTTTGTATCTAAAAGACGATCCAACAACTCTGTTTACAGGATCCGGAATGCAACCACTGATTCCATATCTCTTGGGCAAGGAGCATCCAAAAGGTGTACGCCTAGTAGATAGTCAGACATGTTTTCGTGGGCAAGACGTAGAAGAGGTAGGTGATAACCGGCATACGACATTTTTTGAGATGCTTGGTAACTGGTCACTAGGTGATTATTTTAAAAAAGATCAGATCACTTGGTTTTTTGAATTTCTAGTAGACGTGGTTGGACTAGACCCTAACAAAATATACGTGTCGTGTTTTATCGGTAGTGATGAGCACGGAATTCCACGGGACGACGAAGCTGCCAAGATCTGGCAGGAACTTTTCAAATCTAAAGGAATTGATGCCAAGATTGTTGAAATAGGCAGTGCCAAAGATGGAGACAAGCGTGGTATTAAGCCAGGTGAGAAGATATTTTTCTACGATGACGGAGAAAACTGGTGGAGCCGTAACGGCGGACTAGCCACAACGCCGATGGGTGACCCGTGTGGCCCTGACAGTGAAGTGTTTTATGACTTTGGCCCAGATAATCATGCCGAAGGATTTGGTAAAGCTCACCCAGCTAGTGATAGCGGACAATTTATGGAAATCGGCAACCAAGTGTTCATGGAATATCGCCGTACAGAAAAAGGCTTTGAGCCGTTGGCCAAGAAAAATGTTGATTTTGGTGGGGGACTGGAGCGAATTGCAGCTGCTGCTATTGATGACCCTGATGTGTTCAAAATCAGTTTGCTATGGCCAATTGTTGAGAAACTAGAGAAGTTATCTAAGAAAAAATATGATGACCATACAGTCAGCATGCGAGTTATCGCAGATCATTTGCGAGGAGCAACTTTCCTAGCCGTAGATGGTGTAGTGCCGAGTAACAAAGAGCAGGGTTATGTGATGCGTCGACTGATCCGCCGAGCTATGGTCAAAGCTCATGATCTAGGAATTGAGCAGAACTTTTTAGAGGAAATTGTCCCAGTAATTGTTGATCTTTATCATGAGGATTTTCCAGAAGTAGCTAAAGATCGTCAGAAAATTATTGATATCCTAGTCCGCGAAGAAAAAGCCTTCCGCCAAACCCTCCGCAAGGGCATCCGTGTATTTGAAAAACTTGTTTATGCACACGAACCAGCTGGTAGCACACCAATACTTACTGGAGCCGTAGCGTTTATGCTCCATGATACACATGGATTTCCATATGATTTGAGTCTTGAAGAAGCGTCAAAAAGAGGTATCAAGCATAGTCCTATGATCAAAGAGGATTTTGATCAGTTAATGCAAGGACAACGTGAGCGATCTCAGACTGCGAGCAAGGGTATGTTCAAAGGAGGGCTAGAAGATCATTCTGAAGATACTATTCGGCATCACACCGCAACGCATTTGATGTATGAGGCGCTTCGCCAAGTTCTAGGTGAGCATGTGGTTCAAAGAGGTTCTAAAGTGACTGCAGACAGAACACGATTTGACTTCTCACACCCTGAGAAAGTAACTAGGGATAAACTCGATGAAGTTGAGAAGATAGTTAATGAACAAATTAAGCAAGACTTAAGGGTTTCATGGGCAGAATATAAGACGGAGGAGGCTTTTAAAATGGGAGCAAAAGGTGCTTTTGGTGACAAATACGGTGATACCGTAAAAGTCTATACCATGGGTGCGGAAGGCAAAAAGCCCTTTTCTGTCGAAATATGTGGAGGCCCTCACGTCGACCACACTGGGCAACTCGCAGATGGTGGAAAAGCATTTAAAATAACCAAAGAAGAAGCCTCCTCCGCCGGTGTTCGTCGGATAAAAGCATCTTTAGTATAGACACGACTCTCAATCTGTTATAATAGAACTTATGGTTAAGATCTTCGACAAGGTAAATCAGCTACTTGGTTCTGACAACCAGAACTTATTCACCAAAGAAAATCACATCTTAGCACTTGATATTGGTACGGAGTATGTAAAAGCTCTGATCGGCAAAGTTGCTAAAAATGGTGATATTGAGATTATTGGTACCGGAAGGTATCATCAGGAACTTTCAGACATGCAGGCTGGCGCTATTGCAGATATCAGTGGTGTTGTCGAGAACTGTAACAGAGCACTTGTTGAAGCAGAAAATCAAGCTGGTGTGAGCGTCCGTACAGCTGTGATTGGAATTGCTGGAGAGCTAGTCAAAGGTATGACACACACCATCAAAATCCGTCGCAAAAATAGCCAATTCGAGATAGAAGATACAGAGATGGCGCGAATTGTTGAGATGGCTCAAGAACGAGCAGAAGAAAAAGTAAAAGCACAGCTAAAGGTAGAACTTGGCGGTAAAGAAATCGACACACGGATGGTCAACAGTGCACTTGTCAGTATTTATATCGATGGCTACCAGGTCAACAACCCGATAGGATTTACCGGAAGAGAAGTCGTCGTACAGCTCTACACTGCATTTGCGCCGATGATCCACATCGCAGCGCTTGAACGTGTGGCTACATTGCTAGATCTTGATCTTTTGGCTGTTGCAGCTGAGCCTTTTGCGGTTTCTCGGTCTGTTATCGGTGATGATATCAATAGCTCCATCAGCGCGGTGCTTATGGATGTGGGAGGTGGTACAACAGATATTGCTGTGATCAACGAAGGTGGAGTCCAAGGCACTAAAATGTTTGGCATTGGTGGACGTGCTTTTACTAAGTCTATTCAGCGTGAGCTTGGGATCAAATTTGCGGAGGCGGAAGAGATCAAATTGACTCTTTCTACAGAGACAAACAGTGATGATGAGAAAAAAGCCAGCGAGGCTCTTGATAGGACTTGTGATGTCTGGCTATCAGGTGTAGAACTTGCGCTCAGTGAATTTACGGAAGTCGAGCATTTGCCACACAAAATCCTTCTCTGTGGTGGTGGTGCATCACTCGAAAAATTGCTATTATCTATTGAGCAGACTAATTGGTATGGTAGTCTGCCATTTACAAAAAGACCAAGTGTTGCATATATCACGCCAAGCCAAGTTGATGGTATGGTGGATGCAACCGGGCAAATAACAGATCATACTTACATAACTGCTATGGGCTTGCTCCGCGTCGGTGTAGACACACTAGAACAAGAAGTAGGTGACAGTGCAGGTAACCCGATTAAATCAAAAATTGATAGAGTATTAAGGACCTGAGGGAAGAAGGAAGATAGTGACAGAAAAAAAGAACACAGTATACCTAGACATCGACGAAGATATCACTGAGTTAGTTGGCAAAATCCAAGCTTCAAAACAGAGTATTGTGGCGCTGGTACTGCCTAAGCGTGCTCCTGTGATGCAGTCTATCGTCAATGTTCGGTTATTGGCACGTTCTGCCAAGCAAAATGATAAAAATATTGTGCTTATCACCTCCGATCCAACCGTGATTTCACATGCCGGTGAAGTAGGCATGCATGTGGCCGACAACTTGACCTCAAAGCCTTATTTGCCTGCCAAATCAGCTCCAGCACCAGCTCTTTCAGCTGAGGATAACGATGAAGAACTAGAAATTGACCAACAAGCACCTGCTGAGAGCTCATCTGCATCCACTGCTTCAAAGGTTGCTACTGGTGTTGCCGGGGCGGCACTGGCATCCAAAGGCTCAAAATCATCAAAGGGCAAAAAGTCCAAGATCAAGATACCAGATTTTAATAAATTTAGAACATTGTTGATTGCAGGCGGTATAGCGCTTGTGGTGCTCATAGCTTTTCTCGTTTGGGCAATATTCTTTGCTGGAAGCGCCAATGTAAAGCTAAAGACAGATACTACCGAGAAAGTAGCTAATATAACAGTAAAGCCAGATACAAAACTTGATGAAGTTGATGTCGATGCCAAGACTGTTCCAGCCAAAAACGAAGAACTACGCGAAGCAGGCTCAGAAAAAGTTGCCGCCACAGGCACCAAAGATAAGGGCGCAAAAGCCAGTGGTAACGTAACTTTGAAAAATTGTGGTGGTAGCTCAGCAAGTATCCCTGCTGGCACAGGCGTTAGTAATGGCTCTTCAACTTATATAACCCAATCGTCAGTCAGCCTGAGTGACGGTAATTTTGATGGTGGTGGTAACTGTAAGAGTAGTGGTTCTCATGTTGGTACTGTTAGCGTGGTAGCTCAGAGTAACGGAGAGCAATACAACAGTGGCGCAAGAAGCTACACAGTCGCAGGTTTCTCTAGCGTGACTGGTCAAGGTGATTCAATGACAGGTGGTTCAAGCCAGGTGGTTAAAGTAGTAGCACAGGCTGATATTGATAGTGCCAAGGCTAAGATACTAGAGAAAAGAAAGAATGATAGAGATGATCTAAAGAAGACGCTAACAAAGGTAGAATATTTGCCCGTAGAAGAGTCATTTGCCTCAAAAGAATCAGAAGTAAAGATTTCTCCTGCCGTGGGCACAGAAGCAAACGAAGTGACTGTAAGCATGACCGTGACTTCATCAATGCTTGGTGTCAAGGAGTCTGATCTAAAGAAAATTCTGGATAAAGAATATGAACAAGAACTCAAAGATCTCGGATTTGACATATCAAATTATGGATTTGATCAAGCACGATTTACACCCGATAAAGACAACAAAAACATCGCAGTTCAAACAACAATAAGTATTGGTCCAAAGATGGATGAAAATGAGATCAAGTCTATGATAATCGGCCGAAAAAGTGGTGAAGCAGAAGATATCCTGAAGAATAAAAAGGGCATAGTCGAAGCACAAGTAAAGATTTCGCCTTTCTGGAAGACTAAGGTTCCAACGAAAGAGAACAAGATAAAAGTCACCGTCGAGAAAAAGTGAATTTATTAGGTCTGGATGTTGGTGAGAAAAGAATTGGCATGGCGCTAGCTAACGAAGTGGCTCAAATACCTTCACCACTAGGTATCGTCAGTCCAGAAGAGTTAGTAGCCGATTTTGACAAAATAATCCAAGAGCACAATATCAAAGAGATTATCGTCGGACTGCCAACCAGAATAGATGGAACTGATAGCGAACAGACTAGAAAAATCCGTGCTTTTGCAGAGACATTAAAACAGCAGACCACACTCGAAATAACATTTGCAGATGAGTCACTGAGTAGTCGGGATGCCAGAGAGCTTATTGCCAAAAATAAGAAGTACAAGGATAGGAAGTACTATGATGATCTGTCAGCTTGTTATATATTAGAAGAACACCTTAAGGGAGGTTTGAATTGAAGAAAGTAAAAGCCAATTTTAGTTTGCTAACAATAGTTATTAGTATTTTTGTGATTTTATTTATAAGTAGTGCTGTGGTTATTCGTCAGGTTTACCAGAGTAACCTCCAGGCTGTCAGCACAGAGAAAAAGGCCGTGTCTGTAACTGTAACACCTGGAAGTACCGTGGCTGAGATTGGGCAGAATCTACATGACAAGGGTGCAATAAAGAGTGACTGGGCATTTGAATGGTACGTTCGTAATAATAATCTGATAGATGAGCTCAAAGCCGGAACCTATATCGTATACACCAACCAAGATGTTCCAACTATCGCTAGAGCTATTGCTGAGGGCAAGGTAGCTACTGATTTATTCACAATACTTCCTGGCAAGAGGATTGATGAGATAAGGTCAGCTATGATAAAAGCTGGTTTTGCCGAATCGGAAGTTGATGAAGCCCTGAAGCCAGCTAATTATAAAGGACACGAAGCACTAGCAGATCTTCCAGAAGGCTCTAATTTGGAGGGCTATTTGTATCCAGAAAGCTATCAGAAGACGGCTGAGACAAAGCCAAAGACTATTGTTAAGTCAGCTCTTGATGAACTAGCGCGTCAATTGACCAAAGAACGACGTCAGGAGTTTGCCAAGAGAGGGTTGACCACTCACCAGGCGATTATAGTTGCCTCTATGGTAGAGAGAGAAGTCAGTAACAAAAACGACAAGCCACAAGTTGCCCAAGTGTTCCTAAAAAGGCTAAAAGACGGCATGAACTTGGGATCTGATGTTACAGCATTTTACGGAGCTGTAGTAGCCGGACAAACACCGACAGTTGTCTACGACAGCCCATATAACACACGTATTCACGGTGGCCTGCCAGTAGGGCCTATTAGTAACGTAGGAGAGAGTTCCTTAGAGGCAGTTGCCTATCCTGCAAGCACTGATTGGGTCTATTTTGTAGCTGGTGACGACGGAAAAACATATTTCTCAAAGACCAACGAAGAGCACGAAGCCTTGACAGAACAACATTGTAAACAGCTCTGTCAGTAAGAATTTTAAAGAGGGACAATAGGGGTATTTTAGGGGTACTTGCACTAATGCTTTAAAATTTGGTAAAATATAAGCTACTTAGTTGTATTTTAAGGGTATTTCAGGAGTTATGGGACCCTTTAGAAGAACTAAGTCAACGAATAGAAAATCAAACAAATAATTATCAACTAGGATCCTAAAGTGATCACTAAGGAGAGAAGTATTCGTATATTTGACCAAGTTGCTATAGCTGGACACGGTAAAGCGACTTCACAAAGAAAATCTCGGAACTTGTTCCGTTTTAGAAAACTCAGGAAGAAGCAAGTGCGTAAGTTGCTGATTGTTTCTAATGTTGGCTTTGTTTTGGCTCTAGGAGTAAGCCTCTATCTATTTTCAAGTAATAACCAAACATCGATCAATGCGTCGGTTCCTGCTCTTGGCCAGGCTCAAGAGATTAATCCCCTTGATACAGTGTCTTCAGCCGACATAGCTGTCAATATCGCTCGTATTTCTCATATGGATGAAGGTGTTGCCGTTGCCAATGCTGCTGACTCACTTAATGCACAGGTGGCAGTGAGCAGTAATGATAACGTCGTCATCAGCAAACCGCAGGTCATATCTGGTACAAGCAAATCCAGGAAAGACATTAAGCGCTATGTGACTTCTGCCGGAGAAACAGTTTCTACGGTTGCAACAAAATTTGGTGTCTCATCTGACACCATTCGCCTTTCTAATGGATTGAATTCAGAAATAATACCAGCAGGCAAAGATCTAGTAATCAGTCCGATAAATGGAATTGTCTATACTGTTAAGTCAGGTGACACTCCAGATGCCATCGCATCTACTTATAGAGCCAATAAAGAACAACTGATAGCTTTTAACGATGCAGAGCTTACAAATGCCTTCAAAGTAGGTGAAGTTATCGTTATCCCAGACGGTACAGTAGTGGTACAAACAGCAACTTCACGTAACGCTGGCTTGGCTACAACCGGAGGGTTCTCTTTTGGTGATGGTCCTGTCTATGGTGGCGGTGGTAACGGATATGCGTACGGATACTGTACATACTGGGCGGCTCTTCGTCGTGCACAGGTTGGCATGCCTATACCGAGCAATTTAGGTAATGCAGTGTCTTGGAAAACTTTGGCAGCTAGAGCTGGATTTGGTGTTGGTAATGTGCCTCGTCAGAACGCGGTTATCTGGTTCCCACAGGGTGGATACGGCCACGTAGGTTTTGTAGAAAGTGTTAACCCAGATGGAAGCGCAAATATCTCTGAAATGAACCGAGCAGGTTGGAACAGGGTCAGTCACGGAACGATTCCAGCAAGTGAAGTTGGCAAATACGGTTACATATACTAATCTGTTGTCTACCTAAGGTGTTATAATAGCTGTAAATGTTTGTAGATAAGGTAAGTGTTGAGTTGAAAGCCGGCGATGGCGGTAATGGTGCCATGAGTTTTCGTCATGAAAAATTTATTGACCGTGGAGGTCCGGATGGTGGCGATGGTGGTAAGGGCGGGGACATAATAGTCGTTGCCTCAAACAGTCAAAACACGCTTGCAAAATTTAGATTCCAAAAAGAAATAGTGGCAAATAGTGGTAAGGCTGGTTCAAAGAGACGAAAAGCTGGTAGATCAGGTAGTGATCTAGAAGTGGCTCTTCCAGTGGGTACGATAGTCACAGATGAAAAAGACAAGGTCTTAGCTGACTTAACTCACGAAGGACAGAAAATACTCGTAGCCCGCGGTGGTCGCGGGGGGTTTGGTAATGCGCATTTTAAGAGTAGTGTTCGTCAGGCTCCGAGATTTGCCGAAAAAGGTGACCCTGGAGATCAGATGCTAGTCACGCTAGAGCTTAAGATGATCGCAGATGTTGGGCTGGTAGGGTTACCGAATGCTGGCAAATCTACATTAATTGCATCTGTCAGTAACGCAAGACCAGAGATAGCCAATTATCCCTTCACTACACTAATACCAAATCTAGGTGTGGTGGATATCTATGAATCTTCAGTTTTATTTGCTGATATTCCTGGGTTAATCCGAGGTGCAAGTTTGGGCAAGGGTCTGGGGGATGAATTTCTACGCCATGTTGAGCGGACAAAAGTTCTAATTCACTTGGTTGATGCGAACTCAGAAGACATCGAGACAGATTATAATACTGTCCGCGATGAGTTATCGGCATACAGAGTAGATCTTAGCAAAAAGCCTTTTATTGTTGCTCTTAATAAAATCGATAGTCTTTCGAAAGAAGAAGTTGCTAAAAAGCTAAAAGTTATGAAAAAACTAGTTGGAAAACAAGCAAAGGTGATTCAAATATCTGCTCTGAGCAAACTTAATTTGAAAGAGCTTTTAGATGAAGTTCAGGTGCAAATCACCGCGCTCGCTAAAGAATCTGTGCCGGAAGATGAACCCGAAGATAATGGTGTTTTTAGGATAACATTGGATGAGTCAGAAAAACCGTGGAATATTGAAAAGTCAGGTAAAAACTTCCTGATAACAGGTAAAAAGATTGAAGGTTTTGCCCGAAGAACCGACTTTGAAAACGAAGAGGCGATCGGACGACTCAAAAATATTATGCGCAAAATTGGTATCATGCACGAACTCAGTAGGATGAATGCTCCTGCTGGATGCAAGATTTTCTTTGGTGAGAAGAAAGACAAATACATAGAATATTAACGTAATGGATTTGAAGTCACCCCATAACCCAGATCAATCCATTTTGTATGAAATCAATATTGCTGAGCCTGTAGCTGGCAACAATAGTTTAGCTTTTGCCCAGAAGATAGCAATTGATAGCAGGCTACCTTTCGCTGTTATTTATTTTCACCCCAATAAATCTGTAAAGTTAGAAAACAAATTAGTTCTTGGTAAACTTGAAGAACTTGAACACGACTTAGAAAAATATAATATTCCATTGATGGTTTTTATCGGTGATAGGACAGATAGGCTGGAAGGCATTAGTATGCATCTCAATCCTTCTACAATTTATAATAACAAGGCAGAATCATCAGGCAATCATACGTTGGCAGTACATCCTATAACTTGGCCAGGGGTAGTGTTCAGCACAAAAGTTCTGAGAACCAGAATCCTGTCCGGGGTATAATTAGTCCATGACTGAGACATTTTTCTTCTACGATCTTGAGACCAGTGGCTTTAGTGCTAGAGAAGACAGAATAATGCAATTTGCCGGACAGCGCACAGATATGAATCTCAAGCCGATCGGTGAGCCAATCAATTATTTTATAACCATGACAAGTGATCGTATCCCAGGTGTTGACGCAGTATTGCTTACAGGGATCACCCCTCAAAAGACTGTCGAGGAAGGAATTAGTGAAGCTGAGTTCATAAAGATATTTGACAGCGAGATATCAAAACCAGGAACGATTTTCCTCGGCTTTAATAGTATTCGATTTGACGATGAATTCATGAGATTTCTATTCTTTCGTAATTTTTATGATTCATATGAATGGCAGTGGAAAGATGGCAAAAGCAGATGGGATTTGCTCGATCTGTCTCGGATGACACGAGCACTTCGTCCAGAAGGAATTAAGTGGCCAGTCGATGACAATGGCAAGCCTGCCAATAGGCTAGAACTTCTCAGTAAGGCCAATAACCTTGATCATCATTCTGCTCACGATGCTCTCAGTGACGTTATGGCAACGATAGCTTTGGCAGACTTACTTCGAACCAAACAGCAGAAGTTGTTTGATTATTTGCTCAATCTGCGGACAAAAAAACAAGTTCAAGATTTTCTATCAAAAAACAAAATGTTTGTTTACTCTTCAGGAAAATACCCTTCAGAGTCTGAAAAAACTGCAGTTGTCTTAAATCTTGGGCCACATCCTGACAATCTAGGTGGTGTTTTAGTCTACGATCTTCGTTATGACCCATATGAGTTCACCAAATTAACTCCAAAAGAACTGGCTGAAAGATGGAGATATAGTAAAGATTCAGAACTTATCAGGTTGCCAATAAAAAGCTTGCAACCAAATCGTTGTCCTGCAATTGCTCCGATGAGCGTGCTCGATAAAGATTCAGCAAAGAGATTGAATCTTGACTTGACGCAGATAGATAGAAATCATAAAAAGCTCCTAGAGGATAAAGAGTTTTTTTCAAAGCTAGAGCAAATGCTTGAATTAGTAAATAAAGAGAGAGAAGAAAAATTTAAGTCTACTCCTACTGTAGTTGACGCAAAACTTTACGATGGCTTTATATCAGACACAGATAAAAAGCTATTTCCCAAAATCCGCGAATCCGCTCCAGAAGAGATCACACGCTCCACTCAGTCTTTAAAAGATTCAAGGCTTAAAACTATGGCTCCACTGTACAAAGCAAGGAATTACCAGAAGTATCTAGATGATCATGAGCGTGAAGTTTGGGAAAAGTATCGGACCGAATATTTGCTTGGCGGTCAGAGTGAGAGCCGAATGGTTCAGTACATGAAATATATTGAGGCTAAAAAACAAGAATCTTTAAACAAAGATCAGAAGTATTTACTTGATGAGCTGGTGCTTTGGGCAGAAAGTATTATGCCTGACCCTCTGGGTTGAAATAGTAGATAAGTCTTCGTGAACTTAATCTCTTTAGGTCCTTGTATTTATTTTTAACAGTTTGGTAGCAGTAGGCGCCACATAAACTGACTAAAATAAATAAAACAGTTGTGAAGGTAATAGTATAGTGAAGTCCTGGTATTTGACCCAGAACGATGAATTCTAGCATAAAAGACTCCCGTTAGCTGAATCAGATTATACAGATTTTTGTAAAAAAGTCAATAAAGTTATTTAAACGAACTATATATAACTACACTTAGGATAGTGATGAGTATGACTAGAATAAAGCCTAGAGCAATTAATGGCTTTATATATTTCTTAGGTATTAGCTCGTCACTTTTCTCTTTTACATATTCAAAGATTCGTTTTGCCCAGTGGTGATTTTTTGCAAATAGGCTTAACCCGATAATATATAGTGGTATAGTCCAAGGTCCAGGCAGAGGTGAAAGTATCAGCCCTAAGAGAATTGCCAGTACTCCTAATGTGTCAAAAAATATTATTCCTGCTGATTTCTTCATTGTTCCTCTATTATAACTCATCGACATCGAGGGTATTTTTTGCTATAATGGTACGTTATATGAGTTCAGTAATTAAAGTAGTTGGTGCCAGGGAGCACAACCTAAAAAACATCGATGTGGAGATACCGCGCGATAAGTTAGTCGTCATAACTGGACTGAGTGGTTCAGGAAAATCCTCACTGGCATTTGACACAATATATGCGGAAGGACAACGTCGCTATGTTGAGTCTTTGAGCGCATACGCTCGACAATTTCTTGGTGTTATGGAAAAGCCAGACGTTGATCAGATTGATGGTCTTTCTCCGGCTATTTCTATTGACCAAAAATCAACCAGTAGAAACCCCAGAAGTACCGTAGCAACCGTCACCGAAATATATGACTATCTTCGTTTGCTGTATGCAAGAGTTGGCAAACCCCACTGTCCAGTCTGTTCTAAACCTGTCAAAAAGCAAACAGTGCAGGCTATCGTTGATCAGGTATGTTCTCTCAACAAAGATGTAAAAGTATTGGTCCTCGCTCCCGTAGCTACTAGCAAAAAAGGCCAATTTGAACATATACCAGAGCAATACCAAAAGGCTGGTTTTGCTAGAGCGCGAGTTGATGGTATTGTCTATAATTTTGATGAATGGCCGGATTTGGACAAAAATATCCGCCACGATATACAGATCGTAGTTGATCGATTAATTGCGGATAAAGAAAATGTCGGGAGGTTGTCACAGAGTATAGAACAATCTCTTGAGATAGCTGACGGTAAGTTGATGATTCATAATATTGATAAGACTGAGGATCATGTTTTTAGTCTAAAATATGCGTGTGTTGATCATCCAGAAGTGACTATTCCGGAGTTGGAGCCAAGGACTTTCAGCTTTAACTCCCCAGCAGGTGCATGTACTGTCTGTACCGGCTTGGGTAGCCGACTCGAGGTTGACCCGGAGCTCGTCATTCCAAATGGCAAGCTGACCATTTCAGAAGGTGCGATTCGTCCGTACAACAGAGTCAGTAGTGACGCGTGGTATATGAAAAAAATAATCGCTGTTGCTGAACGATATGGATTTTCTGTTCAGGTGCCCACAGCAGAGCTTAATGATGATCATCTAGAAAAGATTCTTTATGGAACTGGAGACGAAAAATACACCATTTCGTTATCTGGCGGGAGGTCGTTCGAGACAACTTATGAAGGAGTTATCCCAAATTTAGAGCGACGTTGGAAAGAAACAGATAGTGAATTTATGCGCAGAGATATTGAAAGATTCATGCGCGAGCGTCCATGTCATGGTTGCCGAGGACAAAGGCTCAAGCCGGAAGTCCTAGCCATAACTATCGACAAATTTTCAATCATGGATGTTTGTCAGCTTTCAATAGCAGATGCACTTAAACATTTTGCATCGATCAAATTCTCTAAAGAAGAAATAATTATCTCAGAACAAATCATGAAAGAGATCTTAGCAAGGCTAACTTTCCTGCAGTCAGTCGGTCTGCATTATCTAAATCTCCTTCGTAGTGCCAGAAGTCTTAGTGGTGGGGAAGCCCAGAGGATTCGTCTCGCTACACAAATCGGAAGCGGTCTGCAGGGAGTGCTTTATGTACTTGATGAGCCAAGTATTGGTCTACATCAGCGGGATAACGATAAATTAATCAGCACATTAAAACGCTTGAGAGATTTAGGTAACAGCGTGATAGTTGTCGAGCACGACGAAGACACCATAAGATCAAGTGACTACGTGCTCGATATTGGCCCAGGTGCCGGAACACACGGTGGGCATGTGGTTGCATCCGGGACTCCTCAGCAAATTGAGTCGAATAAATCGAGTATCACAGGGCAATATCTTAGCGGAAAAGAGTCCATAGCTGTGCCGAAAAAACGACGCTTAGGTAACGGGAAATCAATCACAGTTATTGGCGGAAAAGAAAACAATCTAAAAGAAGTTACAGCCGAATTTCCGCTTGGCAAGATGATCGTTGTGTCTGGCGTATCAGGCTCAGGCAAATCAAGTCTCGTTAACGATATTTTGGCTAAAGAGCTATCCGCTAGATTAATGCGGGCGCATACAACTCCCGGTGCTCACAAAGACATAGAAGGCATCAGTAATCTGGACAAAGTGATTATTATCGATCAATCACCGATAGGTCGTACCCCGCGCAGTAACCCGGCGACATACACAGGACTTTTCACCCCAATACGTGAGCTTTTCGCGTCATTGCCTGAAGCAAAACTACGTGGCTATTCAGCAGGAAGATTTAGCTTTAATGTCAAAGGCGGACGTTGTGAAAACTGTGCGGGTGATGGAATCATTAAGATTGAAATGCACTTTTTACCTGACGTATATGTTCCTTGTGAGGTCTGTCACGGAAAGAGATATAACCGTGAAGCGCTCGAGATTGCCTACAAAGGCAAAAATATCAGTGATGTGCTAGGCATGACCTGCGAAGAGGGCCTAGAATTTTTCACAAATATACCTAATATTGCTCGGAAATTGCAGACTCTTGTTGATGTGGGTCTTGGCTATATCTCGCTTGGGCAATCAGCCACAACCTTGAGTGGCGGTGAAGCGCAGAGGATCAAACTTGCCAGTGAGCTATCGCGTCGTGCCAGTGGCAAGACCCTTTATATACTAGACGAACCCACAACTGGACTTCACATGGCAGATGTCAAAAAGCTACTAAGTATCTTGCACAAGCTTGTCGATAGTGGCAACAGCATGATTGTTATCGAGCATAATCTGGATGTTATTAAATCAGCAGATCATATTATAGACATGGGACCTGAAGGCGGGGAAGGTGGCGGACAGGTTGTCGCCATCGGTACACCAGAACAGGTTGCCAAAAACAAAGATAGCTATACTGGATATTACCTCAAGAAAATGTTGTAAATGATTGACAAATATGGTATAATATACTTAATATGGCTCAAATTATATCTTCTCCAGAATCAGATAAACCCCAAGAAGTAGAGCAACTTTTTAGCTCTGCATATGAAAAATTATTTGTACAACTTGGCTTTAGCACTGAGGCGGAGGCCAAAAATTTAGTTACCCAATTATTTCTATTGAGCACCATTGAATATTCAGCACAACACGAAAAAAATTATCCAGCACAGATGCTGGGTGTTGCCGAAATAACATGGCCAAACTTAATTCGGCACAGGATAGAATCGTATACTGATAGATTAGACATAGTTCCCAGCAGACTAAAGAAAATCGGAGAACAGGTGATGACAATAGACCCGAAATTAGTTACAGGCCTGCCAATAATTGTAAATGGATCCCAGGTGTTTAATGCACTACCTCAGGATACTGATGAATTACAAACGTTGAGATTTGCAATAGAAAACTTTTGCCCAGATGGCATAGCCGGAACAGATGAGAAGATCAACAGAGTAGCTAGCGTCTTATGATTTTGTGAGCCAGTGGGGATAAAAAGCTGAGTAATACTACAGTTAAAATCACAGGCAATATGTAGTGATCTATGTTAGGAATTTTTGACCCAAAGTAATAGCCAATCAAGGTTACCCCAACACCCCAGACAATACCACCTAGTATGTTATAAAAATTAAAGAGCTTTTTGTCCATCTTGCCAATACCGGCGACTATTGGTGCAAAGGTACGAATTATTGGGATGAACCTGGCGAATAATATTGTTTTGCCCCCATGCTTTTCGTAGAATTGCTCTGCTCTTTCAAGGTATTCTTTTCTGAATATTTTGCTGTCTTCTTTTTGGAATAGCCTAGGGCCTGCGCGATGTCCAATCTCATAACCCACAATATTCCCAAGAATTGTACTTATAACAATTACTGGCAATAGTGTAGCAAAAGAGAACGTTCCACTTGCTACCAATATCCCAGCAGCTAAAAGCAAAGTATCTCCGGGCAAGAAAAATCCGACTAACAGACCTGTTTCCGCGAAGAGTATTAGCGCGATGACAATAAGTCCACCGTTTTGAAGAATCTCTGTGATTTCAATTCCAAACATCTATACGACCAATTATACCCCAAAGAGTGGTATAATAAGTGCATAAAAAGGAGACAGCACGAAAATATGTCAGAAATTATTGAATTAACTGTAGAAAAAAGAACGTTACTTGGTAAAAAGGTCAAAAGCCTGCGAAGAGAAGGTCTAACGCCAGCCGTTATCCAAAACCACGGCAAAGAGTCTATCCATATAAGCGTTCCAACAAAAGATTTTCAAAAAGCCTATTCATCTGCAGGAAAACACCACCCAGTAAAGCTGAATATAGACAAAGAAAAAGGTTATAACACCTTAATTCGTGAAGTTGTACGTCCACCTGTTGGAATTGTGCCAACACATGTTGTTTTTCAGGCTGTTAATGCTAAAGAAAAAGTTACCGCACAGGTACCAATACATTTGAGTGGTGAAATTCCAGCCGAAAAGGCAAGCCTACAGGTTATCAAGAGTCTTGATAACGTTGATGTTGAAGCAATCCCGTCCGAGCTTATTGACGAAATTATCGTCGATGCAAGTGTGCTTGTAGAAGTTGGTGACAAAATCCGAGTTGGTGATTTGAAAGTTACAGGAAATGTAGTCATAAAGACTGATCCAGATCAGCTCGTCGCAATTGTTGAAATGCCAAAAGACCAAATTGCTGAAGCTGATGCAGCTGCTGCAGAGCAAGCAGAAGCAGATGGATTGACTGAAGAGTCTGAGCAACCAGCTGAGGGTGAATCATCTGAAGAATCAACTTCTGAACAGTCCGCTGAATCAAAATCTGAAAGCAAAGAATAATCTAGCAGACCACTAGTCTTCTAAAAATCCTCCAGATTGGTGTTGCCAAAGGTCAGAGTATATCCCGCCATTTTTAAGTAGTTGCTTATGGGAGCCTTGTTCCGCGATCTTGCCGTTTTCTAGTACAAGTATACGGTCCATTTTCTGGATAGTACTGAGACGGTGGGCAATCACTATGGTGGTGCGTCCTTCCATCAATTTCCACAGAGCGTCTTGAATCAACTTTTCTGATTCACTATCAAGTGCGCTAGTGGCTTCATCTAGAAGTAGTATTGGTGCGTCTTTGATCATCGCTCTAGCTACAGCGATTCTTTGACGTTGGCCGCCAGAAAGTTTGACCCCACGTTCGCCTATTAGCGTGTCGTATTTCTTTGGTAGGTCGTCTATGAACTCTGCGCTATGACTGAGTATGGCAACCTTTTTAACATCACCGTCGCTAGCATCGAGTTTGCCGTATTTGATATTTTCAGTGATGCTCCTGTGGAACATGTATGGATCTTGCGGGACGTAAGCTATGCGTTTTCTTAAGTCTTCTTGGCGGACTTTAGCAATATCTTGACCATCAATCAAAATAGCTCCAGAGTCTATATCCATAAATCGTAGCAGTAGTTTAGTCAGGGTTGTCTTACCCCCGCCAGAATGTCCAACAAGCCCAATTTTCTCACCAGGCTTAATCGACAGACTAAAGTCTTCAAACAGTTCTTGTTTCTCATTTTCTTGATAGTGGAAATTGACACCACTAAATTCAATAGCTCCGTTCTTAACATTGAACTCGGAAGGGTTGTCAACATCTTTTACATTAGTATTATCTAGTAGTAGCTCTGTGAACTGCCCTGCGTCACTAAAAGCAGATTCAAGCCTGCGATACAAGCTATTAAATTCCCACATAAAGCGGGTGAACCCCACATAGTAAGTGAAAGTGATAAAGACAACTTCTATCTGGGCGTTTGTCGTACTCGCGATGTGGACTGCCAATACCAAACCAAGTAAGTTAGTTAATACGTATAGTGGAGATATGACTACATCAATTCTTTGGTTATGAAAATCCCAAGATCTTTTAGTTTTGACTGTTAAGTCCTCTACATTTTTCCTGTGTTGATCATTTTCAAATTTTTCCTGTGAAAATGCGCGCACAGCGTCGATGTTTGAATATATATCTGCAACTAGACCTGAAACTTTGTTGCTAGCTATTTCTCTAACTGCCACAAGCTTTGCGCGGTATTTGATCAAAGGCATGATCAGAGCGATAGTAAGAGCTACCATACCAACAAGCCCAAGCACCAGCAGTGGGGAGAATCTCCATAATATAAAACTAATAAAGAATACAGGGAGAAGATTGGCTGCTACGTTAAAAACCATTGTGTCCATAACGTCAACATAGCGATGCGCATAGCCATTTGTTTTTTTGGTCAGTGATCCAGCAAAGTTATTATGGAAAAAAGCCAGATCTTTCTCCATCATTTTCTGCATTGCCTGCATATAGAGTTGTTTCATGCCCCTAGTTTCAGTTTTGATCAAAAGGAAAATTGCTATTCGCCAACAAATCTCACCAGCCAACCAAGCACCACCAAAACCCAATATATATGGCAATAAGTCTGCTGTCGAAGGCAGATTGTTGTCTTGGTACGTTGCTAGAATTTTAGCAATTATTAGTGGTGGCACGTAAAAACTAAGAACTGTCCCAACGCCAGTCAGTAGTATGCTAGAAAAACTTGTTTTCCAGTTTTTTAGGGTAATGATCCAGTAGTGTTTTACTGCAAGCTTGTAGGCTTGCTTATTTCTTTGTTCTTGCATAGTGTCTGGTCCTTTCAAAACCAGTAAAAGCAAATGCTTTCTGAAGTTTATTTTATGTTATCCGAGTGTTATTTTATAAAGAGAATAGGAAAGAACCTGTTGTTTCTCTTTGGGGCGGTAAATCTAGGATTAACATTTTAGTCCTTTCCATTAATAATATTTAAGACTAAATTATAACTCCTTAGTAACACCTTTGCAAATTTGCTATAATGGGTGGTAAATGGAGAAGGTAATTTTGTACTATCGATTTGCGCCACTTAGCGACCCTGAGGCTGTTAAATATTGGCAAAAATCACTGGCCGGATCTTTAAATTTAAAAGGTCGCATCTTGGTGTCTAGTCACGGTATTAACGGAACACTTGGTGGTGATATTGATGACCTTAAAAAATACGTCAAAGAGACAAAATCTTTCCCGGCTTTCAAAGGAATTGCTTTCAAATGGAGTGACGGCAAGCGAGATGATTTTCCCAGGCTGAGCGTAAAGCACCGCAAAGAAATTGTCAGTTTCGGTGTGCCTGACGAAGTAAAAGTTGATGAAAATGGCATAGTTGGTGGTGGTAAACATCTAAAACCAAAGGCCGTGCACGAACTTGTTGAGAAGAAAAAAGGTGAAGTAGTTTTCTTTGATGGTCGTAATGCGCATGAGGCAAAAATTGGTAAATTCAAAGACGCAGTTGTTCCTGATACCAACACCACACATGATTTTGTAAAAGAGCTAGAGAGTGGCAAATATGACGAGATCAAAGACAAGCCAATTGTGACCTATTGTACAGGGGGGATTCGCTGTGAAATTCTATCGAGCCTGATGAAGAATCGTGGATTTAAAGAGGTCTACCAGATAGATGGCGGAATTGTTAAATACGGTGAAGCATACAAGGACGAAGGTCTCTGGGAAGGTAGTCTAAGAGTTTTTGATGATCGAATGACTGTCGAGTTCTCTAAAGATGCAAAAACCATCGGTGAGTGTTCGCACTGCCAGGGCAAAACAAGCAACTTCGAAAATTGTGCGTGGGTTGGCTGTAATGACTTAGTGTTGATTTGTGAGGACTGCAAAACCAATCCTGAACTACTCTTTCATACCAAAACTTGCGAAAAGAAATCTCTAATCGGCGCCACCTAAGTAGGCAATAGATGAAGTCCATCGAAGAAAAACTCAAAACCTTGCCGACAACACCCGGTGTTTATTTTCATAAAGATAAATCAGCCAAGATAATTTACGTTGGTAAAGCTGCAAACCTCCGAAATCGAGTGCGTCAGTATTTTCAGGCAAGCCGTCTGCGTGATGCAAAGACAGATGCGCTCGTTGCTGAGATAAAAGATATTGATTGGCTAGAAGTTGCTACAGAGCTAGATGCACTGTTTGTGGAAGCTGAGATGATTCGCAGATATCGCCCCAAGTACAATATTCTGCTTCGTGATGACAAAAGCTTTATCTATGTCAGGATAGACAAAAAATCATCTCATCCGACAGTGAGGCTGGTTCGCAGACCGATGGATGACAGTGCTGAGTATATTGGGCCATTTCAGTCAAAATACGTGGTAGATAAAGCTCTGAGATATTTGCGCCGGGCTTTTCCATATTCAACCCACTACAGCTCAATCCCGAATAGAGCTTGTCTGCAGGCTCAGCTCGGGCTTTGTCCGGGGCTTGAGGCGAACATAACTTCAATAGCAGACTATCGTCACAATCTGAGTAGTTTGATCTCTTATCTAAAAGGCAGTCGAGTGGCTGTGATCAAATCTTTAGAAAAATCAATGAAGGCGCTAGCAAAAAATCATGAATTCGAACAAGCAACAAAAGTGCGAAATCAACTTACGACACTGAAATATCTAGATAACAAAACAATTTTTAGTGATATCGAGAGGCTTGATCTCAGTCGAGACCATGCACTCAATGGGCTAAAAGATCTGCTGAATCTGGAGAAGCCACCGCTTAGAATTGAAGGATTTGATATAAGTCATATGAGTGGCACAGATAATGTTGCGAGCAATGTGGTATTTCTAGCTGGTATGCCAGACAAGCCAAGTTATAGGAAGTATAAGATGAAACTTCACGGTAATGATGATTTTGCGCATATGAGAGAGGTGATGACTCGTCGCTTTAGTGAGCGTAATATTAAGAGTTGGGGAATGCCAGATTTGGTCTTGATAGACGGCGGTAAGGGTCAGGTGTCGAGCGCGCTCGAAGCTCTGGACCAACTAAAAATTAGTGTTCCTCTGATAGGTCTAGCTAAGCAATTTGAAGAGATAATTGTGCCTAAGCAGATCGAAAAGGGATATAAGTACGAAATTATAAATTTGGGTCTTAGTAATGAAATTACCAAATTATTGCAAAGGGTGAGGGATGAGTCTCATCGATTTGCTCTGAGCTATCACAGCACCTTAAAGCGTAAGAGAAATACTATTAGTAGTCTTGATTTGATCCCAGGCATTGGCCCATCAACTCGCCGGCTTCTTCTTAGGAAATTTGGTAGCTACAAGGGAGTAAATTCTGCAAGTTTAGAAGACCTAGAAGCAGCGATAGGTCCTCACAAAGCAAAGGTTTTACAAGAGAATCTACAGAAGTAACTAAAAGTGATATAATTAGATCTTATCTTATGAGTGATACGGGTATATTTTCAAAAGAATTTTTTATAGGTAACAGGCAAAAGTTGCGTACCGGGTTTGTCGGTGAGGCGATGATAATTTTGACTGCCAACGGTAAATTAGAGAAGACCCCAGATCAGACATATCCTTTCAAGCAAGATTCAAACTTTTGGTATATGACGGGTATTAATGATCCGGAAGTTGTTTTGGTGATAGACGGCGAAAAAGAGTTCTTGATTTTGCCAGAGCGCACCGAAGTGAACATAAAGTTTGACGGTGCTATAGACAAAGACACTATCAAAAATAATTCAGGCATCAAAAAAGTCTATGAATATGACAAAGGCTGGCAGTTGCTGAACAGGAAGATCAAAAAAGCTAAGTTTATAGCTACTCTTTCTCCTCCGCCGATCTATGACCCAAAGCACAATGTATTTACAAACCCTGCCAAGAGGCAACTTGCAAGCACTATACTCGGTGTTAATCAGAATGTTCAGTTTATTGATTTGAAGACGAATTTTGTAGCGCTCCGGCAGATGAAGCAACCTGAAGAAATCAAAGCTATGCGGGAGGCTGCCAAAGAGAGCGCAAAGATTTATAAGAATATTTATTCCAAGCTTTCAAAATTTTCCTCAGAGAGAGACATAGATCTAGCCCTAAAAACCATTCTTTTAAAACAAAATTTAGAACTTGCCTATGAACCAATAATCGCTGGTGGAGCAAACGCAAACACTTTGCATTATCAGACAGATGGGTCAGGTAATGTGTCAGATATAGTGCTTCTTGATATTGGGGTTGAACGGAGCGGATACGCTTCTGATGTAACCAGAACTTACTTTGACGTAACAAATCAACGATACCAAGCTATTCATAAAGCCCTAATGGATGTTTTTAATTATGCTTGTTCTTTGGTTATGCCTGGGATGACGATGTTGGTTATCGAACAAAGAACCAGACAATTTATGGGAGAGAAATTGCGAGAAGTTGGCTTAGTCGATGTGATTAGTCCTGAGTCTACGGCTCAATTTTTCCCTCATGGACTTGGACATTTTATCGGACTAGATGTGCATGATGGCGGGCAGATAGATAAGCCTTTGGAGCCAGGCATGGCGATAACAATAGAGCCTGGTATTTATATTGAAGACGAAGGGTTCGGCATGAGATTTGAGGACACACTTCTAATCACAGAGACAGGTTACGAAAACCTAACTTCTGATGCTCCTGGCATCGAGGAGAGTGACAGCTAGTATGAGTAGAAGGCACGGATTTTTTAGTCTTTTTGCTCTGAGATGGTTCGTCGGATCTTTGGGTATTTGGATTGCTTCAGGCATATTGGGCGGAAAGATAGATTATCAGAATAGTTTGAAAGTAATTATTTTTTCTGGTCTGATGTTGGCGATAGTAAACACATTGATCAAGCCTGTTCTGGTATTCCTGACATTTCCTTTTATCTTACTTAGTTTGGGGCTTTTTATGATTGTAGTAAATGGCTTATTGCTGGCTTTAGTCAGTAACCTATATGGACCACTTCATATTGATGGATTTGGCTCAGCCATGCTTGCAGGAATGATCATTGGACTGGTAAACTATCTAGTAGTGACTATCTTAGAATCTAAAAAGGAGGACGCATGAATATCTTTGGTTACATAACTGTTATATCAATGGTTCTTCTTACTATACTTATACTGATGCAAACTCGAGGTGCTGGACTTGGTGCTGGACTCGGCGGAGGTGGGGAAGTTAACACAGTCAGGCGTGGCACGGACAAAACAATTCATCAGTTGACTATCATTCTGGTGATTGTATTTTGTGCGTCTCTCCTGCTGAGCGTTTTGGTTTAAAGTCGCAGGTTCGTATGCTAGAGACTGAAAAAACAACAAGGATAAAACGTCTTCTCAGGAGACAGAGGCGTAAGGCAGAAAAAAGCGCAGCCTCCGCAGACTCACGGATAGACCAACACCTTGCGAACAAAGTTCATCGTTTTGAGTCAGTACGTAGATTTATCTTTGGCTGGGTAGCGATAGTTCTACTCATAACAGGCGTAACGTTTTATCAATTCAATGTTTTCTATGGTGCAACTCGCAAAGCAGTTCCTGCAGAGGGAGGAGTTTTTAGGGAAGGGATTATTGGCAAATTCACCAATGCAAATCCTGTATTTGCCACAGGAGCTGTCGATACGTCGGTATCAAAATTATTACATTCAGGGCTTCTAAAATATGACGGCAATGGTCAATTAACCAATGATTTAGCAGAGAGCTGGACAGTTGATGCGAGCGGGAGTACGTACACAGTAAAACTAAGAAAAGATCTCAAGTGGCACGATAAAAAACCTATTACCTCCAAAGATGTTGAATTCACTTATAAGTTGATTCAAAATCCTGATCTAAAGTCACCTCTTAGAAGTAGCTGGCAGGGTGTCGGTATAAAAGTCGTTGACGATCGAACAATCACTTTTGTGTTACAAGGCTCGCTCAGCTCATTTCCCCACTACCTGACTAATGGGATTATTCCGGAGCATATTTACGGCAAAATCGACATAGCTCAGATCAGATCTGACAGTCACAACAACCAAAATATAGTCGGCTCAGGCCCATTTAAGATCAACAAGGTTGAAGTCCAGAAATTGAAAGAGAATAAAACCAGTGAGCGTATTTCTCTCACAGCAAATACGAATTACCACTTGGGCAAGCCAAAGATCGATCAGTATTTTATACAGACATATAGAGATGAAGGTTCGGTCAAACAAGACATGGAGGCAAATCGGCTTGATGCTATCAACGGCGTGACTAATCCTGAGAAAATCATCGCAAAAGATACCAACATCCAAGATATGTCCAGGACTCTGACCAGTCAGGTGAATGTTTTCTTCAAGGTTAGTGAACCGCCATTTAATGACCCTAATCTTAGAAAAGCTTTGGTCCTGGCAACAAATCGGGGTGAGGCGGTCAAGGACCTTGGCTACCCAGTCAAGATATCTGATAGTCCTTTCCTAGATACAACTTTTGCTTATGACAAAAATCAAATTCAAAAGACAAATAATATCGCCGAGGCGGGCAAGTTGCTCGATAGCTCTGGCTGGGTGATGAATCAATCTTCTGGGCAACGAGAAAAAGCCGGGCAAAGGTTAGAATTTAGCCTGACAGCGAGGTCATTGGATGACTACAAGAAAGTCTCAGAATCGTTGGCGAGTCAGTGGAAAGAAATAGGTGTTACTGTCAAAATAGTTTCTTTGGATGAAGAGGAGATGCAGACAGCAATAGCATCGCACAGTTACTCTTCAGTGCTGTCAGCTATTAGTCTGGGCTATGACCCTGATATCTTTGCTTTTTGGCACAGTTCACAAAAAGATATTGGTGCGTCCTCAAAGTTAAACCTTAGCGAATATGCTTCAAAGCCGGCTGACCAGGCCCTGGAAGGCGGCCGATCTCGGAGTGACCCGAGTGTTCGTGCAGTAAAATACGCGCCGTTCTTAGTAAATTGGCTCAATGATGCTCCAGCCCTTACCCTGTACCAGCCAAGGTATGTATTTATAGTGAGAGAGCCATTTTACAATTTTGATACAGCAAGTATCAGTTCTAATACCGACAGGTACAACAATGTCCACAACTGGACAGTCAAAGATAAAAAAGTTAGAAAAAACCAGTAAAAATATTAGACCCAAGTATGTTTACTTCGAGACGGTGCTTATGCTATCGTAGTATATAGATTATGAGGGGTACATATGAATAAATTGGCTCACTATTTACAGGAGCACTTGCGTGGTGAGGTCATAGTATCTGAAAGCGTTAGAAACAAATACGCTACAGACGCTAGTATATTTGAGCAAATGCCGAGCCTAGTTGCCTATCCTATGGATGAAGGAGATATCAGAAAGACAGCTCGCTTCGCCTGGCAGTTGGCAGAGAGAGGTCGGATAATTCCTATAACTGCTCGTGGTGGAGGTAGTGACTTTAGCGGGGGTGCTATTGGCGCTGGTGTTATGTTGGTCACGCCTGTTCATATGAATAAGATTCTAGAATTTGACTCAAAGAGTGGATTCGTAGTGGTAGAGCCAGGTATCAACTATGCTAAATTACAGCAGACCCTACATACTCACGGACGATTTTTGCCTGCATATCCTGCGTCTTTAGAGTATTCGACTATTGGTGGCGCTGTAGCAAATAACTCGAGCGGTGAATTGTCAGTTAAATATGGCGACACAAAGAAGTATGTAAACAGCCTGAGAGTAGTGCTTGCCAACGGAGAAGTTATAGACACCAAAAGGCTTTCCAAGAGAGAACTTAGCAAGAAGATGGGGCTTTCGTCTTTCGAGGGAGAAATATATCGCAATTTAGACGCTCTGATAGAAGAAAATCATGATTTGATCAATAACTTCAAGCCAACTTGGACTAAAAATGTCAGTGGCTATGATATCTTCTCTGTAAAGAACAAGGATGGTTCATTTGACCTAACTCCGTTGATCGTTGGTGCGCAGGGGACACTCGGTGTCATCAGCGAAGTCACCATGACTACTGCAGACTATAACCCAGAGACCAGCCTCGTTGCGGTCTATCTGCATGATTTTTCAAACACAGAGAAAGTTATTAAAGACATCCTCAAGCTCAAGCCAAGTGCGTTTGAAGTTGTAGACAAATACTCAATAGAACGTGTTGTAAAACAAAGCCCAAATTACCTGAAGGGTAGTCTGCCGAGTCGTTTGCCAGAGTTAGTCTTGCTGATAGAATTTGATGATTCTGTAAAACAACAGGCCAAAAACGTTAAGAAAACTGCAAAGATATTAGATGGTTTGCAGATTGAGTACAGGGTAGAAACAGAAGAGATAGAACGACAAAATCTTTGGAAACTAAGGCGGAGCGTTGGGTCGGTTCACCTTCACAACGATTCTTTGACCGCTCCCCTGCCCTTAGTCGATGACGGCGTTGTAGGTATTGAGAGATTAGAAGAGTACTTTAACGGTGTTTATCAGATTTTGGAAAAACACGGACTGCAGATAGCGGTTTGGGGACATATCGGCGAAGGCAACTTGCATATGCAACCTCTTCTCAATATAGGGCAATTAGGGGATAGGCAAAAGATCTTTAGGCTGATGAAGGAATATCATGACTTGGTTCTGTCACTAGGTGGCTCAATAACTGGTGAGTATAACGACGGGCGACTTCGTGGTCCATATGTTCGGCAACAATTTGGCGATGAGATTTATGAACTCTTTATGAAGGTAAAAGCTATCTTTGATCCCTACTTTATACTAAATCCAAAGGTTAAGATTGATGTTAAGAACGAAGACACCCTTCCGCTTCTCAGAAGTGAGTATTCTATAGACCAACACGTTCCAAGAAGCTGATCCTAGAGAAGTTTTATGGTAAAATAACTGTAGTTAAGCGCGAGTGCTGGAATTGGTAGACAGGCTACGTTGAGGTCGTAGTGTCCTTTGGGACGTGGAGGTTCAAGTCCTCTCTCGCGCACCAGGGTATTTTTTGGTATAATGCATTGAATGTTTGGGTGATTAGCTCAGTTGGCTAGAGCACCTCGTTTACACCGAGGGGGTCGGGGGTTCGAATCCCTCATCACCCACCATTAACAGAATATTTTGTTTCAACCTATGGTTCTTTAGCTCAGTCGGATTGTCGCAGAGGCCTGAAGAGCCCAAGGCGGAGCCGGCAGATCATAACTTGTCCCTTTGGGGACACAAGATCTTCAGGCAAACATTAACAAATCGTTGAAACCAAGTTACCACGGTATGGCTCTTTAGCTCAGTTGGTAGAGCAGAGGCCTGAAGAGCCTTGTGTCCCCAGTTCGAGTCTGGGAGGAGCCACCATAAATTTGTCGGAAGGGAAAAGAGAAGCGAGCATGGTTTGCTTGCAAACTCGGCTTTGCCGACGAGCGTTGAGAAAAACCGTAGGTTTGTCTCAAGGAAATGCGGGTATAGCTCAGTTGATAGAGCGCATCCTTGCCAAGGATGAGGCCAGGAGTTTGAGTCTCCTTACCCGCACCAAATGGGAATTATCGAGCGCTTCGGCGCTCTTTTTCTTTGTCGCTAACCCGTAAAGTGGGCTAATTTCTGGAGTGTAAACTTTATTGTTTGCATCGAGGTAGAAACCGGCAGGAAAAACGATAAGTTTACACCGGAGCCTATTATCAGGGGTGGTTTCTAGAAACTTGCTACCCATATTGTCTACAAAATCAAAAGCAAAGCGCAAAAAGCGCTCGAGGTCTCTTTCGGCATTACCGCTTAGTTTTGCGAGCTCTTCTTCTGATTCAGCAACTTCGTTCTTCTTTTTCTCTATGGCTTCGAGGATTTCGGCCTTAATCGTAATATTACTAGGATCGGTCGCAGCGTCTACTTTCTCGGCGATTGCTTTGTTGAGGTTGCTAATCTTGCGTTTTATGTAATTTGCATCTTGGACCGACTGATCTTCTTTCTGTTTCCATACCTTTTCTATTGCTTCGATCAAGTCACTCACGCCCTCATCTGAAATTGGCCTATCTTCAAACAGCTTAATCACTTGCGGGTGTAGCTCTTCGCGCTTGAGATACCGCTTACAGGCCCTACAGCGATATTTATTGTAGACAAGTCGGGGATTACTTCCGTTCCCGTGATCAAAGCCGACATACCTTCCGTTTTTCTTATCTTTACATAAATCGCAACTTACATGATTCGATAGCGGGTATTCAGGATTTCCGTTCTTCCTTGGCCCTGACTGGGTCTTCTTTTTACTATCCATGATTCTGATGAGTGCTAAATGCTGCTCCTTTGTAATAAGTTTTTCGTGCATTCCATATTCGTTTCGAGCCTTAACTTGCTTATCCATGACTAAAATACCAGCATAAAAAGGATCGGTGACTATTTTTCTGAATTTATCCATTTTGTAAGGAGCATGACCGTCGCTCATAAAGTCACTTCTATTAAGCTCAATTAGTCCCTGGGTAGGCGTAACTAAGCCGGAAGCAATTTTGATCAGGATAGATTGCAGAGACTTACCGCGAGTTGGATGCACTTCCTGAATTCCTCTATCATAGCCCCGTTTATATCCTGGCTTCGGAGAAAAAGGCCATCTACCATCTTCTATAGCAGCTACTTGGCCCTTAATCGATTTAAGTTGTCGTTCAAGATTACTACCCTCCGCTTTAAATGCCTCCATAGCTCTTCTCAACTTCGTCAAAGGGTCATCGCTATTTAGTGCTGGATCGCCTGCATACCAAACCTTCACGCCAACCTTGTTACGAAATTCAACTTCAAAATAGAACATCTCATCAATGCTCCGCATAAATCGATCTATTTCATCTACGATCAGGTATTTTACTCTAGGGTTCTTTTTGCAATAGTCCAACATAGCCCTGAGGTCTTTGCGGCTATAGTTTCTGCCTTCTTTGCTCGATACGCTACCACTCCAGATACCACCTGGCGGGATGGTCACGCCCAAGTATTTTGCTGCTTCAGTTACTGATTTTGCTTGGCGATTTAAGCTATTGCTGTCAAGCTGCTCGACTGAAGATACCCTACAGGTAGCTATCGCGTATTGCTTCATCACCCAATCCCTTACAAGTAGTAGTGGAAACTCCTGGGACAAGGCTTGCAGTTAAGCCAACAGGAGCTTCCATTACTACCGATAAACTAGTTTTTATTAGATTGGTCTGCATTGTTTTGTCCTTTGTCATCGTCCACATTACCATTGGTTTGGCTTTCTTTGAACATGTCGTAAAGAAGAAGAGCAAGTTCCATTGCGTCTTGCTTGCGTCTTTTGGCAATATCCGTTGATGTGGTAGCCATACCTGCCTATTTAAGGGCAACCTAGGCACTATTGCGTGGACGGCCTAATCTTGGGTAGGGTGTCCTTTTGTGCGCCGTGCAGACACTCTTTTGATAATCTTTGCAACACTGTCAGTGTTGAATGCCTGCCCGGGATGAGTCTTATTTAGCCAAGCCGCAATTTGCATATTTGATTCACCTGATTGATGAAGCGCGTAAGCTTTATTGTCACGATCAATATTTGTGATTAGTTGTTTCTTTGGTCGCTTTGCCAGTCGTTTAATAGTTCTCTGGGCATCCAGTATTTCATCTTGGCTGATAGACTCATCGGTAAGTATCATTAAATCTCGAACATTTTTTCTACTCGCCACGGTGCTTCCTTCATAGGTATACCTTATCTCCCAGGGTGATTGAGCTCGCAGCACCAGCGGGTTAGCAGTAGGTATGAAGTGGAGTAGAGCGGTCTTCCATCGAAAAGTAAGGTCAAACTCGATTCGCAGCGCTTCTACATCAGCAATATAATCCGGCATTGATTCTTGATTTTGCTCATTCCACTTGTTTTGATCCCAGTTTGAACCAAAGCCCATTATCGGAATCTTCCATCTCTTTCTCAAAGCGTTTACGCTTTTAATAAACCGATCATTAGCAATCAGATCTTTTATCTCATACTCATCAGGTCTTAACTCATCAGCCTTGTCCATACTACTCTGATTATCCCACAGGAGTGAAGACGACTAAAGCGCGAACGGTATGCTATCTAAATTCAGGGAGTACACGTATCTGCAGCTTGTAGTTCGCGTCGTTGTACTCACAAAACAAGGTCAGCTCCAGGCTCTCTTTATCTAAGTAGTTTTTGTAGGTCGCGTAACCTTCCTGTGTGCCGCTTTTGTCGCCCTTCATGTCTGGATTGAGACCGGCAGCTCGCATGGCATCATCGACTTTATCCAATACCTGGTCCTGTTTGCATTTACCCATCTGTGGCAAATCCATGTTAACAGTCGTTACTTGGCCCGTATTTTGCTTCTTAAGTGGGTTGGTCGGATCATCGCGCCCACCATCCTCAAAGAATAGCTTGTATCCGGCTTTGTCGGCCCGTATCTGCGTACTGTTAGCCGGATCGTAGGTCTGGCCAAATTCCGACGCAACTTCGCTCATAGGGCGATTTAGGTACGTATCGAATTTAGGAGCGGGTTGCGCAGTTTCTGTTTCGCTAGTATCGGCTTTAGATAACTGTTCGTCAGTCTTCTTGTCGCCGCCGAATATTGCTGACGCGACTGCAATAATAACTATTAGGATAATCGGTAGGATGAGGACAGTCATCGTCTTTTCAACTTTTGACATATCTTTCCACTCTTTTTGTTTGGTAGCCATGGCTTCTCCTTGTTCAGGTTGATGATCCGTGGCTTCCAAATAAAAAGGACAGCCACGCTGGACTGTCTAGGACCCAAACAAGCAGTTATGCCTATTCTTTTTTACGTAGCTGCCCATTTTATGGCACAACTACGCGACGGGGTCACGTTAACTAATTGTTTGAATCCTAGACTATTCCATCATACCACCTTGTCGATAGATGTTGGAGCTATAAATAGACACAGAATCGACCGCGTTCTACCCGCGTTCTGACTGCATATTAGCCGGCTAATAATCGACTAACTTTCGCCTAAGCTCCGTCCACCCAATTAACTCTTTAGGTTCTTAGAAAACGAGTCAAAATTGCCTACGTTTTACCGGCGCTTTACCCACCCCAAACTGGTGACGTTCTGGCGACGTTCTGGTCAAGCCAACCGTTTACGCTTAAACAGTACAAGCGTAAACGGTATGTTTAGCGGTGCGTAAGGGCTATTATTGAGAGTATGGATGATGAAAAATCCCGTAAAATACTATCGAAACTCGAAAAACTGGCGCAACAGCCGGGATTTCTACGTGTACTCGCCGATATCATGGTTAGCGACATGTTCTATGCAGTCGAAGAGGCCGTTGAAGTAGATTGGCGATCGCGTGTATCAAATCAAGAAGCAACGTTATTGGCCGGCTATATGGTTAAGAAGCCAGTTCTTGACGACACCTCGCTTACCCAGAAGCAAATCGATGCAAGTGTTATCGAGGTACGTAAGTTGCTAGACGAGCTTCACAATCTCCAGTCACTTAAAATGTTTGAGAATCTTGAACCACGAGAATTCCAGGGGCTTAGTCCTGAAGAAATTGAGACAAAGCTAAAAACGGCACACTCGCAAGGCTCAAGTATGGTTGAGCCGATATTTTATGGTGACTCAGGAGCGTATGATTTTCAGTTTATCGACACAGCACCTGAGCTTTACGCTGAAGATGAAACTTGGCTAGATGCCAACTTCATGGACTTGAAAACGGCGGGAAAATACTACTGGGCTGCATACAACTACATTTTGGCTAAGGCGACTATAGGACAGATCGACAAGGATCAGGCCTTAGCGCCAATTGAGATAATGGCTTTCAGCAAAGATCAGCTCATTGATGCCGCAAAGAAATTCCAACCTAATGACGAAGACATAAATGACGCATCTGCCACTAGATTTTTAGAGTTATTCGGTGCAAAACCAGGCAATGACAATCAGGCGTTCAGCACTCCTGGTGAGTACAACGTTATTAACTCGCACCCGTTGATTGAGGTTGCCGACGATTACTATTTCATGCCAATAAACCTAAACCTTGCTGAAGCAATTTACCTGAACCCTTTTTATGGCATGATTACAGACCCAGCATACAAAGACAAAGTAGCTAAACATCGTGGCGATGCGGTTGAAGATATCACCCACAACATATTGACAGGCACCTTTGGCGACAAGGTCTATAAGCGAGTCAAGGTCAACAAAGGCAATAGCACCCTGACTGATATAGACGTCATGGTAATTGTCGGTAATAAGGCGATTATATTTCAATGTAAAGGCAAGAAGCTCACTGAGCTTTCACGTCGTGGTGATACAGAGACCCTTAAACGCGACTTCGAGAACGCTATCCAGAAGTCTTACGATGAGGCAGTTACAATCCGCACCACTCTGCTTGGCGATGAAGAATATAAACTAGTGAACGAAGCCGGTGAAGAGATCACTTTACCAAACGGTCTTGACGATGCGTACATCGTTTGTGTGACAGCTGACGTATACCCTGCGGCACTTCACCAGGCTAGCCAATACCTAATTCGAACTGACGACGGTCCTTATTGTTTACCGATAAGCCTATTTGACCTGGCTACGACGGCCGAGTATCTAAAGAATCCTTTTGAATTCCTGTTTTACGTCAAACAACGACTCGATACGATCGAGAGCTTGAAAGCCGAAAGTGAAATGGCATATCTTGGCTATCACCTACGGAAGCGTCTCATTATGCCACAAGGGAAGGATAAGGTTCTTGTTACCCAAGATTTCGGACAGCTTATCGATGCTGACTTCTTGCACAGAAAAGGTCGTCTCCCTGAGCCACCCGAAGAACATCGCTTAATAAGCGACGAGGATAATCCTACACGCGCAAGAATTATCAAAGAGGTATCGTCGCACCCATCGCCCGACATCACCGATATAGTAATGTTTCTCTACGGCATCTCAGATGATGATCTTGAGGAAATCGGTGGGCACATGGAGCGTATTAAGCAGAGTGTGCGGACGACTGGTAAAACCAATGATATGTCTGTAGCGCTTGGCGAACGATGGGGCGGTCTAACATATGTTTGCGCACCAACCTACCCTGAGTTACATAAAGCAATGCTTGCGTTGTCAGAAATCAACAAGCACAGATCAAAAAGCGAGCAATGGTTAGCCTTGGGTACAGTTCCTGGAGAAGAACGACTCGTTAGCTATGCGCTTTATAGCAATAAGCCCTGGGAGCCATCAGAATCTATGGACAAGTTAGTAAATCAGCATGAACAGAACGGGGGCAACCGTAAGAAAAAGATAGTAGCGCAAAAAGTGTCGCTAACTAAATCCAAGAAAGAGAAAGCAAAAAAGAAAGCCGCCAGAAAAAATAGAAGAAAAGGTAGAAAATGATATGAACAAAGGTAACAAAGAACCCATCATCTATCCTGCAGAACAGCCCCTGAGAGTATTTATTTCGAGTGTAATGGATAAGGAGATGGGGCCTTGGCGCAAAGAAGCGCACATGGCCCTAAGTGACGCAAAGTACATGTGGCCGTGGACTTTTGAATACACACCAGCTAGCGCAGAGGCGACTGATGAAAATTACCTCCGGCATGTACGCGAGGCAGATTCCGTCCTTTGGCTTGTAGGCAGTAAAACAACACAGCCTGTTATAAATGAAATCCGCGAGGCACTTGCAAACAATCGCAGGCTTATAGTATTGCGTATGAAGGCGGCGGCGCCGGACAAACCAACAAATGATCTTATCTCTGAAATCGGGTTAAGAGCAAAATACTTCAAAACCAGCTTTGAGGATTTACGTAGTACTATTGCTTTAAGTTTTGGCGATGAGACGGCACGAGCGTGGAGATCAGCGAGCCCATCGGCCAGTCGTCCAGTACTGCTAGATACCCTCGGCAAGGAGTCGAGGGCGAGGGCTATGGTTAGGTGGCAGGCCGCTGGTTTATCTAAGTCTGAAGCTATTGGACTCGCGGACGATATGTCAGTTGGTTTTCCGAGTGATACGATTCTACCGACAATTGATCGACCTTTGGTCGTTATAGTCGGCGAGATGGGGTCCGGAAAGTCGTTAACTGCTGAAAGGATGATGCAGCAAGCAATTGCAAAATCAATCACGGACCGAGATGCCCCTGTGCCTATCTGGCTTGAGGCAAGTGTAGTTGGTGACGCAGACCTTTATGGTGTCATTCAAAAGAAAGCGAATGGATTAGGTGACCTACAGCGTCAGGGTGCGTTTGTAGTAATAAATGGAGCAGATGAGGCCGGTGCCGGTACGGCTAACAACTTACTAGAGAGTGCGCGACTAGTGACGAACACCTGGCCTAACATCTATATAGTCATTACTTCAAGGCCGATCTTGAACCGGCTTCAGAAAGAAGAAGTTTCGATACTAGGTCCACTAGCGGAAGATGATTCCTTGGCCTTAGTTAGAAAAATTGCACATAAAGAAGTGAAAGGATATGACTGGCCGCCGTCGATAAAAGACGCCATAAAGCGACCATTTTGGGCTATCATCCTTGGGATACGTTTGCGCGATAATGACTCACGGCAACTTCCCCAGTCTAAAGGTGAACTTCTTCGTTTTCTTATTAGCGGCTCACTACCGGAAAAGAGTGAAGAAGTTCAATTTATACTCAGAAAACTTGCAACTCTCTCGACCGATCGACGTGATAATCCTGTGCCGATTGCCGAGCTTGACTTAGGTTCAAATCTAGACGACCTACTGAAGACGGGGCTCGTAGTCAAAAATGAAAGAATGCTATCTTTCTCGACCGCGATTTTAACACAGTGGTTCGCTGCAGAGAGCTTGATGAGAGAAGAGGTAAACGTATCAGAGCTTACCGGTGATGTTGAGCGACTCGATCTATGGCGTTACGCATTTATTATTGCCCTGGGCGAGGTTGATTGGAACGGATCCTGCAGGTTGATAGAGATATTAGCGGAGAAAGATGTTGGTTTTACGAGTGAAATACTCGACGAGTCACTTCGTGAATACGCTATGCCTGGCGAACCCGTATCATCTCCGCCAGCAAAAGAATTGGGTGGCCATATAAGACAGGCTCTCGTTGCATTATTAAAGGGAGTGGGTCCTTTGGCAGGTTTAATGAGCATTTCTCGCGAAGATGGTCGACCGCATCAATTTGGAGTTCGCTCCGATGGTGAAGGGTTGCTAGTCCTTTGGAGACCGCAGAATGATTTAGCAAACGACGTCGAGGATATACCATACGACGTGCATGCGTTTCATAAATCTGACTGGGGCCACGCTCATTGGAACAGACCAACCACGGATCCAGCATGGGCGTGGAAATGGGCACATAGCGAGCTTTCCGGTGAACTAAAACGGCTCGTAGAAAAAAGACGCTTTATGCTTGAGGCCGGACCCATTCACGACGAATGCGTATGGGTGGAAGCTCACGCCGTGATGGGTGTCGGTTCTTTGCATCCAGGCCCATTCAAATTAGAAGATATCGAACAGCGATTAAATAGAATGACACCCAATGCAGCGCTTCTTAACGATGGCAAGATCCTTGATCTGAAACTTTTGCGTCAACATACCCTTCGTATGAAAAAACTAGGCTTAGTGGAACTCGCATCCCCGTGGCCTGAACCAGACCGTGATTTTTCGGGAGGACTAATCTCGAATCTTTATACAGACGAACGCCAGCTTGAGAGAACTATAGCTGTGTACGAAAATGCCATCCAAGCATATACAGAAATAGTGGATCGGTACTTTCCGAGTATGAAGTATCGTTTTCAAACCTATGTTACGTTTCCTGCGATACTAAAGGGCTATCTACAACCGGGTCCAAGACCAGTTTTAAGTTGGCATTTTGAGCCACTTAGTAATGGTGTGAATAAGGTTGATATTCGGATAAGAGACGAGAAGCTAGATCACGCATCTTTGAGAGAAGATCTTGAAAAAAACTATCAACTTATCCGACAGTTACGGCCAAATGCTCAGCAGTGGATTAGCAGTACTCATCACCAAGCCTCTCTAATGGATGTCTTTCACATTAGTCCTGTCACTGAGCTGGTATACGAGTGGCTGCGTGATGATCTAAAAAGGATAGGCTTTTATGACTAAAACCGATGAGCTAATCCTCGAGCTATTTAGAGATGCCTCAAATTACCCTCTTGATTATGTTTTTACGCTATTGAGGGTTAGGGGTATTGAGTCTTATAAAAGTGAACCTCTGAAGGAGCTTGCGCGAAACTTAAAATCAGGCAAAGCGAGTGAGGCTGATATTGATAGCTGCGAGGACCTATGGGTGCTTCTAACTAACTTATCCAGACTGCAACGCAAGGTACACTATATGCCCTTTCCACCTCTTGCTCAAAAGGACGGAAGTTTCAGGGAGGCAGCGCTTAACCTGCACGTTACGGGTAGTGTAGGTCAGGAAATCAAAAAGCTTAGTGATAGTGGTGAGACCGTAAAATTGATGAGCTTTATTGCAAGATTCCTTGAACACTATCACGGTGCTTTGAAGGAATTTACTGGCAGTAATCATACAATTTTCCCTATCAACGTCAATCAAGGTATGTTTGAGGTTTTTGAAATCCTTGCATCTAAGGACGGTTTGAACGGCTTTAACGTTTATTTTTCTAACGATACTAAGGCATCGTTCAAGCGTACAAACGCGGGAACTGAGGGATTTAATATTATTCCCGATAATAATGGAATTGGTTTTATGGTTGGCGACAACGACGGCCTTATCAAAGCATGGCGAATGGAAGGTAAATGGTTATACGAAGTTGGACTCCCTGGCAGATACAATGATCCGGAAGAATGGAAACCTCTGGAATATAAGGGAAGCTCGGATCTTATACAAAAAGAGGCCAAAGAGAAAAGTGAGGACGAGCGCATTCAAAACGTTTTCTTCTACATGCTGGCTACAGGCTATCCTGTTATCGAGTTTGCTGCTCGAACTGCAATTAATCTTCCTGAAAAAGAAACTGAAATCGAAGGAGGCATTCACCTACTGCGCGTAGGTGATGAAACTCAATTGGCAAATGAGTATATTTATGACGGCACACTAAGACTTAAAGACACTTCTGTAGAGGGTGTGCGTATTGGTATTGAGTCCATTCAGAGATCAATGGAAAGCTTGGGTTTTGCATTTGATAAGGAGATTCGGTGGCGCCTTAAGTATGGTATGTACAACCACACGCGCGGGTCTGCGCAACCGAATGAGAAAGACTTGAAGTTTCTGAATCAGCTTATAGCAAACTCAAACAAAGAGAAAGATTTGGCAATCGATGCTGCGATTAACTGGTATAACTTAGGCAATACTATTCAAAATCCTCTCAACGCCTTCCTCTGCTACCATATTTCAATAGAAGGATTAGCTGCAAAGTTGGCCCAGGACAAGCTAAAGGCTAGCGCCTTCTATGGATTAGCTAAGGAGTCAAGGCCTGAACGTAAGAAGCGTATTAAGGCTGTGTTTGATAATTACTATGCGGCCTACTACTCAACAGATATCGAAAAGATGATCAAGGAATCATACTTTGAAGGCATTGTTCCTATAAAACACTATCTTGAGCAGGCACTCACGTCAGTATTCGGACAAGGAAATCCTGTGTTGAATGATTATTTCCAGAAAGATGAAGGCATATGGGATGTAAGAGGAAAACTAGTCCACGAAGTTTATTCTGAATGGCATCCAGAAGAATATGCGAAAGTTCAACGCAAATTATATGACCTCCAGCAAATTTCAAAAGCATTTATAACCAGGGTTGCCTTGCAAATACCTGCCGGAGAGAAGCGACCTACTTGGTCAGGAAGGCACGCCATGTCATCCAGCATGGACAACCCTACTAGTATGATGATAGTCACTCATATTCAACTAATGAGTGGCAAAGACTGGAAAATAAAAGCCGAATGGATTGATTGAACCATTGATGGCAAAAAGGGTTATTATTGAATCATGTCCATAGTGTGGGGGGTTTAGTGTTAACGGTTAGCACGGCGGGTTGAAACCCGACAGAACGAGTTCAACTCTCGTAACCTCCACAGTGTGGATATGTAAGTCCCTCATCTCCTCCAGTTAGCTCAGGAGAGTAAGTACCCTTGATAAGGAACAATTAAAATATCTCTCCAGCGAAGTATCTCATCCCTGATTTCGTGGTAACTTTCGCTCACACGCAGCACCAAAGAAAGATTCTCGATTTTGTTCGAGGCATTTTCTTTTGTTGGCCGTATTTCAGGTGCTAAACTTATTGAAGAATATTAATAATTTAGAAAGGGTATTTTAGATGTCTAAATATGTTGATGGTTTTATATTAGTCGTACCAAAAGGAAAAGCGGAAGAATATAAAAAAATGGCAGAAGAAGGGCGAGATTCTTGGACACGCCATGGTGCGCTCCAATACTTCGAATGTAAAGGTGATGACCTCAAACGACAAGAAATGGGGCCAGAGAAATCACGTTCTTTTAGCGAAATGGCTGGCGCAGAAGATGCGGACGACGTATGGTTCTCTTTTATCGTTTTTGAATCCAAGGAACACCGTGATGAGGTAAATAAAAAAGTGATGAAAGAGATGGACGAAGCTTACAGTGAACAAAGTGACTTTAAATCGCCCTTTGAGATGAGCCAAATGGCATACGGAGGATTTGAGGTGGCTGTCGAAGGCTAAACTCCTAAGCTAGATATTTTAATAAGTCAAATATATTGCACTAATAGCTAACTACAAAAGAGCTGGCGATGTAAAAACTGGCTCGTTTTGATTGATTGCATTTATAGCATAAGCAATTTACAATTAAACGTATGATAGATATAAAACAAAGACAAAATGGGTTCGCTTTAGTAGAACTGATCATTGTAATAATCATTATTGTGGCTATTGCTGGCGCAGGATTTTTTGTAGTAGGCAAGAATAAAGATAATAAAGATGGTCAGGGCACAACATCAAATACCGAAGAAGTTGCAAAGAAGTCTGAAGTTAAAATCAAGCATCTAGGGGTAAATTTGGATGAATATGATCCAGCAACTAATAGGGCTGGTGATTTTGTTTTTACCAAAGAAAAACTAGAATTTAGTCGTTTATTCTTTGACTATGGGTTTGAAGTACCGGCAAATTCAGCTGGACCTGCAAAGAAGAATCCGCAACCAACCTTTATCTTGCCACTAGGCACTAAAGTTCACTCACTAGTCGATGGAGAAGTATTTGATGTACCAAAACTTTACAGCAACGACTACAGCGTTATGGTTAAGGGTGAAGGCAGTGAGCTAATATTTGAAACAGAGCATGTCATAAATGTAAAAGTTAAAAAGGGCGATAAAGTGAAGGCTGGAGACGTGATAGCTGAAGTCAGCGACTATGATGCCAAGAACTATGCAGGTATGGGGTTAGTAGAGATTGGGGTACTCAAAGGCGGGAATCCTCCGTCACATGTTTGCCCGTTTGACTATCTGGATGATTCGATAAAAGACAGTACTCTTAAAAAAATAACTGCTCTTCAGAAATCCTGGGAGCAGTACCGTGGAGACAGTAGTATCTATGATGAGTCAAAAGTAGCTATCCCAGGGTGTACAACACGTGATCCTGTTGAGGGTTAGTCAATAAAATTGGAGCTTCGATCAGACTAGATCAAATTTAATCTTAGGCAGCTTGAGCGAGTTCGACAGTTCTATCTGCCAACTCCATAGCTGAATCTTGGGTGGTTGTTGCTGCAAAAAATCCTTTAGGGTGGATGAACGTTACGTTATCAATACCTTCAGTTACTCTTTTGATTTCTTCTGAGTTTTCTATGCCTCTCCATGCTTTTGGCAACAGTATTCTCATATCAGTACTGTTAGGGTCTTTTGGCACGGTGCGAACTGCCCATCTTGTTCCTCCACTGTCTGGTTGTACGACCAGAAGTGCCTCTTCAGAAATATCAGGTAGTGTTGCTTGCCATCGAACACCCTCGATAGTTGGTAGCAATACTATCTCTGGCTGAGGAGCATTTTCAAGCGCTTCACGTATTTCAGGAGTCCCCTCGTGCATAGCGACCGCTCTCGATGCGTGCCCTAAGATCAATTTCCGCCCGTCTCTCAGTGCTTCGTTGAATTTCTCTTCTTCGGTCATGCCGGGCAAGAAGTTGTTGTTGGTGATAGATACTCCAGGCAAAAGATCACCTACATGAGGGATATCTCCCTTTTTGAATAATGGGAAGTGGTTATCGTAGGCATCAATAAGTTGAATTAAGTGTTCATCAACGAAGTCTGCACAGTCTTGTGAATCATCACAAACGGTGGGTCCGACTTCTTTCCAGATAAGACCAAGAGACGCATAAGGTATTTTGTTGCTCCGTTCTCCGGCTCCACCTTCTTGGTGATGATCGAAAAGGTTACGAGCAGGGTCATATTCGCTACCTACGTCTACTAGAACATCGCAGGTTTCGAGAACTTCAGGATCTCTTGTACGCACCACTTCAATTTCAGGGATAATCAGCCCTTCAGATTTACTGGCTGCAATTTTCAAGGATGCAATAGCGAGCACTTCATCCGCATGAAATTCTCCATCATGCGTACCAACTCTTAATTCAGTAGTTCTGTTCATCATTTCGATCATAACAATATGTTTTTATAAATATAGTTTAAGTTTTTATTTCTTATATGCCCACTTACGTCAATAATTTTACCATACTCGTCAACAAAATTGTACATAATACAACTTTATACTTGAACGTATTATTAGCGACTGTGTATATACAGAAGTAACCTATGATATAATTTACAGAAGTTTGCGACCTAATTGGCGGACAAATTTAGGGTATCAGGATCCCCAGGATAATCGGCATGAATTTTAACATATTAACAGGTAGGGTCTCATCGTCTAACGGTTAGGACATCAGGTTCTCATCCTGAAAATCGGGGTTCGATTCCCCGTGAGATCACCAGATATTTTTATGGCGCGGTGGCCGAGGAGTTAGGCAGCGGTCTGCAAAACCGCCTACACGAGTGCGAATCTCGTCCGTGCCTCCAAAATATCTCACTCAGGGCGAGTGGCGGAACTGGTATACGCGACGGACTTAAAATCCGTTGGTTGAATAAACCTTGAGGGTTCGAGTCCCTCCTCGCCCACCAGCTGTTTTACACGCACAATATGTGCTAAAATATATTTACAAATTTGGAAAATAAGGAGGGGAAATGTCGCTAATTGTAATACTAGGAATAATCGCCGTAGTACTGGTCCTGGGACTAATCGGGATTTATAACGGACTTGTTAAATTGAAAGTCAGAGTTGACGAAGCATGGAGCGATATTACAGTCCAGCTAAAAAGACGATATGACTTAATCCCGAATCTGATAAGTAGCGTTAAAGGCTACGCCAAACACGAGGCAGAAACCTTACAGAAAGTAACTGAAGAACGTGGGTCAGCGCTACAAGGTGGTGGATCAGTCAAGGAAGCTGCTCAAGCCGACAATATTTTCAGTGGTGCTCTAAAGAGTCTATTTGCTGTCGCAGAAAGTTACCCAGACCTAAAAGCAAATCAGAACTTTCTAGACTTGCAGGCACAACTTACTGATACCGAGGATAAAATCCAAGCAGCCAGGAGATTTTATAACGGTTCTGCAAGAGATCTAAACATCAAGATCAAGACTTTCCCGAACATTATCTTTGCTGGACCGCTCGGATTTAAAGAACGAGAATTCTTTGAAGTAGACGAAAAAGAAAATGAAGCTATACAAAAACCTACAGAGGTTAAGTTCTAGCCAAAACCATGTACTCAGAGATAGCTAAAAACAAGCGTAAGACCTTTTATATATTTATATTTTTCATTCTGCTCGTTGGTGCGATGGCTTGGCTGGTGGCGCAATATTTTGGTTCAAGTTACATAACACCGTACGTTTTAGTAGGTTGTTTGATCTACGCACTGATCACCTATTTTGCTGGTGCCAAAATGGCAGTAGCTGTCAATGGAGCAAAGGAAATTGAAAAGAAGGACAATCCGCGTTTTTACAGGATAGTCGAGAATCTGGCAATTACAGAAGGTCTGCCAATGCCGAAGGTTTATATTATGGATGACCCAGCGCCGAATGCTTTTGCTACCGGCCGGGATCCTCGACATGCTATTGTCTGCGCAACAACTGGGCTTATTGAAATGATGGACGACAAAGAACTGCAGGGTGTGATGGCTCACGAACTTGGACATGTAAAGAACTACGACATTAGAGTCTCAATGTACGCGTTTGCTCTAGTGTCAGTAATATCTGTCCTGGCGGATGTGATCATGCATGCTTTTTGGTTCAGAGGAGACTCAGATAATAGAAATGGTATCTTCGTCATTGTCGGTATTTTGGCTGCTATTATTGCGCCACTTGTAGCAGTAATGATCCAGATGGCTATATCGCGGAAGCGTGAATATCTAGCAGATGCTACCGGCGCACTAACCACAAGGTATCCAGAAGGTCTGGCTAGTGCTCTTGAAAAAATTGGACAGCACGGAAGCAATCTTCAAAAACAAAATACGTCAACAGCTCATCTCTTTTTTGCGAATCCACTTTCTAAGAACTCAATAATGGGGCTTTTTAGCACACACCCACCTATTGAAGATCGTGTTGCTCGCCTAAGGAGCATGGGAACCAAGGCGTAAAAGGATAGGCAGATGGCTGGAAAGACTGATACTAAAAAACCCGCCAAACCTTCAAAAAAGAGAAGTCGTAAAGAGTCAAAACATCGTTCTTTCAGAATCAGTCCTAGGAAATTCCTAGAGAGGCCTGTGAAGATCAGCAGTTCTTGGCGACTACTTAGAGATAGTTTTTCATTCATTTTCTCTAACAAAAAATTATTTTTGGGGCTTGCTCTTTTGTTCACCTTCATCCAGTTTTCAATAGTGGTATTTTTCGGCGCGGGCATAGACCTTGACTCAGCTAAACAACAGATAAGAGAATTACTAGGGGGAGAGGCTAGTCCATATACGGTAGCCTATGGGCTAACCAGCTATCTATTTGTGTCTGTGCAACAGAGAAATAATGAAATAATTGGGGTCTACCAGAACTTTGTTACAGTGATATTTATGCTGGCGACGATCTGGACTATTCGCCAAAAAACTGCGGGTGAAAAAATCCGTTTCAGCGATATGTTCTACAAGAGCCAATATCCTTTTTTGCAGTTTTTGGTAATAATTTTTATACTTGGCTTGTCCTTGATACCTCTAATGATAGCCGGATTTTTCTACGGCACGACAATAGTCCAGGGGATAGCAGTTTCTGTGATAGAGCAGGCACTGTGGGTCTTCCTGTGCGGGCTTTTAGTGCTCCTGTCGATTTATATTATAATACCTGGCCTTCTCGCTCTTTACATAGTTACATTGCCCGAGGTTTCACCAAGCTCAGCGTATCGTTCAGCCTGGCGACTTCTCGAAAACAAACGTTTTGCAGTAGGGCTAAGAATAGTAGCAGGCTATATTTTTGTCTTTATTTTTACTGGCATAATCATAACTATTCTCAGCTATCTCCTAACGCCATTTAGTGAATTAATATTCTACATTGTCTCATTTTTCTCAATACTAGTTCTCAATATCTACACTTATAAAATCTACAGAGAACTTTTATGAACCACAAAAAAGTCAAAGAGCGGATGGAAAAACTAATCGACCAGATAGATGAGTACAGATACAGGTACCATGTACTCGATGATCCGATGGTAACTGATGAAGTCTATGATTCCTTGACCCGAGAGTTAAGAGCCTTAGAAGAAAAGTATCCAGAATTTTTATCACCCCAGTCTCCGACGCAACGTGTCGGAGGTAAGCCATTAGACAAGTTTACTTCTGTTGATCATTCCAGGCCGATGCTCAGCCTAAATGATGCTTTCGAGCCGGAAGAGCTAAAAGCTTGGATAGCCAGGATCAGCAAGCTACTTCCCAGCCAGAAATTTGACTATCATGTTGATCTCAAAATGGACGGTTTGGCCTGCGCGCTTGTCTATGAGAATGGGGTCTTGGCTAGAGGCTTAACCCGAGGAGATGGTAAAACTGGAGAAGATGTCACGTCTAATATTCGCACAATTAAATCCATACCATTAAAACTAAGAAGAGACTCTTCAATCCCCAAGAGTTATTATTCAGGACGCGTAGAGGTAAGGGGTGAGATAATACTCTATAAAAAAGATTTTGAAGATATCAATAAGCTGAGAGATCAAAAAGGGTTGCCCAGATTTATGAATCCTAGGAATACGGCCGCAGGTACTGTGCGTCAGCTAGACCCAGGCTTGGTTGCAGAAAGACCTCTAAAGTTCCATGCATGGAGTTTAATAGACGACTCAATAAAAACAAAAAAGGATGAGTATCAGATGATAAAGAAACTTGGGTTCAGAGTGAACCCACAATTTGTGGTAGCTCAATCCTATGAGGAAATCATTGACACAATAAATAAATGGGACAAAAAACGTTCCGCCCTAGAATTCAACACTGATGGTCTAGTTGTGACGGTCAATCAAAAAGAACTTTTTGCGCGTTTAGGATCTGTAGGTAAGGCTCCAAGAGGAGCGGTTGCCTATAAGTATCCACCAGAACAGGCGACATCTCGAGTCAAGGACATATTTATATCCATAGGTCGCACAGGTGCCGCCACGCCTGTTGCGATGCTAGAACCTGTAGTTATTGCAGGTAGTTTAGTCCAGATGGCAACACTTCACAACGAAGGAGAAATCGCCAGAAAAGACATAAGAGTGGGCGATACTGTAGCTGTTCATAAAGCAGGTGATATTATTCCGGAAGTCATAGAGCCTATGTTCAAACTAAGAGATGGTTCTGAAGAAAAGTTTGTTATGCCAGAGGTCTGTCCGGAGTGTGGCACTAAATTTATAAAAATAAAGCAAGAAGATGCCGTTTGGAGATGCCCTAACAATAAATGTCCAGCGAGGCTATCAAATCAACTGCAACACTTTGCTAGTAAATCTGCACTAGACATTGAAGGTATGGGAGAAAAAAACATCGAGTTACTTTTAGAAAATAATTTATTAAGCAATGCTGCTGATATGTATAGACTTAGTTCTGACCAGCTACTTAAGCTTGATAGGTTTGCAGAGGTGTCTGCGAATAAGCTGGTATCGGCCATAGCCGAGAAGAAGAATCCGGATCTTCATAGATTTATCTTTGCTCTAGGAATACGTCATGTAGGCGCACAGACTGCTGTAGATCTAGCAAATAGGTATAAGAATTTTGATGATTTAAAAACAGCAACAATGGATGAATTGAAAGACGTGGAAGGGATTGGCGAGGTTGTAGCAGAATCTATTGTTGCTTGGTTTGAGGATGTAAACAACCATAAATTACTAGAAGATTTTGCTAGCCTCGGCGTAAAACCCAAAAAAGTTCATATAAAGCAAAGTAAAATAACTGGAAAGAAATTCGTTATTACAGGAACATTGCAGTCGATGGGAAGAGATCAGGTTGCAGAAAAAATTCGTGGATTGGGGGGTATTTTCCAATCAAGCACGGGCAAGGACACGGATTTTCTGGTTACCGGCAATAACGTTGGTTCAAGCAAACTGGAAAAAGCCAAAAAGCTAGGCACAAAAGTCATCAGTGAAAAAGAGCTGTTGGAGATGATCAGTTGAGTAAGTTTGAAGCTATTCATTTTGACATGGATGGAGTAATAGCAGATACAGAACCTTTCCACGCACAGGCGGAAATGCAGACATGTGTTGAGAACGGGTTTGATGTAGATCCTGAAGAGTGGAAAGATTTTGCGGGCAGAACCGCCGTGGACATATTCACTTATTTGATCAATAAGTTCGGTAACCCAAAAGTGCATTCGCCCGAAGAGCTTATTGGTCGCAAGACAGAAATATTCTTAGACATAACCAAAGACAAAATCCAGCCAATATACGGAGTATTGGATTTCCTTCAATGGGCACGGTCAAATCATCAAGTAATGACTTTGGTCACATCTAGCAATCGCAGAACACAGCAACACATAGTTGATAGATTCAATATCGGAGATTATTTTGACCATATAATTACAGGTAACGACATAAAAAACGGTAAGCCCCACCCTGAGCCTTATGAGAAAGCTATAAAATTTTCTGGGATTGACGGTAGTAGATCTATAGTTATAGAAGATTCAAAAAGTGGAATAAAATCAGCTCTTAGTGCTGGATGTATGGTTCTTGGGATTGCTACTTCACACACTCAAGAGGAGCTTGCCGTGGCTAATCCTACTTTGATCGCTGTTGATTACGCTGACGCGCGTCGCCAGATAGAAGCTCTTCGCGTATCTTGATAATAACTATCAAAAGTACATTATGTTATAATAATGACCAATGGTTGAGGGGATATAGCTCAGCTGATTAGAGCGCAGCGCTGGCAGCGCTGAGGTCCAGGGTTTGAATCCCTGTATCTCCACCAAACTAAATTCGGGAGAAATATGAAAAAAATCAATTTACTAGAGTCAGTCTCAAAAGTATCAATCAAAACAGTCTTTGCCTTGTCTATACTACTTTTACTTATCAGCGCGGTTGGCTACTGGAAGTATATTCTTACTGACCCGGATAAAGTCTTTGAAGGAGCTCTCAGAAATAGTTTACAAACAAAGAGTGTTACTAAAATTATTGAACAAAAAGAAGAGGGCAATTATAGTAAGCAAACTATTGCGCTTAGATTCAGCCCATCACTTGGTGTAGCTTCAAAATACGAGCTAAAAAGGGGTGAAGGTGATCAGCAGGCATATACTCAAACAGAGGTTTTAGGGCTTAAGAACGCAGATTATATTAGATACAACAAAATACAGTCCCCTCAGATTTCAGATCAAAAGAGAAAAGATATTGAAGGTGTCTGGGCAAAGGTAGGAGAAGATGAAGCGTCAGGACAAAAACCAAGTGTTTATAATGATGCCCTCTTTAGTGTGATTATATTTGGTGATTTGCCTGATGATCAAGCTGACAAGGTGATGCAAAGGCTCCTAAGCCAAGACGTCTATGCAATCGACAGCTATTCTACAAAGAGCCACAACGGTCGTTTAGTAGCCAATATGGTAATCAAAGTTAAGCCAAAAAACTTAGTAGAATCAATAAAATATTATGCAGGTCAGACAGGTTATATCGATGTTGATAAGCTTGATAGCGAAGGTCTTAGTAACGAGCCAATATCGCTCGATATCAGGATTGATTTGGTTTCTCGTCAGATAAGTGAAATTAATTACGCTGGTGGTCAACGCGTTGAGCAGTATGGTGCCTACGGTCAATATCGAAAAATTAGCATTCCAAAACAGCCAATATCATTTGATCAGCTTTCACAAAAAATTCAGTCCTTGCAATAGACTAACCACTAGTTGTTTTTAGACTGTTAGTCCTATATAATTCAGCTTATATAATGTTTAAGCTTAAAATCCGAGGAGTATGACTTTTATGAATAACGAAAATGGAACTGATCCACTTGGCTCAGCTCAGGAGAATAATGGAATAACTAGCCCACCAGAGGGTGTATCAATACCGGTTAATATTGGGCAAACAATCTCGCCAGATCAAAACCTAACACCAGAAGTACCAACAGAGCCTGAGATTCCCGCGGTACCTGAGGTATCAGTTGACCCTGCTCCCCTAAATACTGATCCGTTGCAGGAACAAGTAGTTGCGCCAACTGTAGAGGCGCCTGTCTCGCCTTCATTTGACCAACCTGTAGAGCAGGACAGACCAGCAGGCGATGACCTCCCCCCAGTAGTAGCTGGTGCCGGGGGTCCAGGTAAGTCAAAGTTACCCTTTTTGATAATTGGCGTAGTTGCTTTTCTGATAGTAGCTAGTCTCGGGGTATATTTTGGTTTAGTTGTGCCGAGCAAACCAGAAAATGTCTATAAGTCTGCAATGGGTAGAACTGGAAAAGTGTTTAAATCGACTGTGGATAGCTACACAAATAAAGAATATTTAAAGAAAATTGAGAAAACAGAAGCCACTGCTAGCTTTAAATATGAATCTAAAGAGATAAATGCAGACGGTAAGATGAATCTCAAAGCTGATACTAAAAATGCAATTTTTGAAGGCGAAATCAACTCACCACTTGGTAAAATTAGCTCAAAAGCCAACACAACTATTCCAGATAACAGTGAATTTCCAGACGTGTATTTCCAGGTAACAGGCCTAAAAACAGTTACTCCTTTCCTCGGTTCTCCCCAGCTGGAGTCACTTGACGGTAAGTGGATCGAGGTGAATCACACTCTATTCCAGCAATTGGTAGCTCAGAGTTCTACGCCAGATGAAAAATTTGATCCTGTAAAGCCAGAAGACATCAGTGATCTCGCTAACAAACTCAGTCAGCCAACAGTGGAACGAGTTTTTGGCACAGACGCTAAGGTAGCTGTTTTTGAAAACAAAAAGTTCATCGGTAAGGAAACCGTAGATGGCAAAAAGACGTACCACTACACAGTAAAAGTCAACAAAGCTAACCTGAAAGAATACAACAAAGTTATAACAGAAGCAGCGTATTCAAGTAATTTGATGAAGAAGGTCAACAAAGGCACAAAGCAAGAAGATATTGATAAGCAAAAGAAAGATGCAATTGAGTCAACAAACAAAGAGATAGACAGGATTGGGGACGATGAGTCATTTGATGCTTGGGTTGATAAAAGTTCAAAGCTGGTCTACAAGGTCAAAATAACTGACAAAGAAAATACAAAAAATATCTTAGAAATTGGTCAAGAATACAAAAAAGGTGATGAAATTCCAATGTTCGTAAAGATAGTCACAGAAGAAGAGAGTAGTAAATCAAATACCGATATCAAAATAACTGCTAACAAGAAGACTTCGAACTTTAAGCTAGAAGGTAGCTCTAATTTTAGCGGTAGTGATGATTCAACTGGCAAGTTATCATACAACCTAGATGTTAACCCATACACCGGTGAGATCAAGGTAGAAAAACCAGCAGGTGCTATACCAATCACAGAAGTCATGAAGCTCTTGGGTGTCGACCCGAGCGTACTTACTCCCTCAGTTGCAACACCTGTAGGTGCTCGAGCAGATGATGCGGAAAGACAGACAGATATAAAAGCCATATATGGTCAGCTTGAGGCATACTATGCCGAAAACGGCTATTATCCAACTCTTCAAAACCTGAATGATGATAACTGGGTTAAGGCCAATTTCCCACAGTTTAATTTAGCAGGTCTTCAGGACCCGGCAGGAAATTCGAATGATCTAGTTGCCGTTCCGGCTAAAAATGTCTATTCATATGCTGTTTCTCCTGCAGGGTGCCAGAATGAAAGTTGCACAGGGTATACTCTAGTAGCTGTTCAGTCCTCCGGGGAGCAATACGCTAAAACTGCACTAAATTAGTTATAATAGATAATGTGTTAAAGAGATTACTCAAATCAGTTGTAGTCAGGATAGAATATTTTCTGGTTGCGAAATTAATTGCCAAGAAACCCAATCTTAAAGTTGTCGCAGTGGTTGGAAGTGTCGGCAAATCCGGCACAAAAAAAGCGATCGCAACAATATTGGACCAGAAATACTCCGTAGCATGGCAAGACGGTAACTACAACGACATTACCACTGTGCCATTAGTGTTCTTTGACTTAAAATTACCTTCTCTTTTGAATCCTTTCGGTTGGCTAGCGACATTTATAAAAATGAATAAAAAGATCAAAGATTATCCGCATGACGTAGTTGTTCTGGAGCTTGGGACAGACGGTGTTGGGCAAATTGCTGAGTTTGGAAAATATCTCAAGCTAGATATCGCAGTCGTAACTCATATCTCAGAGGAGCATATGGAGAACTTTGATGATGTTCGCTCCGTGGCTTCAGAAGAGTTAAGTATCCAAGATTTCGCTGGAAATTTGATAATAGACAGCGGTAGTGCAAAAAGATTTGGCGATTTAATTAAAAATGATTTTAAAATGTTTGGTCCGGATGACAGGGCGGATGCATATTTTGTTACAGAGGGAAGAAATGTCAACATATTTATCGGCAACAGGGTTCTGGCCTGCCAGACAAATCTAACAGGAAAACATCAAATGAATGGTCTCTCTGCAGGAGCTTTGGTAGCAAAGCAACTTGGTTTGGAAGATTCGCAGATAGAAAATGGAGTTAGCTCGGTCCTGCCGATGCCCGGGAGAATGCAAAAACTTAAAGGCAAAGACGGTAGCCTCGTGATCGATGATACTTATAATGCTAGTCCTGACGCAGTAGTTCAGGCACTGAATTATGTTGACGAACTAGATCAAGCAAAAAAAATCGTAGTTATAGGTAACATGAATGAGCTTGGTGAATTCTCAGCTGATGCTCACAAGGCTGTAGGTGAGCTTATAGCATCAAAAGATTTCAGCGAAGTGTTGACGATTGGTCCTGACGCTAATAAGTATATTCAAGATGCTATGAATACCTCTGGCAAAAAAAATACCAAAGCTTTCAACACGCCTTATGAGATAGGGGAATACCTTGCAGGCAAGGATCTTAAAGACACGGCGTTACTGTTTAAAGGATCGCAAAACGGAGTTTATCTGGAAGAAGCAGTCAAATATATCCTGGCCAATAAAGATGATAGTATGAATTTAGTCCGTCAATCTAAGGACTGGATAAATAAGAAAAAGAAGAGTTTTAAAGCAAAATGAGAATATTAGTAATCGGTGGCGGTATAAGTAACGAACGTGAGGTTTCGCTGAAGTCTTCCAGGAGTATATTTGACGCTATAAGTACTATTCATGATAAGTTCTTCTATGATTGGGATGGCGGGGAACAGTGGCTCAACGATAACCTAGCAAATTTTGATGTCGCGTTGCCTATTTTGCACGGAGTTGGGGGTGAAGACGGTCAGATTCAGTCTATTTTAGAGAAAGCCAATATAAAATATTTAGGATCAGATTCTCGGTCCAGCAAAATTTGTATTGATAAAAAGGCTACTCAGGAATTGCTAAAATCACAAAACATATTGGTTCCTGATTTCGGAGCTCTCACCTATCAGCAATATCAGGAAAGCGACTTTATAAATAAAAGACATGTGGTTAAGCCTAATGATGGAGGGTCAAGTCTAAATACTTTTATTGATGTCAGACCAGATGATCCTAGAACAGATCAGATAAAAAAGGCTTTTGATACGCATGGCAGTATGATGGTTGAGGATTTCATATCTGGCGTGGAAGTTACAGTCCCGGTACTTGAGGGCAAGGAATTACCGCTGATTGAAATTGTACCTCCGGAGGGCGAATTTTTTGACTATAACAATAAGTATAACGGAAAAACCCAAGAGATTTGTCCAAGTGAAAATGTTGCATCAGATTTGCAGAAAAATGCCCAAGTGGTTGCAAAGAAAGCCCATGATATACTCGGTTGTCGTCACTTGTCCAGGGTAGATATTATCATTGATCAGCGAGGCCAAATGTATGTCCTGGAGGTTAATACAATGCCTGGTATGACTACTCAAAGCCTATTCCCAAAGTCAGCCCAAGTGTCAGGTATGAGCATGACGGGTTTTGTTGATTATCTAATAGAACTAGCCTCAAATACCCAAAACTAATTGATATCTGTTAAAATATCCCTATGCAGAGATACAATCCGAAAGATGTTGAGCCCAAATGGCAGAAAATTTGGGAAGAAAAAGGCGTTTACAAAGCAGATCTGAATAGCTCAAAGCCTAAATATATCGCCATGAGTATGTTCAACTACCCAAGTGGCGCAGGAATCCACATTGGTCACGCCATGAACTACACGATCAGCGATGTGAAGGCTAGATTTAAGAGGCAACAAGGTTATGAAAGTTATCACCCTGTTGGTTGGGATTCATTTGGTTTGCCTGCGGAGAATTATGCTATCAAAGCCGGGGTGTCTCCACAGCAGAGTATGTCAAAGATTATCCCGAGCTATCACAAGCAATACAAAGCCATGGGCTGGAGCAATGACTGGTCTAAAGAAATTGCTACCCATACTCCTGAATATTACAAATGGACGCAATGGATCTTTGCTCAGATGTACAAGAACAAACTTGCATATCAAGATGCGCGGATGCAGTGGTGGTGTGATAAATGTCAGACAGTTCTAGCAAACGAACAAGTGATAGATGGAAAGTGTTGGCGACATGATGGTGCAGATGATGGGGTAGTTGAGAAAAAAGAAGTCAAGCAATGGTTTTTCAAAATTACCGAATATGCAGATGAACTGTTGGAAGCTACTGATGAACTTGATTGGACAGAGAGTGTTAAGTTAGCACAAAAAAACTGGATTGGGCGAAGTGTCGGCGCAGAAGTTGACTTCAAGGTTAAAGACAGTAAAGATTCAATCAAAGTATTTACCACACGCCCGGATACATTGTTTGGTGCAACCTTTATGGTGCTGGCACCAGAGCATGAACTGGTCTCAAAAATCACTACAGATTCTCAAAAATCTAAAGTCGATGAGTATATAAAAGAAGCCCAGCAAAAGTCTGAGATTGAGCGTCAAGCAAGCAAAGAAAAGACAGGAGTGTTCACTGGTGCGTATGCTATAAATCCGGTAAATAAGGAGGAAATTCCTGTCTGGATCGCTGACTATGTATTAACGGGTTACGGAACAGGTGCAATCATGGCGGTACCAGCCCATGATGAACGTGACAATGAATTCGCAAAGAAATTTGATCTGCCAATAATCAGAGTAATTAAGAATAGTGCCGATGACGACGAATGTACTCACGAAGAAGGTGTCTTGATGAATTCTGATGAATTTGACGGAGTAGCTTCATCTGAGGCACGAGAGCAAATTACTAAAAAATTTGGGACAGAAAAAGTTAATTACAAAATGCGCGACTGGAGTGTGAGCCGTCAAAGGTACTGGGGTGCACCGATCCCAATAGTAAACTGCAAAAAATGTGGGACAGTTCTTGTGCCGGATGATCAGTTGCCTGTAATACTACCAGAGCTTGATGATTTCCAGCCAAGTGGTGACGGACGAAGCGCCTTGGCCCGGGCCAAAGATTGGCTCACAGTGGATTGCCCTGAGTGCGGTGGCAAGGGTGAGAGAGAAACAGACACACTCGACACATATATCTGTAGCAGTTGGTATATGTACCGATATTTTGACCCAAAGAACGAGAAGAAAATTTTTGACTCAGATATTGCCAACAAATGGGCGCCGATCGATTTCTATAACGGTGGAGACCATGCGACAGCTCACTTGCTATATGCGAGGTTTATCGCCAGATTCTTCACCAAAATTGGGATTGTCGATAATCCAGAGCCGTTCAAACATATGCTTTTCAACGGCAAAGTAACAGCCACCGACGGTAGCGCCTTTAGTAAGTCAAAAGGCAACGGCGTTGATCCACTTGAGATTATTGATCAAGGATACGGTGCTGACGCACTTCGGACATATCTAATGTTCGCTGCGCCACTAGAATTCGGCGCACGGTGGGATTCACAAGGCGTGCCGGGAACCTATAGATTCTTATCAAGACTCTGGACACTCGTACAGGAATATCTTGAGGCAAAAGAAGTTTCTGTTGATCAAAAGGTTGAAAAAGAACTCTTGCGAATAACTCACTCGACCATCAAAAAAATGAGTGAAGATATCGAAGAAAATCGATATAACACGGCTATTGCCAGTGCTATGGGGGCGGTTAATGACCTCTACAAATTAAAGACAACTTCTCTTGCAAAAAATACAGCTTGGCAAGAGACCCTCGGTAGTTTAGTCGCCTGTGTTGCACCATTTGCCCCACATATTGCTGACGAACTGTGGACTCAGCTAGGCAATAAATCTAGCGTACAGGTTGGTAGCTGGCCAACTCATAATGATAAGTATCTTGAGCAGGAAAATATCAATATAGTGATTCAGGTCAACGGAAAACTTCGTGCGACAATTAAGGTAAGTAAAGATTCTGACAAAGAGTTTATCGAAAATCAAGCCAGGTCTGAAAATAATGTCTCAAAACACCTGGAAGGTAAGTCAATCAAGAAGGTTATATTCGTTCCAGGCAAGCTAGTTAATTTCGTTATCTGAGACTTCTACGCTATAATTGCTATGAAATAAAGTTGCAAATCCAAGAAGAGCCTAGGGCTCAAGGATAGAAAGGGACATACCATATGGGAAAACCAAAAAAGCGAACAAGCCATCGTAAGACTGGACTTCGACGTAGCCATCTTGCGCTTAAATTGGCACGTGCAGTTAATGCAAAAAGTCCGATCAAGGCCTTCACAACCAAAAAAGAATCTCCAAAAGCCTGAGCCAAACTGGATTTTTTAGTAAAATAAAAGTAAAATAAAAGCAGAAGTAGAATTAACAATATGGCATCGAACAGGCATCTTAGTAGAATAATAGTCCTTCAAACTTTATATGAATTTGATTTTCGTAAAAGTGCCGAAGACGAAAGTGTTGATATCGATGAGATATTTGATCGTAACATTGATAGGTATAAATCGGCGGTCAACGACAAAGAATTTGCTAAGAGTTTAATAGTGAACGTTCACCGGCTTGCTAGTAGACTAGACAAACAGTTGCAACCATTAGCCCCTGATTGGCCGATTGAGCAAATAGCCAGGATTGACAGAACAATCTTAGAGATCGGTGCTTACGAACTGCAATACCACCAAGATGTACCACCAAAAGTTGTTATCAACGAGGCGGTAGAGTTAGCAAAGAATTTTGGTGGTGATAATTCTTCCAAATTCGTTAATGGAGTGCTGGGTAGTTTTCTGAAGCAACTAAAGCCTGACGAATTTGGCGATAAAGCCAAAAAATAATAATTAACAGATCTGGAGGATATCATGGCTAAAAAGCCAAAAACGAATATCGACAAGATTAAGAAATTCTTCCCGAGGAAAAATTTTATCATCAAAGAAGTAGTCAAGGAGCCAACTAGTGGTGGTATGATTTTTCGTCGTGATCAAAAAAATCAAATAGAAATTCTACTAATCCAAGATGCAAAAAATAGATGGACTATACCCAAAGGGCATATTGAGGAGGGCGAGACAGCTAAGCAAACTGCAGAGCGGGAAATACGTGAAGAGACAGGTCTTCAGGAAATGACAGTTCTCAGCTATTTAGGTAAAATCAATTTCCGTTATCGTCGTGTGACTAGTCTGGTACTGATGACTACAGAAATATTTTTGGTACGAGCAGAAGGCGACAGCTCTAAATTAAAACCAGAAGAGTGGATGAATGGGATTAAATGGTTCCCTGCGAATGAGGCACTAGATAAAATTGAGTATGAAGATATCGGAAAGCTGATTTTGATTGGACTTAAAAAGATAAGAGATCAGAAGTTATAGTTATGTTCGATGTTTCAAAATACTTAGAATTTTCTAAACAAAAACTTAAGGTAAATTTTAACGACATTAATATCCTAGTAACAGCTTTCACACATAGATCTTATCTAAATGAGCACAAAAAAACGGTCAAAGAGCATAATGAAAGATTAGAGTTTCTAGGAGATGCAGTACTTGAACTCGTAGTTACCGAGTATCTTTACCTTAGCTATAAAGAGGCTGAAGGAATTCTGACTAACTGGCGTAGTGCCTTGGTGAGGACAGAAAGCATTGGTGATGCAGCTACAAAACTCGACTTTGAGCCACTACTGCGCCTAAGCCGGGGTGAAAAGAGAGGCTCTGATAGAGCAAGAGCGCAGATATTAGCTAACACATATGAGGCGGTGATCGGCGCAATCTATCTCGATCAGGGTTATGATGTCAGTAAAAAGTTTATTATGGACACATTGGTTGTGACATTACCAGAAATCTTGGCAACTGGTTCGTGGATGGATTCAAAGAGTTATTTACAAGAACTTTCCCAAAGTATAGAAGGTTTTACACCAGCTTATCGTGTTCTAAATGAAGATGGTCCAGACCATGATAAAACGTTCACCGTGGGTGTATTTGTGGGTGAAAAACTGCGCGGTCAGGGCGTGGGACCGAGCAAGCAAATTGCCCAACAGAAGGCAGCGGCAGAGGCTCTAGAGTATTACAGAAGTGTTCAAGATAATATCAATCTTGACAATCAGAGGAAGAAAAGTTAAAATTACAGGTAAGATTATATATCAAAACGTTAATGTATCATCAGGAAAGTGAGATTTTGTTCTAATTTATGTTAAGCATCAGAATGCAACGGCTAGGCCGAAAAGGCTACCCAACCTATCGAATGGTTGTTCAAGACAAGAGACAAACACCAACAAGTGGTAAGGTTATTGCTATGCTTGGCAACTATAACCCTCACACCAAAGAAGTTGCACTCAAGAAAGACTTAGCCCAGAAATACCTGGACAACGGTGCACATCCGAGTGGTCGTGTAGTCGCTTTGTTCAAATCTGAGGGCATAAAGATTCCAAAGTGGGTTAAAATCGATGAACCCGCAAAGAAATCTGTTAAAAATCCTGAAAAACTTCGGAAGAATCGTCCAGCGGAACCAGTTGAGGAAAAACCAGCTGAAGCTGAAGAGCCAAAAGCAGAAGACGCAACACCTGCAACCGAATCTAAAAGTGACGAGACGCCTGAAGTAGCTACTGAAGAACCAGCAGAAGAAAAGGCTGAAGAAGTTACTGAAGCCGAGCCTGCATCTGAAGAACCGGCTGAAGAAAAATAATTCGACAGATAGAGCTTTCTAAGTAGTTGTTAAACATTAGCATACTTTGCTATAATTTAGATTGATAGATTAACAACCAAGGAGTAATTCATGAACAGTATTGATCAGCAATTTGTTGAGTTTGTAGTAAAGTCACTAGTCAGTAATCCAGATGCGGTCCAGGTAGTCCGGACAATTGATGAGAAAGGTGTTCTTTTAGAGCTTACGGTCTCACCTGACGATCTAGGAAGAGTTATTGGCAAAAAAGGTGCAACTGCGCAGAGTCTGAGAACACTTCTAAGAGCACTTGGCACTAAAAATGAAGCTCGATATAATTTGAAAATAGTTGATAACGGTGAGCCACGCCCGGAAAGAACTGAGAGACGCGAATCTTCAGAAAATTCTGGTGGTTGGGGTGATGCGACAGCTTCTGATGAGAAAGCAGAACCTACAGAAGAAAAAGCTTCCAGCGAAGAGCCAGAAGAAGAAAAACCAAGCGAAACTTCTAGCTACGATAAAACTCGGCAAGAACTTGCCGAGCTTGATGATCTAGACGTCTAAAAAGTCTTTATTCAGAACCAGGTCTTAGAGAAGCTATCCCTAGTATAGGGAGTTTCTCATCTGTGTGCATAACTACGGGGTCGGTACCATAATAATCAAAAGTAAATCCACCATTATTTGAATCTAAAGGCTCTGTGTTTGGGGTTGTTACTTCAACTAATGTGCTGTTTGGGTATTTTTCAATCATTCCTTTTGCAAAATCAGCAGAAGGAATCGTGGAACTTTGCCACTCATCACTCATCCTATATATTCTAGGATTCGATCCATCGCCTTGACATGTTAGCGTAGCTGAGAACTCTGTATCTACTTTTGCATTGATATCTTGGCCTCCAGGACATTCTGCAAATAATCTAGTTCTTTTTATTTTTGCACATTCATCCGCAGTTGCTATAAGCGCATAGTCGCTTGTGCGTCCTGGGTTTTCACTGGTACTTCTTGCTATATCAGAACACTGAGCACTTGATGGTAGGACTTTTTTTGTTTCGCTACACCCTGCAAGAGCAACAGCAAATCCGCCAACGGTTAAACCGTATAGCGCAACCTGGCGAAGTCCTTCTTTAGCAGATAATCTATTCATAATTATTAAGTATTACAATAGCAAGAAATAATATAATTGTCAAAAAGAGTATATAATCATAAATTACTTATGCTTGAATCAACCATCCTTCGTGGTATAATTGTTATAGAAGTTACAAAGAGATTTGACTTCGTCTGCGAGCGTTTAACCAAAAGCTAAGGTTGAATGGGAGTCTTATGTGAGAGCCCTACTGAAAAGTAGGGTTTTTAAAATCCACCATTTATCTTAGCCAAATCAGTCGGCTTTAATATTATTTGGAGTGCGAAAGGTCTAAATATATATTTTCTTCTGGCATCTCCTCTCTCAAGTTCTTCAATGTGGTCAATTTCCCAATTTGGATCAAACTGTGCACTAGGATGCTCATGTATAGCCGTTTTAATGTCTTCCATCTGTTGTTGAATGCTTGGGCCTGACATAGGCATAGAGAATCCCCGAGTTCTTATCATAAAAGACGTGCTGTTTCCTCCGCTATATTCTTTCAAAATCCGGGGCTTCGCGATAAGTTCTTCGGCTAGGGCTTTGATGGGTTCAGGTATTTCTCTTTTTTCCATAATCTATAATATTCTTGCACTTGGATCAACTATTATATCAAGTTTGTATTTATAAGACAAAGATGGTGGTAAGATGTATATATGAAAATACAGATAATAAGTCTTTTTAATGACCCGGCTAAGAGCTATCTTTCTACCTCTATGATGAGGAAAGCTACAGACATCGGTGTGGTTGAATTTGAATATATTGACCTACGTGATTTTGGACTCGGCCCGAGAAAACAAGTCGACGACACTCCATATGGTGGTGGGGACGGCATGCTTTTAATGGTGGAGCCACTGCATAAGGCCATCATGCATGCAAAATCTAAAGATCCACAGGCGTTGGTCTATCTAACAACACCAAAAGGTAAAAAACTCGATCAAAATATGAGCAAATCTATAGCAAAAGAAGCCAACGGCATGATAATAGTTTGTGGTAGGTACGAAGGCGAAGATGCAAGAGTGATGAAGTATGTAGATCAGCCGTTTTCAATTGGAGACTTCATATTGACTGGCGGAGAGTTGCCAGCGCTTGTATTGGTAGATAGTGTAGTCAGATTATTGCCAGGAGTTCTCGGCGGAGAGACCAGCGCAGAAGAAGAGAGTTTCTCAGATGGTGATAATCTAGAGCATCCGCATTATACACGCCCTGAGGTTTATGATGATCAGCAGGTCCCTGATGTACTATTGAGTGGCAATCACGCCGAAATAGCCAAGTGGCGCAAAGAAAAAAGTTCTTAAGAAGTCTTTTATCTCAAGTTCGTTTTAATATGTGGTCGGATTCGTCTATTATTTCCTGACCAATAATTTCTTCTATTAAATCCTCGATAGTTATTATCCCAATTATTTCGTCACTTTTCTCTATTGGTATAAGGTGCGTTCTGGCGACAATAAATTTACGTAACATTGTATCAAGAGCCGTTCTGCTACCCACTGTTTTGACCGGGAAAATGCGTAGAGAGCTAACTCTCTTAGCTGTTTCGTCAAAGTCAACATCTACCATGTCTTTCATTCTGACAATACCATGACAAATAGTCCTATCTTTGTTGAATACAGGAATCCTGCTATAACTTTTTAGTTTAATTTCATCTATCTTAGTTTCATCAATAGAGCTATCAATATCTAGCCAGTAGACTTCTTCTATTGGGGTCATTATCTCTTCAACTTGTTTCTCACTGAGTTGTAGAGCTCCTCTTATGATCTCTACTTCGTCTTCATCTAGTTCACTAGAAGCGTCATGGCCTAGGTGCTCATTGATCATAAGTCCTAGCTCTCGACGACTATGTAGCCGATGTTCTTCGTCAGCTCCAAATAACCTATCCATAAATATTTGGAGGGGTTTAGCAACGGGGTAAGTCACAAAGACCATAATTCTCATGAAGGGACTGAATTTGGCGCAAATTTTCAGAGCGTTCTTGGTAAAAATTGCCTGAGGCATAAGCTCTGCAAATACTACAAGCAGTAGGGTGCTAATAAGACCTGCTAAAAGGCCATTTAGCTTGTTTCCTAGGACAAGGGCTGTCGCAGAGTTTAGAGCCACGCAGGATAGGAGTATGCTGGCTAGGGTTAGGTGTGGATTTTTCCTAAATCCATAGACTTTCTTTGCGTCTTTGTTTCCTAGCTTTGCCTGGCGTTCAAGCTCCTTGGTTTTCAGTGACATAATAGCTATGTTCAGACCGGAGCAGATTGCCGATAACAAAATTAAAAGTATAACTATGATTACGATCATCTTTAGTTCTGGGATAATTTCTGAGCGACTTCGCTCCAGTTAACTACATTCCACCAAGCTTGTATGTATTCAGGTCTTCGATTCTTATATTTTAGATAATACGCATGCTCCCAAACATCAAGTCCAAGTAGGGGGCTATATCCAAGCTCAAGTGGCGTGTCTTGGTTCGCGGTGCTTATGATCTCTAGCTTTCCATCTTTGCTCACGAGCCACACCCATCCAGATCCAAATCTGAGTATTGCACTCTCTTCAAACTTGCCTTTAAAGTCCTCAATACTACCAAATGTGTTATTAATAGCATCACTAATTTCAGACGAGATATTCTTTTTGCTTTGATCGGGAGTCATGAAATTCCAAAAAAGAGAGTGGTTATAGTGACCACCACCGTTATTTCTTACCGCTGTCTGGACTGATTCAGGGAGAGCACTGATAGAACTGACCAGCTCTTCAATTTTTTTGTCAGCTAATTCTGGAAAATCTTTAAGGGCACTGTTGAGCTTATCCACGTAGGTTTGGTGGTGCTTGCCATAATGTATTTCCATGGTCTCAGCGTCGATATATGGCTCTAGATCTTTGTAGTCGTAGGGCAATCCCTCTAATTGAAACACGCTTTCCCTCCTATACCTTTATTGTAGCTCATTTTTACTTTTAAATTCTAGCCTTGTCTCTTTGTCTATGACGTAGCTCACCATGCCGAGTAGCAGTAAGTTAAAGAAGAAGTTAGGTAATGCGGAGAACTCAACTCTCAAGAATAAGAAAAATTCGGTCAAGAATAGAGTTATTAGAATTGCTAGCTTAAATAATTTGAAAGCTTCTAATCTGGATGAGCTAAGCTTAAATATCCCATATATTACTATTAGCCCTGAGATTATTGAAGTTATGACTTGAGCAATTATGAGCTCCTGGTCATAGGTTATATCACTGGTGAAGATAGTGCTAATGTCGTTTATATTGTGGTATATCGTGAATATGTTTAGAAAAGCAATCAAAATAATCTGTAATATAAAAATAAGCCCAACCAAGTGATTTGAGTTACGACCAAGCCAGAATCTTTCATATAAATTATCGAATTGATTCCATAATTTTTTTATACCTCTTGGCTCGTCTAGATGGTGGTCTACGTTTAGTGAATTCGTTATTTCTTTTAACTTTATCGTGAATTTATTTTTTTGATTTGCTTTGGATATTAGCTCTAAAATTCGATTTTTTTCATCTTTATCTAAATGTCTAAGTATCGACTCTTCCAGTCTGTAAATTGCGTTTACTTGGTATTCTTCGTTTGTGAAGTTATCTCGCTTGCTCATATAGTTGAAGATAATGAAGATTATGGCGAATATTGCGTAAAGGAGGCCAACCGTTGGTTTAAAAAAGTAATTATTATCTTCAGTGATAAATTTTCCAAGTTCATCGATGAATACGCCAAAGCCAATTCCGCCAACTAGTGCTGCTAGCCTTTGAGTCCTGTAGCCCAAAAATGCAAGCGAAATAGTAATAGAAGCGAACATTAGTAAGCCTCCCCAGAGCATGTGTGCGATGTGGAGATTTCCGTTGCCAAGTTGAGGGAATCCTGTTTGGCTTAGATAGAATCTCACTAATAGCAAACTAGTAATCGCAGAAACAAAAAATATTTCCTGAAGTTCACCTGCACGCGTATTGCGTATAAAAAAAGTTTTATGTTTTGCCCTCATAGGTATCCTACTACTGATATTATAGCATGTCGTCAGCCAAGAAACAGCCAATAACCTGTACCTTTGCACCTTGATTGATCAGATTTTTCTCAGCGGATTTGAATTTTTTTTGGTTGAACCGGCAGTCTAGATCAATGTAGAATTGATATTCCCAAGCGCGCCCCGTTACAGGGTGTGATTCTAGTTTTGTGAGATTGATTTTTTCTTTGGCAAAACAACCCAGAGCATCATATAAAGCTCCTTCTTTATGAGATGTGGTTAGTATGATAGAGGTTTTGTTGGCATCGTCAGCAACGTCTTTTGAGTTGGAGAAAGATATGAATCTTGTATAATTTGACCCTACGTTAATATCTCTAGCCAGTATTTGAAGATCCAGGTCGTTTGCAAGTTCTGCAGGTCCGATAGCTGATATTTTATCTGATGATTTTGATACTTTGATGGCGCTCATTGCTGTGTCGAAGTATGCGTGCTGATCTGCTTGTGGTAAATTATTTTCAAGCCATGCATGGCACTGATTGAGTGCCACAGGATGTGAATATACGTCTGTTATTTCCTCTAGTTTTGTCGATGGAAGAGCTAGCAAGCACTGGTTGATTTGCAGTTTGACCTCACCATTTATAAAATAATTTCTCTTCGACAATTCCTGATACACAGGAACAATAGACCCATACACTGAGTTTTCTATGGCGACCAAGCCAAAATCTATATCGCCCTTGTCTTGTGCTCTAAACACATCACTAAACTCTTTGTAGAATAGTATTTCTATATTTTTACCATATAGCTTTTGCGACGCAAGATAATGCCAAGAAAATTTCTCGCCCTGAATGCCGATCTTCATATATCTCAAGTCTAACATGGTAGAATATATCTATGAAATTATCAGAAGAGTTAGCTTGGCGAGGTTTTGTTCAAGACACGACAATCGCTGACCTTAAGTATTTAGATGAGAAAAAACTGACTTTTTACCATGGCTTTGACGCCTCAGCAGATTCTCAGACGGTAGGAAACCTTGCAGCTATGATGTTAGATAAGCTGTTTATTAAACATGGGCACAAGGCTGTTCTGTTAGCAGGTGGGGCCACTAGTCTTATCGGTGATCCAGGAGGTAAGGATAAAGAACGTCCTTTGCAAGATGAGAAAACAGTTGCGTCTAATGTGGCAAAGGCAAAAAGTCAAATAGAGAAAATATTTTCTGGGCAAGATTTCAAATTAGTTAACAATTTAGACTGGTTCAAAGATATACGGTTGTTGGATTTCCTAAGAGATACCGGTAAGCATTTTTCTATGACACCGCTCGTTCAACGTGACTATATAGCAAAGCGAATTGGTGAGGGTGGCGCGGGAATTACCTATACTGAATTTAGCTATACGTTGCTTCAGGGTTATGATTTTCTAAAACTTTACAAAGACCACGGTGTTACATTGCAACTAGCAGGTAGTGATCAGTGGGGGAATAGCTTGTCAGGCGTTGACCTAGTACGTAGAGTTGAGGGCAAGGAAGTGCACGTGATAACCATGCCACTTATTATCAATAAATCTACGGGTGTGAAATTTGGCAAGTCAGAGGACGGCGCTATTTGGCTCGATGAGCAAAAAACAAGCCCATACAAGTTCTACCAATTTTGGCTCAATGTAGATGACCAAGGTGTAGAAGATTATCTAAAGATCTATACTGAACTCGATAAAGCGGAAATTGATAAAATAATAACTGAATTTTCAAAGGATAAATCGTCCAGAATTGCTCAGAAGAGATTGGCAGAAGAAGTTACTAAAATAGTTCATGGTGAGCAGAGGGCAAATTCAGTAAGGAAAGTGACCGAAGTGCTTTTTGGCGATAACAGCAACATCAATCAGCTTGATCAGGATGAGATAAATCTATTAGCAAAAGAAATTCCAGAAATATCTTTCGGTACCTTGAGTGACAGATTAGTGGAAAAAGAATTGCTTGACTCAAAGGGAGAATTCCGTCGACTATTAGAAAGTGGTGCAGTTAGTATCAACGGGCAAAAGATAGGTGAAGACGTAGAGATAAAAGAAATTTCTTTGATCAAAAAGGGCAAGAACACATTTATCCTGGTTAGATGATTTAGAATTTAGCGCGGATGTGCTTTTGGGAATATTCCCAGGTGGCATTGGCTTTTTTGTGAGGGTTGAAGATATGATGAGGGTCAAAAATTTCTTTAGTCTCTTTAAATAGTTTTAGAATTTCTTCGCCAAACTGATCTTTTAGCCACGGACCACGTACAAGCCCATCGTTATGCTCTCCACTCAATGATCCACCGTATGACAATATCAATTCATTAACTTCGCGCATGCAAGGCAGTAGCTTTTTTCTCTCCGCAGGATCTTCCAGCTTCATCAGTGGGATGATATGAAAATTGCCATCACCCATATGACCTGCAACAGTAGCAAGTAATTTGTACTTTTTGATAATTTTTCTAAGTTTCGGCAAGAACTCAGGTAAATGTTCAGGGTTAACCACTAGGTCATCAATAAATGGTGCGGTGTGCTTGTCTTTAACTTTTTGTCTGAGTAGATTAAAGCTCTCACGGCGCATAATCCAGAATTTTTTCTCTTTTGCTTCGGTCTCGTCTTCTTCAAAAAGCGACTCGTGTCCATACCCTTTTCTCTGCAGATCTAGGCGCATCTCATGAACTTTATGCGCTACCTCTTCGGGTGTTTCTCCAGTAAATTCGATCAAAAGTACCATTTTAGGTATGCCTCTGAAAAGTTTTAGTGCGCTTGGCAAAAGTTGCAAGCCAAGCTTAATAGTTTGTGGCCAGCCAAGCCTTTTGTGGAAGAAAAAGAAGAGCTTAAAACTTAACATCAAAGTGTAGTTATCAAATCCTTCAAAAGTCGCTGGTTTGTGCCTGAGCACGTCTTTAATAAGTTGGCCAAGATCGCCGAGGTCTCTAAGGAACATCACTAGTGTACCGGAATGTTTTGGTGCGGGGACTAATCTAAATGTAATATCGGTGACAAATCCAAGGGTTCCTTCAGACCCAACAATTAGCTGAGTTAGATCAAATATCTCGGTCTCTCGGTCCCAGACGTTCCAGAGATTGTAGCCCATTGAATTTTTGCTAACAGTTGGCTTGGCTTTTTTGATCTGGTAATAATTTTTCTCGACCACGTCAAAAACTTTTTTATAAATATCACCTTCAAAGTTGTTCTGAGCGATTTTCTTATTGAGCTCTTTTTTTGTGATTGGTTTTACTACATATTCATTGCCGTCAGCAAAGACTACGTGAAGTTCTTTAATAAACTTTTCAGTTTTGCCGAACTCTAACGATTTTTCTCCGCCCGAGTTGTTAGCGACCATGCCACCTACAGTGCAAAGTTCTCGGCTGGCAGGATACGAAGGCATCAGCGCATCATATTTCAGGGTGGCTTTTTCAAAATCTCGATAAAATACCCCAGGCTGTGTTTTTGCGTAGTCTGAAGTTATTTGACCAATTCTGGTCAAATGCTTATTGAAATCAACGATGATTGAATCGTTGATTGCGCCACCAGCCATATCAGTTCCTGCTGATCTGGCAGTTAGGGATAGTTTGGGGAGCTTTTTCTTGTTGGTCGATACTGTCTTCACGAGTCTTTTTACATCTTCATAGTCAACGGGGCTTACAACAAACTCGGGGATAATTTCGAACATGCTGGCATCATGACTATAGGTATCAAGGGTTGCTTGACTACTGTCTATTTCACCACGAAATCCAGAATCGATAATTTTTTGTTTTATGCTCATGCTTAACCTTTATGATATAATATTTCGTGAAATAAATAAAACAAAAAGGAACAATAATTGAAAAAAACAAAGCTAGTTATCGTCGGTGGTGGGTTCGGTGGAGTAAAGTTAGCGCATGATTTAGCTGATGACGATAGATTTGAGATTACTTTAATCTCAGAGCGGGATTATTTCTGCTATTATCCCTCGCTTTATCACAGCGCAACTACTGGTCTCACGAGAGAATCAATAATCCCGTTAGAAGACATTTTTGGGGACACTGCAGTGACGGTTGTCCATAACAAAGTAACGGGTCTTGATAAAAAGGAAAAGAAAGTTATTTGCAGAAATAGTAAATCATACGATTATGATTATTTGGTGTTAGCACTTGGCGTGGTAACAAACTATTTTGGAATAGAAGGTTTAGACAAATACTCATATGGCATCAAGTCAAAAGAGGAAGTTGAGAAGTTCAAGGCGCATGTGAAGTCAAAAATAGCCAGTAAAGAAAAAGAAGACCACAACTATCTAATTGTTGGTGGTGGGCCAACTGGTATTGAGCTAGCCGGGGCTCTGCCTGGGTATATAAGAGGTTTAGCTAATCAGGCAGGTAAAGACATTAAATTCAAAGTTACATTGATAGAGGCGGCAAATAGGTTAATGCCTAGGGGTAGCAAGTCAATGTCAAGAAGTCTAAAGAGGAGACTCAATAACTTAGGCGTAAAGGTTATGACTAATGCGCATGTCCAGGGACAAGATATAAACCACTTAACGATAGATGGTAAAAAAATTGAATCTACTTGTGTGGTATGGACAGCAGGAATGTCAAATAATCCATTTTTTGCGGAAAATGACTTTGTCATGCACAATCGCCATGTGGCAGTGAATGCTTATTTGGAAGCTGAAGATGGTATATACATACTTGGTGATAATGCGAATACTCCTTATGCTGGGTTTGCTCAAACAGCTATGAATGACGCTAAATTCGTAGGTGAAAATTTAGTCAGAAAGATAGAAGGCAAAGACCCAGAGAGTTATCGGGTTAAAAAGCCTGTTTGTGTTACTCCGGTGGGTCCGCGATGGGCTGCATTACAATACGGAAAGATAGAAATGTACGGCATGATGCCATGGTTGTTGAGGCACTTGGCGGATGCTAGAGCGCATACTGAACTTGAACCAATACTCCAGTCAGTCGAACAGTCAGCACTAAGCCTTCGTTCTTGAAGTTTATTCAACAGACTTTAGCTTAGTACTATCTTCTATGACTTTCGCAAGTCTCTTAGAAAGCGTTGCTACACCATGAGAGTCTAACTCAGTTTGCTCTAGTTTGAGACTTCTCTCTTTCTCAATTCCTGATTTGTGTAGTAGATTACCAAAAGCTCTTCCCCATACTGTCGGAACATCTTCAACGTATCTACTAAGAGTTACTGTTTGCAAATGCATTTCGAATTTTTCAATTTTGTCTTCCTCGGCTCCAACTGGCCTTATGAATAGAGTTGGGCCTTCTATTGCAACATTTGTGGTTAGATTTGGTTCAGCTGTGTATTCAAAGCCTTCATGAATCAGAGGCTCCCTCTGGCTTAGGCCAGCAATGCGAGTAACTCTATCAGTATATTCACGAGCTATCCTAGTTCGTTCTGCTAAGCTACCTTCTGGGAGTGGTCTTGGTTCTTTCATAATTTTTTTATTTTGGTCAATCCGTTAATCCTGATATTCATTATGGTCTTTTTCAAGTAATTGTAAAGTGTGTCGTTTTGTGAGAGAGCAAAAGCGATAATTGCGTACAGTGCTCCAAGTAATACATCAATCACATAGTGTTCTGCCATGTAGACAACACCGATCCACATAGTGATTGGGTAGAAAAGTGTCCAGCCTGTTTTTCTAAAGCCAAGAATTCGGATCAGAAATAGGCAAACTAAAAGAGGATAGGCTGAGTGTAGTGAAGGCACCGCAGCCACTGGATTAGCAGGTAGTCTTTGATAAACTTCAGAAAAATTATCGACCCCCATGGCATACCATATGTTCGACGAAATTCGAGTTATTGGTTCAGCAATATATCCTAGATCTTTAGCCATCCAAGGTGGCGCTGCAGGATAAATCAAATATGTTATGAACGCTCCAAAACTTAGTACCACAAGCGCGAATATGAATCTCCAATAATGCTTTGAGTGAAATTTCCAGAGGATAACAGCAAAAACGAGTGGTGCCACAAAATGTAGCATGTATATAAAATAAAAATAAAAGTCGTACCACTGGACTTGTCCGTGCCAGAGGTGTTGTTGTAGCCAATATGTTGGTAGTGTTCCCGCGCTCATCCAGCGGTCAAAGTTAATCATTTCTGTAAAGTGCACTGTGCCGTTAAGCCAGTCGGCCAATCCTCTAAAAAATTCATATACAAGCAACAGACTAAAAATCGGTAAAAATCGCTTTAAGAACTCTTTTGTCTCACTGAGGGTAGCAAAAATTGCCAAAAAGAAGACAAAGATCAGATCTGGGGTCAAAAAAACTCTCTTTATCAGAAGCAGGTAAAGTAAAGCTAGGATGAGGCACGCTAAAATAAGGCGTTGCCAACTAGTGTCCCGAGCAACGTCTTTAGTTTTCCCGTGTATCCTGAATATTTTCTCTCTCACTTTAGTTCCTTTATTGTATCTCAAATTCACTACATCTGTGAAAAGAAAAACTGACCCCATACTTTGTCTGCATAAGCTCATTCTAAGATTTGACGAATACTATATCAAGGTCATCAACTAACGAAAGGAAAATAAATGGCAATAAATAAAAAGTTAGCAACAATAGGAACTCTAGGCGTTGTGGGTATGAGTAGCTTAGGATTCGTCGGGTTAACATCTGCTCAGACATCGAGTAGTGGTGACACGCTGGTAGACAAAATAGCAACAAAATTTAATCTCGATAAAGATGAGGTTAAGAAAGTTTTTGATGAAGAACATGCAAGTCGTCGGGCTGAACATGAAAAGGCTATGAGCGACAAATTACAAAAGCTAGTTGACGAAGGCAAACTTACAACTGACCAGAAGTCCAAGATTGAATCCAAGTTCAAAGAGATGAAGCAACAAAGAGAAGCTAACAAAGATAACGATCTAACAGAAGAAGAACGCAAGGCAGAGATGGAGAAGAATCATCAAGCTCTTGAGAAATGGGCAAAAGAAAACAAGATAGACCTTAGTTTGATTCGGCCGGACAGAGCAGGCGGGCATGGTGGTCCGATGATAATGCATAAAAGAGATTGATATAAAGGCTATATAAAAGTATCTTCGTGCCGTACGATAGATGCGGTACGAAGACCAAGGAGGTATAATAAGCGTATGAGGATACTCGTAGTTGAGGATGATCAGAAGATAGCAGGTGCCATCAAGAGAGGTTTAAGCCGTCAGTCGTATGCGGTTGATATTGGCTATGATACGGAAGAAGCGGATGGGTACATCGATAGTTTTAATTACGATTTGATAATACTAGATCGAATGCTCCCGGGCGGAGTAGATGGTCTTGGGTTATTAAAGAAGATAAGAAAATCTGGCAATCAAACACCAGTCTTATTTTTAACAGCAAAAGACAAAATACTCGATAAAGCAGAGGGACTTAATGCCGGAGCAGATGATTATTTGGCAAAACCATTTTCATATCTTGAACTTTTAGCACGAGTGAGAGCATTACTTCGTAGGCCAAAGGCAGGACTCTCAGAAGTACTAGAAATATCCGGACTAAGCCTAGATGTTAGGAAAAAAACTGTGCATCGCGCAGATAAAGAGATTGAATTATCCAGCAAAGAGTTTGCCCTTCTGGAATATTTCATGAGGCATCCTGACATTGTTGTTAGTAAAGAGGCACTTATAGAAAATGTCTGGGATTTTGATAGCAATGTACTGCCAAGTACCGTAGAGGTTTATATAAATTATTTGAGAGAAAAGATCGAAAAACCATTTTCTGAATTGGGCGCATTGATCCATACAAAAAGAGGTTTTGGGTACTACTTTGGAGAGAAATGATTAGATGACACTCAACAGAAATGCCTTAAAGCTCGCCTTGCTATACCTAACAATTCTAGCTAGTATTTGCTTTGTTTTTAGTGTGGCTTTTTATAATACAAGTTTGCGTGAAGTTGAGCACGGACTCACAAGAAATCCTCAGCCAGGACTAAAAATCGGGAGAGAAATTCAAATAATTGACAGAGAGATTAGAGAGCGAGTTCTTGACGATTTGCGTTCCAGCTTGGTCATAAGATTAATTGTAGTGAATGCCATCTTGCTTTCTTTCGGCGGTATTCTCTCCTACCTTTTTGCACTGCAGACACTTAAGCCAATAGAGGAGTCAAAAGAAAAGTTAGAACAATTCACAGCTGATGCAGCTCATGATCTGAGGACTCCATTGTCAGCTATGAAAATAGAAAATGAGATATTTCTAGACAATTCAGAAAATAAACTTGGTGAAGCAAAGGCTCAAATACAAAGTAATCTAGAAGAGGTAGATAGACTTATTAATTTAACAGAAGGGCTACTTACACTATCAGTACAAGCAAATTCTCTCAATAAAGGAGAAGTTAGTCTAAATGAAGTTATCAGTTCTGTCGTAAAAACATCTGAATCTATAGCACTAAAAAAATCAATACAGATTAATGTAGACATTGAAGATTTAGGTGTAGTGCGGGGCAACCAGCAACTAATTGAAAGAGCGGTTCTAGCTTTAGTAGATAATGCGATAAAGTACAGTGATGAAAAATCTCAAGTAGATATACGTGGATTTAAAAGAGCTGATCATCAGGTGATTGAGATTAAAGATTATGGCAAGGGGATCGGTCGCAAGGATATAGATCGTATCTTCGACAGATTTTACAGAGCTGACGATTCTCGCAAAAAAGATGGGCAGTCAGGAGGACATGGTCTTGGCCTGGCTATTGCCAAGGAAATAATCGAAAATCACAAAGGGACACTTACCGTAACTAGTAAAAAGAGTGAAGGAACTACGTTCACCGTTATACTTTAGGCGCCTGTGGATAACTCATGCTAATTTTTGACAGATCTATTTACTTGTTATATCAAGGGGTGTATATATAAGTTTATGATATCACTAAAAATGAGAGGGGAATATCATGGCGAAGACAACAACAAATTATTCAGCACTGGCTGCTGAATTTATAGCAACTTTCATACTGACGATAGCAGTTTTAGCGTCAGCAGGAGTTGGGTTTAGTTTGGCTGGTCCATTTGCTTTAGCAATGGGAGTAGCATTAATCGGTCCAATAAGTGGTGGACACGTTAATCCTGCAGTTACTTTTGGCCTGTGGGCGACAAGAAGGATCAAGGGGGCACTTGCAGTGCAATATGTTATTGCGCAATCAGTCGGGGCGCTACTTGCTGTAGTCGCAGCGCGTGTGGCAGATGTTCTTCCGAGTCAGTTCACTGTAGCAGAGAATTTTACAGAGACATTTAGTAGGACATTTTCACTAGAAGCATTAGGCATGGTTCTGTTCGGATTCGGTGTAGCAGCCGTAGTCAACCAGAAGAAGCAAGGTCTTGAAGCGGGTGCGCTTGTCGGTGGCTCGTTATTGATTGGTCTACTTTTTGCCAGTCTCTTTGGCTACAGTGCTTTTCTAAATCCTGCAGTTGCTCTATCAAGTGCTAGCTTTACGTGGCTACACATTGTAGGGCCATTTTTCGGAAGTGCAGTTGGTTTTATGCTGTATGACCAAATAGCAGGAACAACACCAAAAAAATAAAGGTATCTGCATCAGTAACCTCGTAGCTATTAGTTGCGAGGTTATTCTTTGTTGTAAAAAGTTGCAACGCGCAACAATTATCAGATAAAAGTTATATAATAATAATAGTGAAACTTGGTAAAACAAATATGGAGGGAATAGTACTTTGCGAGCAGCCGAACTATTTGTAGAAAGCTTAGAAGCTTCAGGAGTAGAATATATTTTTGGAGTACCAGGTGAGGAAAATTTAGCATTTTTAGAAGCAATTCGTAGTTCAACAATTAGGCTCATCACAACAAGAGATGAGCAAGCGGCCGTTTTTATGGCTGCAACGGTTGGTAGGCTGACAGGGAGAGTGGGTGTTGCCTTGTCAACTTTGGGGCCAGGTGCGACAAATTTGGTTACAGGGGTAGCATATGCTCAGCTGGGTGGAATGCCATTGCTTGTTATAACAGGCCAAAAACCTATCAAAAAAAGCAAACAAGGTAAATTTCAAATTATAGATGTTGTCGGGATGATGAAACCAATTACTAAGATGAGTGAAACTATTGTAAGTGGTGACCGAATAGCAACCACCGTTTATCAGGCAGTCAGAACTGCAGAAGATGAACGTCCGGGTGCTGTGCATATTGAACTTCCAGAAGATATAGCAGAAGAAGAGACTGATGCGCTTCCTATCCCTTGGCACGAGGTTCGTCGGCCAGATGCTGATCAGTCAACAGTAGAGTCTGCAGTGCTGGCTATCAAAAATGCAAAAATGCCAGTGGTAGTGATAGCAGCCGGAGCCAACAGAAAATGGGTGCGGGGTGAGCTCCATAAGTTCTTGGAACTTACAGGTATTCCTTTTATAACCTCTCAGATGGGTAAAGGCGTAGAGGATGAAAGTTCTCGTTTGTACCTTGGCACCACCGCTCTTACTAGTCATGATTTTATGCACCATGCTATTTTGTCGGCTGATCTAATCATTATGATTGGACATGATATTACCGAAAAGCCACCCGTTCTCGCTAAAAATAGCCAAAAAATTATCCACATCAATTTCTATCCGGCTGACATGGACGATGTTTACAGGCCAGATATTGAGGTTATAGGTGATATTGCCCAAGCACTAAGAGCAATATCTGAGCAACTTGATGATTTGCCAAAGTGGGATTTCAGGCATTACTTTGCTATAAAGAAAAATATGATTGAAGATATCAACAGTAATGTTGATGACCCGCGCTTTCCGATACATCCAAAGAGATTTGTTTATGAGCTACGTGAATCTCTGCCTAGAGACGCGTTTTTGTCACTAGATAATGGTATGTACAAGATTTGGGTAGCAAGAAATTATCCAGCTTATGAGCAAAATAGCGTGTTACTCGACAACGCCCTTGCGACCATGGGTGCAGGGTTACCAGTAGGGATCGCGACCAAGCTTTTGAATCCACAGAATAAGGTGGTTGTCGTTGCTGGAGATGGTGGATTTATGATGAATTTGGCAGATCTTGAGACAGCAGTTAGATTGAAGCTGGATATGGTGGTAATCATACTCAATGACAATGGTTACGGGATGATCAAATGGAAACAAGAGGGCATGAACTTGCCAAAATTTGGCTTGGACTTTGGCAATCCAGACTTTGTTAAGTTGGCAGATAGTTTTGGTGCAAAAGGTCACAAAGTAGAATCAGCAAAAGAATTCAAGCCACTTATAGAGAAATGCATTAACCAAAAGGGTGTGCATCTTATAGATTTGTCTATTGACTACAGTATGAATAATGAAGAATTCGGTTCTGGGCTCAAAGCCAGAGTTGAAAGTAAACTTTAAACAGACCATAGAGGTCGGGGGAATATATGGCGCTCCAATCAATAAATCCAAAAAACGGCGAAGTTTTTTCAGAAATTGATGTACTTGATGATGCATCTATAAAGGACCGTATTACAAAGAGCCAAAGTGCCTACGAGCAGTGGTCAAGGCTTGGGTTTGATGAGAGAGCAAAATACTTAAATAAAACAGCCGAGGTACTCCGTAGAAAAAAATCTGAGCTAGCTAAAATTATTACAGATGAGATGGGCAAGACTCTTGTTGCTGCTGAGGCTGAGGTAGAAAAATGTGCTGGAGTTTGTGAATATTATGCACAAAATGCGAGCACATTCCTTGCACCTGAACATATAGATGTTGACTCTGGTAAAGCTTATGCACGATTTGACCCAATAGGAATTGTGCTAGCTGTTATGCCTTGGAACTTTCCTTTTTGGCAAGTCTTTCGTTTTGCAGCGCCTGCTTTGATGGCAGGAAATGTTGGGCTATTAAAACATGCGTCAAATGTCGCGCTTTCTGCTCAGGCCATCGAGGATGTGTTTTTAGAAGCTGGATTGCCAGAGGGTGTATTTTACAATTTACCTATCGAGACACAAAAAGTTGAATCGATCATAAGAGATGATAGGGTCAAAGCAGTAACATTAACTGGTAGTGAACGAGCTGGGATGGCGGTGGCAGGAACTGCTGGTCAAGAAATTAAAAAGTCAGTTATGGAACTTGGTGGAAGCGATCCGTTTATCGTGCTGGCAGATGCTGATTTGGACAAAGCAGCGCAGGTTGCAGTTTCAGCTAGGATGCAATTTAACGCAGGTCAGAGTTGCATCGCTGCCAAACGTTTTATCATAGAGAAACCAGTTTTTGATCAGTTTGTAGAAAAAGTTAAGTTCGAGGTGGCAAAGTTAAAAATTGGCGACCCGCTAGATTCGGCTACTACAGTAGGGCCAATGGCAAACAAGAAGATGTTTGATGAGATTAAAGCCCAGGTTGAGCGGTCAGTTGAAGCAGGAGCAAAGGTCATCGCAGGAGGTAAGTCTTGGGGTGAAACGGGGTATTATTATGAACCTACGGTACTTGTTGATGTGAACCCAGATATGCCAGCTATGGCCGAGGAACTCTTTGGTCCAGTTATGCCGATAATTGCTGTCGATAGTGTTGACCAAGCTATAGAGTTAGCTAATTCAAGCATCTATGGTCTTGGCGGTAGCGTGTTTACGGCAGATCAACAAAAAGCTGAAGAAATTGCTAGTAGATTAGATACAGGATGTGTCTTTATAAATTCACATATAAAATCTGATCCCAAAGTACCATTTGGTGGAGTCAAGAAATCAGGTTATGGTCGCGAGCTCTCTCATTACGGCATCAAAGAATTTGTTAATATCAAATCAGTCTGTATTGGCTAGTCTAAAGACGAAAAAATTTATAATATATCATTGTAAATAGTTCATAAAAGTTATATAATATCGCTATAATGAGTGTAGTTTATTCTGGTGAGGTGGCTGATCGCTTGCCTGAGCTTATAAACCCTGATGTCGAGCAAGTAGCAGTAAATGACCCAAGGTATTTGGAGCATTTAGATGATGTGTCACAAAATAATGAAAAAATTCAGATATTTGGCAGGGAAGTGTTAGGTCGACTAGGGCCCGGCTCTTTAGCGCCTGGATGGGTAAAATCTAATTTCATTATCATGCAGAATAGGTATCCTCAAGCCATGGCTCCAATTATTGAGAAATTCGGTGGCTTAGACGACCTAACACCAGGGAACGGTGGAGATCAAAAATTTACTCGGTGGCTTAGACGATATGTTGAACATTATGAAGCCGAAACAGATGCACTTGCCGGACGCATGGATCAGCTCATTGAAGAATTCGGGAATCTTCTTGTAGACAAGTATCCATTTGTTTCAACTAGTGTTGTTGAGGAACGTCTTGCACGTACAAGTGTAGGCTACTATGACTTTATGCAGAGACTTCTTATGAGTAAAAAGACAGATGATAAACCATTTGGCAAATACACGTACGGTAGATACTCATTAGTAGATTCTCATATTTCCATAGGTCTAGATGAGGATGCTTTCACCTTGCGCGATCGTATTGTTTCTCACGAAGCTATCCATGCAACTTCAGGTAGATCCATACAGTTAGTTGATGAAGCATCATCCGGTAGGATTGTAAGAAAATTTCAAGAGACGAGATTGGGCCTTGAGCGCTATGATGCAAAAGGTAATCCAATCAATAGGTTAATTAATGAAGCTCAAACAGAGCGTATTAATCTGGGGCTTTATGGTTACCCAAAACATAATGCTTGCTATCCTGAAGAAAGAGATATATTAACTGATCTTATTTATAGCGGAAAATTCAAGCTTGATCCAGAGTTATTTGTTAGAGCATATTTTGAAAATGAAGATCCTGTTGCTGGAACTCCTGCTATGGAAGAACTTGAAGCTGAGTTGCACAGAGCGTATGGTCAAAATATTCTTACAGTTATAGAGGGGACTGTAGAAAATGCAACTAGTGCTCCAAAAGGCAGAGCTCAGGTCAAAAAGTACCTGAAAAGTCACAAGCAGAAGAATTCTGCTATGCCAGTCGCCGCCTAATTATTTTAGATAGTAACTAGAGTCGTGGACTTCTTTGGCCATCGAACCATTTTCTGCTAAACAATCCAGCAGGATTCTTCCGGATTGGGCATTGGTCAGGATTGGTACATGGTTATCTATGGCAAGTCTACGGATTCGATAAGCATGTGGTGTACTGACGTCATTGGGCGAAGGTACGGATACGACAAGTGATATCTCACCTTTGTCAGTAAATGTTTTGATATTCGGTTCCTTATTTTCTTGAATCCTGTAGAGTAACTTTGCTTTGATGCCATTAGCCTTTAGAAAATCATAAGTACCTTTTGTAGAGTATATCTCCCAGCCATTGTTCACTAGTTTTTCAGACACATCAATAAATTTGAATTTATCTTGGTCTGGGATACTTAGGAAAATCTTCTTTCCCTGTACTTTTTGATCAGTTGCCAACCATGATCTATAAAAAGCTTCATTTAAGTCTTTGCCAAAGCAAGCAACTTCGCCTGTTGAAGCCATCTCTACACCAGCAACTGGGTCTGCACCTTTAAGGCGGTTGTATGAAAATTGAGGGCTTTTTATTCCGACATGGTCAAGTTCTAGTGTCTTATACTCTTGTTTTTTGAGCTTGCCGATCATCGCTTCTGTCGCTATCTGTATAAAGTTGTAGCCACTTGTTTTGGAGACAAAAGGGAACGATCTTGACGCACGGACATTGCATTCTATAACTTTGATCTCATTATTTTTAGCAATAAATTGGATATTAAATGGTCCAGTTATATCTAAGTTTTTTATTATCTTCTTTGTGATGCTTTTCGCTTCACGAACAGTCTCAAGATAAATTCTCTGAGCAGGATACATTATAGTCGCATCGCCTGAGTGGACGCCCGCGTTCTCTATATGTTCAGAAATGGCGTAGATGACGAGTTTCCCATCTTTAGCAACACCGTCTATTTCAAGTTCTTTTGCTCCAAGAATAAATTCTGAGACAACTACTGGATGGTCTGGCGACAACTTGGTTGCCTGAGCTATATATTCTGTCATTTCTCTGTCGTTGTTGACTACGTTCATTGCTCCACCAGACAAAACATAGGATGGTCTGATAAGTAGTGGGTAACCTGTCTCTTTTGCAAATTTTTTGACTACAGACAGTGAGCTTGCGTGTATCCATTTTGGCTGGTCTACATTTAATTTTCCAAGCATACTTGAGAACTTTTGACGGTCTTCAGCGCGATCAATGTTCTTCGCACTCGTACCGAGTATTTTGTAGCCAGAATTAGCCAACTTGGTAGATAGATTATTCGCTATTTGTCCACCAACAGATACAATAACATATCCAGAGTTTTCAAAATCTAAGATATCAGATATTCTCTCATGTGTTAATTCGTCAAAATAAAGTCTGTCCGATCTGTCAAAATCAGTGGAAACGGTCTCTGGATTTGAATTAACAATGATAGTTTTTATTTTATTTTTTCTCAACGTCTTTGCAGTGTTAACCGCACACCAGTCAAATTCCACAGAAGATCCTATGCAGTAAGGCCCAGAACCAAGCACCATAGAAGACTTCTTGCCAAGAGGCGTAACGTCATTAGTCGTACCATGGTAAGTTAGGTATAGGTAATTTGTTGTTGCATCAAATTCACCGGCAAGTGTGTCAATCAATTTTATTGCAGGTATTATTTTGTTGTCTTGACGTAGTTTTCGAACAGACTTTTCACTTTTTTTCGATCGCTCTGCGATAATTTTGTCAGAGAATCCTAATCGTTTGGCCTCAAGAAGTTTTTCAGGATTTATATCTTTTAGTCTTTTATTTAAATCTACGATATCTTTCAGATGATGCAAGAACCATTTGTCTATCTTTGAATCATTATGAACTTGTTCAACACTTCTTCCGCTGTTCATTGCTTCATAGATAGCAAAAATTCTTCGATCAGTAGCAACTTTTATTTCGCTAATTGGATCATCAAAGTCATACGGATGCGAAGTTAAGCCTTCTGCTCCAATATTAAGCATGCGAATTGCTTTTTGCAGAACTTCTGGGAAGGATCGTCCAAGCGCCATTACTTCACCGACGCTTTTCATCTCAGATCCTATATTGTGGTCACTTGATTTTAGTTTTGCCAAATCCCAACGGGGTACTTTGAGCGCAATATAATCCAGAGCTGGTTCAAAGAACGCAGAAGTGTTTTTAGTAACAGAATTTTTTATTTCGTAGAGCTTGTATCCTAGCATTAACTTTGCAGCCACAAAAGCGAGTGGATATCCTGTAGCTTTTGATGCAAGAGCGCTTGACCTAGAAAGTCGTGCATTGACTTCTATAACTCGATAATCCCCGGTCTTAGGATTGAGCGCATATTGAATATTACACTCGCCAATTATTCCCAAGTGATCAATTGTCTTAAGCGCTACTTCGCGGAGCATTTGGTATTCGTTATTTGTTAGCGTTTGGCTGGGAGCTACAACAATACTCTCCCCAGTATGGATACCCATCGGGTCAAAGTTTTCCATGTTGCAAACTGCTATCGTATTCCCGCTACTATCCCTAACGATTTCATATTCGATCTCTTTCCAGCCCGCTAAATATTCCTCGATTAAAATTTGTGGGACTGCATTGAACACTTCACTCGCTTTTTCTCGAAGTTCTTTCTCATTATCCACTCGTCCTGATCCGAGGCCACCAAGGCTGAACCCAGACCGCATCATTATAGGGTAGCCAATCTTTTTTGCGGCTTTGCAAGCTGCCTCTACATTTGTTGCAGCCATGCTTTTGGCTGTCTTTACGTCAATTTGCGCCAGAGCTTTCTTAAATAGATCTCGGTCTTCGGTTGTTTTGATAACATCGACATGCGAGCCTAAGACTCTTACATTAAATTTCTCGAAAACTCCTTGGTCGTATAGCTCAAGTCCGAGCGACAGGGCAGTTTGCCCGCCAAAACTTAGTAGGACTGCGTCAGGCCTCTCTTGTTCAATTATTTTAGTGACCACTTCTGGTTGAAGAGGTTGGAAATACACTTTGTCTGCCATATCATTATCTGTCTGAACCGTAGCAATGTTTGGATTGATAAGTATTGTGTAGATACCTTCTTCTTTTAGAGCTTTTATGGCTTGCGATCCGGAGTAGTCAAATTCCCCGGCTTGACCAATGCGCAGACCGCCAGATCCCAGTATGAGTGCTTTTTTGATTCCATGTTTAATTTTACTCATAGTGATTTTACGAACCTTTCAAACAACCAAGCAGTATCTGTTGGCCCTGGCTTTGCTTCCGGGTGGAATTGGACGGAAAAAAACGGTTTTGAAGCGTGCTCGATGCCTTCTATGGAATTATCATTTAAGTTTCGGAACAGTACTTTCCAGTCTTTTGGCAGGGTTTTTTCATCAAGAGCATATCCATGGTTTTGGCTTGTTATATAGCATCGATCCCAACCCTCAACCTTGCATGGTTGGTTTTGGCCACGGTGACCAAACCTCAATTTATACGTTCTGGCACCAGCACTGAGCCCCATTATCTGACTACCTAGGCATATGCCGAATACTGACTTGCCACTCGACATGGCCTTTTTTGTGATTGCTATTGTCTCAGTGTAAGCCGTTGGGTCGCCAGGACCGTTAGACAAAAGGACTCCATCGTAATCCTCGTTAGTGTAGTCGTAGTTATGTGGGACACGGATGACCTGTACATCGTACTCCACTATTGATTTAATAATATTTTCTTTAACCCCACAGTCGACTAAGAATATCTTTTTCTTTGATTTTGGATTGTATACCTTAGGCTTTTTTACACTGATAAATTCATGTTCTAATTTCTCAAAAGTTTGTTTTGAGTTGCTGTCAGTGACAATACCTCCCATAACACCTTTACTCCTAAGATGAAGTGTCAGGGCACGAGTATCTACGTTATAAAGTATTGGAATTTTTTGAGTTGATAACCATTCGCTTAGGCTTTTACTCGAATCAGCATGATTCGGATGGAGCGATATTTGGTTCATGATAACTCCGCGAACTTGTATTTTTGCAGATTCAAAGTCTTTCAACTGGACGCCGTAATTGCCGATAAGAGGATAAGTGAATACGAGAATTTGATTAGAGTAAGAAGGGTCGGTGAGGGACTCAACATAGCCAGCCATTGCTGTATTGAAAACCACTTCACCAGAGATGGCTTGGTCATTCCAATTCAGTAGATTACCTGAAAAAATTTGCTTATTGCTGAGATGTAAGTACCCAGTCTTAAGCATATTTATCTATTTGACCCTCATTTTTAACATCTTACTAATTCTAGCAAAGATCTTGCGAGATTGTCTAAGAATAATATTGTAAAATTTATAGCTATGCTGGGTTTTGAGTTTGGTCGTCGTTGTTATCTTCTAGAGCGTCCGGAGTTTCTGGTGCAGATTGAGGCTCAGCTTCTGGAGCAGAAGCAACTTCTGGCTCGGCGACAGGTGCAGGGGCTTCAGTAATTTCCGGTGTAGACGGCGTTGACACTGGGGACACGTCAGGCGTAAGACTAGAGGCATCGGCTACAGGCTGCGGGTCGGTAGTTGTCGGCGTTGGTCCATCAGCTACTTTATTGAAAGAATCTTGTACGATGGCTGAGCCTATTGGGCCCAAGAGTAGAATAACTAACAACACCAAGATGCTATCCAATTTTTGAGTCACTGTATTTACTCCTACAGACCATTTCCAGTAATACCACAACTGAATAATGGGTATGATAATTAGCCAGGTTGTTGGGATACTAGCACCTTTTCTGACCATTTCACCACGAGTTCGTGCGAACCAAAAAATACTATATATTCCGAAAGTTAAAAACGGTAGTATGAACACTAATAGCGGACTTTGTTTTTTCATTATATTACTCTTTTCCTTGATAATTTAGATTTGTATCTTTTTCAATAATACAACAAAAATTTAGATAATGCTATTGCTTATTTATCACTAGTTACACTCTGGCGCTATTTTGACTTGAAGAAAGGATACATAGTAACCAAACTTCCATAATATACAAGATAAGTTATAGGGAATAAAACAGCAGAAACAAGATTCATGATGAGCAGGGAATTTAAATTGCCTTTTGCAATTTCCCGAGATTTGTTGGCGGTATCTTTGGCTGATAGATTTTCGTCAAAGAGTACTATTGGCGCTATGGTATACCTAAGACCAGCTCGAATTCCAGGAATGATGAGTAGTAGTATGCCTCCAAGAACTCTAAAGAATATTATTACATTGAGCCATAGTATTACCCAGAATTTATTTTGTGAAGCTTCAAATGCTTCAGAAATGCTAGGGACTTTATTGTCGATGGCTTTATATGTGGCATAAGCAATCATACCTTCTATTATTACGCCAGCTGCGATAACGGCCAGGACTAAAATAGTGGCGACAATAGCAATAATAGTTGTCTCAGAGCTAGTCATTGCTACATCCTGAGCTCCTGTGGTCTGATCACCTGGCTTAGAATACGTATCTGAAAATTGACTAAATGCTGAGAGAATACTAAGTACAATTAGTGTTATCGAGAACTTTTTATTTACTTTGTATAGTTTTTTGATTCCGTTTTGGATCAGCTCTAGTCGGCTTGGTGCTGATTTTGTTTGCTTTTCACTCATAATTTATTAGCCCTCAAAGTTTTAAATATCTTACTTCTCTGACAGTACAATAGATTGCGCAAAATAACAAGGCTAGATTAATCAAAAGAGTTAGATCTATGACAGTAGTTCTAGCTGGCTTTGTGTTATATTTTCTATATGTCACAAGCCCTTAATTTTAAAAAATTGGACCAGAGTAATAAATATTTTCAAGCTCCGAATTTGCCAATTATTGTTTGGCTTTTGTGTCTTGTTCTTGCAAAAGTCACTGACGGACAGGTGCAATCACTTTTTTCTGTTATATCATTTGGGGCGTTATTTACGTGGTCATGGCTAGAGATTTTCTACGGCACGCATAACTTTAGAAGAATACTTGGAGTAGTGGTCATAATTTTGGCTACAGCAAATAGAGTGTAGGCAAATTAATAGAAATAAATTTTTGAGAGGTGTATAATTAACCACAAGCGCAATCTAAGTGATCGGGGGGATCCATGGCAACAAAAGTACTACTCTTGGTAGAAGATGACCCAACATTACAACGACTGTATTCTAGGGTTTTTGATGAGGCTGATTTTGAGGTGGTAGTTGCGAGTGACGGAGTTGCAATAGTAGAAAAAGCAAGTGTAGAATCTCCTGACGTTATATTGATGGATGTCATGATGCCCAATCGTAATGGCATGGAAGCCCTAGGGGATTTAAAGGATAACGAAGAGACTAAAGATATCCCAGTAATTATGTTGTCTGCGCACGAAGACGATCAATTGTTGATGCAAGCAATGCAAATGGGTGCTAAAAGATATTTGGTAAAGAGCAGGTTAGATCCTGACCAGGTGGTTAGTATTACCAGAGAAGTTTTGGGTGAAAATCAGGTTCCAGGGCCATCTTGAGTATATACTGTCTCTATGAATCATAGTGATCTCACGATAAAAACTTATGATGATTCGGCAGATCAATTTGATTTGCATTTTTCAGATTATTTTGGGCAAGGGCCAAGAATCTCAGATATCAAAAAGGGCTTAGAACTTGTTGGCAAGAATCAACCGGTTAGGGTTGTCGAGATAGGCTGTGGCACAGGTAGAGATGCCAAAGAAATAGTTAAATTAGTAGATTGGTACGAAGGTTTTGACCCTTCAAAAGGTCTTCTCGAAGTTGCTAAAAATAAGGTACCGGGTGCATCCTTTGTATTAGCTGACGCACTTAGTTACATATATCCCAAAGATTTAGATATTATTTTTGCCTTTGCCTCGCTACTACATATAGACAGAGAAAATCTTGAAAAAGTTTTTCCAAAAGCTCTTGAGTCTCTTCGTAGTGGAGGTATCTTCTATATATCACTAAAAGAAGCAGATGAATATAAAGAGGCTCTAAAGACTGATAGGTTTGGAGATAGGATGTTCTACTACTATAACCCAAAGATTATTGTTGACATGGCTGGAGATGATTCCGAACTTATCTATGAAGATCATCAGCAGATTGGCACTGCTAAATGGTTCAATATTGCCCTCAAGAAAATTTAGTCGCTAGGTGTTTCTTGAATTAGTACGAAAGGGTCTAGTCCGCCTTACACCAGGCTTGGGTTGCAGTGGCTTTTGAAATATTGTTTGGCGAAATTACGTATAAAGTGAATCGACGATCATCGTTATTAGTATAGGTATTTAATTTAACGGTTTTTGTACCTTTACCTTCAAAAGTTACTGTTTCGTCCGGTCCTCTATTCGAAGGGGTGAAGTATTCAGGGTGATATGTGTCCCAATAATATGTTGCAGTTCCAGGCGCTGTGGCTGTTATGTCTGCAATCACTTGGCATGCTCTAACAGTGTTGCCTAGCTTATCTTTGTTGTATGAATACTCTGGGTTGTGTACATTTAGGGAAGATATTGCGAAGCTCACAGGAGCGGTGCTACCTGGCGAGCTTTGGCTAGGGTTTTTGTTCGACTGGCTATCTTTTGCAGGCTCAGATGCGGGCTGGTCATCTTTTTTGGTATCCGTTTCATTTTGTGTATTATCATCTTTTGAATCAGTTTTTTGGTCGTCATTATTTTTTATAGCAAACCCACCGGCAGTCAATAGTGCAAAGACGAGAACTACTATTATGATGGCCCTCTTTTTGTTACTAGTAAAAAATTCCTTAATACTCTTCATGTGGGTGCTCATTATAGCATAAGCATCAAAATGATTCAGTAAGCTACTGTTTATCTATTTTGGCTCTCAAGGCTTCTGTTTGCATCCTTGGATCGTCAAAAACAGGTCTTGCATGGGGGTCATGTTCATAATCCAAGGCTCGAAAATTTAGTTGTAAGACCCATGAAATCCTTGGAGTCTCACCTTGAGCTATTATCATCAGTCCTCTTAAATGGTGACTCGCCCCGCTCTCGTCAAGCACTGTCTGCCAATCAGACTCATCATAGCCCAGTCTGTCCAGTTTTTCTTTTGCTTCATCTGGGGCTATCCAGTCGTCTGAACTATCTCCGAGTAATTCAATGCAAATTTTCTCATATTCGTTAACCCCATAGTAGAAACTACTAGGTGCTGTTGTTCTGATCCTTTGTCGTGTGCTTCCATAACTTTGGTCTTAATTTTACCTCGATTATCTATAATTGTCGACTAACACTTTAAGAGTGTTCAGTAGAGTATATCTTTTGACACTGACCGCACAGGTCTATATACTTATGCTTAATTGTAATCTATATAAAATGCATCTGAATATAAATAAAAAGAAAAGCCTAATAGTAACCATCTGCGCTTTATCTATTTTATCCATAATAGTAGTTTCTATTGCGCTAGAAAAGCATAATACCAATAAAGAAAAACAACGCATAACAGCATTTGAAAAAGAAAAAGCAAAAAAACTAGAAAGCATCGTGGCGGAAAATAAGAAATTAAGTGAAGATGCAGCAAAGAAAGAACAGGCCGAACATCAGAAAGTACAAAATCTGATTGATTCTGGCAGTCTCACGACGGCTCAGGTGAGGAATAATTGTTCCCGACTCAAGAACCGCGAAGCGATAGTCATACTGGGAGGGTCATGTTCTTATAAAATCAGGGCTGTCGGTAGCGCAAAAATGGCTGTGGTATTTGTTTCTGACAAATCTGGGATGGATTATGGCCAAGATATTGCTCAGTACACAGCAGGTCAATCTTCAAAGGAAAGTTTGGTCTATATCAATGAATTCTTAAAACGTGAAGCGGCGCGCAGAAATAACCCAACTCTAAATATTGAATTTAATTTCTTCGGACCGTTCCAACAAGTTTCAGATATTACTGGCGATAATGCAGACTTGAGCAACACCCAAGAGATAATTGATGCACTGCAAAACACCTCTTTACAGAACAAAGTGCCTGAAGCTGACTATGATATGGTCCACTATGTTTACTTACAAAAACAGAAATTTCGTTCTTTCGCGATGCCTAGTAGCCACCGTGCATTTACAAACGCGCAATTTGCAGATACAACAGGTGTTTTCATACATGAGACTTTGCACCTGCTTGGAGCAAGTGACAAATATAATAATGGTGATTGCCAGACACGCGGACAAGGCAATCCTTTTGATCCAAATGGATCTGAGAAAGACCTATTGGACATAATGTGTTGGGCTTATGGCAGCATGGATCACTTAAATATAAACATAATAACAGGGAGGGAAATCGGATGGCAGAATTAAAAGAAACAAATAGTGAAGAAGACAAGACACTTCAAATAGTAGAAGATGAGGCAAAATTAGAAACAAAGAATGAGAATGTTGTTGCTGATGAAAGCACGCAGGCAGAGATCGTGCCCATGGCAGTTGAGCCAGATAGCCCACAACCTTCGGATCTAAATAATGCAAAGAAATCAAGATTTACTAGCATAAAAGCGCTACTCAAAAACAAGAAGTTTTTCATACCCGCAGGGATAGTTCTAGTGTTATTGATACTTGTAATCAGTCTGACAAATTTTAAGTATAGTCTGCTGGGAGTTTTTGTAAAAAGAGATGTGTCTGTTGAGGTTGTTGATGATAAGACTCTTCAGCCTATATCTGGCGTTAGCGTAGAGATTGCAGGCAAAAAGAGTTTAACAGATGGAGAAGGGTTAGCCAGAATTGACAATGTTAAGGTTGGCAAGAACAAAGTAAAAATTAGTAAGTCAGGCTACGAGTCTAAAACGCAAGATACTTTAGTGCGTTTTTCTACAACTAAGCTTGAGCCAATACGTTTAGTCGGTAGCGGGTATAAGCTATCATTTATAGTTAAAGACAGAGTTTCTGGCGCGCCAATAAAAGATGCCAAGATTGTTCTTGGAGGGGTGGAATCCTTCACTAACAATAAAGGTGAGGCAGATGCTCGTGTGTCGCCATCAGGTTCAGCTAAGCTATCGTTATCAACGAGCAAAGAAGGATTTAATACAGTAACTCAAGACGTAGAAGTCGTAGACAATTCCCCGCTAAGAGAGATAATACTTACGCCGTCCGGAACAGTGCTCTTTGTCTCAAATAAATCAAAGAAGTACGATGTTTATGCTTCTGATCTCGATGGCAAAAATGAGAGAGTTGTGCTGAAAGCGTCAGGTAAAGAGAATGAAAATACCGCACTTTATCCATCTCCTACAGGTGAGTATGTTGCACTTGTTGCTAGTCGTGACGGGAGGGTTGGAGAATACGGAGGGTTAGAACAAGAGCTTTACGTTATAAATGTTGCTTCTGGTGAGCTTAAAAAAATTGAAGAGAGACCAGGTCAGGTCAATTGGTCAGGCAATACACTGATCTCTGATACAAGCACTCCTCCGGCATACGATTCAAAGGTCATTGCTTACAACGCAGAAACTAAGAGCAAAAAAGATTTATTTACTCTAAACGGATCTTATTTGCTAGCTGAAGGCAAGATATACTTTTCACTAGGAGATGTTAATAAGCCTGACTTTGGATTCTTTGTAATGAATATAGATGGTAGTGCAAAAAAGAAACTTGACGCAAAGCCATTTGATATTTATCGTCAGAACATTGGGTCACTCACACTTGTCGACTTTGATAGAGGTACTTTCTCCATTAATTTTGGTAGTGATAAAATTGTAAAAACATCAGACGATGCCTCTGCATTAAAAACACTTCAAGTTGTCTCTAGCAAAGACAACAGTACACGGGTATTCACAAGAGTTATTGACAGTTTTTCTCAGCTTTTCAAGGCAAGTCCTGACGGGTCTAACGAGAAACAGCTTACAAAGGGCGCAAATGTCTCTGACAGCTTTTATACCACGCCAAATGGCGCTAATGTCATATTTTATGGATCAGTTGGTACGGAAGCAGGTGTCTATATAGTCTCAGTTAACGGTGGGTCACCACTAAAAATCGCAAATGGACATATCGTACCTAGGGCCGGCCCGGGCGGTCGCTGAAATTAGCCATATTAAATACACATGTTAATTTTATTGAGACGGACTCTTTTGTTTTTGAATTATACTACTATATGAAAAGTCTATAATAATTACAATAAGCTTATGCTTGGCTGGGGATGAGGGATTCGAACCCCCGATGCTGGTACCAGAAACCAGAGCCTTACCACTTGGCGAATCCCCATCGACTTAGACAATTATACCAAAAAACTTGCCAAGAGGTGATACAATATAGGTACTTAACAATTTAATATCAAGAGTGTAGCGAGGGGCCTAGCCCAATGACCTGCCAGCAACCCTTTCAGTTGGGTGCTAAATCTAGCCCTGCTATGCAGGAAAGATATGAATATCTCAAATCCTTTCTCGCAGTTTCAGGGGAAAGGATATTTTTATGCCAACAATAACAAAAAAGACCAGTGAATCTGTCTGCGCAGGGCATCCAGACAAGATAGCAGATCAAATCAGTGACGCGATAGTCGATGAGGTGCTACACCAAGATCCAAATGGTCGCACAGCCGTGGAGACCCTAGTAGCCAGAGACAGAGTGGTACTAGCAGGAGAGGTCAATACAACTGCAAAGGTAGATTTCGTAGCTATAGCGCGCGAGCAAATCCAGCGGTTAGGATATACAGATAAATCTTGGGGATTTCATGTGGATTCAGAAATAGATAATTATCTACACGCTCAATCTCCAGAAATATCTGTTGGTGTAGACGACTTTGGAGCTGGAGACCAAGGTATAATCTATGGCTACGCAACTAACGAGACAGAAAAGTATTTGCCAACACCCGTAGCTATAGCTCATGACTTAACCCATTCAATAGACACAGCACGTGAGTCGGGCGTTTTGCCTCATCTGCGCCCAGACGGAAAAGCTCAGGTCGTGATCAAATACATAGACAACAAGCCAGTCAAGGTAGATCATCTGACTATAGCCGTGCCCCATGACCCAAGGTTGTCGCTGGCCAAGATTCAAGAAGACTTGTTGGAGCACGTAATTACACCGGTGTTGGCAAACTATGGTTTCGCGGTACCTAAAAATGGCCTGGTGGTTAATGGCACAGGTGTCTGGCATACCCCAGGCCCCAAAAGTGACGCAGGACTGACCGGGCGCAAAATAGCAGTTGACGGTTATGGTGGGCTGGCTAGGGTTGGTGGTGGAGCATTTAGTGGCAAAGACCCTAGCAAAGTCGACAGATCTGCTGCCTACGGTGCCAGATATATTGCCAAAAACATCGTTGCGAAAGGCTTGGCGGATGAAGTAGAAATAGGACTGTCATATTTTATTGGAGCTAAAGAGCCTGTTCAATTCTCTATAGATACATTTGGTACGAACAAAGTTCCGACAGACAAAATCCGTGCTTTTGCAGTCAAATTACTTAATCCATCAGTCAAAAATATTGTAGAAACACTTGATCTAAAAAATCCAATCTACCTACAAACTGCCACCTACGGCCACTTCGGACGCCCCGAATTCCCTTGGGAGAAGATAAAGAGTTAAAGGTTGACACTGAATTGTGATTATGCTAATATATACGTAATTGTTCGTGATGAATCCTCTATTTACTTAAAAAAGTCATACTTTGGAATTGTCAGCAACAACCAAGTATAACTAAATTAAATAAATAGAAAAGGATTCTTTTTTTATGCCTTCATATACTAATTCAAACAATCGATTTCGTTCCGGTCCAAGCCGTTCTGGCTCTGGCGGAGGATTTCGATCAAACTCACAACGACGCAACTTCTCGCGTCGACCTAGTGGTGGTAACAAGCGCCGAGGTCAATATATCGACCCAGCGCGTTTTGTAAAAAGCGCAAAGCCAGTAACTGCTGAGGAGGAATATGTTCCAACTCATACATTTGCTGATTTTAAAATTTCAGAAAAGATCAAACAAAATCTCAAAGAGCGGGGATATATTATTCCAACTCCTATTCAAGATCAGACAATTGCGGTTGCGATAACTGGCAAAGATATCATCGGCATTGCCGACACTGGTACTGGTAAAACAGCTGCCTTTGCTATCCCAATGCTTTCACGACTTATTGCTGATAGGAATAGCCGAGCTTTGATTGTTGCTCCAACTCGTGAGTTAGCCCAACAAATAGAACAAGAATGTCAAAAGATTGGGCGAAATGCCGGACTTTTCGGTGCAGTGCTAATCGGTGGATCATCTATGAGTTACCAACTACGTGATCTTAAGCGAAATCCACGAATTGTCATCGGAACACCAGGACGAATTGGTGACCACGTAGAGCGTGGCACTTTGAAACTTGAATCATTTAACATGGTTGCTCTTGATGAGGTTGATAGAATGCTCGATATGGGATTCATCAACGATGTACGTGCGATCTTAAATAAATTAGGTGAGAACAGACAGTCATTTTTCTTTTCTGCGACGCTTGACGCTAAAGTACGAAGTCTAATCCAAACTTTCTCCAATGAGCCAGTAACTATCATGCTTAAAAACGCTCAAGCTAGTGAAAATGTTAATCAAAATGTTGTTAAATACAATGGTACATCTGAAAAGATGGACAAACTTCATAGTATTTTGCGTGATGATCAAGTTAAAAAAGTAATCGTCTTTGACGAGACACAGCGAAACGTTGAACGCCTTGCAAAAGAACTAGTGGCTAGAGGCTTTAGAGCTGACAACATCCACGGTGGTAAAAGCCAAGGACAGCGACAACGCGCCTTGCAACGATTTAAAAAGAATGAATCAAAGATCTTGGTTGCAACTGATGTTGCAGCTCGTGGTATCGATGTAAAAGACATTACACACGTGATCAACTACTCAGTGCCACAGTCATATGATGACTACGTGCACCGAATCGGTCGTGCAGGTCGTGCTGGTAAAACTGGCCACGCCCTTACGTTCATAACTCACTAGAGCGAAATCTCTGTCTCGGGTATAATGTATAGATGACGAGAGTTTATAAAGATATTCCTTATGGGACCAAAGACAGGCAAAAGCTAGATGTCTATTTGCCTGGGAAGGATCCAAAATCTACAATTATTTTTTGGCACGGTGGTTCATGGCTATCTGGCGACAAGGCAACATACAAAACATACGCAAAATCACTGACTAAATTAGGCATAGCTGTAGTGTTGCCGAATTATCGACTGTTCCCTGAATCTAGGTGGAACTACATACTAGAGGATGGGGCTAAGGCAGTGAAATGGGTTCAAGAGAATATAAAAGATTATGGAGTTGAGACTACAAATATTGTGCTGTCAGGTCACTCAGCTGGAGCATATATCGCTGCGATGTTGACACTTGAAAAGTCGTATATCGGCAAAGCCAGGGTTAAAAAATCTAACATAAAAGGATTTATTGGTCTAGCTGGGCCATATGATTTCTACCCTCACCCAAAACTCCGTCCAATATTTGACGTCAAGGACAAACTTCGCAAATGGCTACCAATTAGTCATACCAAAAACGCTGGTGTTCCTGTGTTGCTATTACATGGGCGATTTGATAAATTTGTCGAAGCACGAAATTCTATAAACTTGGCTAATATGCTAGAGAAAGATGAAAACGAGGTTGAGCTCAAGATTTATTGGAGCTTAGAACACTTGTTGATAATCCCAGCACTACTCAGAGGATTTAGATGGCTAGCGCCGATCAGACGAGACATAAAAAGATTCTTGCTAAAAAACGAACTCATCAATAATAAATAGCAATAACTAGCGTAAGCTAAATCATTACGCTACAATACGTAACATGATCACTCATTATTTCAGTACTGTTCGCTCAAGGAAATTGCAGATTCTTGATGCCCACAAAGCTGGTAGTTGGTGTCACGTAGTGAATCCGACAAAGTCAGATGTTGAATATTTAGTCGAAGTTTTTGGACTTGATCAAGACATTCTGACAGATGCTACTGATATCTATGAAGCGCCACGTGTAGAGACTGATGACAAAGCCACCTATGTATTTACCAGGTACTGTCACCCAGACGGTGATAACACTTCTACTGAGCCACTTTTGGTCGTCTATACAGACAGCAATATTGTGACTATCATGCGTACGCAAGATAAAGTGCTGGACAATCTAATTAATGGCTCTGTGGACATACTGACAACCCAAAAAACCAAGACTTTCCTGCACATACTAGAGGAAATCAATAGATCGTATCGCGTTCAACTGAACTTGGTCTCTAAACAGATTCTTAAATTTAGATCTGAACTACGACTTGCAGAGATAACAAGTGATCAGATAGTGAGATTTATCGAGATAGAAGAAGACCTAAACGAATTTTTGGCAGCCTTGCAACCGCAGGCGCTTGTTCTAACTGCGCTTGAAAGTGGCAAGTATATGCGACTCTATGATGATGATCGTGACATGGTAGAAGATATTATGCTTGGCACAAGTGAGTTAATTGAGCTATCAAAATCACGTGTTAGGACAGTCGCTAACATTCGGCAAGCGTATGATGTCATAGCAACCAACAACTTGAACCGAACTTTCCGTCGACTGACTTCAATAGCTATATTCTTAACAATCCCAACTATAATTGGCGGGCTTTTTGGTATGAATGTAGAACTTCCTTTTAATAACGAAGGTGATCCTGCTAACTTTTGGTTTGTTCTAGGTTTGATTCTAGCCTCTATGATTAGTTTCATCTCTGTATTTAAGTATAAAAGGTGGATTTAGTCGTTACTTTCGCTGTGGGGCGTTGTAAGATATAAAAATTATTGCTATAATCATAAGCGCATTTAAAGAGAAATAAAAACAACATGAAAAATATTATGAAAAATCAAAAAGGATTCGCAGTGGTTGAGACCACATTGCTCTCCCTGATACTCCTTATTCTTATTGGTCTAACAATTTTCGTTGTTAGGCAAAACCAAAAAGTCACTTTCAATAACAACCAGTCTCAGGCATCAAACGCCAAGGGGATAGAAGGTATCACTAATAAAGGACTTGAAGAAGAGCTCAAGATTGAAGACGATTTGGCAAATAAAGATGCGAGCTTAGTGGCAGATGAAATAAAAATATCAAGTGATTTGGAGGGTGCATATGAAGCTGATTTTTAGCCTAGTTGTATCACTTTTCGCAGTTGTATTTATTAGCGTTCCAGTTTTTGCCGTGGGTGACGGCAGTTCACAGACATATACTGATGAACAAAAAGCTCAGAAATTAGAAGCACAGAAGAAAGCAGAAGCTGAAAAATCTGCCAAGATAGCTCAGCAAAAGGAAGAGAAGGCAAAGCAAGCTCGTGAAAAAACATGTTCAGCGATCGACCAGATAGCAGGCAAAGTTCGAACTGGTGTGAGTAAAAAAAGTTCGACCATCACTGACAAAAAGAAATCAACCGCAGAAGAGCGAACAAAGAAATCCGAACAACGGCAAAAGGAACTCGCCAAGAAACGGTCTGAGTGGGATAAAAAGCGTGAAGAGAGCTTTGACAAACTCCGCGCTAGAGCCAGCACAGACGACCAGAAAGTAGCTATAGAGGAATACATAACTTCTATAAAGAGTGCAATTCAGGTACGTAGGGAAGCCAATGACAAGGCGTTTGCAGAATTTCAGGCTGGGATGGAAGCCCTTCTGGCTAGCTATAGAACTGACAATCAGAGCATAGACGAACAGAGCAGAGGAAAATTTGATCAAGCAGTCTCTCAGGCAAAAGCAGAATGTTCTGCCGGTGGCGATATCAACAAGATCAAGCAAAACCTAAAATCACAAATAGAATCTATAAAAGCAGGTATCAAGGAATCAAAACCAACTGACAAGAGTGCAGAGATAAAGGCACTTGTAGAAAAACGCAAAAGTGCTGTAAAAGCCAACAATGATACATTTCAGGCAACAATAAAACAGGCTCGTGAAACTCTCTTAGCGGTGATTGAACAGGCTGAATCAGAACTGTAAGAAGCAGATTTATCAGGTTGAAAAATAAGCGTTTACGTGTTAAAATTATGTATAGATTTACGTAATAAACTAAAGGAAATAGTATGTTAGCCACCCAGGATCCTGCAAAGATCCGTAATATTGCCGTTATTGCCCATGTTGACCATGGAAAAACCACGCTTGTTGATGGCTTGCTAAAACAGAGCCAGACATTTCGAGATAATCAAGCTGAGATGAGCCAAGATTTGATCATGGACAGCGGAGATCAGGAAAAAGAACGCGGAATCACGATCACAGCTAAAGTAACTGCTGTGCAACACGGTGATCATAGAATTAATATTATCGATACTCCTGGGCATGCGGACTTTAGTGGTGAAGTTGAGCGAACTCTCAATCTTGCTGATGGCTGTCTGCTGATTGTCGATGCGCAGGAAGGCCCAATGCCTCAGACAAAATTTGTTCTTGGCAAAGCACTTGCTTCAGAGCTAAAGCCAATCGTTGTTATCAACAAGATCGACAAGCCAGGATCTAGAGTCAAAGAGGTTGAGGATGAACTCGCCGATCTGTTCCTAGAGTTGGCTGTTCACGAAGATCAGCTACACTACCCAATATACTATGCTATAGGCAGAGACGGTAAGGCATGGGATGAATTGCCAGAAGATCCATCAAAAGACGGCGATCTAGAATGCATCTTTGACGCTATTGTTAGTAAGGTACCAGCACCTGAGGTTGAGCTAGACAAGCCTTTCCAGATGTTGGTAACTGCTCTTTCATGGGATAACTTCAAGGGTAAATACTCAATAGGTCGAATAACCAGGGGTAAAGTCACTGCTGGAACCCAGGTTTCACTTTGTAAAAAAGATGGTAACATAGCAAAATCAAAAGTTGACTTAGTATTCATGAGCCACGGAGTTGGTAAATTTGAAGTAAAAGAAGGTGTAGCGGGAGATATTGTGCTGTTGACAGGAATAGCAGATGCACAGATTGGCGAGACTATAGCCGACATCGATAACCCAGAGGCTTTACCTGTAATTGAAGTAGAGGCACCAACGCTCAAGATATATCTCGGTCCAAATACTAGCCCGCTTAAAGGAACAGAAGGTGAATTTAATACTTCTCGTCAGATAAAAGATCGTTTAGATAAAGAGCTTGAAATAAATGTAGGACTTAGAGTTGAAGAAGAGGGAATTGGCTTTTTAGTATCCGGACGTGGTGAGTTGCATCTGAGTGTTCTAATTGAAACGATGCGACGTGAAGGTTATGAATTTGAGGTTGGACGTCCACAAGTTGTTACTATTGAAAAAGATGGGCAAACCCAAGAGCCAGTTGAGGAAGTAATTATTGAGGTACCTGCAGAACACGTCGGTACTGTTCAGATGGAATTTGGCTCAAGAAGGGCCACTCTAAAAGAACAGTTTGCCAACCCAAGCGGTGTTACTAAGCTAATCTATGAGATACCGACAAGAGCACTCCTTGGGGCAAAAGGTCTACTCCTAACCAATACTAAAGGCACGATTATCATGCATAGCCTAAGCGCTGGGTATCAGCCTGTTGGATCTCCTCTGCAACAACTTAGAAGTGGAGTTTTGATTGCACATGAAGCCGGGGTCACTACACCTTATGCCTTGCAGAATGTTGAAGCACGAGGAACTTGCTTCGTTGAAGCAGGGGTGAAGGTCTACGCAGGCCAGGTTATCGGGCTTAACACTCGACAGGAAGATATGGAAATAAATGCTTGTCGCGCAAAACAGCTGACAAATATGCGAAGTAGCAGTAGTGACGGTGTTGTCCAGCTGACTCCCCCTGTAATTTTTAGCCTAGAAGAGTGTTTGGATTTTTTGGAGAATGACGAATTACTTGAAGTTACTCCAAAAAATCTTCGTCTTCGTAAAAAAGAACTCGATCATAATAAGCGAAAACGCGCCAAAAACAACTAGTTGTTTTTGCAGGATTTGCAGATTCCTTCAAGTTCAAAGCTGTGATCTTTGATCTCAACTTCAAATTTTTGGCCCAATCTCTCGATATACTTTTCAAAAAACTCAGGTTCCTCAAAGGCAAATGTCTGGCCACACTGGGTGCAGTAGATGTGGTGGTGGTGTGGCTGAAATATATCACTGAGCTCAACTTTGTATTTGAATCCCACATGAACCTTTTTGATAATCCCTAAGTTCTCAAATAACTCGACAGTCCTATAGACACTCGCACGATCAACATTCTGAATCCCAAGGGCAATCTCTTTGATAGTTAGGGGCTTTTGGTTAGTTGCCAAGAATTTAAACACAGATTCACGTGGCTTAGTTAGACTAAGCTTATTTTTCTTTAGAATTTGGACAAGGCTCGAACTGCTATGCATGTTGCAATAATTCTAACAAATTGCGACAAATTTGCAAAATAGTATGCTATCAGTATAATTACGTACATGAACGAGTTATCATATGTAATATTCTTTTCTCTAGTAGGTGGTTTGTTCTCGCTTGTTGGCGGAATATTATTGCTCAACAATAGATTTACACAAAGATTTTTGACCCACTACGCAACACCGTTTGCGGCCGGTAGCTTGCTGGCTGCAGTTTTCCTCGACTTGTTAGTTGAAGGTTCAGAAAAGATTGTCACAAAAGATTTGATGAGTGCAGTCCTGGTTGGAATAGTCGTATTTTTCTTTATTGAACACTATATTCGCTGGTTTCATCATCACCATATTGAGGATGAATCTGAGAAACAAAAAAACGCGGTCCCTATAAACATGTTGATTTTTGGTGATGCCGTGCATAACGCCTTGGACGGAGTAGCGATTGCAGCTGCTTTTTTGATCAGCGTGCCTACTGGTATTGTTACAGCTATCGTTGTAGCGCTACATGAGATACCTCAAGAAATTGGTGATTTTGGGATTATGTTTAAGAGTGGACTTTCCAAGTCAAAAATTATTGTGATAAATGTGCTTTGTTCATTGACTACACTTATTACGGCAGTTATCGTCTATGTACTTGGCAGTGATGATGCGATCCCTGAAGGCTGGTTGCTTGGACTTAGCGCAGGATTTTTGCTTTACCTAGCGATGAGCGACATTATCCCATCTATACATCATGAAGAGAAGACTAGCTCTAAACACTTTGGTTTTGCTAAAAACACAGGGATGCTCATGCTCGGCATAGTCATCACCGCTATTGTTATACATATTGCTCACTCTGTTACTGAGTAGACTAAAATGCTATAGTTAAAGGTATGAACGGGGTATTTATTGCTTTACTGGTTGTGCTGATAGCACTTGTATTGGTGCTCATATGGTTGGTTGCTTTTAAAAAGAGCCAACCGCAAAATGATGTGGCGCAACTGCTAAAGACTGATCTAGATAATCTGCAAAAAGGTGTAGTAGACCTGAAGTCTAGTTTGCATGAGAATATTAACGAAAAACTTAGTAAGAATCAGGCTACTCTTAATAGCTCTATACAAAAACAATTCGAACAAAGCGCCAAAATTATAGCCGAAGTTTCAACCAGGCTAACCAAACTTGATGAGACTAACCGAGAAGTTAAAGATGTTGCCACTGAGCTAAAAACGCTCCAAAATGTCTTGTCTAATCCAAAGCAAAGAGGCGTTTTGGGTGAATACTATTTGAGCCAGGTGCTAGAGAATGTCTTGCCTCCAGATCGTTGGCAGTCACAGTACAAATTCAAAAATGGTGAGATAGTTGATGCAGTAATTTTCTTGGAAAAAAGTAAAGTTTTGCCGATAGACTCAAAGTTCTCTCTCGAGAATTACAATCGATTGATTGAGGAAAAAGACAAAACTAAAAAAGAACAATTTGTTAGTGAATTCAAAAAGGATCTAAAACTTCGGATTGATGAGACTGCCAAATATATTCGACCAAGCGAGAACACGATGGACTTTGCTTTTATGTTCATACCTAGCGAGGCGATTTATTATGATTTGCTGATCAATAAAGTTGGAGTTAGCGGAGCTAATGCAAGAGATTTGATGGAATATGCTTTTGTGGAGAAGAAGGTTATTATTGTCAGCCCAACTAGCTTCATGGCGTATTTGCAGACGGTTTTGCAGGGCCTTCGTAGCCTTCAGATAGAAGAACAAGCCAAAGATATTCAGGTACGTGTAGGTCAGCTTGGTAAGCACATCTCTGCTTATGACCAGCTCATGGCGAAGCTCGGCGGTAGCCTGGGTACCACAGTAAATCACTATAACAACGCTCACAAAGAGCTGAAAAAAATAGACAAAGATGTAGTCAAAATAGCAGACTCAAATCCTGGCGTGGAGCCACTCTTAATAGACAAACCGGTGACTGATGACTAAGTGGTTGTATTGCCCAGAGTGTAGGGCTGAGCTTGATGGCTCAGGTGAATTCGCAAAGTGCCCAAAAGGGCATTTTGTAAAGTACAATACTCCTGTTATATCTGCTTTTGGCTTTTTTGAATTTGATGGCAAGTATCTATTCATGAAACGAGATTATCGGCCCAGGAAAGGTTTCTGGAGTGTTCCCGCAGGCTTTTTGGAAAATAATGAGACCGCAGAAGAAGGCCTGGCTAGAGAAGCAAAAGAAGAAGCGAATATTGATATAGACATCAGTAAACTTGAGTATATAGGTTCTTTTTATCAAGAATACGGCGATAAATACGGTACAAAAAATGTCGGCATAGGCTATAAGTACCGATTTGATGCTTTGCCAAAAATAGAGTTAAACGATGAGCACTCAGATTACTTGTGGGCTACTTTAGATGATGCACCTGAAATTGCTAGCACAGATGTTAGAGATGCATTGGAATATTTGCAAAATAAATTAAGCAAGATGGTATAATCTTTGTTATGGAAGAAAAAAATAAAAAACAACCAGTTATTAAGAACCCTAAAGAAGTAGCGAAGGCGCTAGAAGTGCTTTTTGCGAGTGATTATATAGATGTCAAAAGGCTTCATTGGGAGAATTTTATTCGAGGAATGTTCTTTGGCGCGGGTGGTGTTATCGGAGCTACAGTATTCATAGCAGTTATAATCTGGTTCTTATCACTATTTGACACAGTACCATTGATTGGTCCATTTGTAGACAACCTCACGAGTACCATAGAATCAAGCCAGTAACTATTTGTTAATTATCGGTTTTGTCCTAGATACGAGACCCAGGGCTAGTATTAGTAGAGCTAGGTTCTTAATAATATATTGACCTTCTAGATTTGGGACAAAAGGTTTTAGCCAGACTGAATCAGGTGTGACGAGTAGCGGTGAACATACAATTATCATATGAATCAACATCAATAAGATAACAACACGTGTAAACTTTGGTATCAGAAACAAGATCCCAATGATTACTTCAAAAAGCGCCAAGATGAAAAATAACTGATCGAAATACTGTAGGCCAACAGTCTTGTCTACTAGCTCTAGCGCGAGATCTTGCGCTGGGCTGAGGTCAAGTAGTTTTAGAGCGCCAAAATATGCAAAGATTATAAAGAGTGCAACACGAGCCAGAGGATCAAACCACCTGCTAGCAAAAGCGATAAAAGCTTGATCAAATTTCTTTATATTCATATGTGAAATAATACCATAAGCATTAACGGAAGTTAGTAAATTCGACTGGGAAGTCAAAGTCGGCTTCGCGGATTGTCTGCATGGCTATTTGGAGCTCGTCCTTTTTCTGGCTAGTTACTCTAATCTCTTCACCCTGAATTTGGGTTTTTACTTTTGGGAGTTTGTCACGAATAAGTTTTGTGATTTTCTTAGCGTTTTCTTGGTTAAGACCTTTTTTGAAGCTAATATTCCAGGTCATTTTAAGGTTAGAGGTTATCGGCTCATTTGAAATGTCCAGGATTTTCTGGCTGACACCAGCACCTGCTAATTTTTTACGAAGTATTTCTATAATGCTATCCAAATGAAATTGGTTGTCGCCAACAATTTTGACACTCTTTTTATCATCTACAAACTCTAGGTTAGCACTCGTGCCCTTAAAGTCGTAGCGATTTCCTATATCGCGCTGAGACTGCTCCACAGCGTTGGTGACTTTTGCTAGATCATAATCAGATACAATATCAAAACTAAAATTTGCCATTACTTCTATATTCTATCACTTCAACTTAGGTTATAATATCTACAAATGAACGATGATCGAATAAAACAGGTTAAAGATCTGCTTATTGCGCGACTGGATGAGGACAAGTCGGTTAATATCTTGCGTGCAAAAGAACTCAAAGATCTCTATTCGATTTTGCCCACACTCCCAGATGATCAACGCGCCTCTTTTGGCCAAGGTATAAACCAGCTAAAAAAAGAACTTGAGGAATTAGTTGAACAAAACCAGTCGCAAGAAGCAGAAAAGACGCCTATAGATATCACTGCTCCAATGGATGTGAATGCTGATTTGCCAGAAATTTTGCCCGCAAATGAGGGATCTGTTCACCCAACAATGCGGGAAATTGCAAAGATTAACGACATTTTTTCTAAAATGGGATTTGAAACGTGGGAGAGTCGATATCTAGACAATGACTATAATATGTTCACAAGTCTTAACTTCCCGGAAGATCACCCAGCAAGAGACGATTACGATACGTTTATAACAGAGGAAGGGCTAATAGCTCCTGCTCACACCAGCACTATGCAGAACCGAATCTACAAGGCCCGAAAGGAGCAACTTGAATCCGGCAAGCCGATTGCAGTAGTCGTAGCTGACAGAGTTTTTCGCAACGAAGACTTGGACGCACGGCACGAGCATACTTTTCATCAGCTTGAAGGTGTCTATGTGTCCAAAAATGTTAATGTTGGCAATCTCATCGCAACTTTAGAAGAATTTCTGTCTAGTTATTTTGGCAAAAAGGTTGAGAGCCGAGTTAATCCATTTTATTTTCCGTTCACAGAGCCAAGCTTTGAGTTCTCTCTAAGTTGCCCTTTTTGTGATAAAAAAGGTTGTTCCATCTGCTCGCAAACAGGTTGGATTGAGTTACTTGGCTGTGGGATGATCCATCCAAATGTTCTGAGCGAGGGTGGAATAGATCCAAAAGTATATAGTGGCTTTGCCTGGGGTCTTGGAATTGAACGACTAATTATGATGAAATACGGCATAGAAGATGTCCGCCACTTCCAAAGCGCAAAACTAGATTTCTTGAGGCAATTCGCATGAAAAACGCTATTATTTTTCACGGGACTGATTCAAAACCTGAAAACTTCTGGTATCAATGGCTTAAGGATGAACTAGAAAAAAATGGGTATAAAGTAGAACTGCCATACTATCCTGATATTAATCATGAGCCAATAGAACAGTTCATATCAAAAGTCTTAAGTAATCATAGTTTTGATGAAGAGACAGTTTTGGTGGGTCACTCGGCTGGATCCCCTCTAATATTAAGCGTGTTGCAAAATATTGATCACAGTATCAGGCAAGCAATATTAGTTGCAGGCTACTCCATGCGTTTTCCAGGTGAAGAAAAAGATCCAGTTCTGGAGAATAGCTACAATTGGGATAAGATTAAACAAAATGCGGGAGACATAACTTTCATTAATTCTGTTGAAGATCCTTGGGGTTGCGATGCCAAGCAGGGTAGGCTTATGTTTGACCATCTAGGTGGAACTCAGATTATACGTAATGAAGGGCACTTTGGCTCGGAAAGTTTTAATCAGCCGTATAAGACATTCCCGCTTCTTAAGAGTCTAGTATTGGGGCTAGTATGAAAGTAAGTATTGAAAATATCCGATTCTTTAACAAGCTAAATGGTTGTGCGGATGAAGCAATGCCTAATGGAATTGATGAACTTGTTGAGAAGATCAATACGCAGCTTGGCGGAGTTGATGAAGTTGTTGATCTGGGCAAAAAATATGAAGGTATCCTGATAGCTAAAATCGTATCATGCGTGAAGCACCCAAATGCTGACAAATTAAGCCTTTGCAAAATTGATGACGGTGGAGTTAACAAGCAGGTAGAACGAGATAATGATGGTTACGTGCAGGTTGTTTGCGGTGCGCCAAATGCTCGAGTAGATCTATTGACTGTTTGGATACCTCCACATGTGGTCGTACCAAGTACTTATGGCAAAGACCCTCTCAAGCTAGAGGCTCGGGAAATTCGTGGAGAGGTTAGTAACGGAATGCTTGCTAGTTTGTCAGAATTAGCAATCGGTGCTGATCATAGTGGGATTGTAGAGATTGACCAACAGGCAAATCCTGGACAGACTTTATCAGAAGTCTATAAATTAGACGACCATATAATAGATATTGAGAATAAGATGTTTACCCACAGACCAGATCTTTTTGGCATGATGGGCGTAGCGCGTGAGATCGCAGGAATTCAAGGGCAACAATACACAAGTCCAGATTGGTATCTGACGCCCCTACCTATAGATCAAGCTAATGGGCTCTCACTGTCTGTTGACAATCAATTGTCAGAGCTTGCACCACGGTTCATGGCAGTTGCAATAAGTCAGGTGCAGGTAGGCCCAAGCCCGCTTTGGTTGCAAATTAATTTGATGCGGGTAGGCATAAAGCCGATTAACAATGTCGTTGATCTAACAAATTATTTCATGATGTTAACTGCCCAGCCACTGCATGCTTACGACTACGACAAAGTGAAGGCTCTTTCTGGTAACGAAGCAAAATTAGTCATTCGAGCTCCGAAAGAAGGTGAGAAAATCAAGCTTCTTGGTGGCAAAGTAATCGAACCAAAATCTACTGACATTATGATTGCTACGGACAAGCAATTGATCGGAATTGGTGGTGTTATGGGCGGAGAAGACACAGAAGTTGATGCAAATACTAAGAACATTATTTTGGAATGCGCTAACTTTGATATGTATGCAACACGTAGAACATGTATGGCACATGGTATCTTCACTGACGCATCGACACGGTTTACTAAGGGGCAAAGTCCTTTGCAGTGTCCTGCTGTAATTGCCAAAGTTGTTGATGACATCAAGCGACTAGCTAGTGGTCAAGTCGCAAGCGAATTGATTGATCAGAAATATCTTAATGAAAGTATTGACGATCGTCATAAGCTAAGAGCGGAAATAGGGCTTATCAACAAAGAGCTTGGGCTTAGTCTCGAAGGTTCTGTTATGGCAGGAATTCTACGCAACGTTGAATTTGAGCTAGATACCAATAATGATGAACTAAACATTACTGCACCATTCTGGCGAACAGATATTGAAATACCGGAAGACATAGTTGAGGAAGTTGGTCGTCTCTATGGCTTTAATCGATTGCCAAAGACTTTGCCAACTCGTACCACAAGCCCCCCTATAGCAAATAAGAATATTGAACTAAAGAAGAAGATACGTAGTATTTTAGCAAATCTTGGGGCAAATGAGATCCTCACATATAACTTTGTACATGGAAATTTATTGACAAAGGCTGGCCAGAACCCAGAAGATTCGTATAAACTTCGTAATGCACTAAGTCCTGATCTGCAATATTACCGCCAGTCACTAACACCGAGCTTGCTCGACAAAGTACATCCTAATGTCAAGGCTAGCTATGACAAATTTGCCTTGTTTGAAATCGGTAAATCACATATAAAAGGTCGCATTGAAGAAGATCTACCAGTAGAATTTGAGAGACTTGCTTTTGTGTTTTCTGCTGACCCAAAGGCTTCAAAAAACATCTCTGGAGCTCCATACTACCAGGCAAAAATCTATCTGAACCAACTTTGTGATAGCTTGGGAATTGTTGATCTTAGATTTGAGCCTATAGTCCATGACCAAAAAGAAACTAACAAAGTTTATTTCCAAAAGGGTCGGTCAGCTACCGTTTACTCAGGTGAGCATTTGATTGGCAGAATTGGGGAATATACTTCCGCTACTATAAAAGCTTTCAAATTACCCGATTTCTCCGCAGGGTTCGAGCTTGGCCTCGGTCCTTTAGCGCAAGTTGTGGGGGCGACAGTAAACTACAAGCCTCTCAATCGCTATCCTTCTACCGAACAAGATATTACTATTTCCGTACCTCAAGATACAAACTTTGCAGACGTAGAATCTAGGCTCAAGCAGACCTTAGACAGAACAGATTATCGGTATGAAATATCTCCAGTTGGTATCTATCAGCCTCAAGATAAAAATGAAAAGAATATGACTTTCAAAATAGAGTTGTCGCATCCAGATCGGACATTAACCACCAACGAAGTTAATGATTTACTAAAAACCCTAGTTGACTAGTAGGCCTGAGAAGTTTACTATAATAAAACGTGCCTCTAAAACAAAAAGTAAGTACCAGTAAAGATATAGAAGTTGCCGATGTTGATCGAGCATTGAAATATATTAATACAAAGTGGGATGATCTCCTTAGATTCTTTCCAGAAGACAGAGATACTCTAATAGGTCTGCCTTATCCGTACATTATCCCATCTACAGAAAATGATTCTGGGTTCGCTTTTGAGGAAATGTATTACTGGGACAGTTATTTTACAGCACAAGGTCTTATAAAGTCTGGCAGGACAGAGCTCGCTGAAGGGATGCTCGATGATTTGATTTATCTTGCAGATAGGTTTGGCTCTGTGCCCAATGGCAACAGATATTATTTGACAGGTAGGTCACAGCCACCTTTTCTGACAAGTTACATCTTAGATATATATCAAATAAAGAAAGACAATAAGTGGCTCAAAAAGGTTTCAGAAGTTGCCAAAGACGAATACGAAAAAGTTTGGACCAATGAATCCCACCCAAATTGGCGAAATGTTTTCCATGGACTGAGTCGTTATTACGATATAAATGTCATTGATCAGCTTGCAGAGGCAGAGAGTGGCTGGGATATGACCACTAGATTTAATGATGAATGTCTCAGCTATATACCTATTGATTTGAATTGCCTACTGTATAAGTATGAAATGGACTTTGCGAAAATAGCAGAACTACTTGGAGACGAAACAGAAGCAGAAGTTTGGAAAATGCGAGCTAAAAATCGTGCCGCTAAAGTCACATATTATCTCTGGGACGCAGAGAAAGGCTTTTTCTTTGACTATAATTACCAGAAAGACGAGCTATCAGATGTTTGGTCACTGGCGAGCTATTATGCTCTTTGGTCTGGCCTGGCTTCTGATGAGCAAGCTGATCGGCTCGTGGATAATTTAGACAAATTTATGCAAAGAGGAGGGCTTAGCGCAACTTCGGAGGAATTCGGATCATTGCATGATAATTATCAGTGGGCCTACCCAAATGGCTGGGCGCCACTCCACTGGATTGTTGTTAACGGTTTAGATCGTTATGGGCACAAAGTTATGGCTAAAAATATTGCTAAGAAATGGCTTACTACAAATATAAATTATTTTAATAAGTACGAAATCTTTAGAGAGTCCTACAATGTAGTTGAGCCTATGGATCAGCCAAAAGAAGGGTTATATCCACCTCAAGAGGGCTTTGGATGGACAAACGCTGTCTTTCTATATTTCGCCAAAAAATATCTATAGACTATTGAATAATTATGCAAATTATGTTATAATTATATTCTTATGTCGAATTTTAAGGAAGGCGGGCAAGTACTAGTTACTCCTGCACATGAAGATCTTATTGTTGGTATTGCAGAAACTCTTTCTGCAAGGGATATCAATAATGGAGATGATATACACCAGCAAGCTTTTATCAGAGGCGTTGGTGTGGTTAAGAATAACCCAGGCAAACCTATAGAGGAGCTTGAGCCTATGCTTGTTAGTGCCATGGTAGGGGAGAGGCGTGAATTTTATAGATCAGAAATGATAGCACAAGGCGTGTCAAGAAGAACTCAAGATTCTCTAAAAAACGGAACCCAAACTGAACACGATCTAGTTTCAAAAGGTCGTACCATAGGTGGATGGATCAGTTTAGAGGTAGCTGGTGACCACGATCTAGCTGATACTAATAGAAATGACCAGGTTCTTAATAAGGTTTTTGCCGATGAGATGATAGGCTGTTTTGATGAAAGTGATTCAAGAGACGCTAGACTAAAGCAAGTACTAGTAGATTATTTCTTTAGGGATCTGTCTCTTGCAGAAATCGCTGAAGATTTAGGGGTTACTGAGGGTAGAGTAAGTCAATTGTTATCTCAAGCTAAGCAGTGCGTAAGAGATCGAATGGATATACAGGTCTAGCCTGTAAAACTAACGTTGTAAAATTGGTTAGATTAGAGCTTAGACAATATTAAATTGGTATAATTAGATTTGTTAAGAAATCTAGAGGGGTTTATATGGCGAAGGTTAAAGAGCACAGTACAAGGATATTTATTTTGGTAATTGTTGTTGTCTTTGCGGTTTCTTCACTAGCTTTTAGTGGTTACGTGATTTGGGAAATAGCAACAGGCGGAGATAAAAAATCAGCAACGGATAATTTACCAGCAGAAGTTCAACAAAAATTAAACGAGCAGAAAGCTGCTCAGGAAGCAGGGGAAAATAAATTGCAAGGAACACAATTAGCAGACTTTACTCCAGTAGCAAAAGTCGAAAAACTAGAAGTTATTGATACGCAACCAGGTACTGGAGCAGAAGTAAAAGCTGGCGGTAAGGTAACAGCTCACTACACAGGAGCAATTGCTAGCACAGGCAAAATCTTCCAGAGTAGTAAAGACTCAGGTCAACCATTTACAGCGTCTCTAGACGGTGTTATAAAAGGCTGGCAAGAAGGAATCCCAGGAATGAAAGCTGGAGGCAAAAGACGAATCATTATCCCTGCAAGTTTGGCCTACGGAGAACAATCTCCAAGTGCAGACATACCAGCAAATTCTGACCTAGTGTTCGACATCGAACTTATAGATGTGCCTCAATAAGCACCAGATGTAGGGTAGTTGACAATCTCAAATACACCACATATAATGTAATAAGACCCAAAAGATAATAAAAAGAAAGGCAAAAAGATGGCAAAAGATATAACAATTTATACAACTAACACCTGTGCATACTGTGTTATGGTAAAGAAATGGCTAACGGCAAAAGATAAAAGCTACCAAGAAGTGAATTTGGACGAAAATCCAGAACGTGCTGAGGAAGCTTATAAAATTAGCGGACAACTTGCAGTACCAGTAACGGTTGTAACAAAAGATGACGATCAAAAAGAAGTAATTATAGGATATAATTTAGCCAAACTAGCCCCTGCCGTAGCTTAGCTGAAGTATGGCGGATGTTGCTTCGTCAACTCCTGCGTGCTTCGTGCGATGTACTTCTTGTACATCTTACTCCAGTACTCGGAAGTTTCCTTGCACCACCCTGCCATATTCAGCTAAGATAAATTAAGTAGATTGGAGTAATAATGAGTGAGACGACAGAAAAGATTTGGGATGTATTGATGGTTGGAGCTGGGCCAGCTTCGCTTTCAGCTGCTATTTATACTACCCGCGAAGACTTATCAACCGTACTCTATGAAAAGGGAGTGATTGGCGGACTAGCGGCTACAACTGACTGGGTAGATAATTATCCTGGCTTTGCGAAAGGTGTTTCAGGCCTGGAGCTTGCAGAACAACTAGAACAGCAAGCCGTACGTTTTGGGGCAAAGATAGAATTTGGTGAAGTGCTCAATATTAAGGATTCAGGCAAATACAAAACAGTTTCAACTACAGATGGAGACATCAAAGCAAAGGCAGTTCTTATTTCTACTGGCAGTGATTACAATAAACTTGGAATCCCAGGTGAAGCTGAATTCTATGGCAAGGGTGTGCATTATTGTGCTACCTGTGACGGCGCATTTTATAGAGACAAGAAGCTCGTTGTAGTCGGTGGCGGTAATTCTGCGGTTCAAGAAGCAATTTTCTTGACCAAATTTGCTACTCACATTGACCTATTAGTCCGTGGTGACAAATTTCGAGCCAGCGATGTGCTCATTAAGGAGCTTGACAAATTTCCACAGATTAAAGTTCATATGAATACAACTACTGACAAGATAGTGGGTGGCGATGATGGAAAAGTAAATAAAGTGGTTGGCACAGATAAAAAATCTGGCAAAAAAGTTGAATTTGATACTAACGGGGTTTTTGTATTTATAGGGCTACTACCAAATACAGGGTTTTTGAAAAACACTGGTATAGAATTTGACGAGATCGGCCTGATTAAGACGGATGAAAACCTAGAGACAAACATTTCAGGAGTCTTCTGCGCTGGGGATGTACGCAGTGGCGCAACTATGCAAATTGCTAGTGCTATAGGCGAAGGTGCGACTTCTGCGCTCAATATTCGCAAATATTTAGAGTCCCTATAGATTGCTCTTATCGTCCATTAATGGTACTATTATTGGAATATTAAAAATATGGCAGATTCAAAAAACTACAGTATTGCAACTCTAGGTAGTCATTCCGCACTACAGATACTCAAAGGTGCGAAAGACGAAGGGTTCAAGACGATCGCGGTAGTGAAAAAAGGATACGAAGAGCCATACAGATCTTACAGGGTTGCTGACGAGATAATCAGTATAGATGAGTACCCAGACTTCAATGGGCTAGAGCAAGAACTTATTGATAAAAATGCTATTTTGATCCCACACGGGACACTATTTGCCGCGTGTTCAGTCGATCAGCTGGAGCAAAATAAGATGTTATATTTTGGCGACAAACAGGTTCTCAGGCTCGAGGAAAGTAGAGTTAAACAAAGACAATGGCTACTAGACTCTGGACTCACCATGCCGAAGATTTTTGATAAGGCGGAGGATATCGACAGACCAGCAATCATTAAGTTCAACGGTGCAGGTGGTGGCAAGGGTTATTTTTTGGCTAAAAATAAAACAGAATTTGAAGACAAGATCCAAGAACACAAAGATGTAAAGTATATGATCCAAGAATATATTATTGGTAATCCTATCTATGTTCACTATTTCTACTCACCCCTTACGGATGAGCTAGAAATCATGAGTATGGATAAGAGATATGAGACCAATGTCGACTCTATTGGCCGAATTAGTGCGCAGGATCAGCTAGATCTTCATCTGCAAACTTCATATAACATCATTGGCAATATTCCGATTGTCGCACGTGAGTCCATGCTGGCAGAATTTTTCAGAATGGGTCGGCAGGTTGTCGACAAATCAAAAGAACTAACTGAAAAGGGAATGTTTGGTCCATTTTGTTTGGAAATGGTTGTAACGCCAGACATGGAATATTTTGTTTTTGAGATTTCTGCCCGAATCGTAGCTGGATCTAACCCATATGTTGACGGATCTCCTTACACAGCTCTTCGATATTCAGAGCCTATGAGCACGGGTCGGCGAATTGCTCGGGAAATTAAAAACGCCATTGAGCAAGATAAACTGGACGAGGTTACTGGATGATCACTCAGCAAGATATCTCTGAAGTACTAAGCAAATATAACAAAAGCGAAATTACTATCGCGACTCTTGGTGGTCACAGTGCGCTGGATGTCTGTCGTGGTGCTAAGGACCAAGGTTTTCGTACACTTGTTGTTGCTCAAAAAGGACGCCACGAAGTTTACGAAAAACATTACAAGACTGACGGAGTTCGTGGATGTGTAGACGATGTTATAGTAGTTGATAGTTTTAAAGATGTGACAAGCGAAGTAGTTCAAAAAGAGTTGTTATCTCGCAACTCTATTTTTATACACAGTCGATATTTCTGGGTTTATTGTGATTATGAGCAGGTAGAAAATACTTTCTTGGTGCCAATATTCGGCAATAGAATCTTGGTCAAAAAAGAAGAACGTGATGAAGAAAAAAACCAGTATTTCTTGCTTGAAAAAGCCGGCATTAAATTACCAAAGCAATTTGCAAACTATAAAGATATTGATCGTCTAGTTATAGTTAAGGCTAATGAGCAAGAACGAAGTTATGAGAGAGATTTCTTTTTGGTGGATAACGCAGGAGAGTATGAGCACGAAATGCAAAAACGTTTTGGTAATAGTTTTGCAGACCAAAGTCCAGTGATTGAAGAATTTGTCTTGGGTCCAATGATCAATTTAAACTTTTTTTACTCAGGCGTTGAGAAACGACTTGAACTTATGGGTACAGATATCCGTAGGCAAACAAATATCGATGGACTTCTCCGTCTGACGGCTTCAGAGCAAGGAAAAGTTTTAGCAAAAGTCCAGCCAAAATACATTGAAAACGGACATATTGCAGTTACAGTCAAAGAATCATTACTAAGTAAAATTTATGAACTCGGCGAACAATTTGTTGAAGCGGTAGAGGGTGTTTATCCTCCAGGGATGGTTGGGCCATTTGCCCTACAAGGTGCAGTTACTGCCGGTCCACCGAGTGAGGAAATATTTATCTTTGATGTCAGTATGAGAATCCCTGGTAGCCCAGGCACAGCATCGACTCCGTATTCTGGATACATGCACGGCGAATCTATGAGCTACGGCAAAAGAATAGCAATAGAAATCAAATCAGCAATAGACCAAAACAAGCTTGATCAAATCGTAACTTAAAAAACTCTTACTTTCGTTCTTTTGAACTCTTCAGTAGAATCACACAATTCTAGAGTAAGGTAGATAGGTAGAGTAGGTTTGGTATAAAAGTGTTGAAAAAGTCAAAGATTGACAAGGTAAAAGTTCGGTGCGGGCGCTAAAAGCCGTATGTAATCGCTTAAAGCGCCCGCTGATCCAGGGGTTGGATCAATGTTCGTGTTCGCTGTCCGCATAGATGATTGCACCACACTCGCATTCAAAAGGAATGAGTGGGTCGGCCCATGGGACGAACGAATTGGCATTGCCAGGAATCGAGATCGCCTCGAGTTCTTGTTCAGCTTTATCAATCTCGGCTGATGTGACATCGCCGAAGGGCTTTGCCATAACCAAGATTTCTTTCCCCAAAAACGCAGTTTGTTTTTGGTTTTCTGCTGTAGGATTTTGTGATCCAGACATGCTTTCTCCTTGTTGTTGGTTTTCAACTCGTTATACTGAGATGAGATATTAAAACATAAAATTATGTTCTTATATCTCATCTCGCTACGCTACTTATCAAGGTACTTCGGAAGCAAAATTGCCTCAACGAAACTGTAATATATTAACATAAATTAATCAAAAAGTCAATATTTGTATCTTCTTTAAGACAGTTTGATGACTTGGTCTCGGTTGGGGCCGACGCCTATGCGGAAGATCGGTGTTGTTAGTTTTTCTTCTATAAATTTTATGTAGTTTTTTGCATTTTCAGGCAGGCTATCAAAATCATCAATTACTGAGATATCTTCTGTCCATGATGGCAAATTTTCGTACTCAGGAGTAGATTGATCTAAGGCATCAGCTGATACTGGAGCAATATCACCGACGTCTTTGTAGCTGGTACAGATTTGTATTTGATTACCGTATCTTGGGATACAATCAACCTTTGTTATCGCTAAGTGGGTTATACCATTTACCATAATTGCTCTTTTGATTTGTGGCAGATCAAGATGACCCATTCGTCTGGCTCGTCCGGTAGTCGTACCGAACTCTCCATCGACTTCTGTTTGTTTGCCTCGAAGTTGCCCAAGTAGATTCTCATCTGTAATTTCTGTGACGAAAGGACCTCCACCAACGTGTGATTGAGTAGCTTTGATCACGCCAATAACTTGGTCGATATATTTTGGCGCAATACCAAGCCCTGTGCAGACACCACCAACTGTCGTGGTTGATGAAGTCACAAAAGGATACATTCCGTGATCAATATCGAGCAAGAAGGCTTGGGCACCTTCAGCAAGAACTTTTTTACCGTCAGTGAGTTGCCGGTTAATATATATAGTTGTGTCTGCAGAAAATTGTTCTAATTGTCTCACAGCATCTACATATTCTTGATTTGATTTTCCAAGAAGCGCATCAAGATTTGAAAGAGCTTGATTGAGAGTTATTCCTGATCTTGAATATTTGTCTGCAGATACTTGGGCGATTCCAGAATTAGTACTGCCCTGAGCTTGCTCTGTAACTTCTCTAGCTTTGTCGCCTTCAATATGACTTGGCAAAATTAGGTGAGCATTTGCACTGATCTTTAGGTTGTCCGGAGTTACTTTGATGTCTTTGGCTTCAATGTCTGAGAATTCTTTTAATAGTTTTATTGGGTCGATTAGGCATCCGTTGCCAATAATATTGACTACATTTGAGTGAGCAATTCCAGATGGCACTAGGTGCAAATCAAGTTCGGTGTTGTCTGGTAGGACTACGGTGTGGCCAGCATTTGGGCCACCGTTGAACCTAGCAACTATGTCGTGGCTACTGGCTAGCTCATCAACAAAACGACCTTTGCCTTCGTCTCCTCTCTGTAGCCCTAAAACTACTGTTACTGATCCGCTCATTCCCATTCTGTCGTCCCTGGTGGTTTACTTGTTAAATCCAGCAATACTTGGCTGAAATTGTCTAGTTCTAGTAACTGAGAAACGCAATTTTTAATAGTTTCTTTCGGCATTCCAATTCCTGGGAGGCCCGCTTCTCCTGTCATGAAATCAGGTGTGATGAATGGTCGGATGGCGATAGATCTTTGGCCTGGTTGACCAAATGAAGTAGGAACCAATATGACAGGCATCTGGCTAATTCCTAATTTTGAGCCATCGTTGTTGATGATATCTCTGACAATTTTGTCAGCCTCTTTGAGCTCAGTGGTAGTTTGGTCGTTTAGAAAAGTTTCTACAGGATCTGCAAGTGGTGGTTTGTTGACGAATCCGTATGCGACGCGGTTAATACCGATTTTTGCGTTGGTAATTTTGCGAGTATATTCAGCTAGCTTAGGCCAATTAGGATTATCGCACCGAATAACGGCGAGCAGGGAGTATGTTCTTCCATCTCCTTGGACACCGACAGTTTGGACAGGTAAGACATCGCCTTCTATTCCAGAATCTTTCAAGATGTCTTGGAGCTTAGCGTTGGCTTCGCTGATTTGAGATTGATTATTAATCGTTCCGTCAGAACAGATGATTCTGATAGCCAAACCTGGGCCTGGAAATGGATGTCTGTCTACTATACTGTCTGGTAATCCTAAGTCACGTCCGAGTACTCGTACTTGGTCTTTGTAGAGGAACTTCAGAGGTTCTACTACTAGTGCTTGTTTGCGGAGTTTTCTTATTCCATCTGTGTCGTTGTGATGAGTTTTGATCGTATCTAGACCCGTACCAGCCATATCTGATCCACTCTCGATAATATCTGGCCGAAGAGTTCCTTGAGCTAGTACGGTATCTAAAGGCAACTCTTTATCCTTGATTATTTCCTCGCGGATTGTTGCAAAACAATCACCGATGATTTTGCGCTTTTGCTGTGGGTCTGTAACTTCAGATAGTTTTTTTGTCTTGACGCCGTCGATTGTGGTTGTCGAATTTAGGAACGTGTCTTCTGCGCTTATGACATTGACGTCTACGCCAAGGTCATGGAGAACTTTTTCTACCGCTTTGCTCTCATCTGCGCGCATAAATCCATTGTCTATGTGGTAGGCATGAATCTTGAGAGGGTCTTCAATAGTTTTGGCTATGAGTACTGCCATGACGGTGGAGTCAACTCCTCCGCTGAGATACATGATAACGTCTTTGTCTCCGATGATATTTTTGATTTCTTCCTGCACTGTTCGCAAGCGGTCTTCTGCTTTAAAATCAGGGGTGAGTTCTGCAATATTGAATATAAAATTACGTAGAATTTCTTTACCCTTTGGCGTATTGTGTACTTCTGGGTGAAATTGCAGGCCATAAATCTTTTTTGGGTCATTGGCTATAGCTGATACAAAATCTCCGTGTTTTCCGATGACTTCAAATCCTTCAGGTAGTTTATTGACACTGTCGCCGTGGCTCATCCAAACTTGCTGATCTGAATCTATATTTTTAAACAATGGGTTGTCGGAAAATGTGGTTTGAGTCTTGCCATCTTCTCGCATGCCAGAGTCACCAACAGATCCGCCAAGGTGTTTGGCAATAAGTTGCATACCGTAACAAATGCCAAGTATTGGCTTACCAGATGTAAATACTGCAGGATCACAGTCTTTTGATCCTAGCTCATTGACACTATCTGGCCCACCAGAAATTATAAGAGCTTTGTATTTTTCTAGATCTGATAACGGAGTGGCAAGAGGCAAAATATCGCAATCAATATCCAGCTCGTGGACCACTCTATCAATCTGCCCACAAAATTGACTACCAGCATCTAAAATCGCAATTTGTTTATGTGTTGCCATACAGTTTACGGAATTCACTTTTTTTATAATTCTTTACGATCATTTCAGTCTTTTTGGTAGCTAGACCAAAGTAGTTTTTTTCAGGCGCCGTGATGATGGCTTGTTCCTTCTCGCTGAATTTATCCCAGTAAGCTTTTGCCTCTTCATCAACAGTTATTACATCTACAAGAGGTTGATCTAGGTCTATGGCTGTGTGAGCTAGTTTTTTAGCTTTCTCATGGGCCAATGTGTGTCCGTATTTTTCGAACAATAGATATAGCGGTTCGGCTGCTATTGCCCCGGCAGTCATTTCTAGGTTTTTCTGCATGGACTGCTCATCAACTTCGATTTTGCCCATTATATTGTTGAGGCGTTTTGTCATAGAGGCAACGGATGCTAATACAATAGGGTAGAATCTAGCAGAAGCAGAATCTGTTAGATCCCGTTGGTGCTCGCTAGAAATATTGAGGTTGGCGCTAACTATTTGTCCGAGAACTTGCTTTGACATACTGACCACGTTTTCGAAGTTCCATGGGTTACGTTTGTGGGCCATGGTTGATGAGCCAGTTTGTCCTTCCTCGAATCGTTCACGGATTTCGTTGATCTCAGTCCTCTGTAGGTGCCGCATATCGTGGGCTAGGTTGGCCATAATTCCGCTAGTTATGGCAAGCTCGTCAAGCAAGCGAATCATGACTTCTGCAGGAACTATTTGAGTTGATGATTCTGATGGTTGGAGACCTATTTTTTTCAAGATATCTCTTTCGAATTTGATCGGATCGTCTATGAATATACTAAGTGCGTTGTAGGCACCGACTGCTCCTGAGAATTTACCATGGAGGTTCTGGCTAAGTTCATGTAGGGCTTCTCCGCTCAGTCGTAGTCTAGATACATATTCTGATAGAGCAAAGCCAAAAGTTATTGGTACTGCGTGTTGACCGTGAGTTCGTCCTATTTGAGGTTGGGATTTATAAGTATCAGCCAGCCCAGTCAAAGTTTCTATAAGCTCAGCGAGCCTTGGCAAGACTAACTCTTGGATAGCGTCTTTGAACTGCAAAGCACTGGCGTTGGATACGATGTCGTATGACGTAGCACCAAAGTGAACGTATGGTTTTGCCTCGTCACTGATTTCTGCTTTGATCGTGTTGACGATTGCTTTGATATCGTGGCGAGTCGTCTCTTCTTCTTTCTGGACTTTTTCTATGTCTATGTTTTTGGCTGCTTTGTTGATTTCATCTGCTAGGCTTTTGTCGCAAATTCCCCAATCAGCCAGAGTGCTAGCAAGTGCACCTTCTAGCCTCGCTTGGTAGATAATCCTAGTTTTCTCTGATAGATGTTTGCTGATTTCTGCGTCAAAATAGCGGCCGTCTAATGGATCAATGCCGTCCAGGTTCACTGTGAATTATCCAATGCTTTATTAATATTTGCTTCGATCCTCTCGAGTGGGTTCTCGCTGGTGTCTGGGACAAATTTCTCGCCGATTAGTTTTTCATATAGTTCGATGTATCTTTGTGAGATCATTTCAATTACTTCATCATCTAGGGCAGGAGCTGTTTCTCCTGGTTGGTTTGAGAAGCCTTTTTCTAGTAGCCATTCACGCATGAACTCTTTTGATAGTTGTTTTGGTTTGCCAGCAGTATTGCCAGACAGGTATGCGTCGTAGCTGTCTTTATAAAAATATCTTGATGAGTCGGGTGTATGGATTTCGTCCATCAGATATATTTCGCCGTTTAAGAATCCGAATTCGTATTTTGTGTCAGCCAGGATCAATCCACGGGCTTTGGCCATTTCTTGCCCACGCGCAAATAACTTCTGTGCGTAGTCGTTGATCTGGTCTAAGTGCTCTTTGTCTACGAGTCCTTGGTCTATGATTTCTTGATAAGTAATTGGTTCGTCGTTTTCTGATTTTGTGGTTGGAGTTAATAGTGGTGTTTCAAATATGTGATATTCGCTAAGACCATCCGCTACTGGTATGCCTGAGATTTCTCTCTCACCCTTTTCGTAGGCTCTCCATGCAGATCCGAGTAGTGTGCCACGGACGATAGCTTCTATCATGACTGGCTCGCATTTGTGCCCCAGTGAGACGTTAGGGTCGGGTACAGATAGCAACCAATTTGGTGCGATATCTTTTGTAGCTTCTAAGAAATATGTTGCGATTTGGTTAAGGACTTGGCCTTTGTGCGGGATAAGCTCTGGGAATTTGTAATCAAACGCAGAGATTCTGTCAGTGGCTATCATGGCAACTTTGTCGCCGATATAATACACATCTCTGACTTTTCCGTGGTAGAGATTTGTTTGACCCTTAAATGAAAAATCTGTGGTCGCAATGTTCATTGCCTATATTATATCAAAAAATCTTGAAGAGTTTTCAAAAAAAATGTAATTTGTATTACAATGGGTGTAATGAGCAATATACAAGTCGGTATTATGATGGGTTCCAAGTCAGATCTTGACATTATGGAAGGTGTTAAAAAAGTACTTGATGAATTCGGCATCACCAGCGAACTACGAGTTCTGTCTGCGCACCGCACACCCAAAGAAGCCTGTGCATATGCAGAAAATGCCAAAGCAAACGGTATGAAAATTATTGTTGCTGGTGCAGGTGGCTCAGCTCACCTTGCGGGAGTTGTCACCGCACACACTACATTGCCAGTAATCTCTATTCCTGTAAAAAGAGACAACCATGGTCATGAGGCTTTGTGGTCTAACATAGCACTTCCTCCAGGGGTCCCAGTAGCGACTATGCCAGAAAACGGCCATAAAAACGCTGCCTTGCTAGCAGTTGAGATCCTAGCCCTTAGCGACCCAGAAATTGCCAAAAAATACGACGAATTTCGCGCAAAACAATCCGCCAAAGTCCTAGAAGACGACGCCAGCCTCCAAAATTAGATAACACGCTAATATCTTTGTGGTAGAATATAGTAAATGACAGGATCCGACGAATCCCAGCTTACTTATTCAGATTCCGGAGTGAATTACGGATCAATAGACCCTGCAAAAGTATTGTCGCAGGATATGGCTAAAACGACATCTAGCAACTTAGAAAAATTCGGAATGAAAGAGCTCCCACTCAGCCGTGGCGAGTCAGCCTATGTCTGGGAAGAAGACAATATGTACCGTGCACTTGTGGTAGAAGGTTTGGGCACAAAGAACTTGGTCGCGGACGAAATGCGAGGAATCGGTGGCAAAAGTTATTATGACCAAATAGCTCAAGACACAATCGCTATGATCGTAAACGACCTGATAGTTGTCGGAGCTCTGCCAAATGTAGTCAACGCATATTTCGCTATAGGCGACAGTGCATGGATGGAAGATAAAGAACGAGCCAACGATCTAATATCTGGCTGGGCTAAAGCATGTCAGTTGGCAGGAGCAAGCTGGGGTGGTGGCGAGACGCCAGCACTAAAAGGAATTATCGAGCCAAGCACAATCGATCTTGCAGGTTCTGCAGTTGGTAGTATCGCCGACAAATCTAACCTTGTGCTGGGCGACAAATTAGCGGAAGGTGATCGGATCATTTTGGTAGAGAGCAGTGGGATACACGCGAATGGTCTAACTATGGCTCGCAAAATCGCAGAAGGACTAACAGAAGGCTACGGCACTAAAATCGCTGATGGTCGAACCTACGGCGAAGCATTACTATCTCCGACTCACATATATGTTGACCTAGTTAGGGCTCTACAAGAAGCAAAAATTGAACTGCATTATATGGTGAATGTCACAGGTCATGGCTGGCGAAAGCTTATGCGTGCTAACAGAGATGATCTAGCCTATATAATCGAGCAAGTCCCTGAATACCCAGCGGAATTTGAATTTATCAAAGAAAAGGCAAATGCCTCTGTCGAGGAAATGTACGGAAACTTCAATATGGGAGTAGGCTTTGCTATCTACGTGCCAGAAAAGTACGCAGAGCAAGTGGTTGAGATAGCTAGTTCTGTGAATTTGAAAGCTTGGGACGCAGGACATGTTGTAGCTGACGAGAAGGCAGTGAGGATCAAACCTCTAGATATTGAATTTAAATCTGACAGCTTGGGAGTACGTGGGTGATAATCCTAGAAGGTGGTCAGGCACTTTCTGCAACTAACAAGAAATCTCTGCTTGCCGACCTTAAAAGTTCTGGAGCTAAAGTATCTGATATATCTGCACAGTATGTTCATTTTGTTAATAGCGATAAACTGTCAGACAAAGACAAAGAAATTATAGGTAACCTGTTTGATTATTCAGAGCCATTTCAAGAAACCACACATAATCAACAATTTGTAGTATTGCCACGGCTAGGCACGATATCACCATGGTCATCAAAAGCTAGCGATATTATCAAAAACAGCGGTGCAAGCGTCGGCCGAGTCGAACGAGGAATAATCTACTTTATCCAGAGCGAAGCGGAGATTGATCTTAAAAAACTTACAGATATATTTTCTGACAGGATGAGTGAGATCATCGTGAGCGGTGTTGATCAGCTATCAGATATGTTTAATGTCGGAGAGCCAAAACCTCTCAAAACCTACAGTGTGAACGAGCAGGGCAAGCAGGCACTTGTTGAAGCGAATAAAGAACTCAGTACAGGATTATCAGACGATGATTTGGATTACCTGACAGAAGAATTTACCAAGATCAATCACGATCCGACAGACGTAGAAATCATGATGTACGCACAGATCAACAGTGAACATTGTCGCCACAAAATTTTTAACGCAAAATGGAATATCAACGGCTTGCCAGCGGACGCAAGTCTGTTCAGCAAGATCAAAGATACATACGATAAGTCTAATAAGGATATTATTTCTGCCTATTCTGACAATGCAGCCATAACCAGAGGATACGACAGTGCAGTCTTTGCACCAAAAGATGGAGTTTATGAATCCACAGACGAACCAGTGCATTTGGTCACAAAAGTAGAAACACACAACCACCCTACTGCTATATCTCCAGACCCTGGAGCAGGTACAGGAATCGGCGGTGAGATACGAGACGAAGGAGCGACAGGAATCGGTGCAAGGCCAAAGATGGGACTAACAGGATTCACCGTATCCAACCTCAATATTCCAGAGCTCAAACAACCATGGGAAACAGAGCCAAATTATCCAGACAGAATAGTAAATTCTCTAGGGATTATGATAGAAGCTCCACTAGGTGGTGCACACTATGGCAATGAATTTGGCCGAATTAATTTGGCTGGATATTTCCGAACATTTGAACAGAAAATTGACGGAGTAAATTGGGGTTATCACAAGCCAATTATGTTGGCTGGTGGACTCGGAAATGTTAAGGGTGCAAACACACATAAGAAGCAAATTGAGCCAGGTGATTACATAATAGTCCTGGGTGGTCCAGCAATGTTGATTGGTCTGGGTGGCGGAGCTGCTTCTAGTGTTAACTCTGGACAGTCAGACTCAGAACTAGATTTTGCATCTGTTCAACGTGCAAATGCAGAGCTAGAACGACGAGCTCAAGAGGTCATCACAACCTGTGCCAATATGGGTGAAACTAATCCGATCGTATCTATCCACGACGTTGGGGCGGGTGGTTTATCTAACGCCTTGCCAGAACTTGTCCACGATGCAGGAGTTGGAGCAGAATTTGAGTTGAGAGACGTGTTAAATGCAGAACCTGATATGTCGCCACTAGAAATCTGGTGCAACGAAGCCCAAGAGCGATATGTGATGGCTATCAAAGAAAAAGATTTAGAGCGGTTCAAAGAGATCTGTGCCAGAGAGCGATGTACGTATTCGATAGTTGGAAAGGCTAGCAAAGAGCAGAAATTAGTAGTTAGTGACAGTCAGTTCAACAACAAGCCAGTTGATCTGCCGATGGGCGCGCTGTTCAACAACAACCGCCGGCAGTTGCTAGAGTTTGATCGCACAGAGAGATCAAACCACAAAGCAGATTATTCAAAATTATCAGTAGAAGATTCAATAAAAAGAGTAATAAGCTTACCGTCAGTTGCGAGCAAGAAATTCCTAATAACTATTGGCGACAGATCTGTTGGCGGACTAACAGTTAGAGATCAAATGGTTGGTCCGTGGCAAGTCCCAGTTGCAGATGTTGCAGTAACTGCAAGTACATTTGGTAGCAAAACAGGTGAGGCGATGGCTGTGGGCGAGCGAACACCGATAGCTATTTATGATTCTCCTGCGTCTGTGCGGATGGCTGTGGCAGAGGCGGTGACCAACATAGCGTCAGCACCAATTGAATCTTTAAGTAAAGTGACTTTGTCAGCTAACTGGATGGCAGCGACTCAACATGAAGGTCAGAAAGAAGCACTGCATGACGCCGTCAGTGCTGTTAGTAAGTTTTGCCAGAACATTGGCGTGACAATCCCTGTGGGCAAAGATTCTCTGAGCATGAAAACTATCTGGGATGACACCGCAGTAACTTCCCCAGTTTCTCTAGTAATTACAGGATTTGCACCGGTAAATGACGTGAATAATGTGTTAACTCCAGAGCTAAAATCTGGTGACACGAAGCTGATTTTGATAGACCTAGGTCAAGGCAAAAATCGACTCGGTGGATCCGCACTTGCTCAGGTATATGGACTAACAGACAGTGATTGTCCAGATATTGACCCAGAACAACTAAAGAATTATTTTGAAGTTATACAGAGCTTAAATTCTGAAGGCAAAATCTTGGCTTACCATGACAGGTCTGACGGTGGATTATTCGCCACGCTGGCAGAGATGATGTTCGCAGGTCGCAAGGGTGTGAATGTCAATCTAGAATATCAATCTGGCGATATAAAAAATAAACTATTTTCTGAAGAAATTGGAGCCGTAATCCAGGTCAAATCTAATCAGTCTGGTGATATAATTGACGAAATTAAAGCCAAAGTTACTGGCAATGTCTTTGAAATCGGCGAAGTAACTAAAGAACAGATAATACAAATAACAGATAAAGACTTCAATTACTCGGCTGAAAGGAGTGATCTTGAATCATTATGGGAGGCTAACAGCAATGCGATTAGGCGACTTAGAGAAAATCCAGAATCAGTAGATTCAGAAGAAAAAGTAATTGCTGATGATAGCAACGCAGGACTGCCGGACAAAGTAACTTTTGAAATTCCAACTGCACCAAAATCTAGTAGTGGGAAACCAAAAGTGGCAATATTGCGAGAGCAAGGAGTTAATGGCCAAGTCGAAATGGCGGCTGCTTTCACCCACGCTGGATTTGAAGCTCATGACATACACATGAGTGATTTGATCAGTGGCAAAAAGAAGCTAGATGATTACAGCGTGCTAGCTGTTTGTGGTGGGTTCTCTTACGGAGATGTTCTAGGAGCAGGAGCAGGCTGGGCTAAGACGATACTTAATAACAAAGATCTAAAAGAACAGTTCAAGCAATTCTTTGAACGACCAGATACTCTTACTCTAGGCGTGTGTAATGGTTGCCAGATGCTGTCTCACCTAAAATCAATCATCCCTGGAGCTGAAGCTTGGCCAAGTTTGCAACAAAATATCAGCGAACAATTTGAGGCAAGAGTTGCTAGCGTAGAAATAGAAGATTCACCTTCAGTGTTGCTAGGTGGAATGGCTGGCTCAGTATTGCCAGTGCCAGTTGCACACGGCGAAGGACGAATGGTCTTTGACGGCAATCCACAGAATATCAGTGCAAAATTTGTTGACAGCAAAGGCCAAAACACTGAAGTTTATCCATGGAATCCTAATGGTACAAAAAGTGGAATTACATCTGTTACGTCAGAAGATGGTCGTGCCACAATCCTAATGCCTCACCCTGAGAGGGCTTTCCTAAGTATTCAAAATTCACATAACCCATACGACTCAAAATACAGTCCATGGTTCAAACTTTTCACCAACGCTTACGACTGGGCCACCCAAAAAGCTAGTTAAATTTGTTCGGGTAATTGGTGATGATCATCACCTTTGGATAAAGCAAGTGAAATATCCTGGCAACTAGGCGGTTATTGATGGTATAGGCGTACATTTCTAAGTTGTTTTTCTGAGCCAGCCAATACATTATCGGATGATAAATCCAGAACTTCATGCAGACTGCTGGTATATTATTCTCTTTTGCAAAGTAAATTGTCTTGAAAGGATTATGCTGCTCTGATGCTACTAGAAAGGTTTGAGGACTGAGCTTTTTGAATTTCAGGAGCTCCTTGTGATTAAAGGACAATACCTTGGGCGGGTTGCTAAAAGCTGTAGACTTGAGAGTCTTTGCTAGGCTTTCTGCCCAACGGCTATCTTTCCCTTCGATAAGCAGAGCTGTGTCTCCAGCCTCTTTGATAGCTTGCGCCAAAGTCGGTATTGGCTCTCCTGAGATTGTTTTTACTGCCAATATTTCTACGAGTGTTAATTTGCTAATTAATGATTTTTTATTTGCAATGCGCTCAAGGTCTTTGTCGTGACAAACAACTAATTTATAGTCTTTGGTAATACGAATATCAAATTCAATAGCCTGGACAGAAAACTTTCGAGCCAGTTTAATTGACTTAAGTGTATTTTCTGGGGCGAGTCCGGCGGCGCCGCGGTGACCAATTATATGCATCATAAAAACTATAATAACATGGTCGGTACTTGCAACATTAAACTTAAAGTTGTACAGTATATCGCAATGAATAGGATAAAGGATCGTGTTGTTGACGGATCAGCAAATAGGTCATATGGAAATCTACCAAAGAAGCTCTTAAGACTTGGTTTGGTTGGCTTTGCCATGGCTCTATCAGGTTGTGGGATTGTTGGTAGCGAAGATAAGACTGTCATAAAACCTAGTCCTGCAAAGATAGAAAAGAATGTCAAAAAGATACTGAACCCTTCTATGGCTAGAGTTGGTAGAGATGCTGTAAAGTTTGCTCAAACAGATGATAATTATAATTCATTTTGGGGTAAATCAGATGGGCGTAAAGAGCTTAGCATTACGGGGAGTAGTCTTGGGTCGTTATTGGAAGTGACATTTGCACCGGGATTTGATCCTCGAAAGAGTGACAGACGAATTCGTTCAGGTGATGTAGAGAAGGTACTAGTAAGTGTAAATAGAGACATAAAGAACCCACTCGTCGAAGGTGATCAAACCAGTGCTAGAATAGAAGTTGATTTGTCTGGTCAGGATGAAAACGTATGTCGTCGCTCATATTCAGCGGAATCTGATTATCATTTTGACTCAGAGAATAATAGACGTGCATTTAGTAGTTATATTTCACTGAATGAATGTGAATCATCTTATGTCGGTACAAGGGCAGAAGACATACCCCAAGAAGATGCTGCGTATGCGGTTGCGCTAGACATGACTCAGACTTTTGATCAAGAGCTAGACTACATAGAAAAAGCTAACTAATCAAACATTTGTATTAGACACGGCTTGATTCTATAATTGATTTAAGACATGGCAAATAACGAAGAATCAGTATTTCATGGAAAAATTGGGGAGGTTGTGCATACAAAGCAACCTGACGGACGTGTTTTTGAAAGATATCGTAGGCCACCTGGAACACGACTCATAATCATTTCACCTGATAAAAAAATACTCATTACCCGTGAATTCAGACAAGAAAATGGTAAGGTTGACTTGCGATTGCCAGGAGGCAAGGTTGTTGATAGTTTGCCAGAACTTCATGAATTGTTGGATAAGAACGCCGATATGGTAGAAGAAGCTATCAAAGGTGCTAAAAAAGAGGCGGTTGAGGAAACAGGGCTAGTCGTTAAGGATTTAAAGCTCCTGACTGTGGCAAAAGCTGGTGCGACTGTAGAGTGGGATTTGTATTATTTTGAAGTCAAAGATTATGAGGAGCACCCTGAAGGGCAACAATTGGAGCACGGCGAGGATGTAGAAGTGACTTGGATGGGCGTCAAAGAACTTAAAGAGGCAATTGAGCGAGGCGAAATGCATGAATGGCGAAGTGTTGGCGTACTGCTTGGGCTTGTTCTTCCCAATCTAGAAAAGTGATATAATTAAGCAAAAGAAATAATACGAAAAGGATATATTTTGGACTACGATGCATTTCTACAACCATACGCAGAAGGTAAAATCATCAACACTGTTATTGAAATTACCAAAGGCTCAACAGCAAAGATTGAATATGATAGAGAAAATAAAGCTTTCTTTTTGGATCGGGTTGAACCAAGTATTTTTGCCAAGCCTGGCAACTACGGGTTTATTCCGAACACGTTGGACGAAGACGGCGATGCGCTTGATACATTAGTACTTGCAGAAGAAGCGATACCTATGGGCGTATATCTAAAAGCCAAGGTAATTGGTGTCATGAAATTTGAAGATGATGGCGAGATGGACCACAAAATCTTATGCGTACCAGAAGATGATCGCAACATCGCAAATGAGATAAATGATTTGCCGGATGTGTCACCAACTTTGCTCAAGAAAATAGAACATCACTTCACTCACTACAAGGATCTTAAAAAACCTGGCTCAACTATTTCTAAAGGTTGGGGTGACGCCACAGAAGCTCACAAAATCATAGAAGAATGCATCCAAGCCTGGAGTAAATAGTGTCTGACAAATTTTATAAAGAAGCAATCGACAAGCTCGAAAAGTTTCTGCGTAGTAAAAGAACAGAGGTTATGGGCCTTTATGGAAATATCCCACATGAGACAAAGTCACATCATAATGATGTTGTCACAGAAATGGATAAAAAGTTAGAGCGAGAAATTAGAGATCTGCTTGAGGGCATAGACCCATCTATTAAAATAGTTGGGGAAGAGTACGGTGGCGAGCCAGGTGGAACTTTCTGGACTGTAGACCCGATAGATGACACTCAGGCCTTTATCAGAGGCCTACCTTACTGCTCAACAATGATAAGTCTGATAGTTGATGATAAACCAGTGCTTGGCGTTGTATATAATTTTGCGTTAGATAATTTTTATTTTGCAATAGACGGTAAAGGAGCATATTGTGATGGAAAAGTCATACATGTATCGGATCGCCCGATAAAAAAAGCGTATGTAAGAACCCACGTTAATAGAAAGTTGATTAACTTGCTAATGGATCAAGGCGTGTTTAGGGTTCATTTGTCAGGATTCGTAGTTGATGTTGCCAGAGGAGCGGTTGATGGATATATAACAAACGGTGAGATGGGAGAGGTTTGGGACTATGTTCCTAGGGCTGTAATCATCAGAGAAGCTGGAGGAGTGGTTACGAATTTTGGTAAAGATACGTATGACTGGAGAGATAGAAGTATAGTTGCTAGTGCACCAACTATACATGATCAATTAAATTCACTGGCGGATAATTTATAAATGAAGAATACTAACAAAAATATAATTCCTGAAAATGCTAAATTAGTATTTAAAGGTGAGATGTTTGATGTGTATCAATGGGAGCAAGAGCTTTATGATGGGTCGTCCGCTACTTTTGAAATGCTCAAACGTCAAGATACAGCTGGGACTATAGCTATAGTTGATAACAAGATTGTTATTTTGAAGGATGAACAGCCTCATCGTGGTATGACCCTTACTTTTCCTAGTGGCAAAGTTGAGCCTGGGGAGGATTGGTTGACTGGCGCAAAAAGGGAGCTACTGGAAGAGACAGGAATGGCTTTTGCGGACTGGAAGCTGATTTATGTTCAGAACAATATCCCTCGTATGGAGTATTCCAATCTGTATTATCTAGCACAGAATTTGACTTCTCGTGGAGAGCAGAAGCCAGATCCAGGTGAGAAGATAGAAGTTATACTCAAGGATTTTGATGAGGTGAAAAAACTTTGTGATGATGAAAACGAGTATGTTAGGTTTGCAAAACCAGTATTTGACCGGGTCAACTCTTTAGAAGAGCTAGTTGCCCTACCTGAATACGATAGTTTATAATGTCACTAATAGTTAACTAACAAAAGGGTGTGAACATGGCGAAAACAAAGGTTGCAATAAATGGTTTTGGTAGAATTGGGCGAAGTGCTTTTAAGATAGCATTTGATAGAACTGATCTTGAGATTGTAGCAATAAATGATTTAACAGACACAAAAACATTGGCACATTTACTCAAATATGACAGTAACTACGGAACATATCCACGTGATGTTCAATCAGATGAAGGCAACATAATTGTTCAGGGCCAAAAGATCCAGGTGCTTGCAGAGAAAGATCCAAGTGCTTTGCCATGGGGTCAGCTAGGTGTCGATGTGGTAATCGAATGTACTGGTCGATTTACCAAGCAAGAGGACGCAGAGCTTCATATCAAAGCTGGGGCAAAACGAGTTGTTATCTCTGGTCCGAGCAAGAGCGAAGGCGTTGACACCATTGTTTACGGAGCAAATGAAGAAAAACTAAAGACTTCTACACCTGTTATTAGCAATGCGAGCTGTACTACAAATTCTGTGGCAGCTGTTATGTCTATCCTTGACCAAGCAATCGGAATTGAAAAAGCTATGCTTACTACAGTTCACAGCTATACTGCCTCACAAGCTTTGCAAGATGCGCCGTTGAAAGACCTACGTGAAGGGCGAAATGCAGCCGAGAATATTGTGCCGACCACAACTGGTGCAGCCATCGCGGTTGCGAAAACTGTTCCTCAGCTTCAAGGCAAATTTGATGGCATGAGTGTGCGTGTACCAACCCCTGTTGTGTCACTCAGCGATGTGACAATTGTTTTCAAAAGAGACACTGACAAAGACGAGATAAACGCGATTTTGAAGAAGGCAGCTTCGGAGCCTTTCTATCAGGGGATTATAGATACGAGCGATGTGCCACTGGTGAGTGGAGACTACATCGGCAATAGTCATTCAGGCATTGTTGATTTGCTTTTGACAAACGTGGTTGCTGGCAACCTGGGCAAGGTAGTCGTCTGGTACGACAATGAATGGGGTTATAGTAACCGGCTTGTTGAGCAGGTAGCAGATGTTGGAAAATTAATACAAGAGGGTGGCCGAGGCGAGTCACCAGCATGAAAATAGCCGTTAGTACCGACCATGCAGGTTTCGAAGCAGTTAAACAACTAGTCTCCTTCTTGGAGGAGATAGGGCACGAAGTTGTAGATTATGGTCCCAAAGAGTACGTGGCAACAGATGATTATCCAGATTTTATTCGTCCTTGTGCTGAAGCAGTGGCCAGCGGTGAGTGCGAAGTAGGTATTATTTTTGGCATGAGTGGGCAAGGTGAAGCGATGGTTGCCAACCGTGTCAAGGGAGTGCGCTGTGGCCTTTATTACGGAAAACAAACAGCACACAGTGATCAATCAGAAGACCCATATGAGATTTTACGGCTTAACCGCCAACACAATAATGCAAATATGCTAAGTATAGGTGCTAGGTTTGTAAAATTTGATGAAATCAAAGAGGCTGTTAGGATTTGGCTAGAGACGCCTTTCAGCGAAGACGAAAGACATCAACGACGAATTAATAAAATTGATGAGGTTTAGTTCGTGGCAGTACTATGTCCGACGGTATTGGCAAGCACAGAAGAGGAATATAATTCTCAGCTCAAAATTGCAACTTCAGTAACAAAGAGAATCCAAGTTGATCTCATGGATGGTGTTTTTGCACCGAGCAAATCAGTTGATATAGATAAAGTATGGTGGCCAGCCGACATATTGGCAGACGTACATTTAATGTACCAAAAGCCACACGATTACATACAGCAACTTATTAAGCTAAAACCCCATATGGTAATTATTCATGCGGAGGCAGATGTGCATCATATGCATTTTGCAGCCGAGCTTCACAAGGCTGATATCAAGGCAGGACTCGCTATACTCGCAGACACAACCGTTGATTCCGTTGAGCAGATTATCCATAGCTTTGATCATATTTTGGTGTTTGGCGGAAAGTTGGGATACTTTGGAGGTCAGCCAGATCTTGGGCTTCTTAGTAAAGTTAAAGAGATAAAAGAACATCATCCTGAAGTTGAAATTGGTTGGGATGGCGGTGTAAGCGATCAGAACGCAAAACAACTGGCAGACGGCGGGATAGATGTCTTAAATGCTGGTGGATACATACAGAAGGCTGATAATCCACAGGCCAACTACGACAAAATAATGGACTTAATTGACAAGTCACAGGTATAATCATAAGCATAATTTACAAAGTGGGGTAGTATGAAAGATAATAATCAAAATGGTTTTACGATAATTGAGGGTTTGCTCGTTGTGATAGCCATGACACTGATAGGCTTCACTGGTTTTTATGTTTACAATGCTAACAAAAACACAAATAATGATTCGTCGCAGTCATCAGAACCAACAAAAAAAGAAACAATCAAGAAGGAAGAACATCCAAAAGACGAGTCTCTTGGTTGGAAAGAAATAATATCTTCGAAAAAAGCATTAAAAATGAGAGTTCCTGATGGTTGGAAACTCAATAATGATCCTGAGCAAGATCGCTTCATAAGCTCATTGGACCCTGTTGATATTACGTACAAAAAGGGCCAACCACCAGTGATAACTACAGATAAAGTCCCGGGTAGTGATGCCCCCCATAGGCTTACAGTAGGAGTATTTGAGATGGCCAGTAGTTACACTATTCCTGGAAGCGCTGTATCTGAGTTTGTTCTATCAAATGGGCAAAAAGGCGAAAAGGCGGTGGGTTCTCAAGAGGACACGCTAAATGGTACAGGCCTAATAAAGACTACAAAGTATGAATTCAAAAAAAACGGAAAGTCGTACATCGTTAACTACTCCATGTTACAAGGAGATCCAGATAATTCAGAAATAGTTGAGAAGGCAGTTAAAACTCTGCAATTTTAAAGATTAGTAGATAATTATTTGGTATAATTGAATTAAGTATGACAGGGCAAACAAAAACACTTACTATTGAGCAATTGGAAAAAAAGGCGAACGAAATTCGCGTTGATATTATTAAGATGCTTGAAGAAGCTAAATCAGGTCACAGTGCAGGGCCACTTGGCTTATCAGACATATTCACCGCTCTTTATTTTGATATCATGCACTATGACCCGAAAAACCCCCAACTTGCCGACAGAGACATATTGCTACTGAGTAATGGTCACTGTGTACCTGTACAGTATGCAACTATGGCTCACGCAGGATTTTTTGATCGTAAGGAGCTGATGACGCTGCGCAAACATAAGTCTAGACTGCAGGGTCACCCAGAGAGACATACTTTGCCAGGACTTGAAAATACAAGTGGTCCGCTTGGTTGTGGCTTATCGCAAGCCTGTGGGATGGCGCTAGCTATGCGGATGAACAAAGAGAAAAATCGATATATTTATGTTGTCATGGGTGACGGGGAACTAAATGAGGGTAATATTTGGGAAGCAGCGATGTTGGCACCTAAATATAACCTGAATAATATTATAGGAATCGTTGATCGCAACAATATCCAAATAGATGGAAATACAGAAGACGTGATGCCACTCGGTGATTTGAAGAAAAAGTGGGACGCATTCGGCTGGAACGCAGTAGATATAGACGGCAATAATATGGAAGCAGTGCTTGATGCTATTAACCTCGCCAAGACATCTAAAGAACGTCCAACTGTGTTAATTGCTCATACTGTTCCGGGCAAAGGCGTTGATTTCATGGAAGGCGACTACACTTGGCACGGTAAACCGCCAAATAAAGAAGAGGCAGAAAAAGCGCTTGATTCTCTCAAGGAGGCGGACAAATAATGAGCGACCTAAATTTAGCTGATATCTCTAAAGAACTTGATAAAGAACCAACCAGAAAAGGTTTTGGGCGTGGACTTCTAAAAGCCGGACAGATTGATGATGATGTTGTGGCAGCTTGTGCCGATCTGACAGAATCTACCCAAATGCACTTGTTTGCCAAAGAATTCCCAGAGAGGTTTGTAGAAATTGGTGTGGCAGAGCAGAACTTAGTCACAGTTGGGTCTGGTCTAGCAGCTCAGGGCAAGATACCTTTTGTCAGTAGTTATGCAGCGTTTAGCCCAGGTCGTAACTGGGAGCAAATACGAACAACAATATGCCTGAACAACCAGCCAGTGAATGTCGTTGGGTCACACGCTGGTATCTCTGTCGGACCAGATGGTGCGACTCACCAGATGCTAGAGGACATAGCATTGATGAGAGTTTTGCCAAACATGGTTGTGATAGCGCCTTGTGATGGTCCTGAAGCTGAGAGAGCTACCATGGCTCTTGCCAAAGACGGACGACCTTCATATCTGCGACTTGCCCGTGAAGCCAGTCCGATTATTACAACAGACAAAACACCATTTGAAATTGGTAAAGCCTATGTATATTCCGAAGGTTCTGACGTGACTATTATATCTACAGGGACTATGACTGCTCAGGCTTTGATAGCTAGCGAACAGTTGTTCAAGCAGGGTATCGAGGTCGAAGTTGTTCATGTGCCGACTATAAAACCGCTCGACAATGAAACAATCCTAAAAAGTGTTAAAAAGACAAAAAAGGTTATAACTGTAGAAGAAGGCCAGGTTGCCGGAGGCCTCGGAGGTGCTGTTGCAGAGCTGTTGGCAGAAAATCACCCAACACCTATAACAAGACTGGGGGTGCATGATAGGTTTGGTGAGTCTGGCACACCTCAAGAATTATTAGAAGACTTTGGTCTTACGTCTCATCACATAAAATTATCGGTTCATAAGATAGTAGATTAGCTGAGGATAAAAGGGTGGGGATAGAAGAAATAAAAAAGAATACAGCCAAGGCACGAGACCTTATGGCCAGAGCGCGCAAGGAGCATTTTGCAGTAGGAGCGTTTAATCTGGATAACCAAGACACCCTAAAAGCAGTGGCAAGAGCAGCCGTTGCAAAAAATTCTCCGGTACTAGTTGAAGTCAGCCAAGGTGAAGTCGATGCTATTGGCATAGAAAATGTTAGAGATATGGTTGATAATTATCGTCAAGAGCTTGGGCTTGAAATGTATATTAATTTAGACCACAGCCCATCCGTAGAGTCCTGCAAGGAAGCCATAGATGCAGGTTATGAATTCATCCATATTGATATTTCTCAAGCGGACAAAAAGGCCACAGAAGAAGAGATAATTGCCAAGACTAAAGAAGTAGTCGAGTATGCTAAAAAAACTGGCGCCATTGTTGAGAGTGAGCCACATTATTTTGGCGGTAGTTCTAATGTGCATGAAGAAACAATTGACTACGAGGAGATAAAGAATACTTTCTCTACACCCGAAGGAGCGAAAGCATTTGTTGATGCTACGGGTATTGATACCTTCGCGGTTGCTATTGGTAATTTGCATGGCTCATATCCAGTACCCAAAATATTAGACCTTGAGCTCCTGAGCCGGGTAAGAGCATCTATTGGGTGCAATATTAGCCTTCATGGCGGTAGCGGTACCCCAGGACATTATTTCAAAAACGCTGCCATCATAGGCGTAACCAAGATAAATATTAATTCCGATATGAGGATTGCCTACAGAAAGACACTCGAAAAAGTTCTAAAAGAGCATCCCAAAGAATTTGCTGTTGTAAAGCTAATGGACGAAGTTATCGGCGCGGTACAAGAAGTTGTAGAGGACAAGATAGATATGTTCGGCTCAGCTAATAAGGCCAAGTCTTAAATAGCTAGTTATTTGCGGAGGACTGAAGCATTGGCCTGAGACGCGCTTAGGAATTCACTTTGAGTGCCTGCGTGGTCGTCTACAGCAAACTTTTTAAGCGCCTCAGCTTGGACGCCACGTCCGTAACTTGCGCTTAGTATTGGGTCGTCAGCGTTTGCAATTTCGTTAATTGCCCTTAGACATCCTGTTGCGTCTGGTATATTGAGACCTCCAGAGAGGAAAACGATGGTTTTAAGATCTTTTGGCAGTACATCTCTGATCACGCTAAGAGTCCTTGTTGCAATATCTTCATAGTTAAGAGGAGTTGTTTCACTGACTGTGTCTTTGCCTGGCAAGACAAATCCAATCTTTAGAATGATTGCTGATAGGTCTACGCCTTCATTTTGCATAGCACTCACAGTCTCAGCTAGAACATACCGTGCTGATGCCTCAGATTCTTCGATGGTGTGCACTCCGCCGGCGTGCGCAGGGTTCATTTTTGCAAAAGATATTTCTGGCTCAACAATCGGAATGAGCTCTAAAACTTGGTTAGCTTTTGCATACTTTGCTAAACCATCAGCGTTAGCTTTGACATTTTCTTGATATAGTGGGTCAGCTGGGTCGGCAACAGCTATAAAACTTCTCCATTTTGCACCTACAGCCCCGAGTGCTTTGGCCTCATTTAGTTGTTGCTCCAAAGTATCAAATCCTTTAGTCACGTTATATCCGTTTGATGGGTCTGTTTCTACTCCTTGGTCTACTTTTACAAAGGTGCCAACGCCCTTTGAGTTAAGCAGAGCAACAGCGTTTTGACCATCTATTGTTTGGTTGGCAGTTGAAGGATGCAGGATAATGCCACCTACATAATTTTCAATACCTTCGGCCGTAATTAAATCGTCACGATATTTCTCTGCTAACTCCACACTTGGCGTGAGTCCGACAGAAGTAAGTCTGTTGGCAATAGTTCCTGGGCTCTCATCCAAGGCCGCAATTATTTTTGTATTTAGTCCGACATTTTGCAGTTTTGTAGATAGATCGCTCACAATTCCCTCGCAGTTCTATTAAATAATACGTCTATTATACCAAAACTATAATAAAAAAGTCCCGGAGGTACTTGATAAAATGTGTTGCTGTATGTCACAATATATCAAACAGTAAACAACTAGGAGGTGGGATTGAGTCAACAGATTGAGGTGCTATGTGTCGGAGATGTTGTCACAGATGCTTTTATAAAGTTGTTGGATGATCGTGCCGAAGTTCTAGATCAAGAAGGTAGTGGCAAGAAGCTGGCAATGGATTTTGGCACAAAGATACCTTACGATCATGTCGAGGTGCTAGAGGCTGTAGGTAATGCTCCGAACGCTGCTGTGAACTTTGCTCGACTTGGCTTTAATGTAGGCCTAGTATCAAATGTTGGTGATGACAGAGAAGGCCGGGGGATCATTAGCCATCTAAAAAAAGAAGGCGTAGACACTAGGTTTGTAACACTAAATCCAGGCAAGAAGAGTAATTATCATTACGTGCTGTGGTACAAAGACGAGAGGACTATCTTAATCAAGCATGAAGATTATGATTATCACTGGCCACACCTTCGAAAACATGAAATGCCAAAGTGGATATACTTTAGTTCTATCTCAAAGCACGCGCTTGAATATCATGATGAAATGATTGAGTCGTTGGAGAGACACCCAGAGATTAAATTGGCTTTTCAGCCAGGTACTTTTCAGATGGAAGTGGGTGTTGAGCGGATGAAACGTGTGTATGCACGAGCAGAACTAGTTGCTCTTAACCGTGAGGAGGCAGTTTTTGTTACAGGTGGTAGCTATGATAATCTCAACGATTTATTTGATAGACTCCATGCTCTCGGGCCCAAGATTGTTGTTATTAGCGATGGGCCAAACGGTAGCTATGCCAGTGATGGCACCAATAGATACAGCATGCCTCTCTACCCAGACCCAGCCCCGCCAGTTGAGAGAACAGGGGCAGGTGATGCTTTCACCTCTACTTTCGTTGCTTCAATAATCAGAGGCAATACTATTGATGGCGCTCTGCAGTGGGCACCAATAAGTTCTATGAATGTAGTTCAGCACGTAGGTGCTCAAGAAGGCTTGCTAACAGAGCACGAGCTCGCAGAACTACTCAAAAAAGCTCCATCATCCTACCACCCAACAAAAATATAAGTTACTAAAGAAGAAATGAAAATTAATGACCAAATTTCTCATACAACTTTTTGAGGCACCTGAGGTAGACTTCCGTCACCATATAAATGATTGGGAAGTTAAGTCGGGTAGGAAATCTATTGATATACGCTTAACACACCAAATTAAAAACAGCTCTAAAGAAATATTGGCTTACTTAGGTCTTGCAGAAGACGCGTCTTCGAAGGAAGTTTATCACGCTCTTAATCATCTTTTAGATAAAGAAAATACTATCATCGAAAAGTCTCTTGGAGTTAGTAGTGAATCCACTCCAGATGAAGTAATAAGAAAAATATTATCTTTCCTAAAGACCAAACGAGTAGTTGGGGAAAGCTATTTCATGAAGCCGGCAAAGATTAAAGGGTATATAAAAAAGCAACCGCCAAAAAAAATTATGAAAATTCTAGGATATAGATCAGTCGATTCACTTTTGAAACGTGAATCTGATGGGCTTATCATCTCGGTTGCTAAAGAGTTAGAAAGTACAGAATGGCAAAAAGAATACGCCAGGTTTTGCTCCAATCTAGTCGGTAGCGATTTCCATATTCAGGATATTCACATATCACTTGTACCCCTAAAATCTAGAGAGAGGATGAAGCATGCAAAGATTGAAGGTAGTTATCTAGTTAGACAAACTTCAGAAGTAGGGGATTTGTCCCTTATTCCTGCTAAGAGGCGATTTAAAAACGACTCTATCACTTACTTAACTGCGATCTTAGATGGAGTATATCAACTCCGTTTGTGCGGTAGCTATTTTAATTATTTGAGTTTTGGTAAAGATTTTGGCAAAAAATTTTCAAGAGCTGTGTTTTCTGGTATCAGAGATGGTACCACAGACGAATTATCTATGCAGTGGCCATCTATTTACCGCGAGATGGCAAAAACAAGTATTGATGACCCATTGATAATCGACGAGAAAATAGATAGACCCGCTGACATCTTAAAAGAGTATTTTGAATTTAATGTACCTTGGCATAAATTTGATCAAGTGGTATTTGGCGACAAAGAATTAGTTTCTCTAAATCTACTTGATGTTGTAACGAATTCCAGCAACAATTTTGAATTTGCACAGAGGTACATACATACTGCACAGCAAGAAATCTGGGATAGATTGTCATATGAATACCTGAAGGGTGGGGTGCGTTTGTGAATACTTCGATCTATCAGATATGTATATCAGGAGCAGCAAAAGGCGCCAGTGTGGAAGAGGGCAGACATTTAGCAATTCAGGCCGGAACAGCTCTGGCGAAGGCTAATCAAGTCTTGATGACAGGTGCCACGATTGGTCTGCCAAATTTTGCAGCTGAAGGCTACAAAAAACATGGTGGGAAAATGAGCGTGGGTATCAGCCCTGCAGCCAGTAAGATTGAACATGTTGTTAAGTACAGACTGCCTACCCAAAGTTATGACACTATTTTGTATACTGGCCTTCACTATGTTGGTCGCGACTCTCTTTTGATCAACTCGAGTGATGCGGTTGTCAGTATTGGTGGCAGGCTAGGTACACTTCATGAATTCACTATAGCGATGGAGACAGATACGCCAATTGGCTTCCTACAAGGCGCAGGAGGGATTAGTAATGAGATCATGGATTTACTGCGGGTCGCTGGCGAGTCAAAGGCAGACAATGTTGTCTTTAGTGAAGATCCAGCTGATTTGATTGTCCAACTGATAGCTATACTCGACAAGCGCAACAAAAAATATTTAAAAATTTATACATAAACTTAAGGAGGGAAAACCCAGAAAGGTTTTTCACCTCCTTAGACTCGCACTTACGGACTCGTGATCCTCCCTTTCCAATGTTTGCTAGAATTAATGATCAAGTAATTAATCCCAACGACCTATTATCTTACATAATGATACAATTAAATGATGGCTAAATTTGTTCTCAAAAGTGATTTTAAGCCCGGTGGCGACCAGCCACAGGCTATTGCTGATCTGGTAAAGAATATTAAAAACGGCGTAAGCCAACAGACACTTCTAGGAGCTACTGGTACTGGTAAAACTTTTACTATGGCTAATGTTGTCGAGCAAATCCAAAAACCAACACTTGTGCTCGTACACAACAAAACCCTGGCAGCCCAACTATATAATGAATTTAAGAATTTTTTCCCTGACAACGCGGTTCATTATTTCGTTAGTTATTTTGATTACTACCAGCCGGAAGCTTACATCGCTAGGAGTGATACATACATTGAAAAAGACAGTCAGATAAATGAAGAGATTGATCGTCTGCGTCACTCTGCTACAGCATCATTGTTATCGAGAAAAGATGTGTTGATCGTCGCTAGCGTTAGCTGTATTTATGGAATTGGTTCAGTCCAGGATTATGGGGACCTATCGGTTACCATAAAAGTGGGCGAGCAGAGAAAAAGAGATAAGCTACTTCGTCATTTAACCGATATTCAGTATCAGCGAAATGATATTGATTTCCACCGTGCAACATTCCGGGCACGGGGGGACGTCGTGGATATTTTTCCAGCAAGTGAAGAGATAGCCTACCGCGTTGAGTTTTTTGGTGATGAAGTAGATCGTATTACTAAGATTGATCCACTGACAGGAGAAATTCTGTCCAACGAGAAGGTGATAAAGATTTTTCCTGGGAGTCACTACGTCACACCAAATGAAAAGCTCAAGGTAGCTATCAAGAAGATAAAGGACGAGCTTGACGGAAGACTTAAGTATTTCAATAAGCATCAAAAGCTTCTTGAAGCTCAAAGGATCGAGCAACGAACAAACTTTGATATTGAGATGATGGAACAAACAGGGTTCGTCAAAGGAATTGAGAATTATAGTAGATATCTTACAGATCGCGAAGAGGGAGATCAGCCCGCCACATTACTCGACTATTATCCCGATGATTACTTAATGTTTGTCGACGAATCTCATATGAGCTTGCCCCAGGTCCGTGGTATGTATAACGGCGATCGAGCACGCAAAGAGACCCTAGTAGAACATGGATTTCGATTACCAAGCGCTCTTGATAATAGGCCTTTGAAATTTGAAGAGTTTGAAAAACATATCAATAATGTTGTGTATGTCAGTGCAACACCGGCTGACTATGAGCTTGAACGTTCCCCAGAGCCAGTCCAGCAAATTATCCGGCCAACAGGTCTCCTTGACCCAGCTATAGAAGTGCGCCCAGTTGGCAAACAAGTGGAAGATCTCATATCTGAGATTAGAATTACTATAGAAGGAGGCCATCGAGTTTTGGTAACTACCCTAACAAAAAGAATGGCCGAGGATTTAAGCGAACATCTAGAAGAGATCGGTATTAAAGTAGCTTATCTCCATAGCGATGTCGATACACTTGACCGAAGCGATATACTACGAGATCTGAGGATGGGAGTTTACGACGTTTTGGTCGGGATTAACTTGCTTAGAGAGGGGCTTGATCTACCAGAAGTTAATTTAGTGGCAATCTTGGATGCTGATAAAGAAGGGTTCCTTCGGAGTGATACAGCACTGATACAAACCATCGGACGAGCAGCCAGACATCAAGATGGCCGAGTAATTATGTATGCTGACAATATGACTGGTAGCATGACTCGTGCGATTGACGAGACAAATAGACGACGAGCAGTCCAAGAGGCTTATAACAAAAAACACAATGTCACTCCAGCCACCATCGCTAAAGCTATCGAAAAAGGCATGCGCCCAGATTATCCAGATTCTCAAAAGTCAAAGCTTGATCTGAAGAAAATTCCAAAAGATGAATACAAACACTTAGTTCGTGATTTGTCGCGCCAGATGGATTTGGCTAGTGCTAATCTAGAGTTCGAAAAAGCAGCCGAGCTTCGTGATCAGATCCAGGAAATCAAAAAATTAATTAGCAAGTAATCTATTCTTTGTGCAAAAATTCAGATATAATAATGTCAGATGAGTAAGATTTCTAAGGATGATGTGCTTCGGCTCGCGAAGCTATCGAACATATATATTGACGAGAGCCAGATCGACACTTTTGTCCATGAGCTGGAAGAAATTATTGGTTATGTAGAGATGCTTGGTGATGTAGATGTAGCAGGTCTTGAGCCTACACAGCAAGTTACTGGACTTAAAAATATTATGAGACCTGACGAAGAAGTAGACTACGGCGTTACCCCTAAAGACTTGCTTAGAAATGCTCCAGCCCAAGAGAAAAATCAGATAAAGGTTAAGAGGGTTCTCTAAAATGGGTGCATGGAAATCAATCAAGCAAGAAGCTTCAGACGTGGTCTCAGGAAAAACCACGGCTTTATCTAATGTAGAAAAATCTCTCAAGTTAATCTCTGAGCACGAAGAATTTAAAGCAATTATAGCCACGACAAGTGAGAGGGCCTTAAAAAGGGCCAAGGAAATTGATCAGAAAATAGCCAAAGGAGAATCTGTTGGTGAACTAGCGGGAGTACCTTTTGTAGCTAAAGATAACTTTTTGGTTTTTGGCGCTGACACAACTGCAGCGAGTAATATCTTGAAAGGATTTGACGCGCCGTATCAAGCAACCGCTATAAAGAAGCTAGAAGAGGCGGGGGCAATATGCGTGGCCAAGGCTAACCTAGATGCCTTTGCTCATGGTTCAAGCACAGAGAACAGTGACTTTTTCACGACAATTAACCCTGTAGATAAGTCTCGTGTTCCGGGAGGAAGTTCTGGGGGATCTGCAGCTGCTGTTGCGCTCCAACTCGCGCCTTTTGCGCTAGGCACTGACACGGGAGGGTCTATTAGGCTTCCGGCTAGTTTTTGTGGTGTTGTTGGATACAAACCAACGTATGGAATAGTCTCACGTAGTGGAGTCGTTGCTATGGGGAGTAGTCTCGACGTGATTGGCCCTTTAACTCAGACGGTAGAAGATGCAGGTATTGTACTTGAGGTAATTTCCGGTAAAGACGGGCTAGACTCTACCCTAATAGATAGAGCTGAAAAAAACTATGACCATTTAGATTCTGTAGATTTAAAAGGTTTGAGAGTAGGAGTTGTTAAAGAGTATTTTGACGAAGGCTTAGACCCAGCTATTCGGAAAAACATAGAGAGAGTTATTGGCCAAATAAAAAAATCAGGAGCTACAATCGAAGAGGTTAGCTTGCCTTCTTCAAAGACCGGCCTCGCTGTCTATTACGTATTGTGTCCAGCCGAGGTTAGTAGCAATCTAAGCCGATACGATGGCCAAAGATACGGCTACAGCAACAAAGAAGCAAATGATCTGGATGAGTCGTACACAAAAAGTCGAGGTAAAGGCTTTGGTAGTGAAGCAAAAAGACGAATTATGGTCGGTACCTATGTGCTGAGTAGTGGCTACTATGACGCATATTATCAAAAGGCTCAGCTGGTTAGAACAAAGATAATTCAGGAATTTGAGGATGCTTTTGATAGATTTGATATTTTGATTGGTCCAACTGCGCCCATGAATGCTTTTAAGATTGGCGAAAATATCGATGATCCACTGAAGATGTATTTGACAGATATTATGACAGTATCTGCTAATTTGGCGGGTATTCCAGCTATTACTATACCTGCAGGGCTAGTAGATAACCTGCCAAGTGGGGTACAATTGATGGCGCCACAGAACAAAGATAAATTTTTGCTATCAATAGCACAGAAAGTAGAGGACATAATATGATATTTAATTTGTCATTTGAGTTAATTGCGGGGTTGGTAGTCGGTTGTCTAGTCTTGTCGATAGTAATAGCTTTTTTGGTAAAGAAGTTTTTATTTAGAAAAAAGACGCACACTTCAACCATATCCGACAAGTGGCGAGAGGTCGAGAAAATGGTAAAAGACAAGACCAAGTGGAACGAAGCGATAATTGTCGCAGATGAGATACTAGGGCTTGCTTGCCAGAAACATGGATCAGCTAGTAAAAAAACTGGAGAGAATCTTGTAGATATGCAAGCAAAATTTGGTGACAACGAATCGTTGTGGTTCGCCCACAAACTTTCTCAGAAAGTACGAGAGAATCCTGAGTTAAAGCTGAAACCTGAGCAAGCCAGAAAGGCGATCATCTCCTTGAAAAAGGCACTAAAGGATTTAGGAGAGCTAGAGTAAATGACCAAATACATACCAACTATTGGTATTGAATGTCATGTTCAGCTGAAGACAAAGACAAAACTTTTTGCCAGTGTGGGTAACGATGCGCGCGGGGCAGAGCCAAATACGTTGATTAGTCACATTTGTCTAGGCATGCCGGGGGCTTTGCCGTATCTTAACGAACAAGCCATAGACCTTGCCTGCAGGGCTGCCTTTGCTCTCAATGTAGAGCCACAAAAATTCAGCAAATTTGATCGTAAACATTATTTTTATCCTGATTTGCCAAAGGGCTATCAAATATCTCAGCTTTATCACCCGATAATTTTAGGCGGAGAAGTGAATATAAAAGCAGATGGTAAGTCAAAAAAGATTAAGATTACCCGGGCGCACTTAGAGGAAGATGCCGGAAAAAATACTCACCCAGAAGGTAGTAGCTATAGCTTGGTCGATCTTAATCGAGCAGGCACACCTCTGCTAGAGATCGTTAGTGAGCCAGAGATGCATACTCCTGAAGAAGCAAAGGCATATGCGACTGAGCTATATCTATTGATGAAGTATGCAGATGTAACTGAAGGTGACCTGTACCATGGCAATATGCGCTTTGACGTCAACGTCAGTATCAGTAGTGATCCTAAAAAACTTGGCAACAGAACCGAAACCAAAAACCTCAATAGCTTTAAGTCGGTAGAAAAAGCAGTAGAATATGAAATCAAACGACAAACTGAGTTGCTAGAAAAGGGCAAGGAAGTAGTTCAAGAAACACGAGGCTGGGATGATGCCAAGCAAAAGACAACCACACAACGTTCCAAGGAAGATGCACATGACTATCGCTATATGCCAGACCCAGATATCCCGCCACTAGAACTCACGAACGAGTTTGTCAAAAAAGCTCAGTCCGAAATGCCAAAGATGATGCCTGATGATTGGCGTCATAAGCTTCATGATCTTGGTCTTAATGGTCAGCAGATAGAGATCCTGTTACAGTCCGAACTTGAGCTTAGGGATAAGATATCTATTTTGCCAATCATTGAGGAGAATTTATCGGATAAAGACCTAGCAAAATTTCTAGCTAATTGGAATGTGAATATTTTCTTGCCATTAGTTAGGGAGAATAAGTTAAAGTTAGGCAAGGACCAACATCTAGTACTCGAGTCAAGCATCTATGACTTAACAAAGCAAAATAAATTAAGTTCAACGAACGCAAAAGCGCTATTTGAAGAACTGATTCAATCGGATGATCTACCTAAAAACATCGAAGACTATGCTAAAGAAAAAGGATATATCCAAGTTTCTGACGAGGGTGCAATATCAAAGATTGTGGCTGACGTATTGGAAGCAAACAACCAAGCAGTTGAAGATATTAAAAATGGCGAGATGAAAGCTATAGGCTTTTTAGTGGGTCAAGTTATGAAGCAGTCAAAGGGTCAGGCTAATCCTGCGCTTGCGCAAAAGCTTATAAAACAACAGATTGAAGCTCTTTAGCATCTTGGCATATCATACAATTTATGCTTAAATAAAGTAATGGATAGTATATGGTTCGAAATACTAGTAGTCATACTTTCAGTAATGCTGGCGATCTTTTTGATCGTAGGTATTGCAACTGGAATATTGATATACAAAATATCAAAAGAAGCTAAAAGGCTAATAGAACAAACAACAAATGTTGCAGAACAGGCAGAAAAGCTTGCAACTAACTTTGCCAAATCTGCAGCACCACTAGCATTTGTAAAATTTTTATTTAATCTCAGGAAGGAAAAACAAAAATGAAAAAATTAAAAGCAGGAATATTAGCAGTTGGAATTGGAGTGGGTGGATATATTGCAGGTATTCTCACTGCACCGAAATCAGGAAAAGAAACTCGTGCAGACATTAAAACCAATGCAGGTAAAGCAAAAGTTGCAACAGAGCAAGAACTTAAGAATTTGCAACAGGAGCTATCAAAACTTATAGACAAAGCTGAGAGTAAGGCCGATGTATTGAAGGTAAAATCTGGCGCAGAAAAAGAGAAATTGATTGCAAATTCAAAGAAGGCTAAAGCTAAGGCGGATGAAGTTATCAAATCTATCAAGTCTAAAGAAGTAAAAGATCCAGATCTCAAAAAAGCAGTTGCTGATCTCAAAAAAGCTAAAGATAATCTAGCAAAATTTATTAAATCATAGAATTGTTTATTCTAATTTTTACTACAGACATTGACTGTACCTTTGGTATATACTGTAATCAGTAAACTAGAGGGTACAATTTGGCTAAGGGAAAACTAAAAAATTCAGATTTTGTGCACTTGCACAATCATACTCAGTACAGTCTGCTTGATGGGTTGACTAAGGTCCCTGCATTGATACAAAAGGTCAAGGATACTGGCATGGAGGCAGTCGCAATGACTGACCATGGCACTCTATCAGGTGCTATTGAGTTTTATAAAGAGGCAAAAGCTGAAGGTATAAAACCAATCATTGGTATTGAGGCTTATATGGCTTCTCGTACTCATAAAGATAAAGAAGCGACGCATGACAAAGAGTATTTTCACTTGATAATCCTAGCGATGAACAATCAGGGCTACAAGAATCTTATGCGACTTTCCACTATCGCAAATTTGGAAGGATTTTATTACAAGCCAAGAATAGACCGTGAACTTTTAGAAAAGTACAACGAAGGGCTTATTGTGCTGTCTGGTTGTATAAGTGGTGAATTTGCTAGCGCACTCAATAACGGCAATAAAACTCAAGCAACAGAGATTGCAAAGTGGTATCAAAAAGTTTTTGGCGACAGATATTATATTGAGATCCAAGACCACGGACACCCAGATCACCCAAGTGCATGGCAAGACCAAGTTGCTGTCAATAAACAGGCGTTTGAGATTGCTGAAAAGCTAAAAATAAAGACTGTGATAACAGGCGATGCACATTATCTAAATCACGAGGATCAAGAAGCGCACGAAATATTGTTGTGCGTACAAACTGCTAGCTTTTTGTCAGATACAAATAGGATGAGTCTCAAAGATTTTCATCTACATGTAGCTGAGCCATCTGAAGTAATTGATAGGTGGGGTGATGAGCATCCAGAGTCTATCCTAAATACTAAAGAAATTGCTGATAGATGTGATGTTAGTATTGAGCTTGGAAAAATCTTGATTCCAAAATTTCCCGTGCCACAAGGTCAGACAGAAAAAAGTTATTTGGAAAAATTAGTATACGGTGGACTTGCATGGCGATTTGGTGCAGTTGAAGAATCAAAAGCGAAGAAATTATCCAATTCAGAAGCAAAGAAACTTTTGTCAGAAGAAGTTCTATCTAGGACAGAATTTGAACTGGGTGTAATTGAAAAAATGGGCTTTTCTGGCTACATGTTGATCATCGCAGATTTTGTAAACTGGGGTAAAGACCAGGGAATTGTATTTGGGCCTGGTCGTGGTAGTGCAGCTGGTTCTATAATTTCATACGCTCTTAAAATAACTGATATCAACCCGCTTGAATATGGGTTGCTGTTTGAGAGGTTTTTGAATCCAGATCGTATTAGCATGCCTGATATTGATATTGATATTCAAGATAGCCGAAGAGATGAGGTGATTCAGTATTGTGTTAACAAATATGGCGAAGAGCGCGTTGCTAATATCGTGACGTTTGGCCGTATGGCTGCTCGTAATGCCGTCCGTGATGTTGCCAGAGTCTTGGAGGTTCCATACGCCGAATCTGATCGCCTTGCCAAAATGATTCCACCTCCTGTGCAAGGTCGTCATATCCCCTTGGAAAAATCACTAGTGGATGATGCAGAACTCAAGCGTGAATATGAGTCAAACGACCAGACAAAAGTAGTTTTTGATCTAGCGATTAAGCTAGAAGGCACTATTCGGTCACATGGTGTTCATGCAGCCGGAGTTGTGATAGCACCAGAGGATATCGTTAAATACACTCCACTTGAAATGGCTCAAAAAGGAGTCGTTGCTACTCAGTATTCCATGGGACCCATAGAGGAAATAGGGCTACTCAAGATGGATTTTCTGGGGCTTTCTAACTTAACTATAATCAAAAATACTCTGAGGATTGTTAAAAAAGTGTATGACACAGATGTTGATATTGGCAAAATACCTATGGATGACAAAAAGACTTATGAGTTGTTGCAGAGGGGAGAAACTACTGGAGTTTTCCAGCTAGAATCCGCTGGTATGCGTCGGTATTTAAAAGAGCTGAAGCCGACAGTATTTGATGACATCATTGCGATGGTTGCATTGTATCGACCTGGTCCTTTGGGGGCTGGACTGACGGACAGCTACATAAAGAGAAAAACCGGTGTTGAAAAAATTAGTTTTGTGCATGAAAAGATGAAAGAATCTCTGAAATCGACATATGGAGTACTGGTCTATCAAGAGCAGGTTATGCAGATCTCAAAAGATCTCTGTGGTTTTACGGGCGGTCAGGCCGACACGCTCCGAAAAGCTATAGGTAAGAAGATTAAAAGCGTTATGGTAAAGATGGAAAAAGAATTCATCGAGGGTGCGATTACTACATCAGGTATTGATAGAAAAGTTATCGAAAAATTCTGGCAAGATTTGCTCGGCTTTGCTGATTACTGTTTTAACAAATCCCATGCCGCTAGTTACGGACTAATATCTTACTGGACTGCGTACCTAAAAGCACATTATCCAGCTGCCTTTATGGCGTCGCTTATGACAAGCAATTATGATGATGCTGATAAGCTAGCTATTGATATAGCAGATGCTAGGAGCCATGGGATTGAAGTTCTGTCACCTGACGTTAATGAATCTTTTGCTGAATTTGGAGTTGTGGAGAGTGGCGGCAAAGAAGCGATACGATTTGGCCTTAACGCAGTTAAAAATGTCGGCCAATCTGCTTCAGAAGAGATTGTTAGAGCAAGAACAGAAGCTAAATTCTCTAGTCTAGAAGATTTTCTAACGCGTGTTAGCTCGAGATTCGTCAACAAAAAAGCCATAGAGAGTCTGATCAAAGCAGGTGCTCTAGACCAATTCGGTGATAGAGCGACCCTTTACAACAATGTTGATACAATAGTTGCTTTCAGTCAAAAAGCACAAAAGGACAAAGAATCTGGACAGATTGGATTATTCGGCCTAGATAACCCCTCTGGGGTGGCAAGTGTTCACACTATAACGCTTGATGAATCAAAGCAAAAGCCGAGTACCAGAGAGCAACTAATCTGGGAACGTGAATTGCTGGGTATTTTCTTGAGTAGTCACCCACTCGATGACTATAAAGACTTTCTAGCTGAGCAAACAATATCACTTGACCAGCTCACACATGATCATAACAACAAATCCGTTCGGATAGGTGGGAGTATTGATAGTTTTAAGGAAATTACCACGAAGAAGGGCCAGAAAATGGTATTTATCGAACTAGGTGACGTTGGTTCCAGTATTGAGCTGATAGTTTTCCCTGGTGCGTATCAGAAGACTCTCGGGATTTGGGAAAAAGATAAAGTGGTTCTAGTGGACGGCAAAGTAAGTGGCTATGATCAGAATGACCAAGAGACAGATCTGAAGATAATTGTTGATGACGTTAGAGAAGTTACACATACTCAAGCAGTTAACTATCAGCCTACGGGCAAGACACTCCGTGTGCCAAAAGTTGGCTCAAAGATAAAAAAACCAGCAAAATCACAAACCAGCGTTCCGGAAAAACAGCCTGACCAAAGAATCTATATAAAGATGAAAGATACTTCAGATATTGATGCTTTGGCTAAACTAAAGAAGAATATTGACCAAGTGCCTGGGCAGACGGAAGTTGTGTTGGTGGTTGGCGATGGTCAAGACAGACAGATTATAAAACTACCAAATAAAGTAGAACCAGAAGAAAATCTGATCAAAGAGTCTCAAGCTCTATTTGGACTTGATAATGTGGTTTATAAATAGCTCAATTTGTAGATAGCTATTGCTGTTGCCTGGACTACGTTTAGGGATTCTTTTTTACCTCTAATAGGTATTTCTATTGTTTGTTTACAAAGTTGCAATGCTTCTTCGTCCAAGCCGTATCTTTCATTGCCAACTATCAGTGCAGTTTTGCTGGACGCCCGATAATCTTTCAGATTAAGGGAGCTATTTGTCTGCTCCAAGCCAACTACTGAGTAACCCTGCTTGGTGAGTTCATCCAAGCACTCTTCTAAAGTGAGATTTGGTACGATATTTAGAAATTTCTCAGCTTCTAAAGATGTTTTTGCCATTTGAGAATCAATCTTTTTTGCAAGGTGTGGCAAACGTGGATCATTTTTAATTTTTGGGTAGGGAGTATAGCCAGTTAAATAGACAGTTTTGACGCCCAAGCACTCAGCCGTGCGGAGTAGTGAGCCAACGTTATGAATACTACGAATATTGTGCGCAACTAAGATTAAATCTATCATCTTAGGATATAGTATATTACATCTTGGATAAATGCTTCGGTTATGGTTAAATATACAGTGAATAATATACAAAAAACTGCGAGAAAAGGTGGGAAATGAGTCAAGACGGTAGAGCTATTGAAGAACAAGCAGTCCAGCGCAGGGCCCAGATTCTTGGCATGTCCTATCTAAATACTTATAACAGCGAGAAACCGTTGTTCAAAGATTTTCTAACAGCAGATGAGCTAAAGAAATACAAAGCGATCCCAATCAACGTTGATACACATCACGCACTTTTTGGGGTAACAAATACGACATCTCATCAGACGATGAATCAACTGAAGAATAGGTTTCTGGATCATAGGGTTACCTTTTCGCTAATATCAGATAGTGGGTTTGCTGAGTATATTAGGCTATATGACCCACCAAAACAGGTAGTGTATCAGGACGTGAAACTATCAAATGAATCGCAAGATGATCTGTTTGCGCAGGTTACTGCAACGTTGACGCAAGTATTAGCTGACGATGTCCTAGCTTATTTAGTAAAGCAAGCCTACAAGCTTAAAAGCTCTGATATACACCTTGAAAATCAAGAAAAAGCAGTGAGGGTTAGACTTCGTGTAGACGGAGTTTTGCACCCAGTCGCAGAGCTTTCCCACGAAAAATATCGCCAAGTACTATCTTCTATCGCAATTGCTGCAAATGTCAGTAGCGCTAGTGGTGATACGCAGACAGGCCATATTAACAAGACCTACAAGCTTGCCACAGGAGAAGAAGTCACCGTAAACTTGCGTGTAGAAACGGTACCGACTATCTATGGTCAGGATGTGGTTATGAGACTATTCAACTTGAAGTTAGAATTTTTATCACTTGATAAACTGGGCTTGAGCGACTTTGAGCGAAAAACAGTTGACGATGTCATCGCGCATCCTTCTGGCATGGTTATGGTGGTGGGCCCAACTGGATCGGGTAAGACGACAACACTGTATTCTCTAATAAATACACTAAATTCTCCTGAAAGGAAAATTATCACTTTGGAAGATCCTGTCGAATACTTTTTACCAGGTGTAGTGCAGATTCCAGTGCATGGAGACACCAATAAGGAGGGTTTTGCAGAGAAGCTTAGAGCTGTTCTTCGTCTCGACCCTGACGTGGTTATGATAGGTGAGATTCGTGATCAAGACACAGCTCGGACTGCGCTCCAGGCAGCTTTGACTGGACATTTAGTTCTTAGCACATTCCACGCATCTTCTACTTCAGCTGCTTTGATGAGGATGCTGGATGCTATCGGTATAAATCCTCTGTTTGCGAGTGCTATGCACCTGATTATGGCGCAACGTTTGGTTAGAAGATTAGATGACAGCACAAAGGTAGAATATGTGCCGGATGAAGCACTAAAAGCGCAACTCCAGAGTATAATCGATACTTTTCCGCCAGACTTGGCCAAGCCAGACCTTAGTAATATCAAGCTTTATAAAGCAGGCAAATCAGTTGAAAACCCATTTGGGTTCACCGGGCAGATTGCGATTCGCGAGCAACTTCAAATGACACCAGGTGTTCAGAAGTTGCTTCGACAGCCACCAAATACTCTGACTTCAACGATGCTTGAGGAGCAAGCAGTTTCAGAAGGCATGCGCACCATGATGCACGACGGAATACTCAAAGTACTAGCTGGGCACACTACGCTTGAGGAAGTTTTCCGAGTAGTGGGTTGATATTATCAGAGGTTTTTGATACAATTAACTAAAGATTTTATAAATTAAAGTTTGAGGCAGTCAAATTTATGCAGTCAGTTATTGACAAGATCAATGCGAAATATAAGAAACCACATGTGGTTGACGTTAAAAGTGGCGATACTGTTCGTGTTCACCAAAAGATTAAAGAAGGCAATAAAGAGCGTATTCAGGTATTTGAAGGTCTTGTTATTCGTACTTCACGGACAAAAAGCCATACGAGCTCAATAACTGTGAGAAAAGTAGCGAGTGGTGTTGGCGTAGAGAAGACATATCTAGTTCATAGCCCACTGGTTGTGAAGTTAGAAGTTACAAAGCGTAGCAAAGTTCGTAGAAATTATCTTAGTTACATTAGAGCTCGAAGCGGTAAGTCTGCTCGACTATCAGGTGTTGACTTTGACCGAGCTGGCGTAAATGCTATTCCAGAAGTTAAAGAAGATAAAAAAGAAGAAGCAAAGCCCGAGGAAGCCCAAGAAGAACAAAAAGAATCTCAAAAGCCAGAAGAAGTAGAAGACAAAATCGAAGAAAAGACAGATAAAGCTGAAGAGCAGTCTACTGAATCTAAAGATACAGAAGAAAAAACAGGAAAATAATTTTCAAACTAGGTGGCAAAGCATAATTTAGTAGGAGCAGAGGCTGAAGATAGGGTCTGTAGCTATTTATCTAAAAATGGCTATAAAATTTTAAAACAAAACTGGAAAACTAAATTCTGTGAGATAGATATTATTGCTCAAAAACTTAAAACAATATTTTTTGTTGAAGTTAAGTATCGGGCTACTAACCAGCAAGGTGGAGGTTTTGAAGTAGTTGGCCATACTAAGTTGAAGCAAATGGAGCGATCAGCTGGAGCTTGGGTTGCCCAAAATCAGTGGGATGGGCAGTACACGCTATCAGTTGCAGAAGTCTCTGGTGAAGACTATATAATCAACTTCATCGAAGACGTATATAGCTAAATTTCCTGTAAGTAGTTCTTGATTTTCACTTCGTCGCGCTCACGCCAGGCTATTTTGGAGTTGATCATCTCCTTCCCTTGGGCATATGCTCTCTCAATGCTCTTTGAATTGTTAGCATCAAAGAACTTGCAGTAGTCCTCTAGAAGTTTTTTATCGCTAATATGATTTGCCACGTATATTGGCATCCTGCTAAAGCTCATATCCGAACCTAGGTTTTGTTCTAGCCAATCCCAATTTTCTTTTACCCATTTCCAAGTGCTTTTAAATGCATAGATGTTGGCAAAACCATAAGCTATCCAATGGCCAATGTCTTGAAGTCGCACATGATCCGATCTGATCATTTCCAGTGCTTGAGTGATCTGGGGCTCTTGCTTAAAGTTCGTAAGTGCTGCAGACAAAACGTGTTTTTCCTCACTAGAAGTAGAATTATTGTGAATTTTTACGAGCTCATCAAAAGTACCTTGGTCTCCATGACGGGCGACTGTAGTAAGCACTGCAGATCTGATGTCTGGGTCAATTGGCTTTTCTCCGTCAATAAAATCTCTGTAAACTTCTTGACATTTTTTTATCGCGTCTGGGTTGTCTGCACTACAGTTAACTCCGATGATAAGGCTACGTAGCAATTTCTGCAGATGAGTATCATCTTTAGTGTGTTGCCAGCCTAACTTCTCATAATTATTTTTAGTGAGCTTTAGTTTGTATGGCTTTATAAGTTCATTAATTTCTTTGCTTTTCATGCCATTCTTCATATTCGATATGAACCCTACCATTGCTTCCCATACCACGTAACTCTCTTCTTGTTTGAGAGAGTCAATGATCTTTAGTGTATCTACGCTATTTGCATATCCCGCTTTTGATGACTCTGCCATGTCAGAGATGATCCCCATCCTTGCTATGTCAGGTAGGTCTTTCAACTGAGCTAGTACATACTCCAAGGCTTTGCCTTCATAAACCGTTCTATAAAAACCGCTTCGGTCTTTGTTGTATATGGCGTTTGCGTGCGCTTTGCTGTCTTTTGTCTCTAGAATTGTTGAGTTTATGCCTAGCGGTATCGGCCACGTAATGTTATCTTTCGTGTGATCAGGATCAATAAAAAATCGACCTTGAGAAATCTTATCCCCGTCAGACATGACAACAGGGAAGCCACTTTTCCTGGTCCACTTACTCATAAACGATATAACCGGCATTTTCGACGTCTCTTCTAGAGCTGTCCATAGATCAATAGTATCGGTATTGCCGTAGGCATGTTTTTTCAAATAGTTCTGTAGACCCCTCTGAAATTTCTTATCACCCAAATAACTATTTAACATGTGGATGACACTAGCACCCTTACTGTAACTGATAGTGTCAAATATAGTTCTAATCTCGTCAGGATGATTGACCTCAACTTCTACAGGATGTGTATTATCAAGTGCATCTAATTTTAGAGCTCTTTGTTGTTCATCGCTAAGGAATTGATCCCAAATATTCCATTCAGGAAAGATTTTATTGACTGCCAAAAATTCCACCCAGCTTGCAAATCCTTCATTCAACCAAAGATCTGTCCACCAACGCATCGTGACTAGATTGCCGAACCATTGATGCGCTAACTCGTGTGCTACAACCATAGCAACGTATTGTTTGGTGTGCAGTGAAGTCTGGTCATTAACGTAGAGGCACTCTTCTCTAAAAGTTATAAGTCCCCAATTTTCCATGGCGCCACTTGCAAAGTCGGGTAAGGCCACGAAATCGCATTTTGGAAGAGGGTAGGCAATCCCAAAATAATCTTCGTAGAATTCAAGCGTTTTTACTGCAAAGTCTAGCGCAAATTTTGTAGAATCAATATGCTCTTTTGTCGCATAAGTTCTGATGGCAATATTATTTTTAGTCTTTGCTTCTATGTACTCAAGTTCGCCAACAACCCACGCGAGGAGATACGTACTCATCAGGGGAGTTGTGCCGAACAGTACGCTTTGTCGACCTTTATTGACGGATGATTTTATTGGATTTGTATTACCCAATATAGTACTATTCTCATCCGCAGTGACCTCTAGGTCGAAGGTTGCTTTTGCTTCAGGTTCATCAATGCATGGGAATACTTCTCTAGCATGATGGCTCTCAAATTGTGTAGCAATCAATTTTTTATTTTGTCCGTGCTCATTATAGTGACACGGATAAATGCCATGCATCTGGTCTGTTATTTTCCCAGAGAAATTGACGTTAATCTCAACACTGCCAGAGTAGAGAAGCGACTTTGTGTGCAAGCGAACTTCGTCGTAACTTGCGTGTTTGTTGATTCGATCTATCTCAATCTGTTTTTTCGCTCCTTTTTTGTCTATATGAGATATGCTCGCATTTGATATAGAGAGATCTTTTTGATGGAGCGTTAGTCTTTTCTTAGGCCTGCCTTTGATTTTGCCTGTTATAACAACTTTTCCTTGAAATGTAAGATCATCCTCATTGATATCAATAGAAAGATTGTAATTATCTGGTGAGAACTGTTCAAACAGCCTTTTTACTTTTTTTGCCATATGCTTACATATAATTATAGGTCAAAAGACGAAGTAAATAAACTTGACTTATGCTTATCAAAGTTATATTATAATCTTTCGTTATGACATATAACTTTCGAGATAGAATAAGTGGGCGAAAGTTACCAAAAGGTGGATTTGAGTTACTCGTTGATGAAATTGAGAGCGCACGACTCGCTTATCCGTCTATACCTAGGGTAGAAAAAGATCAGTTTTTTGAGAGTACAGCCAGGGTAACTCAAGAACAAATAGTGCCTAGGAGTTTAGCTGGTGCATTTGTAAAACATTATTCTGGTAAGTTTTTATTTCACATAGTTAATAGTCTTGGTGAAGAGAAAAAGCCACAAGTTGTTGTTATGCCAAATCCCAAAAGTACAGTTCTAGAAGAGAATCTGCTATGTTATGGTGGACTAGCTGTTGCTGTTGCGGTGTACTCGGATCCTGCTGAAGTCCCATGCGAAAAGGCGGTTTTACCAAATGATTTACAACAATTTGCTTATATCGCAACAATGATCAACCCAACGCAGTTGTGTGAAGGCATAGTTCTGAAGTAAATTGACTCCGTCTGTAGAGTTGTGCTATTATTGATGTGTAAGTTGTCCGGCCAGCAGGTCGGATTTTTTAATATAAACGAGGAGAAATATGGAACTTGACTTAAAACAGCTAGGACTAGTAATACGTTCTATAGCAACAGAAAAGAATTTATCAGAAGATGCGGTTAAAGAAGTTGTGGAGCAGGCTTTAGCAGCCGCTTATCGGCGTGACTTTGGAGAACGAGATCAGGAAGTTAGAGTCTCTCTTAACCTAAATACTGGAGACATGGATGTAGTCACTGTCAAAACAGTCGTGGAGGAAATAGAAGATTCTGCAATAGAAATGACTTTAGAAGATGCTAAAAAAACAAACCCAAAAGCAAAAGTTGGTGACGAAATAGAAATACCAGGACAGGTAGAGAACTTTGGGCGTGTGGCTGCTCAGACTGCAAAACAGGTCATTATGCAGAGACTACGTGAAGCTGAACGTGAGATCGTAATGAACGAGTATCAGGACAAGATAGGCACAGTAGTAAATGCGATCATTGGCCGAGTTGAGGGCAGAATGGTTCGTGTAGAACTTGATAAAGCTCAGGCAATTATGCCTCCGAGCGAACAAATTCAGGGTGAAAGATATCACCCAGGTCAAAGACTTAAAGTTTATATCAAAGATATTGAACGTGGTGGACGTGGCCCACAACTTCTTGTATCACGGGCATGTCCTGAATTTATCGAATGGTTATTTAGAGGCGAAGTCCCAGAGATGGAAAGCGGAGCAGTGTCTATCAAGGCTATCGCACGAGAAGCCGGTATCCGTACTAAGCTTGCGGTGACCAGTAGCGTTCCTGGTGTTGATGCAGTGGGTACATTTGTTGGTGGACATGGTACTAGGGTCAACGCTGTGATGAGTGAGATCGGTGATGGCGAGAAGATTGACATAATTGTATGGGACGAAGGTACAGAGCAATTTATCAAAAATGCTCTAAGCCCAACAGAAACTGTTGCCGTTATTGTCGACGAAGCGAACAAAAAAGCAGTTGTGCGTGTTGCAGAAGACCAACTAAGCATCGCTATTGGTAAAGGTGGGCAAAATGTTCGATTAGCCAGCAAGCTTTCGGGTTACGAAATTGATATTGTATCTGACAGTGCCGAGCCAACAGTTCCTAAGGATGCAGAAGTGACAACATCTAAGCCACTAGGCGGACAGAAGCTAAAGCGAAAAGATCAGCTAGAGGCGGGGCTACTTAGCGCCATTGAAGAACACGGCGAAGAAACAGAAGATTCAAAAGAAGAACCCAAGGCGTAATAACAGACTTAAAATGCGTATATTAGCACTCTTGACTGACGAGTGCTAATTCGCTACAATTGGAGTTAGGTTAGTTATAAAAAACTAGCAAAAGGGGCAAAACAAATGTTACCACAATCTGACTTTCATGATTATCTGAATAACTTGAGCGAAAATGCGCTTGCTAGTCTTGGGCATTCTGACATGATTGCTAGAAAACAAGGTAGCCCTTATGTTGGTACAGAGCATCTACTACTCGGGTTGTTAGCGCAGGATAATTCAGTGGCTGCTAAAATGCTAAAAGATAGTGGCGTTACTATGGAAGGTGCAAAGCAAGTCACCGTGACTCATGCCATGATGGCAAATTTGCCACTCAAAGGACTGAGCGAAGTAGCCAAATTAACTCTTCGTATGGCATTTGAGTTGTCACGTGAATTTAACAGTGAATACTGTGGTACAGAACATATACTTTACAGTATATTAAGTCAAAAAAATTCTCGAGCAACAGAACTGTTGAGCAACTTGGGAGTAAAGCCAGCGGTCTTAATAAGAGAACTTGAACAATTTCTAAATCGTAATAATATGGGCGGTCAGGGTATGCTCGAAGCCAAAAGACAGAGACGCTCTGGCCAAGCTAGAAGTGCGCTTGATTTCTTTGGTACTGATTTGACCGACAAAGCACGAGGCGGAAAATTAGATCCTGTCATTGGTCGAGATGTTCAAATAAAAAGAATTATCACGATATTGAGTAGAAGGACAAAAAATAATCCAGTCCTCATAGGAGAGCCGGGAGTGGGCAAAACAGCTATCGTTGAAGGTTTGGCTGCTCGAATTGTAAGTGAAGATGTCCCAGATAACTTGCTGAACAAACGTATAGTTATGCTCGATCTGGCTGCCATGATAGCCGGTACAAAGTACCGCGGTGAATTTGAAGAACGTCTAAAGAAAGTTATGGCTGAGCTAGAGAACGATACTCAGACAATAGTTTTTGTAGATGAACTTCATCTGATAGTAGGTGCCGGTAGCGCAGAAGGATCAATGGACGCCGGAAATATCTTAAAGCCAGCACTTGCCCGAGGCAAAATGCAACTTATCGGCGCAACAACTATCGATGAATACAGCAAATATATTGAGAAGGATGCTGCGCTTGAGCGTCGTTTTCAGCCGATTGTTGTTCCGCCCGCTACCCCCAGTGAGACAATTCATATATTAAAAGGGCTTAGAAAACACTATGAAAGCTATCATAATGTATCAATAAGTGACGAGGTGATTGAAGATATTGTTCGTTATGCAGATCGTTATATTAATGACCGTTTTATGCCAGACAAAGCCATCGATTTGATGGACGAAGCCTCGGCACATGTACGTGTCAACCAAGGCAAAACGCCTCCAGAATATAGGGATATCCAAAAAGAACTCCGCCTACTACAAGTAAAGATAGAAGATTCTGCTCTCCAAGAGGATTATGAGCAAGCCGCTAAATATAAAACACGAGTCAGCCAGCTCAGCCAAGAATTGATGAGCATGCAGTCTGAGATTAACAAGGGCAAAGCACTAGAGATAAATAGTGACACCGTTGCAGAAGTTGTCTCTAAAATGACAGGTGTTCCTGTGACAAAAGTTATTAAAAGTGAAGCAAATTACCTGTTGAACTTGGAAAAGACATTGTCTAAATACGTTATAGGACAGGAAGAAGCTGTTGTTTCTTTGGCCAAGGCAATCCGTCGTAACAGAAGTGGTGTTTCAAGTGAAAAACGACCAATTGGTTCATTTGTATTCCTAGGCCCAACAGGTGTAGGTAAAACAGAAATGGCCAAAGTATTAGCCCGAGAATTCTTTGGAAGTGAACAATCATTAATCAGAATTGACATGAGTGAATTTGGTGAACATCACAATATATCTCGACTGATAGGCGCTCCCGCAGGATATGTGGGATATGGTGAAGGGAATCAGCTTACTGACAAAATTCGTAGACAACCGTATAGTCTAATATTATTTGACGAGATAGAAAAAGCACATCCAGAAATCTTCAACATATTACTTCAGATTTTAGAAGATGGCAGACTTACTGATGGCAAAGGTAGAACTGTGGACTTTACGAATACTCTTGTGATCATGACCAGCAATATTGGTGCAGAAAAGCTACAAAAAGATGGCGAATTCGGCTTTTCTGTATCGTCAAAAGACGACAAAGAATATAAAGATTTGAAGGACGATAAAAATAAGGTTGAAGTTATGAAGAGTTTGCGTAAGATGATGCGTCCAGAACTTCTCAATAGGATAGATAAAGTGATCGTCTTCGGGTCTCTGAGTAAAACTGAGATGCTGAAGATCCTCGATCTGCAAGTAGAGGAGTTAAACCAACGTCTGGTGAAAAACGGAGTTAGTGTGAAGCTCTCGCCGAGCGCAAAGAAAATACTTGTTGCAGAAGGATATGACCCAAAAAATGGAGCTCGTCCACTGAGAAGAGTTATCCAAAATCATATCGAAGAGTACATTTCAGATAAGATTATAAGTGGCAAACTACCAAAAGGTGCTATTATTGATATAGGTGCAAAAAGAGGCAGTTTGACATTCTCTGTTAACGACGAAACTCTCTAAGTGCCATCGTAAAATAATCACAATTTATGAAAAAAACATTATCACTCATTGGAGTATTTTTAGTACTACTTGTTATTGCGACAAACTTTCAGAATTTATCTGACTGGCTGATCCTGCGTAGCTATACGCCGACTGATTCTGTGTTGAAAATGGCGCAGGATACTACAATGACAGGTCATGCCAGAGAAGTCTTCTACGTTAATAAACCAAGATTTGACGACAAGAAGGCTTTCACAGAAGATTGCACGGTAGATGAGCAGTCAATTGTTCTCGGTTGCTATGTGGAGCATAAGGGTATTTTTGTACTTAATGTCGATGAGCCTAAGCTTGCAGGTGTCATGCAGGTTACATCAGCACACGAGATGCTCCACGCTGCCTATGACAGACTTCCGCGCAAGGAAAAGTCTAAGATTGATAAAGAAATAGATAGAGTCTATCCAAATGTCAAGAATCCCAGAGTTCGTAAGAACGTTGAAGCATATAGAGCCAAAGATCCCTCAATAGTAGCGAACGAACTTCATTCGATCATGGGTACGGAAGTAGCAGAACTTTCTCCGGTCTTAGAAGAATATTACGCTAAATATTTCACCGATCGCCAAAAGATTGTGAAGTACTCTAGTGATTATGAACAGGCCTTTGTGTCTATTCAGGATCAAGTTTCAGCGTACGACAAGCAACTTGAATCCCTAAAAGCTACTATTGATCAAAACCAAGAGGACTTGAAAGCTATGAGCGATGAGTTGCTCGGACGACGCAAGAGTATAGAGCAGGGAATTGCAAGAGGGCAGAGCGAGGAGTTAAATCCACAGATAGAAGCATTTAATAGTTCTGTCTCTGAATACAATAACCTTCTGTCTAAGACAAAAGAACAGATCGAGACATATAATAATATCATTGCCCAGAGGAATGAACTTGTTACTGAAGAGAAAGGTCTAATGCAAGCAATAGATGCCAACATCAACCCACTGGATGGTGCACAGTGATGGCGAAGAAATCATCTAATTTTGTCTGCCGTCAATGTGGCTATGCTTCAGCCACTTGGGCGGGTAAGTGTCCGTCGTGTGATTCCTGGAACTCATTTGAAGAATCGATCTCTTTGGACAGTAAAAAAGAATCAAATTTTCTTGGATCCGCAAAAAACCTAAGCATCAGTGACAAATGGAATGATTTAGTTAGCAAAGACCAAAAGGGACGTATCAAAACTGAGATGTCAGATGTAGACTTGGTGCTTGGTGGTGGTTTTGCCCCAGCTAGTATTAATCTACTTGTCGGACAGCCTGGTATTGGCAAGAGTACTTTGACAATGCAGATTGCTTCTAGTGTCGCCAAAAGCAGAAAAGTCCTTTACGTTAGCGGAGAGGAGTCGGTAGCTCAAGTCGCCGGTAGAGCGGTCAGATTAGGTGCAAAACAAGGCAATCTACATATCGTTGCCAGTAACAGCACGAATGACATTGCTGGTGAGATAAGTAATTCCAAATATGATTTGGTAATTATTGATTCTATCCAGACTATTGGGATGAGTGAAGTGAGCTCTTCAACAGGATCAGTTTCTCAGATAACTAATTCGACTAATTTGATTATGAATGTGGCAAAAAAATCAGGCACAACAGTTGTGATGATCGGTCATGTGACCAAAGAAGGCAACATCGCTGGGCCTAAAATACTTGAGCATATTGTTGACGTGGTGATGCAACTAGAAGGTGATCGCTACGGTGGGTTCAAGGTCCTACGTGCAATAAAAAACCGCTATGGCTCAACAAACGAAGCAGGAATTTTTGAGATGGTAGACTCTGGGCTAAAAGAAGTATCCAACCCTTCAGAAGCTCTATTGAGTGAGCGACAGATAACCGATGGCTCAATAATCCTCGCTACCGTAGAAGGATCGCGCCCACTTCTTGTGGAAGTCCAGGCTTTGGTCAATGAGTCTCATTTTGGTTACCCTAAGCGCGCATCAAGTGGCTTTGATCTCAATAGGTTGAACTTGCTAATTGCTGTGCTAGAAAAAAGAACTAAGCTCAATCTCTCCAGCAAAGATGTATATATCAATATAGTTGGTGGAATAAAATTATCTGACCCCGCAGCGGACTTAGCTGTGGCCATGGCGATAGGCTCTGCTGCCAAGGGAATGGCGCTTAAGAGCGATGCAGTTGTCTTTGGTGAACTTGGTCTTTCCGGAGAAGTGCGCCACGTAGCAATCGTCCAAAAGAGAATTAGCGAATCAGCAAAGCTGGGTTACAAACATATTATTGGACCTAAAGTTAGCAAAGATACGCTCAAGAATCTAAAAGATTGTAAGTATCATCAAGCAACAGATATCAAAACAACATTAAACGAATTTTTAAGGAAGTAAATAATATATGAATATAATAGAAATAATAAATTTAGGCTTACTGCTAGTAGTCATAGTGCTACTAACAAAAAAACAAGGTTTGCCTTCACCTATCAATAAGACCAGCTCTAAAGATTGGGTTGTCGACTCTTGTACGCTGATAGACGGACGAATATTAGAAATAATAAAACTTGGGTTTTCTGGTGTCAGACTGCTGGTCCCAAATATGGTAGTTAGAGAACTACAAACTTTGGCGGACGGCAGTGATTCATACAAGCGCTCAAGAGCTCGACACGGGCTCGATGTGCTTGCTGAGATAAAGCAACTGGATAATGTAGAGCTAGAGATTGTCGACGAGACGCCACCTAAAGGCACGAAAGTTGACGATTTCTTGGTTGATTTCACAAAAGCGCGGAAAGCAAAATTAGTAACACTTGATTTCAACTTGATCAAGGTTGCCAAGGTCAGTGGAGTAGAGACGCTCAATATTAACGACCTTTCTCAGAAGTTGCGTCCGGTTATTTTGCCCGGGGAAAAGACTAGGGTTACTATTGTCCAAAAAGGGAGCAACAAAGACCAAGGTGTTGGCTATTTGGAAGACGGGACAATGATAGTCGTCGACAACGCTTCAAAAATGATCAACAAATCTATAGAAGTAGAAGTTAATCGTTATTTGCAGACAGAAGCAGGCAAGATGATCTTTGCAAGTCTAGTCAAGCAATCACCTAAAAAGTAATTTATTTATGGACCGACTGTAGCGTTACTTTGTGTGCCGTTACTATCTTTTGCTGAGACTGATGTGCCGTTTGGAGCTGTAGCTACAGGTACTTGACAGTTTGAGCTAGGTCCTCCGTTGCAAAGGAACACAGCGCCTTTATATATGCTAACTGTTCCAGTTCCACCGCTCCAGGTGAATTTAGTATTGCCACCACTTATTTTCGCCGTCAATGAAAGAGGACTGGCGGTTGACATAGTTACAGATCGGCTGTCGGAAGCATCGTAGAGAACACTATCCACTACCTCTGCCGACACATTTTGAGGTCCTGTAACTGCCACGTTGTAGACAAAGCTGACGGTGCTTGGGCTGTCATTGATCTGGAGTGACTGAACAACTTGGTCTCCGACCCGGACATTTATAGTACCTGGGAATTTACTGCTAGAGATTGGGTGGGTTCCGGCAGTGGCGGTTACTGTGATTCTACACGCTGTGACACAAGGATTCGGATCTACAGATATGCTGACCGCAGGTTTGGCGTCTTCACATTTGTGGACGTCATCTTTTTCACTGGTGCCTGTCGTTCCTCCTCCACCATGGAATCTGTCGCTAGAGAATTGGTTGGCGTTGGCATTGTTTGCCGGCTTTTTAGCACGCGCTGGTGTACAGTCTGTAGCGAGTTTGTTAGAAACTATGTCAATGGTTTCGTTACTATTGGTCTTAGCCTTTTTCTTGTACCATGAAGGGAATAGGTCGTTAGCTGGGCTTGGTTCTACTGATCCAAATCCAACGTGGCTTCTAATAACAAAGGCTGGGAGTGTCTGAAGGCCTTTCGGCTTTGGCCTTTCCTCTGCTTTTAGATCTTTGTGGATGCGTTTCATATAGCCACTCCAAATTGGTTCTGTCATATTCTCCATGGCTCCGCTCATGGCTTTTTGCCTGTTGTGGTAACCGACCCATACACCTGTTGAATATTGAGGGGAAAAGCCCATCATCCAACCATCTTTGGCGTCGTTGGTAGTACCGGTCTTAAGGGCAAATTTGTGTCCGAGATATTTTTGAGGTTTTCGACTGAAATAGCTGGCGTTAGGATCGCTCATCATGTCAGCTACAATATATGCTGATTCGTCGCGTACGACTTGCTTCCCTGGACTTGCTTTCCACTCGTAGAGGTTTTTGTTGCCTGCATCCTCAATCTTCATGATATATGTCTGTGGGATCAGATTTCCGTTACGGGAAATTGTGCTATAGGCATGTACGTGCTCATCGAGTTTCAGGTAGGCACCATCTCCAATGGCTGAGGAGCTATAACATGGGGTCTCTTTGGTTTGTAGCTCATCCTTGTAGCATTTATAACCGTTGCCTTCACGTTCATCACCAAGGTCTTTAAGTCCTAATTTGTCTGCAGTTTCGATAGTTTTGTCTATGCCGGCTATGAGCATTGATTTTACGGCTGGGACGTTCCTAGAGCCTCCTAAGGCGTACCTTAGTGTTATAGGGCCAGCATAGCGAAGGTCATAGTTATGTAGACAATTTCCGCCTTGTTTGGCCGGGGCTTTGTTGGTACATGGGTATCCATCAACAAATTCCTGTGCATCGTAGAGTACGCTTCCTGCGCCAAAATCTTGTGTATTTTCTATGACAGACAGATAGTCATATGGTTTGAAGCTAGAGCCCGGAGGTAATTTGAGCCGTGCGTAGTTATTCTGCCCGTGGTCTGGATCATTAAAGTCAGTACCACCGATCAGAGCAACAACTTGCCCTGTTTTGACATCTTCAGAGACGAAGGCCGCTGTGTCACCGCCTTGGGCTCGAACTTGACGCATGCCTTTACCTAATTCTTCTTCAGCAATCTTTTGTTTTTCAAGATCAAGAGTGGTTGTTACTTTCCATCCACCGAGCTGAACTGTTTCTGCACCGAATTTAGCCTGCAATTGTTCTTTGGCTGCCAGGACGAACCATGGTGCGCTTATTCCATCATATTTTGGTTTACGTGGCTTTATCTTGGCAAGAGTATCAACTTGCTTGGCTTCTTTGGCTTGGTCTGGCTTGATTTTACCTTGGCCAACCATTTGATCAAGTATATAGTGTTGCCTTCCGATTAATGCCTCACGGTTAAATCGTGATCCATACGGTGAATAGTAGGTCGGCGATTTAGGGATAGAAGCTAGGAATGCAGCCTCATCTAAGGTCATATCTTTAGCAGGTTTGTTGAAGTAGTCTTGCATAGATGACTCTACTCCGTAAGTAATATCACCATATGGTGCGGTGTTTAGGTATCCGGTGAGGATTTCTTTCTTTGAGTATGTTCTCTCAAGTTCTACGGCTAGAATCAGCTCTTTAACCTTACGGGTATATGTTCTGTCTTTGCTCCAGTTCTGAGTTAACTTAACAAGTTGTTGGGTGATTGTTGATCCACCTTGTGTACTTCCGCTACTACCAGTGATGTTGTTGACTCCAGCACGAAGGATTCCTCTTGTGTCGAATCCGCCATGTGAGAAGAAGTCTTTGTCTTCTATGGCTACAGTAGCATCTTCCATAATCTGAGGGATCTCATCATCTTTTACTGGTGTTCTTTTTACGGCGTCATAGTCTTCCCAAAGAAGTTTTTGCCCTGATCTGTCATAGTATCGGATTGATCCACCGAGTTTGTTGCCAGAGATATCTCTTAGGTTAGGCAAATCTTTTCTGAAGTAAGCAAAAATACCTACCAAGATCAAAAATCCAGCCAGTGCTCCAATACCGAAGAGCTTGAGGGCCATAATGCGCCCCTCTGGACTTATCCAGTATTTGTAGACGCGCTTTGGGTGTAGACGATACAGTATTCTCTGTAAGCGACCATCGGGCAAGGTAGCTAGATAGGCAGCACGGCGCCGTGAGCGTTCGTCTTTTTTAGCGCTTATTTTGCTGGCCAATGATTTGTGGAGCTTAATTTTATTACCTTTTTTTGTAACGTAATGTTTGTCTCTGCTTGAGCTGTGTCTGAGTAATCTTTTTCGTCTGTCTGAGTTCATATATATACTAAATCACCTCTTATAATACTTTGGTTACGTGCTACTGATTATAGCACCAAATGCTAAAGCACAATAATTATTTTGATGGATAATTTAAGCTAGGCTTAAGAAAGTCGTTTGCTATTATAAGGAGATGAAACTTGATGAAATTAAAGGTGTTGGAAAATCCCTGCTAAGTGACTTAGAAAAGATTGGGATTCATGATTTATCTGATTTGTTGGAGAATTATCCAAGGCGCTATGAAGACTATTCGCAGGTAGAGAAAATCAAAGATCTATCGATGGGTCAGATTAGTACAAGAGCAAGGATCAACAATATTGTTGGCAGATATGTCAGGAGAGGTATGCATATAACGGAGGCGATAGCTTCTGACGGCACCGGAAGTGTCAAATTAGTATGGTTCAACCAGCCGTATAGAAAAAACTCAATAAAACCGGGACAGGAATATTTTATAAGTGGTGTATACGATCTGAGGAGAAGTCAATTTTCTATTACGAGCCCCAGTATTGAGCTTGTTAGTGATTTCCCTGTCAACACGGCGAAGATACTGCCAATATATAGAGAGACGAAAACGCTCAAATCTACAAAGATTCGCAAAATCTACGCTGAAGTATTCAAACAACTTGGTTCAAAAGACTTCGCTGACTGGCTACCGAAAGAAGTGAGCAAGGAAACCGAGCTTATAAGTAGATATGAGGCTATCTGTAAAATTCATTTACCAGAGTCAAAAGATGATATACAAAGTTCGAGGAAAAGACTAACTTTTGACGAGCTTTTTGTAGCAATGTTCGCCAGCCAGCTCAATAGACAAGAGTTAAAGCTGTATAAAGCTCCACAATTTGAATACACAGAAGAAGATACTCGTGGGCTTAAAAAGTTGACTGACAGTCTAGAATTTGACTTGACGGATGACCAGAGAAAGATAGCGTGGCAAGTTATTAAAGATTTAGGATCAAGCCAACCAATGAACCGGATCGTTGAAGGCGACGTTGGCTCCGGGAAGACCATGGTTGCGTTGTTCGCTAGTTTGTTCTGTCTCAAGAAAGATGCACAAATTGCCATCATGTCGCCAACTGAGATTCTGGCCAAACAACATTTCAAGACTTTTAGTCAATATTTGTTGAAGTTGGGTCTTGAACAGCAGGTAAAATTACTAGTAGGTAGTCAAAAAGACAAAGAAAAAAAAGAAATTCGCAAATACTTTGCTGAAGGCAATCCTGGCATATTAATAGGCACTCACTCACTTATAAGCAAAGGAACAAGTTTCAAGGATCTTGCTTTGGTGGTGATTGACGAGCAACATAGGTTTGGCGTGGATCAGCGTAAAGAATTACAAAAGACAGGCAAGCTGGCTCCACATTTTCTCTCAATGACAGCCACACCAATACCTCGGTCTCTAGCTCTGACAATATTTGGGGAATTAGATATATCAATAATTCACGATAAGCCCCCAGGTAGGAAAGAGATAGCAACCAAGCTTGTCGGCTGGGATGACAGAAAGACAGTATTTACCGCCATAGAAAAAGAGATAAAGGGAAAACGTCAGGTTTTCGTCGTTTGTCCAGTGATTGACCCTTCTAGTAGTTTGAAGGCAAATTCAGTCGCAGAGGTTGTAAAGATATACGAAAAGGCTCTACCAACTGCAAAGATAGAAGTAGTTCATGGACGCATAAAACAAGATGAAAAAGACAAAATAATGAACAATTTTGCAGATGGTAAAATAGATATTTTGGTCAGCACTACTGTAATAGAAGTCGGTGTAGATATGCCGAATGCGAGCATCATGGTCATTGAGAGCGCAGAGCGTTTTGGTCTAGCACAAATACATCAACTCAGAGGTAGGGTTGGTCGAGGCAAATGGCAAGGGTATTGTTATCTAGTACCTACTGACAAGACATCTAATACATATAGGTTAGATAAAATGACTCATGTCAATGACGGATTCAAGCTAGCTCAATTTGACCTCGAGCTACGTGGTCCTGGGGCGGTCTATGGATCTTTGCAACACGGAGCCCTGGATTTCAGAATGGTAGATATGTCAGATGCAAAATTTATAGAGTACACGAGTAGCCTGGTCAAAAAACATGTGAAGACGCTCGATATCAATAAATATCCTGAGTTTAAAAAGCGAGTCAAAGAATTCCAGATATTTACCACGCTCAATTAAAGGTATAATAAGCATCATGAGAATAATTTCTGGACTATTAAAAGGTCGAATATTTCGTTCCCCAGGGGGCAAACGAACACACCCAATGAGTGAAAAAGCACGAGGCGCTATATTCAACACACTAGGCGATATTAAAGATCTAAGTTTTTTGGATCCATATGCAGGCAGTGGTGCGATTGCTTTTGAGGCGCTCAGTCGGGGCGCAAAAAATGTCGTTGCGATAGATGTCGACAAAAAGGCGTACCGTTCTATAAAGGAGTCTGCAGAGGGCTTAGGGGTTGATGAGAAGGAATTTCAAGTGGTGAAGATGAACTGCAAAGTCTGGTCAAATACCAACAGTGCTAGAAAATTTGATGTGATCGTCTGCGACCCTCCTTACGATGACATTAGGCCAGACGTGATCCGGCAATTAGCACGACATATGAAGGATACAAGTACATTTGTCTTGTCCTACCCGGGTTCGGAAGAGCCACTTGACATACAAGGATTTAAGCCAGTAAAAGCTCAAAAATATGGGGATATTCAGCTCATCTTCTATAAGAGCAATTGACAGTAGATATTCATGATTATATAGTACTGCTAACTATGGCAGGAAATCATGAGCGAGAACTAGGAAAGCAAGTTGACGAAGCGCTACCTTCTAATGTTGTTGCTGAATTTACAGCTCGCACAAAAGGACAGGTTGTAGAAAATTGGAATAGATTTGTTAATCTGGCCCAAGGTGTTCAGCAAGACATAGAAGCCACAGGTGAGTATTATAGGCAAGATAGAGAAGTTGTAGAGGAAGCTTTCGATGATCTTTCGCGTATTAGCTATCCACCTTTTGGCAGTGACGGAATTGTGATGATAGACATATACTTAAATGGATTTAAAGTCATAACAAGTAGTGATGCACATAAAAGAAGAAGCGTCGAACAAAAACAGTTAAGACGTGGTTATGCGGTAGAAACGATTAGAAAGGTAGAATGCGAGCTCAAACTCCTAGACACCTATGCTGTCCCTACAGAACGTACTAGAGAGTTGGGTCTGCACGTTATGTAAATATATTCACCAGACAAGGCTGATTTTTCGGAATACCAGGAAATATTCGTACCTGCACAAAATTTGGTTACTCGTTGATACTTTGATATAATCTACATCTATAATTCACTTATTATTCATGCGGATGTGGTGGAATTGGTAGACACGCTAGTCTTAGGAACTAGTGCCGCAAGGCGTGAAGGTTCAAGTCCTTTCATCCGCACCAAACTTAGAGCCCGACCATGTGTCGGGTTTTAAGTTTGTTCGGGAGACAGATTTGAGCCAAACCCAAGGCGTGAAGGTGAGAAGTGCCAGTCGGCACTTTGCAAGAGAATCTTCCGATGGCAACTCGTTGCCAATAGTGAAGTTCTGGGGTCGCGGGACGTGACCAAGTCCTTTCATCCGCACCAACATTATTTAGCGACCTCTATGGTCGTTTTTTTGCTTATGCTTGCAATCCCAAAATATTGGTAATACAATACCGAAAATACTTAACCAACATGTGGAGTTACTAGCTATGAGTGCACAATCGAACCAGTCTAACAATTTTGAGTCAGAAATATTTGCTAACTCCCTACTGACGGTAGAGCTTGGTGGTGCAAGTGAGACTGTTATGCGTGGCTACAATGAAGAGGGTGACCGTTTGCATGATGGTTTGCCACAAGCTCTAAGCGGAGTCGCAAAAATTGCAGTACTAGGCTGGAGTTCGCAAGGACCAGCACAGGCACAAAATATTCGGGACTCTCTTTATTCAGCTGGACTTGGTGATAAAACTCAAGTAGTAGTAGGTCTGCGTGATGGAAGTAAATCACGTGCTGGCGCAGAGGAAGCAGGCTTTAATGTCAAAAATGGCACACTTGATACGGTAGAAGGAGCGATTGATGATGCGGATCTTTCGCTGATGTTGATATCTGATGCCGCGATGGCAAAACACGGGCAAGAATTTGTGGGTCTTGCAAAATCTGGCTCTGTAATCGGTCTGTCTCACGGGTTCTGGCTAGGGCATCTAGAAAATATGGGAGAGGCTCCCCGTCCGGACGTAGGTATCATAGGAGTGTGCCCTAAAGGTATGGGCCCTTCTGTTAGGAAACTTTATGAGCAAGATAGCGGTATAAATACCAGTTTTGCTGTTAGCCAAGGTGGGCAGAGAGAGACTGATCTAGCTCTTGGATGGTCCCGAATGTTAGGTGCACCATACACTTTCCAGACAACTCTAGAAAACGAATGGAGATCTGACATATTTGGCGAAAGAGCTGTTTTGCTCGGCGGTGTCCACGGAATAGTTGAGGCTATGTATAAAGACTTAACTGTCTCTGGAGCTATGAGAGATGTACCGGCCTATTTGCACGTTGTTGAATCATTAGTCGGCCCGATCTCTTCAACGATTTCCGAGAAGGGCTTAAAGGGTCTCTACGATTCCATACCAGAAGATGAAAAACCAGTTTTCAGACAAGCATACAGGTCTGCCTATGGTCCGTTACGTGAACTTACGGAAAAAATATATGCAGATGTATCAAGTGGTCGAGAAATCGCGGAAGTTATAGCAGACAATGAGCGTGATTACCCGATGTTTGAAATTGGAGGCACCCCGATGTGGCAAGTAGGAGCCGAAGTTAGGATGAATCCATTAACCGTAGCTGAAGTTGAAATTGATACAAAAGTAGCAGGGGTTTATGCTGCAGCCATGATGGCACAAGTCGATGTGTTAATGAGCAAGGGCCATCACATGTCAGAGATTGTCAACGAATCAATCATCGAAGCTGTTGACTCGCTCAATCCATATATGAAGAAAGCTGGTGTAGCCCATATGGTTGATAATTGTTCTGTAACCGCTAGAAGAGGTTCTCGCAAGTGGGCACCACAATATGAGGCAGTTATGGCTCAGGCTGTTCTACCGAATATAGATGGAGCTGATAATGGAGCATTTGATGATTTTGAGAATCATCCTGTTCATGGTGTGCTCAGTGAACTAGCAAAGATGCGACCCCCGGTAGCGATAGCACTATAATTTAAAAAAGGAAGTATCATGAGCGCAAACACAAGATCCATTGAAACAAGTCCTGAACTAACAGGTAATAATCAAGATGATTTACCTCCCGTAAAACTAATACCATCAGATCCACTAATGGTAGCAGCAGAAATGCACGAGTCAATATTTTCAGGCGCTTCAAAGTTATTTGGTAAATTAAATGAAAGACTAAGAAGTATTGGAAGTTGCGCATCAGCGCAAAGCATTGCTCCAGAATCTCCTGACTCCCTAGCCATACATAGAGCTGGTGTTGACGCACTTCGCGTTAATAAATAAATATGTTATAATATGCAAGTTATGAATATTTACTGTAACAACCACCAATCACATACATCGCTGGAGCAAGCCGGTTAAATATTCTTTTGTTTGAAAAATACATACGCCGGATTTTGTTCCGGCGTTTTTAATTTCAAAAATTTAATTTTAAAGGACAAAAGAAATGAATAAGATAATAAATCCTGGGGAAAACCCAGGAGAAATTAGAAAATACTACGATGAAATAGCGAACGCATACCAAACAGCCTTTGCAGGCCCTCCTTGGTATGAAGTTTCAAAATGTGTAGATGATGAGGAAAAATGCGAAGGAGGATTCTCTGATCAAGAGGTCGGTGATTTCTGTGCAAAATGTCAACTGTGCATCAAAGAGCCAGCCTACTTAGGGTCGGATCTAATAGATAGATTTAACGAGATTGGCGAGTCACGACCCTCTAGGTGGTACCTGGAATTTTGTGAGGAAAAGGTTGCCCTAGCAGGACTAGCTTGGCGTGCAAACGCTGAACAAATTATCGATGAAAAGTATGGTGATAGTTCAGCCGTAAGGGCCTGGTTGATAAATCAGTTACCGTTTGATAAAGAAGTTGTATGGCTTGATGAGGTCTTTGCAAATAAACGTATAAGGCCAGACAGGAATCTAGATAACTTTGTGGCGATGACTAGAGCTTTTATGAAGGAGCTTGATGTACCGCGACTTGCTTATCGGACAATTAATCCACAGATGCTGTCTGTTGCAGAACGATTTGGGTCAAATGCTAGTATATTTAATAGAGAAAAAGACCTTCCAGATAGACGAGATTTTGTTATCATTACAGAGGGGAGACAGTCGTGAAAATTCTAGTAATTGGTGGCATGCATGGCAATGAACCTCTTGGTATTGATATAGTCAAGGCTCTCGAAAAAAATAGTTTAGTTGATAGTATAATTGCGAATGAGCGTGCCGTAGAAGCAAAAAGGCGGTTCATCAGGAAGGATCTCAATAGAAGTTTTCCGGGCGATGCAAGATCAAAAGACTATGAGCTTAATAGAGCTAATCAAATAATAAAACTTTGCAGTGAGTATGATATTGTTATTGATTTTCATAACACTCATTGCCCAGAAAATGACTGCACTTTTATAGGGGATACCTCTAACCAAAATTTAAAGAATGTATCGGCTTTCTTTGGGCTGAATAGGGTTATAGTAGCTGATTATGATTGCTTAAATAAATATGCGCCAAACTGTATTTCTGTGGAGGTAAGCCTGGATAGCGCGATGATGAATGTTGATTTGTGGGTTGATAAAATTACTGAGTTGGCACAGGCAAAAAAAATTAGTAGCGCAGACGAAAACCAAATAAGTCTGTACGAATTTGTCTATCGCATATCTTTAGGTGACAGTAAAAGACTCAATCTTAAAGAAAAGGGCTTAAGAGCGTTCCAGCCCATTAGCAGAGAGATTGCTGATGAATTGGGGGTTAAAAGCCCAGCATATCCAATATTTATTGCGGATAAATACACGCCATATAATTTCGGTGGACTATTAACAAAAAAATCAATGTATAATAAGGAGCGAATATGAGTTTATCAACACAGAACTACAAAGGTACGCGAGATTTTTACCCTGAGGACATGCGTCTGAGGAAGTGGATGTTCGGTAAGTGGCGAGAAGTTATGGAGAGCTTTGGCTACGAGGAATATGATGGTCCAATTTTAGAGCCACTTGATCTCTACACTGCCAAAACTTCTGAGGAGATCGTCAACGACCAATCATTCAACTTCACTGATAGAGGTGGTAGGCGTGTCGTCATGCGTCCAGAAATGACACCAACGGTTAGTCGGATGGTAGCCAAAAGGCGTCAGGAGCTTGGCTACCCGCTCCGTCTCTACAGCATACCGAACTGTTTTAGATACGAGAGACAACAGCGTGGACGCCTGCGCGAATTCTGGCAACTTAACGCAGATATCTTCGGTATTGAAGGCATAGGTGCAGAGTTTGAAATGATGCTGATCATAAATAAGCTAATGGAATCTTTTGGCGCAACTAAAGATATGTACGAGATTCGTGTTAATTCCAGAGAACTTCTTAATAAAAGAATAAATGAATCTGGGGTGAAGACTTCTGTAGCTGAGGTCACTCGTCTGATCGACAATATTGACAAATTAGCTAAAGAAGATTTTCAGACTAAGCTTAAAGATCAAGTTGATCAGCCAGAAAAACTATTTGGATTCTTGACTAATGACGGAGGAACAGCTGAGGGTGATGCGCTGATCGAGAAAGCTAAAAAGGCTGGTGTACAAAACATCAAATTCGTCCCGACTGTCGCAAGAGGATTTGACTACTATACAGACATAGTTTTCGAAGTATTTGATAAAAATCCTGAGAATAACAGATCGATGTTTGGTGGTGGACGCTACGACGGGCTTGTAGGTGAATTCGGCGTAGAACCCGTGCCTACAGTAGGTTTTGGTATGGGCGATGTAACTTTCCAGAACTTTCTGGAAACGAACGGCCTTATACAGGATCTAAAGACAGAAACAGATCTTTATCTGATAGTTGTTGGCGATATTGCGGATAAAGTTCAGGATCTGGCTCAGAAATTGAGAGCTAAGGGTCTAAATGTAGCAGTAGACCTGTCGGGCAAAAAAGAAGACAAACAGGTAAAATCAGCATACAAAAAGAATGTAGCGAATATTGTCTTTGTTGGTGACAAAGAACTAGCAGAGGATTCGTACAAGGTTAGAGATCTGACTACAAAAAACGAAGAATACAAGACTTTTGACGAAATAGTAGAGCTTGCAGGCTAAGAAGTTTTCTGGTAGGATATCACCTTATGCATGTAGAGAAAAAACAAGTTAGCAAGACCAAAGTTACATTAACCATTACTGCAACAGAAGTTGAATTGTTGCCCATTAAAAACAAAGTTATTGAGAAATTAGCTCAGAATGTTAAGATCCCAGGATTCCGCGAGGGCAAATCACCTATTCAGGTAGCTGAGAAGCATATCGATCCAGCAGTTCTCAGTAGTGAATTCGTAAACGAAGCGATTAATCAGCTATACGTTGAAGCGTTGCAGGGGCAAGATCTAAACCCTATAGCTCAACCAACAATTGAGATCAAAAAGATAGTACCTTACGACGTTCTTGAATTTGAGGCCCAAGTAGAGATTATTGGTGAGGTTAAACTCGGTAAGTACAAAAAACTGGCAGTCAAGAAAGATGTAGTTAAGATCACAGATAAAGAAGTTGATGAGGTGGTTAAGTCACTGCAAGTTCAGCAAAGTACGAAGAATGACGTTGATAGAGTTGCTAAAAATGATGACCAAGTTTGGATTGACTTCAAAGGCGTAGATACCAAAGGTGAGCCAGTTAACGGCGCAGATGGCAAAGATTACCCTATTATTCTTGGTAGCAAGACCTTTATCCCAGGATTTGAAGAAAACGTAGAAGGCCTCAAGGCAGGCGAGGAAAAGACATTTACTATACCTTTTCCAAAAGACTATGGTGTAACGGCTCTTGCGGGTCGCAAGGTAACTTTTACTGTCAAAGTCAATAAAGTTCAAGAAGTTATTTTGCCAAAGGCAGATGATGAACTTGCTAAGAAGGTCGGTCCATTTAAGACACTAGAAGAGCTCAAAGAGAACATTAAAATTAACTTAGAGCAAGAGCGAAGTGCCGGCGTAGAGCGCAAGTATGAGAGCGATTTGATGGAGAAAATCCACTCAACCTCAAAAGTCGAATTGCCTGAAGCTCTGATAACTCAACAAGTTGCATTTGAAGTTGATGAGCTAAAAAAGAATCTTACATATAGAGGCCAGACATATCAAGAATTCGTTGCCTCGGAAGGCACAACAGAGGAAAAATACGAAAAGGAAGTTATTGCACCAAAGGCAGAAAAAAACATCGCATTCAGCTTACTTCTCTCTGAAATAGCCAAGGATGAAGATGTGAAGCTAGAGACAGCAGAACTTGAAGCTCAGATTACCCAACTTAAGGCACAGTATCAAGATCCTGCCATGCAGGAACAGCTCAATCAGCCAGAAGCTCGTCGAGATATTGCATCACGGCTATTGACTCAAAAAACCCTAGAAAAAATCAAAACATATCAATAAGTTGCTTTTAAATACTCAATTTGCAATAATTTGTATTAAATTGAATAAATTTAGGAGTATCTATGAGCTTTGATTCAAGAATGGAACTTGCGCCATTAAAAACTGACCAAGAAATAGTAGAAAGGTCTCCTTTTGGAACCGTGATAACTGCTATGATCACACCTTTTGATTTTAGAGCTGATGTCTCGGATCGTTTACAATCCCTGAAAGTTGCTAATTTCTTGCAAGAATCTGGGTCTGAAGGTTTGGTTATCGCTGGGACTACAGGAGAAAGCTCCGCATTATCTTCTGGTGATCAGGTAAGGCTTGTGAGAGATATTGTAGATAATGTCAATATCCCAGTACTGGCTGGTACCGGAGCAAATACCACAAAAGAAGCAGTTCAGCTTACAGAACAAGCTAGTAAGATAGAAGAACTTAGTGGATTACTCGTAGTTTCACCTTATTACAATAGGCCGCCACAGGCAGGAATAATTGACTACTATGAAAGAGTTGCAGATGCTGCGGATGGCAAACCAGTAATAATGTACGATATCCCAGCCCGGACTGGAAGAGCAGTAGACACAGAAACTATCCTAAAGCTTGCTAGTGGTGTAGATAATATCGTAGGTATAAAAATTGCATCAGGTGATCCTGGCCAGACAGCTGAGATTAAGAGAGAAAACCCAGATTTTCTAGTATATTCTGGCGATGATGCTCTTAACTTGCGTCATTTTGGTGCAGGTGCGGATGGCGCAATATCAGTTGTTAGCCATTGGGCCCCTCGTCTTATAAAGCAAATGTGGGAAGCAAAGCAACTTCCTTCTTTTAAAGATGGTGGTAGGGCAAGGGCTATCGACAATATACTCCAAGAGTCATACGAGTTTGCTTCTTCTGACGAAGCACCCAATCCGTTGCCTGCAAAAGCAGTAATGAGAAAGACTATAGGTAAGAGCATTGGTTATTGTAAATCACCTATGTCACCACAGATTCCAGATCTAAATTTCGAAGGACGGCTAGAAACTTGCTACACAGGAGTTCGCATTCGGCTCATGGAAAACATAGCTAAATTACAAGAGCAGGATATCTAAATTAGCACTCTTGACTCACGAGTGCTAGTTGGCTATAATTGTTGATATGACTAACAAATCTCCGCAATCAGTACTTATACCAACCGTGATTGAACAAGAGGGGCGTATTGAGCGAGCGTATGATATTTACAGTCGTTTGCTCAAAGACCGAATTATCTTCTTGGGAACAGACGTTAATGAACACAGTGCCAACTTGATTGTGGCTCAACTACTTTTTCTGGCAAACGAAGACGCTACTCAAGATATTAAGCTATATATTAATAGCCCTGGTGGGAGTGTCTATGATGCGCTTGCTATCTACGATACGATGAATTACATCAAACCTGACGTTCAGACTATTGGTATTGGTGTACAAGCGAGTGCTGCAGCATTTTTACTATCAAGTGGGGCTAAAGGCAAGAGATCACTTCTAAAGCATGCGACTGTCATGATCCACCAGCCTTCAAGCGGTACGCGAGGCAAAGTTACAGATCAAGAAATTGATCTAAAAGAGTCACTCAGAGTCAAGAGACTACTTGAGCAAATCATGGCAGAGAATACTGGCCAAAAGCTTGCCAAGATTCATGTAGATATGGAGAGAGACTTCTGGATGACAGCCGAAGAGTCCAAAAAATACGGTCTAGTCGACCAAGTTATAACTAAATAAATATAATTTCTGTAATATTCTTGACAGAAAGTTTTCAGATGTAGTACACTGAGATACAAGAAGTAGTGGGCGATACTTTTGCTATTGTCAAAAAAAGTCGCAGTTTTCTTCCATTAATAAAGTGTTACACCAGCCTCAAATATCCAAGTGAGGCGTATGCAGGTGTACTATCAAAATAATTTAAGGAGATATGCGTAAATTTATGGCCAAAGCAACTAGCGCAAAAGTACAAAACACAAAAAGAAAAAGTCTTATAGACACAGATACAAAAATACAATTACCAGATTTGATTGATCATCAAAGTCGTTCATTTCAGTGGTTTGTTGAAGAAGGATTGGAAGAGCTTTTTCACGAAATCACCCCTATTGACGATTATACTGGCAACAAATTAACACTAGATTTTAAGTCTTATAAGTTCGACGATCCGAAGATTACTGAGCTGGAAGCTCATGAGAACAATGTAAGTTATGAAGCACCACTGCGGGCCACAGTAGTGCTCACCAACAAAGTGACAGGTGAAGTTAAGGAGCAAGAAATTTATCTTGGTGATTTCCCATGGATGACAGACCGAGGTACTTTTGTGATTAATGGCGCAGAGCGTGTCGTTGTAAGCCAGTTGATTCGTTCAGCTGGTGTTTTCTTTACTGCAGAAAACGCAACAGGACGTAACCTATATGGCGCAAAAGTTATTCCAGGACGTGGTGCATGGCTCGAATTTGAGACATCTGCAGCCGGAGTAATCTTTGTCAAGATTGACCGTAAACGAAAACTTCCTGCATCAACTCTTCTCCGTGCTCTTGGTATGTCTGAGGCTGATATGAAACAATCATTTGCGCATGTTGATCAAGGGGCAAAGAGCTTCTTGCAAGCAACAATCGACAAAGACCCTTCTAGTACTACGAGCGAAGCTCTTATTGAAGTTTATCGACGACTTCGACCAGGAGATTTGGCTACTGTTGATAACGCAAAGAGTTTGATCGAAAACATGTTCTTTAACTACAAGCGATTTGATTTCTCACGCGTGGGACGATACAAAATCAATAAGCGTCTTGATATTGACATCCCAAATACTTCAGAAAACCGCATTTTGCGACTTGAAGACCTTAAAGCAATCATTGCAGAACTTATCCGCCTTAATATCACAGGTGATCCTGCTGATGACATCGATAGTCTTGCAAACCGACGCGTTAAGTTGGTTGGTGAGCTTATCCAAAGACAATTTAGGATTGGACTGCTTCGAATGGAGCGAAATACAAAAGATCGTATGAGTATGAGCGAGATCGAAACAGTTACGCCTGCCCAGCTAGTCAACGCACGTCCGGTTGTGGCTGCAGTACGTGAATTCTTTGCTAGTTCACAATTGTCACAGTTTATGGATCAGATTAATCCAGTGAGCGAACTTGCTCACAAGCGACGTCTGAGTTCTATGGGTCCTGGTGGACTATCTCGTGAACGTGCTGGATTTGAAGTCCGTGATGCACATGCCACTCACTATGGACGTATTTGTGCAGTAGAAACACCGGAAGGTGCAAACATCGGACTTGTACTTAACCTTGCTAATTATGCACGTATTAACGACTATGGATTTATCGAAACACCTTATCTTAAGGTTACAAACGCGGTTACAGCTAAAAATGCTGTTGGCCACATTGCGAGCGTTAATCTAGAAGATGCTAAAGGCAAGACAATCGTTAAGGCAGGTAAAGATATCACTAAAGCCGATGCAGAAAAGCTTGCTAAAGTAACAACCCAAAAGACATGGCCAGTAAAAGCCAAAGTAACAGATGAAATTATTTATTTGAACGCTTATGACGAAGAAAAAGCTGTGATTGCTGGTGCTGGTAACGTGGTTGGCAAAGACGGATATTTCAAGGAATCTCGTGTTAGTGCTAGAACCCGTCTGCAAGTTGGTGAAAACGACTCAAATGAAGTAACGCACATGGACGCTGCCAATAATCAAATTGTTGGAGCACTTGCGGGGCTTGTGCCTTTTGTAGAGCGTGACCGTGTCGACCGTGCTCTTGTGGGATCTAACCAACAAAAACAAGCAGTTCCGCTTATCAATCCGCAGTCACCTATTGTAGGTACTGGTGTTGAGGCAGATATTGCTAAAAACAGTGGACAGCTCGTTGTAGCTGAGGCTGATGGTGAAATTGTTAGTTCGACTGCCGAGCAAGTTGTCGTGTCATATAAAGGTAAAAAATCTACTTACAAACTCAGCCACTTCATGCGAAGTAACGAAGGAACATCTATTAACCAAAAGGCTGTTGTCTCAACTGGCGAAAAGGTTAAAAAAGGTGACGTGTTGATTGAAGGAATGTCAATTGACGGCGGTGAGCTTGCACTTGGAAGAGATCTTGTTGTGGCATTTATGCCTTGGAACGGTTATAACTTCGAAGATGCAATGGTCATTTCTCGTAAACTTGTTGAAGATGACACGCTGACCAGCGTACATATTGTTGATTACATGACAGAAGTGCGTGAGACGAAGCTTGGACCTGAAGTTGTTACAGGTGATATCCCGAATGTTTCTGAAGATGCTCTTAGACACTTAGACGAAGAAGGAATTGTTCGTGTTGGTGCAGAAGTTCATCCAGGTGACATATTAGTTGGTAAGATTACTCCAAAGGGAGAGCAAGAGCTTTCAAGTGAGGAAAGACTACTTCGTGCTATCTTTGGCGAAAAAGCTAAAGAAGTGCGTGATACATCACAACGAATGAGTAACGGAAAACACGGTAAAGTTGTAGGAGTTAAAGTATTCTCACGAGCTAAAGGTCACGAACTAAAAGCCGGTGTGATTATGCAAATCCAGGTCTTTGTGGCGCAAATGCGAAAAGTCCAAGTTGGTGATAAGCTAGCTGGACGTCACGGTAACAAAGGTGTTATTGCCAAAGTACTTCCAATAGAAGACATGCCGTACCTAGAAGATGGAACTCCTGTAGATATCGTGCTCAACCCGATGGGTGTGCCAAGTCGTATGAACTTAGGCCAGTTGTTCGAGACTCACCTCGGTATGGCTGCAAGAGCTCTTGGTATCAAGGTATCAACCCCCTCATTTGGTGGAATGCCAGTAGAGAAGATTAAAGAAATGCTCAAAGAAGCCAAGCTTCCAGAAGATGGTAAACGACAGCTATTTGACGGTCGAACAGGTGAACCGTTTAGCGAACGAACTGTAGTTGGTAACATGTATATGCTCAAGCTAACACACATGGTCAACGACAAGATCCACGCTCGTTCCACTGGTCCTTACACTATGGTTACTCAACAACCTCTTGGTGGTAAGGCGCAAAATGGTGGTCAGCGATTTGGAGAGATGGAAGTATGGGCGCTTGAGGCTTATGGCGCTGCAAATACTCTTCAGGAAATGTTAACTATCAAGTCAGATGATGTGTATGGACGAAGTAAAGCCTACGAGTCTATTATCAAACAAACTGAAATTGTCGGACCACGCGTTCCAGAGAGCTTCAACGTTCTTGTTAAAGAACTACAAGGTCTTGGGCTAAAAGTTGATTTGATTACTAATCAAGAAACTATTGATGCAGAGACAGTACTAGCTGAGACTATTGTTGAAGAGGCTAACGCCCCTGCGACTGTCGAGGTACCGAGTGCAGAGATCAATAATATAGACATCACAGAAGAGTCTATTGCTGATGAATTTAAAGATATGGACTTTGAAGATGGCCTGAGCTCTGCTCAACCAGCCAGTGATGATGAAGACGCGACGCCAGATCCAGAAGAGAATTTTGAAACAAGCACTAAAGATACGGAGGACAAATAGATGAGACGATATTCAAGCGGAATAAACATTGCTGACTTTGATGCAGTCCAACTTGCTATTGCTAGTCCTGAAGACATTAAAGACTGGAGTCATGGTGAGGTTACTAAGCCAGAGACTATCAACTATCGAACACAAAAACCAGAGAGAGATGGTCTGTTCTGTGAGCGAATTTTCGGTCCAGTGAAAGACATCAATCCACACGACGCTAAATATAAAGGAATACGTTCTCGCGAAGCAGCTGTTGATAAGAACGGTGAGCTTGTCACACGGTCAATCGTTCGACGTGAGAGAATGGCACACATTGCTCTTGCAGTACCTGTAGCGCACATTTGGTTCCTTCGTGGCACACCGTCAGCTATTGGTCTAGTTCTAGGTATGACAGTTAAGAACTTAGAGCGAATTGCCTACTTCGCAAGCTACGTAGTTAAATCTGTTGACGAAGAAAAGCGTGATCAGATTTTGACTGAGAAAGAAGCTGAATTTGAAGCTGCCACGCAAGCTATAAAACTTCGATACGAAGAAGAAGCTAAAGCTGAAGGTGCAGACGTAAAAGAACTTGCCAAGAGACAAACTGAAGAACTCGAAGAGCTAGAAAGTGATTTCATAACTCTAAAAGATCAGATCACAACCCTAAATAAATACGGACTTATCAGTGAGAACGACTACCGAGAACTTCCTGACAACCTACAAAAAGTTGTTAAAGTTGGCATGGGTGGTAAGGCTATAAAAGACTTGCTTGTAGAAATAGATCTAGCAAAACTTATTGATGAATTGTCAAAAGAAGCAGAAGAAGTAAAAGGACAACGTAAGAAAAAGATCCTAAAACGCCTTCGATTGCTTGAAAGCATGGAAAAATCAAGTATTAAACCTTCAAGTATGTGTATAACAGTACTTCCTGTGATTCCTCCAGATCTTCGCCCAATGGTGCAGTTGACCGGTGGACGTTTTGCAACATCTGACCTAAATGATCTTTATCGACGTGTAATCAACCGAAATAATCGTCTAAAGAAATTAATCGATCTAAATGCCCCAGAAGTTATCCAGAGAAACGAACAACGTATGCTTCAAGAAGCCGTGGATGCGCTTATTGATAACGGAAGTTCACGTACCGGTAAGGCTGTGGCTGCAACTTCTCAAAAGCGACGACTAAAATCACTTAGCGACATGTTAAAAGGTAAGCAAGGACGATTCCGTCAGAACTTACTTGGTAAGCGTGTTGACTACTCAGGCCGTTCTGTGATTGTTGCTGGTCCTGAGCTGACTATGGATCAATGTGGTCTACCGAAGATGATGGCCCTTGAACTGTTCAAGCCGTTTGTTATCGGACGATTGATCGAACTCGATTTTGCGCACAACATTCGTAGTGCAACCCGGATGATTGAAACATCTGAAATTGCTGTTTGGGATGCGCTTGACCACGTTATTAAAGGAAAATACGTACTTCTTAACCGTGCACCGAGTCTTCACCGTCTGAGTATCCAGGCTTTCCAGCCAGTACTTATTGAAGGTAAGGCTATACAGCTGAACCCACTTGTTTGTAAGGGCTTTAACGCTGACTTTGATGGTGACCAAATGGCAGTTCACTTGCCACTTTCTGACCTTGCGCAAGCAGAGGCTCGGGACATTATGGCAGCTGGAAAGAACTTGCTAAAACCTGCTGATGGTTCACCAATCTTACACATCGAACAAGATATTGTGCTTGGTTGTTACTATCTAACATACCGACCACCAAATGCTGACGAGTCAGTTCGCCCGTTCACTTCTATTAGTGAGGCTATGATGGCTCATGAAGCTGGTGATCTAACACTACAAGACCTTGTCTCACTAGAGTTTCGTGGTGAGAAAATCACAAGTACACTTGGACGATTCCTCTTCAACGAAATTTTCCCAGAAGATTTCCCATATGTTGACGAACCTATGACTAAGAAAAAGCTATCAGCAACTATGGCCAAAGCGTACGCACAGTACGGCCAGGACATCAGTGCCAAGATAGCTGATAAGTTGAAAGAACTAGGATTTAGGTCTGCAACAAACTCAGGACTTTCTATGGGTATGAGTGACTTTATCAACGTTAAGAACTTGGATACAATCTTGGGCAAGGCTGAAGATAGAGCTGCCGCAGTCTCTGAGCAATTTGCTCAAGGATTTATTACAGATGATGAGCGTTACCGTCTAACCATCGAGACTTGGACACAGGCTGATGAAGCAGTTCAAGAAGCTCTAACTAAACAATTCGCTACAGAGAATTCAGCTATGTCACTTGCTGTGACTTCTGGAGCTCGTGGTTCTATTGTGCAGGTGAAGCAGGTTATTGGTTCTGTAGGTATATTGTCTGACGCTACTGGTAAGGCTATGGAACTTCCGGTTCGAAGTAACTACCGTGACGGACTTGATCCACTTGAATACTTTATCTCTGCTCGTGGTGCTCGTAAAGGTTTGATCGACACAGCGCTTAAGACTGCTGACTCAGGCTATCTGACTCGTCGTTTGGTCGACGTTGCTCAGGATGTGTTCTCTGTTGAAGAGAATGCAGAAGACCCAGGATTCGCTATGTATCGATCTGATGCAGAAGAAATTGGTGTTGCCTATAGCTCACGACTTGCTGGACGTTATGCTGCCGAGAAAATCGGTGATTACGTTAAAAAAGGTGAATTAATTTCTCCTGAAGTAGCTCAAAAAATTGAAGACGATAGCTCAATTGACGGCGCACGAATTATGAGCGTGCTTAGCTGTAGTGCACTTAATGGTGTACATCCAAAGAGTTACGGTCTTGATCCTGCAACTGGCCAATTAGTTGCACTTAATAGCCCAATTGGTGTTATTGCTGCACAGAGTATCGGTGAGCCAGGTACACAGCTAACACTTCGAACATTCCACAGTGGTGGTGTAGCTGCTGCTGATGATATTACCCAAGGTTTGCCTCGTGTAGAAGAGATCTTTGAAGTTCGTATACCAAAAGGTAAAGCATTCTTGTCTGATATCCCAGGTAAGGTAAATGTATGGGAAGAGGGTGATAATTACATCGTTCAGGTAACAGATGACCAGGCTGAACCTGCGGAACTTGTTATCGGTGATCGAACTGTAAATGTTGCCGAAGGCACAGTGGTCGCAGTTGGTGATGTACTCGCAACTGGAGAAGCTGGAGAAAACCCACTTATCGCACCTGTTGCTGGTAAAGTTCACTTGACTAAAAAGAAAATCAAAGTTGTTCCTGTCGGGCAAAGCGTTATCAAATACGCAGTTCCAGGTTACAAACAAGTTATGGTCAAAGATGGCGAAGCCGTAGTTGCCGGACAAAGACTTACTAATGGTTCGATCAATCTACATGATTTGATGCGACTCCAAGGTGTTGAACCAACACAGCGATACATCATGAACGAAATTCTTAAGATCTTTGTATCGCAAGGTCAGAACATATCTGATAAACACCTTGAAATCATCGTAAGACAGATGTTCTCAAGAGTGCAGATCGATGACGCTGGCGATAGTGATTTCGTAACTGGGGATATTGTGAGCAAACTTGCCGTAACTTCAGCTAACTACGACTTAGTAAAAGCTAAAAAAGAGCCTGCTGTATTCAACCAACTATTACTTGGTATCACTAAAGCAAGTCTTTCAACTGATTCATTCCTCTCTGCTGCTTCATTCCAGGACACAACTCGTGTGCTTATCGGTGCAGCAACAAGTGGTAAGATCGACAAGCTCTTTGGTCTTAAAGAAAACGTTATCCTCGGCCGTAAGATTCCTGTAGGAACTGGTGCCAGAACTGACGAAGAAGAGACTGAAACCGGAGAAGAGCTATAGATGTTGAATTTAACGATGCAATCTGTTAAAATGAGTTCAAAGTTGTTGGGCAGAGATCATATTTGCTCAACTGTAGAAAGAAGTATAAATGCCAACAATTAATCAGTTAGTTAGAAAACCCCGCGCTAAAGTGACAAGTAAAAGCAAGTCACCAGCTATGCAACGCGTGGTTAACAATCTAAAAACTAGGAACTATGAGAAACCTTCACCGTTCAAGCGTGGCGTTTGTATAAAAGTAACAACCAAAACTCCAAAGAAGCCTAACTCTGCGCTTCGTAAAGTTGCCCGTGTGCGACTTACAAATGGTTATGAAGTATGGGCTTATATTGGTGGTGAAGGTCACAACTTGCAGGAACACGCCGTTGTGTTAGTGCGTGGTGGTCGGGTAAAAGATCTTCCAGGTGTGCGCTATCACATTGTGCGTGGAGCACTTGACCTTCAGGGCGTATCAGGCCGAAAACAAGGTCGTTCTAAATACGGATCAAAAAAGGATAGTAAATAATGCCAAGAAAAGTTACAAAAAGTTTAGTTCGTGATATTCCGGCTGACCGTCAATATAACAGTGTACTTGTACAACGGTTTATTAACCGTGTAATGCTAGACGGTAAAAAGCAAATTGCTGAAAAATTAGTCTACGGTGGTATGGAAAAAGCAGCTAAAAAGTTAAAAGTCGACAATCCTTTAGAAGTTTTTGAGCAGGCTATGGGTAATGTTCGTCCAAGTGTTGAGACTCGTTCACGACGTGTTGGGGGCGCTAACTATCAAATCCCGTTTGAAGTAAAAGGTCAGAGACAAACGCACTTGACTCTCATGTGGTTTGTAGCGGCTGCCAGGTCTCGATCTGGGATGAGTATGGAAGATCGAATCGCTCTTGAGCTCGTCGATGCTTATAACAACACTGGAACAGCTGTAAAGAAAAAAGAAGACACTCATAAAATGGCTGAGGCTAACCGTGCCTTTGCTCACTTTGCAAGGACTTAGAGATATTATGGCTATTAAAGAAATCACAGACGTACTACTTTTTACTGGTTCCAATGAAACCACCGTTCTTGATGACCAACAGGCAAATGGACCATTTCAGAGACTAGGCAGGCTTTCTGCAAAGTGGCTTGGCTTTCCATCTCCTGACTCCGAAGCGCCATTTGCAGATCAGCAAGTTGTACTTGAACAAGACGAAACACAAATATTAACAGGCATAGGAACTGGAGCTAACTAAATGGCAAAGACACCACTAGACAAATTAAGAAATATTGGGATTATTGCACATATTGATGCAGGTAAGACTACAACTACAGAAGGGATTCTTTTCCGAACTGGTCTAAAACACAAAATCGGTGCTGTACACGAAGGTGAGACAACTACCGACTGGATGGAGCAAGAGCGTGAGCGTGGGATCACGATTACTTCCGCCGCAGTGACTTGTTACTGGAAAAATCATCAGATTAATATTATTGATACACCGGGACACATTGACTTTACGGTTGAAGTAGAGCGATCGCTTCGTGTACTTGACGGTGCTGTAACAGTATTTGACGGCAAAATGGGCGTTGAATCACAAAGTGAAACCGTGTGGCGACAAGCTGATAAATACAATGTTCCTCGCTTTTGTTTTATCAACAAGATCAACCAAACTGGTGGAGATTTCTACAAATCACTTGATTCTATTCACGCTAGGCTTAACAAACACGCGTTTCCGATCCACTTACCGATTGGCTTTGAGCAATCAATCAACGGTGTAGTCGACCTGATCGAGATGAAAGCATACACATACAAAGAATTCACAGACAAAGAACTTGTTGTTGGTGAAGTGCCTGAGGATATGTTAGAGAAAGCAAAGAAATATCGAAGCTTACTTATCGAAAACGCAGTTGCAGAAGACGAAGAAATGCTAGAGAAGTATCTTGAAGTCGGAGAAGAAGGACTAACTGTAGACGATATTAAGCAAGCTATTCGAACAGCAGTATTAACAGCAAAATTCTTCGCTGTAACTGGGGGTGACGGACGTGGTGTGATCGTAGAAAAAGTTCTAGACGCAGTTGTTGAACTTCTTCCATCTCCTATTGATCGTGGATCATCATGGGGAACAGACGTGAAGACTGGTGATGAGATTGAGCGAAAACCTTCTGACACAGAACCATTTGCAGGTCTTGCATTCAAGATCGCTACTGACCCATTTGTAGGAAAACTTTCATTCGTGAGAGTATATTCAGGAACTTTAAAAGCTGGAAGTTACATTCTAAATAGTTCAAACGGCGAAAAGGAACGAATTGGCCGAATTGTCCGTATGCAGGCTGATAAAAGAGAAGACGTTACAGAGATCAAAGCTGGTGATATAGCAGCTGTCGTGGGTCTAAAAGCTACAACTACTGGTCACACGCTCGCTGATATTGCCAAGCCAATCGTTCTTGAGAGCATTACATTCCCAGAACCACCTGTGTCTATCGCTATCGAGCCAAAGACCAAGGCTGACCAAGAAAAAATGGGAATAGCTATGCAGAGACTTGCAGAAGAAGACCCTACGTTCCGAATCAAAGTAGATCACGACACAGGCCAGACTATCATCAGTGGTATGGGTGAACTTCACCTAGAGATCATCGTTGATCGTATGAAGCGAGAATTTAATGTAGAAGCCAACATCGGTCAACCACAGGTTGCCTACCGTGAAACTATCAGAAAAGACGGCATTGAAGTTGAAGGTAAATTTGTTAAGCAAAGTGGTGGTCGTGGACAATATGGTCACGTATGGCTACGAATTGGCCAGAACGAAGAGGGTAAAGGATTTGAATTTACCAACTCTATAAAAGGTGGAGCTGTTCCGAGTGAGTACATCAAACCTGTATCAGAAGGTATCAAAGAAGCTCTTGCTAACGGTGTTATCGCCGGTTACCCAGTTGTTGACGTTAAAGCAGAGCTATATGACGGAAGTTACCACGATGTTGACTCTAGTGAAATGGCATTTAAAATCGCCGGATCAATGGCCATCCAAGAAGGTGTAAAAAAGGCAAGTCCAGTACTCTTAGAACCTATTATGAAAGTAGTTGCTGTGACACCTGAAGAATTTATGGGTGATGTGATAGGTGATCTAAATGCAAAGCGTGGGCGTATTGAATCAATGGAAGATCTGGCAAACGGTATTAAGCAAATAACTGCTTTTGTACCACTTGGTGAAATGTTCGGATACACAACCAACCTTCGATCTATGACTCAAGGTCGTGCCAGCTCAAGTATGGAGCTCGACCACTACGCTGATGTGCCGAGTCATGTTGCAGAAGCTATCATTGCTAAAAATAGCAAGTAATGTCTTTAATAAGGCATAATTGAATTATGCGTAAAATTAACTTATCTGCTACAAAAGTTAGAATTTTTACAATAATTATTTGTCTCGTATCTGTTCCTTTTATTTTTTACGGAATATTTTCTGGGTTTTATTCTATGGATGGACCATCAAGACAGGCTCCTAGTACCATAAATAATATTGCCAGCATACTTTGGCAACTTTCCAGCTGGGCACTAATCTATGTTGGTATTTTTGGAACAATAGCAAATCTGGTTGTCTCAATTATAAATATATTTATCAAAAATTACTTAGTTACCAAGATATCGATTTACTTTAGCTTATTTATAATAATTTTGAGTATTCTGACAGCAATATTTATAATTTTAAGTATGCCACCAATTATTTACCCTATCGGTGGATGATTAACCATAGGTATCGTAAGTAGATTCATAAAAAATACAACCAAAAACAAACCACTTTACCTCTTTACAAGATAAGCAATTTGATATAAGATATGAGGGTACATTTGTGCCAGAGTACTATTCTAATGTCTAGAATTTATCTGCACTTAGATATTAATAATAAGGAGATTTAATTATGGCTGATCAATTTGATCGAAGCAAACCTCACGTTAACGTGGGAACTATGGGTCACGTGGACCACGGTAAGACTTCTCTTACTGCTGCTATCACAATGACTCTATCAAAAAAACTACCAAGTGCTGTCAACAAGGCCGTTAACTACGACCAAATCGACAACGCTCCAGAAGAGAAAGCTCGCGGTATTACTATCGCTACTTCTCACCAAGAATACGAATCAGAAAAGCGTCACTACGCCCACGTGGACATGCCAGGACACGCTGACTACGTTAAGAACATGATTACTGGTGCTGCTCAAATTGACGGTGCCGTACTTGTTGTATCTGCTGCTGATGGCCCTATGCCTCAGACTCGTGAACACGTGCTTCTTGCAAAACAAGTTGGTGTCCCAAGTATTCTTGTATTTATGAACAAGATGGACCTTGCTGATCCTGAACTAGTCGAACTAGTTGAGATGGATATTCGTGAGCTTCTTGCTAAGTACGAATTTGACGAAAACTGTCCTATTATCAAAGGTTCTGCTACAAAAGCTATTGAAGGCGATGAAGAGAACATGAACGCTGTTATGGAACTCGTTAAAGCTATGGATGAATACATTCCAGAGCCAAAGCGTGACTTAGACAAGCCATTCCTAATGCCTATTGAAGATGTTTTCTCAATCAAGGGTCGTGGTACTGTTGCTACAGGCCGTGTTGAAGCAGGTATCGTAAAGATCAACGAAGAAGTTGAAATCGTCGGTATTAAAGATACTCAAAAGAGCGTCGTTACGGGTGTCGAAATGTTCAAAAAGCTTCTTGACCAAGGTCAAGCTGGTGATAACGTTGGTGTACTCCTTCGTGGTATCGAGCGTGAACAAATTGAGCGTGGTCAAGTTCTTGCAAAACCAGGAACTATCACTCCACACACAGAGTTTGATGCTGAAGTATATGTTCTAACTAAAGAAGAGGGTGGACGTCACACTCCATTCTTCAAGGGTTACAAACCTCAGTTCTATTTCCGAACTACAGATGTAACTGGTGAAGTTGAACTTCCAGCTGACAAAGAAATGGTTATGCCTGGTGACACAATCACCTTTAAGGTAAAACTTCAATCAGCTATTGCTATGGAGCAAGGTCTACGCTTCGCTATCCGTGAAGGTGGCCGTACTGTTGGTGCTGGTGTTGTTACCAAAATCAACAAATAACCTTGACAGATAATTCTCAGGGAACATTGCAGGCAAAAACCTGCGACATAAAAAAGAGCAGTACCTCGCGTACAGCTCTTTTTTAGTGCTCTGTTTTTACTCTGCACTGCAATCCTGAAATTATCTGTCAGCTTTAATAACCTTACTCTTTTCTTTTTGTGCTTTATCTGGTAGAGTATATGGACAATTAAATAAATGTTAACGGATGTACACGTTAGAGCACGAAAAGGAGAAATTTTATGAGTGCGACACCCGCAGACAAGCCAACTAAACAGCGAATTCGAATTCGCCTCAAGGCTTATGATCACAAAGTAATAGACCAGTCAGCAAGGCAGATCGTAGATACTGCTATCCGAACTGGCGCAAAGGTATCTGGACCTATCCCGCTGCCAACAAAAAGAAGCACCTACACGGTGATAAAAAGTCCACATGTTTACAAAAAAGGACGTGAACAATTTGAGATGCGTGTTCACAAGCGCCTTATTGATGTCGTAGAGCCAACTGCCAAGACGATCGATAGTTTGATGAATCTGTCATTACCAGCAGGTTGCGACGCTGAAATAAAAATGTAGATAAACCACTTGCACAGCCAGCAATAATCTGGTATTGTTTTGTAAGAATTATGACAAATACACCTGAAATAACTGCAGAAGCTATTGAGTTAGCGCGGATGGGAATGCCTACCGAACAAGGCCTCGGTGCGTTAGCATGTAAAATGAATGCGAGTGGCATCCAGCCCCCGATAGACCCGGACGTCATCACCGGACTCAAAGACGCAACTGCGAACAGTACTCAGAGAGTCCCCGTATCTGAGATTGACGCACTGCGAGCTCAGTCACTTTCACTAGTATTTAAACTCATTGAGAAAGCCGACGTGTTAGGCGAGTATACTCAGAGTGTTGGCATAGACAGTCCACAGGCACGATTTATGCGACACATGGCAGAGCATCATAGCGCAGGCCCAAAGGCTCAAGAAGAAATTGCTAAAAGAGTAAGTTCGAGTCAAACAAGCGGAATGCGAGCGCAGATAAATCTCAGTACTAATACAATAGAACCACTACCTGCGCAGTAGAGAGCATTATGAGAGATACATCTGAAATACGTGGAGAAACAATAGCGCGGATAGTTTTGCCTGTTGGGCAATTCTTTGGTGAATTAGCATGCAAAATGAATGATACAGGTGTCCAGCCACCCATCGACCCCGAGATTATTAATGAGCTGAAAGATTTAAATAGTAATAATGGTCAAGATGCTATCACCAGTGATAATGAAATCGATGTGTTACGTCCTTGGGCTCTATCTTTAGTCTTTGATCTCATTAATACAGAAGATGAAGGTGCTCTTGAGGAATACATAGAACTCGTAGGGGTAGACAGCCCACAAGCTAGGTTTATGAAACATATGGCGGATCATCACAGCGCTAATCCAGGAGTTCAGGATGACATTGCAGAAAGAGTGAGTTCGGTTCAAATAACCAATAAGCCAACTAAGTCAATCACAGATCCTCGTTTTCCAGATATAAAGGGAATCGGAGCCGTTGCGTTTGGAATGAATGCAGTAGGGATTCAGCCTTTAATTGAACCAGAGATCGTTAAAGATCTGACAAATCAGCTAAGAGAAGAACAGGCTGATAATGATGGAATAGATATTAATCTAGTGCGTGTTATTGCAGTTGTAAAAATTTTTGGATTACTTGAGAATCCTTCAAAGTTAGCTGAGTTTGTTGATAATGTTGGAGCAGACAGCCCACAAGCTAGGTTTATGAAACATATGGCGGAGCACTATGCCCCTAGTTCAGTTGCCGAACATGCTTTATTAGATAGAATCCAAGTTTAAACCTCTTTTAGGCAAATGCGCTAACCCATGCCAAATAGATTTGTAAAATTAACTACATATTGACAGTAGTAGAGCATTTATGCTAAACTGTTAGAAGTTGATATAAATTGGTGTTATCTGTAGGTCAGAAATCATCTGAAACCACACTGGTAACACCGAGTTTTATTATAAAAAGTTAATAAATTTAAGTCACAGGAGACTAGGTCTTGAAAGCATTGATCACCAAAAAAATTGGTATGACTAGCACCGTTGATGAAAACGGCGTACTGACACCTGTGACGATTCTTTCTGTTGAAGACAATGTGGTGACACAGATTAAAAGTGTAGAAACAGACGGATACAATGCACTACAAGTGGGTATGGGATCTGGCAAAAATCTCGGCAAATCACTTCTCGGACACCTTAAAAATTCAAAAGTAACACCCAAAACGCTCAGAGAATTTCGTGTAGATGAACTTCCAGAAGACGTTAAAGTTGGTGATACCATTTCTCTCGATGTTTTTGAGCCTGGCGACAAGATCGATGTAACTGGTACCAGCAAAGGAAAAGGTTGGGCAGGAACTATCAAACGACATAATTTTCACCGTGGTCGCAAAACTCACGGTGGCCGTAGCTATCGACGTCCTGGCTCTATCGGATCAATGTATCCACAAAAGATTTTTAAAGGCAAGAAGATGGCAGGACAAATGGGGCACGTGAGCGTCACAACCCAAAACTTACGAATCGCATTTGTTCTACCAGAAGAAAAAGTTATTGCTGTTACTGGCGCAGTTCCAGGACCAAAAAAGAGTATTGTTATAGTCAAACAGGCGGTCAAGCAATGAGCTCAGTAACTACCTTTACTGCTACAGGCGCTAAGTCTACAAAGAAAGTATCTTTAGATAAAGCTGTTTTTGGTGTAGAGGTTAAAACTCACAATCTAATCAAACAAGCATATGTTGCGTATCTAGCAAATGGACGTGAAAACTTCGCAGTTACAAAAACTCGTGGTGAAGTCAGCGGTGGTGGTAAAAAACCATGGAAGCAAAAGGGCACAGGACGTGCCAGGTTCGGTAGCTCTAGAGTGCCTATCTGGCGTGGTGGTGGTATCACTTTCGGCCCAACTGGCAACGAGAACTACTCTAAAAAGGTCAATATCAAGGCTAAGAGACTTGCAATTCGTCAAGCTCTCACTCTATCTGCTCAATCTGGAAAGATTATAATTGTTGATGAATTTAAAGGGTTGAATGGCAAGACTAAAGATTTCGCGTCACTGCTCAAAAAAGTTGGCGCTAAGCGCAGAATTTTAGTTGTTGTTTGCAATAAGCCAGGAGATGCTCTAGCTACTAGAAATCTAGAAGATGTTAAAGTAGTCCAAGCCCAGTATCTTAATGTATTTGATGTGATTAACGCAGACAGTATTGTGATGTGTGCCAAGGCAAATACAGCTGTGTCTGACTGGCTCGGAGGAGACAAATAAAATGGATATCGTGCTAAAGCCAAGAATGACTGAGAAGACATATGCTCTAGCACTGAGCCAAAACACATATGTATTTGATGTTGTTGGTGATACTAACAAGATCGAAATTGCCAAATTAGTCCAAAGTACCTATAACGTAACTCCTGAAGATGTCCGGATAGCAATAATCAAAGGCAAAACAAAGCGTTCATATCGTAAAGGCGGAAAAGCCGTATACGGTAAGCGTGTCGATAACAAAAAGGCTTTTGTGCGTATTAAAGACGGTGAATCATTGCCTTTCTTTGCTGAGATTCAAGCAACTGAGGAGAAAGAAAAGAAAGAAGCCGAAAAAATAGCCAAGAAGGCTAAAGGGAGTAAGAAGTAATGGCTATAAAGTTATATAACCCTACTACTCCTGGGCGAAGAGGAATGACAAGTCAAGATTTTGACGCTATCACAACTCGAAAGCCACTAAAATCACTTCTAGCTGTTAAAAAACGTGGATCAGGACGAAACAACCAAGGTAGGATCACAACTCGTCACAAAGGTGGTGGAGCTAAGAAATTCTATCGTATTGTTAACTTCAACCTTCCTGCTGGCACTGAAGCAGTTGTTGAACATATAGAATATGACCCGAACCGAAGCGCCCGAATTGCTCGTATTAAAGACCAAAATAACAAATATCACTATATTGTTGCTACAGGAAAACTACGCCAAGGTGACAAAGTAAGTGTAGGCGCGGAAGTTGCGATTGATAGTGCTAACAGATTGCCACTAGAGAGTATCCCAACTGGTAGTGTGATTCACGGGATTGAAATGACACCTGGCAAAGGTGCGCAGATGGTCAGAAGCGCTGGTGCCAGTGCACAGCTCGTCGCAAAAGAAGATAATTACGCCCAGATCAAATTGCCAAGTGGCGAAGTGAGAAGAGTTCTGCTTACTTGCATGGCAAGCATAGGCGTAGTTGGTAACGAGCAACACCAAAACATCAAGGTTGGTAAAGCTGGTAGATCACGACATAAAGGTATCCGTCCGTCGGTCCGTGGTGTTGTGATGAACGCAGCTGATCACCCTCACGGTGGTGGTGATGGTGGACGACACGGTATTGGTGGTGGTAAGAACCACGGTTCTGCACCTCGAACACCTTGGGGACAGAAGACCCTAGGGTTCAAGACCAGAAGTCGTAAGAAGGTCAACAAGCTAATTTTAAGAAGCCGTCACATGGCTAAGAGGAAATAATTATGACTGTTTCAAACATACGTCCACAAAATAGATTTATACCAGCTATAGAGTTTGAAGCTCAAGGGCTTAGCCCTGATGCTTGCGAAGAACTTGGTGCATACGAACCAGTTGATGCAGCAGGCATGATTGCTCTTAGAAGAGGTATCATTGACGGTGTTGCTGATCATCCGGAAATGAATGATCAAAGCACACATCTTTCAGCCATGAGGCCTGCTGAATACACTATGGGACGTGTTGCTGGAGAGATGACCATAGCGACCAAGGATTTCAAGCCGTCTTTGCGTCAGGAGGCTCAGCTATGAGTAGATCACTGAAAAAAGGACCATTTATAGACCCTAAGCTCGCTAAGAAAGTTTCTGCTCTTGCAAAAGAAGACCGAACGGTTATCCGAACATGGGCCAGGTACTCTGCTATTCCACCTGAATTTGTCGGCAAAACAATCGCTGTACATAACGGCAAGGTCCACGTACCTGTATTTATCACAGAAAATATGGTTGGCCATAAACTTGGAGAATTTGCGCCAACTCGTAAATTCCGAAGCCACGGTGGTAAGCTTGCGAAAGGTGGCAAATAGATGAGTGTTAAAGCAGTCGCTAAAAACGTACGGATTAGTCCGCGAAAAGTTGGCATCGTTGCTGGACTTGTCAGAGGACGCTCTGTTGAAGATGCGATTACTATTTTGTCTCATACACCTAGGCGCTCAAGTACTGCTGTTCGCAAGACTATCGAAAGCGCACGGGCAAATGCTGAGAACAATCATAATTATAAAGCTGATACTCTTCGAATTTCACACATTAGCGTTACTCCAGGCACAAGGCTGAAGCGATATCGCCCTGCTGCACACGGAAGAGCCCTGCCGTTTGAGAGAAAATCTAGTCATATAACTGTGCTTGTTGACGGCGAAGTTCGTGGGGCTAAAAAAGTTGAAGCAAAAGCTGAGACTAAGGCACCAGAGCCTAAGAAGACTGCAAAACCTGTTGCCAAAAAGACTGTAAAGAAAACACCTAAGAAAGAGGCAAAATAATGGGACAAAAAGTAAACCCTATCAGCATGCGCCTTCAAGTCAATAAAGATTGGCGAAGTAAGTGGTTCGTATCAAAGCGCGAATACGCTGCATACCTAACCCAAGATTTGAAAGTCAGAAAATTGATCGACACCAAGATTGGTATGCGTGGTGCAATCAACAAGGTTGATATTGAACGTTCGCCAAGTCTTATTACTGTTACTATTTCTACTGCTAAAGCTGGTGTTATCATCGGACGTGGTGGTGCTGGAGTGCAGGAATTAAAAGATCAGATCCAAGCAATTTATGGTATCAACACCCGCATCAATATTGAAGAAATCAAGAAAAGCGAACTTTACGCAAAACTTGTTGCTGAGAATATCGCGAACCAGCTAGCTAGAAGGATTTCATTCCGTCGTGCTATCAAACAATCAGCTGCAGCCACTATGCGTGCTGGAGCCAAGGGTGTACGTATTGAAGTTGCTGGACGGCTTAATGGAGCAGAAATGTCACGTCGCGAAAAGGAAGTTCTCGGCTCAGTGCCACTTCACACTATTCGTGCAGATATTGACTACGCGTTTGTTCCTGCTAAGACTGCTGCTGGAATCATCGGTGTGAAAGTTTGGATTTATAAAGGGGAGGCTCTCTAGTCATGCTTTTACCAAACAAAATGAAGCACAGGAGAGTGATGAAAGGTCGAGTTCGAGGCCCAGCTACTTCTGGCAACTACATCGCATACGGGCAGTATGCACTTCAAGCTCAAGGACACGAACGAATTACCAGCCGTCAGATTGAAGCATCTCGTCAAGCCATGACACGTTACATCAAACGTGGTGGTAAGATTTGGATTAGAATTTTCCCACACACACCTGTTACCAAAAAGCCTGTTGGTCTTAAGATGGGTGGCGGTAAAGGTTCGCCAGAGTTCTTTGTAGCAAAGGTGAAGCCTGGAACAATTTTGTTCGAGATGGAAGGTGTGTCTGAGGAAATTGCTAAAGAAGCTATGCGATTAGCTTCCCATAAGTTACCTATCAAGACTAAGTTCATAGTCAGGGAGACAAACCAATGAAAGTCATAGAAATCAGAAAAATGGCTGTTGATGAGCTTATCAAGACTTCAAATGAACTGCGTGCAGAAATTGTTGATGCTCGTAAAAGAGTCCACCTAGGCGAAACAACCAATAACCGAGTAATTAGAAAAAAAAGAAAAGATCTAGCACGAGTTCTCACTGTAATGCGTGAACAGCTAGCCAAGGAGAATGTGTAATGGCAAAAATATTAACAGGAGTTGTAGTGTCAACTAAGACCGACAAAACTATTGTCATTGAAATGCATGTGCGAAAAACACATCCGCTTTACAGAAAGCAATATTCTGTAACTAGCAAGATTATGGCTCATGATGAAAAGAATGAAGCTAAACCAGGCGATAAAGTTACTATCATGGAGACAAAGCCTATTTCTAAGAGAAAACGATTTGTTTTAAAAGAAGTTCTCTCCCATGCTGACCTTACTGCTGAGGATAAGGCTGTTATAGAACAGGAAGAGGTACAAGAATGATCCAACAAGAGACTAGACTATCTGTATGTGATAACAGTGGAGCAAAAGAAATTCTTTGCATCCGTGTTCTTGGTGGAACAAGGCGTCGCTATGCCGGGGTTGGTGACACTATTGTCGCAACTGTCAAGCAGGCAGCACCCAATGGTACCGTTAAGAAAAAGTCTGTTGTGCGAGCTGTCGTAGTACGTACCAAGAACTCTATTAAGAGAAAAGACGGATCAACAATTAAGTTTGATGATAATGCAGCTGTGATAATCAACGAAGAAAAGCAACCACGTGGTACTCGTATTTTTGGTCCCGTACCAAGAGAGCTTCGAGACCAGGGATTCAGCAAGATCATTAGCCTTGCGCCGGAGGTACTATAAAAATGGATAGCAAAGCATACAAAATCAGACTAAAAAAAGGTGATACAGTCGTTGTTCTGGCTGGTAAAGATAAGGGCAAGACTGGAATAGTTGAAGCGACACATCCTAAAGAGAATAAAGTGACCGTAAAAGGCATCAACATTGCGAAAAAGGCTATAAAGCCGACAAAGACTCAACCAAGAGGTGGAATTGTTGAAATAACAAAACCTATCTGGGTTAGCAAAGTTGCCCTCCAGGAGCCTACTAGCAAGAAACCTTCAAAAATTGGTTACAAGATCAGTAAAGAAGGCGTGAAAGTAAGAATTTACAAACGCACAAACAAGGAGGTCAAATAATGGTTGATTCAAAAACAACTACATACGCACCTCGTCTAAAGAAAGAGTTCAATGATACATATAAGGCGGAGCTAAAGAAAGAACTTGGTCTTGCTAATGTAAACGCGGTTCCATCACTTGAGAAGATTGTTATTAACATCGGTCTAGGTAAGTCAAAAGACGACAAGAGAATGTTCGAAGTTGCTACCAATACACTCGAGAAGATAACCGGCCAAAAGCCTATTATGACTTATTCTAAGGTTAACATTGCGACATTTAAACTGCGTGAAGGTAACAAAATTGGTATGAAAGTTACTTTGCGTGGTGACAGAATGTATGAATTTCTAGATAGGCTTGTAAACATCGTCTTGCCTCGACTAAGAGACTTTCACGGTGTATCAAACAAAGCCTTTGATAAGCAGGGTAATTATTCTATCGGAATTACAGAGCAGTCAATTTTCCCTGAACTAAGTTTTGAAGAAACAACCACAGCTCACGGGCTTCAAGTGGTTATTGTAACTAAAGCAGATAATAAAGAACACGCGCAAGCTCTCTTGGTTAAGCTTGGCGTACCGTTCAAAAAGGAAGGTAAATAACCATGGCAAAGAAGTCAATCGTTGCTAGAGACGAAAAAAGAAAGAAGATGATCTTAAAAGATGCTAAAAAACGGCAAGAACTTAAAGATCTTGGTGATTTTGATAAATTGCATCTTATGAGGCGTAATGGTGCTCCATCCAGACACAAGAATCGTTGTAGCGAAACCGGACGACCACATGGTTATATGCGGACATTTGGACTATCTAGAATTAGCTTTAGAGAGCATGCATCAAAGGGTGAAATACCTGGTATAACAAAGGCAAGTTGGTAAGGAGTAATATGGTATCTACAGACCCAATATCAGATATGTTAACAAGAATTCGTAATGCAATTTTAGTCTCAAAGACTCAAGTTGAAATGCCGTATTCCTCTATTAAGTTTCAAGTTGCTACAATCTTGAAAGAAAATAATTTTCTAGATAAAGTTAGCGAAAAAGGTGAAGGAATAAATAAGAAAATTGTTATCGATATCAACTCTGACAATACTAACGCGCGAATAACAGAGATTGCTCGGGTTAGTAAGCCAGGACGCCGAAAATATGTTAAAGCCGACCAAGTCCCAACTGTAAAAAGAGGTCGCGGTATTGTGATTGTTTCTACTTCAAAAGGTCTTATGACTGGAACAGAAGCTAGGAAGACTAATATCGGTGGTGAATTAATTTGTGAAGTATATTAAAGGAATTAACTAAGGAATAAAATGAGTCGTATAGGAAAACTACCAATCAAGATTGAACCTGGTGTGACAATCACTGTCGACGATGCTTTTGTTAAGGTTGAAGGACCAAAAGGCAAGCTCGAACAGTTTACGGTGCCAGGAATAAAAATAGAACAAAAAGACGGTGAACTCATCGTCACGAGAGAAAATGATGAACGAGAAAATCGTTCAAAACATGGTCTTATGAGATCATTGATCCAAAATATGGTTACTGGCGTAACTAAAGGGTTCGAGAAGCAACTAGAAGTTAATGGTGTTGGATTTAGAGTAGCACTTGCAGGTCAGGATCTTAAAATGAACTTAGGTTTTTCACACGAAGTTGTTTATCGACTACCTGATTACGTGAAGGCTGAAGTTAAGCAAAACTTGATCACCATTTCAGGCATCAGTAAACAACAAGTTGGACAAGTAGCAGCTGAAATTCGTGCACTTAAGAAGCCAGAGCCATATAAGGGCAAAGGTATTAAGTATATTGATGAGAAGATTATCCGTAAAAGTGGTAAGTCTGGTAAGGATAAATAAGGTTAGATTATGAATAGAATATTGAATAAAGTAAAACACGCAAAAAGACGAGCTATCAAAGTTCGGTCAAAGGTTGTAGGCACATCTGAGCGACCTAGAATGTCTGTTAGCGTTAGCAACCAGCATATTTCAGTTCAAATTATTGATGATGAAAAGCAAAAAACATTAGCGAGTGCGACAACAAAAGGCTCAAAGCTGACTGGAACTATGACTGAAAAGGCGACTGCCATAGGTCAGGATGTTGCAAAGAAAGCAAAAGCTAAAAAAGTTAAAAAAGTAGCTTTCGACAGAGGTTCAAAATTGTTCCATGGACGAGTAAAAGCTCTAGCAGATGGTGCACGTAAAGAAGGATTGGAGTTCTAACATGGCTATAGCACAACCGCAAAATAACCCAGATTTACTAGCAGGCGAAAATCCTTATGAGGAAAAAGTTGTTAATATCGACCGTGTTGCACGTGTTGTAAAGGGCGGACGAAGATTCCGATTCAGAGCACTTGTCGTAGTTGGTGACAAAAAAGGTCAAGTAGGCATTGGTGTATCAAAAGGCGCAGATGTCACCGCAGCTGTTTCCAAAGCTACTCAAGTTGCTAAGAAAAATCTCCACACGATAGTCATTGAAGATGGTACTTTTCCTCATGAAGCCCAAGCCAAAGTCAGTGGCGCAAACATCTTAATTATGCCTGCAAGCCCAGGTACCGGTCTTATCGCCGGAGGAGTTGTTCGTATCGTCCTAGAAGTAGCAGGTATCCAGAATGCCCTCAGTAAATCAATTGGTTCTTCAAACAAGATCAATATTGCTTACGCAACACTAGAGGCATTAAAATCTGTAAAACCACGCTCAGAGTGGATTGTTCAACCGCAGAGGCGCGTACGTACTAAAAAAGTAGAAAAGGTAGAAGCTCCTAAAGCAGAAGACAAGAAGCCAGCTACTGAGAAAAAGAAAGCACCAGCAAAGAAAACGGCTACTGCTAAAAAGACATCAAAACCTGCAACTAAAAAGGACAAGAAATAATGAAATTTTCAGATCTTAAAATCACTAAGAACAAATCATCTATCCGCGCTGGTCGTGGTATTTCAGCAGGTCGTGGCAAAACGGCTGGTCGTGGAACCAAGGGTCAGGGCTCAAGAAAGAGCGGTGGCGTAAGACCTGGTTTCGAAGGTGGGCAGATGCCACTTTACATGCGATTGCCAAAACTTCGAGGTTTTACTTCTCATAGACCAAAGGCACATAACATCAAGACTTCAGAGCTTGACGAGCTAAAACTTAAAAAAGTCGACAACTTCGTTTTAACTGAAAAAGGCCTAGTACCTCACCCATTTTCAAAGGTAAAACTAATCGCTGATAAAGATATCAAGACTGCAGTCGAGGTTAAACTCCAAGGTGCTAGTACTTCAGCAAAAGCTATTGTTGAAAAAGCTGGTGGTACTTTTGTCCAAATACCACAAAATCCTCGTCCTAAGACATCAAAAAAGTCTTAGTCCAAAGCCTGCTTTAGCTCAAATAACAATACCCCAACCAACAAAACAGCTATTTGTTGGTAAAAATTACATTTAGATTTAAGCCAGAACTTGTATATAATAATAGACAATGTTCGAGGGTATAAATCTATGAATTGGAAATTGATCTGGAAGTCCTTTGCTGATAGAGACATGCAAAAACGCATATTTGCCGTGCTTGCTCTAGTCTTCGTATACCGTGTGATGGCGCATATCCCTATACCTCTTGGAGACCCTGCAACACTTCGGCAAGTCCTTGATTCACTTTATACTTCAACAAACACTTCTCAGTTTTTAAGTTTCGTTAACGTACTAACAGGTGGAGCCCTTGCTAACTTTTCTATTATGTTAGTTGGGCTTGGGCCGTATATTAACGCCAGTATTATCATGCAACTTCTGACCAAGGCGCTACCTAAACTTGAAGAGCTCAATAAAGAAGGCGAATTTGGACGTAAGAAGATAAATCAATATACTCGTATGTTGACATTACCACTTGCTATAGTTCAGTCTATCGGAACAATCTATCTTGTTAGACAGCAAGCAGCTAGCGTAGCAGGGCTTGGAGATATCACAGCTAATGCATCGTTGTCTCAGTGGATACTGATGGTGGCAGCTCTAACTGGTGGATCAATGATTATGATGTGGCTTGGTGAGCTGATAACAGAACAAAACATTGGAAATGGTATATCTCTACTTATAACAGTGAGCATTATCAGTTCATTACCTCAAGCCACTGCAAGCTTAATTAGTTCTGTATTTAGCTCTAATGAGACTACTACGCTCCTCGGTATGAATTTGCCACTTTCTAGACAGGCTCTGATAACGTCCACCATTGTTGTAGTCAGCATACTAATAGTCCTGGTTCTAGTCGTGAAATTGAACGAAGCAAGGCGTAATTTGACAATTTCATATGCCAAGAGAGTAAAAGGTAGTCGAGAATACGGTGGGGTAACCACAGTACTTCCGATAAAACTAATTACTGCAGGTGTCGTACCGATAATTTTTGCTGTAGCTTTTTTGAGCCTTCCTACGTTTGTGGGGCAAATCCTCTCGAGCAGTAAGAGTCAGAATTTGCAAGAATTGGGGGCAAATTTGGTACAAATTTTCCAGACACCAAATGCCCAAACTTTCCAGGCTGGTGATATAACTTCATATATTTATCCAGTGGCCTATTTCTTATTAGTATTTCTCTTTACGTTCTTTTACACCAGTATTGCTTTCAATGCCAAAGAAATAGCTGAGAATCTACAAAAACAAGGTGGATTCATCTCTGGTGTACGAAGTGGGCCAAAGACAGAAAAATACTTGAGTTCAGTTGTCATGAGGTTGACCCTGTTTGGTGCGATTGCTATTGGACTTTTGGCGGTCGTGCCGATATTTGGTGAGATATTCCTAGGCAACAACCTAGCAGTTAGCGGAACAAGTATATTGATTTTTGTAGCTGTGTCACTTGAAACATTGCGTCACATTGAGTCACGGGCTTTGATGATCACCTATGATCAATACGATGGCACAGATTATTTCCAGGAAGCAGAGATCCAAAAGTCTAGACTTGCCAAAGTAAAATCTCTAGCATCAAAAGTTAAGAGACCAAAAGGTTAGATTTTAGTGTTAATCTACTAAAAAAGCTTTGACAGAGGAGTATCTTCTCTGATATAATCTTTAGATTAGTTATATTTATGGTCAAGAATAAAGAAGTTATTGAACTCACAGGGAAAATAGTTGAGACACTACCTGGTACGCAGTTCAAGGTAGAACTTGAAAATGGTCATCAAATTATAGCTCACGTCGCAGGTAAGATGAGGAAACATTATATCCGACTCGTTCCTGGTGACACCGTTAAGGTTGAGTTGACACCTTATGATCTTTCTAAGGGCAGAATCACCTATCGGGTATCATAACAATTTAAGCAGTGTGCCACGCTCACCACATAACATGAAAGGAAGTGCGAGGTCCGTATGAAAGTACGTGCAAGTGTAAAAAAGATAACTTCAGATGACAAAATCGTCCGCCGAAAAGGACGCGTTTATGTTATTAACAAACTTAAGCCGAAGCACAAACAGAGGCAAGGTTAAGCATGGCTAGAATTGCAGGAGTCACTATTCCATCTGAAAAACGTGTTGTTATCGCGCTTACCTATGTCTACGGCATTGGTAAAAAGTACTCAACCGAGATACTTGCAAAAGCAAAGATTGACGAATCAGTTCGTGTAAAGAGCTTAACAGACGATGAAATCGGAAGAATCTCAGAAGTTATAAACAACGACTACGTTGTTGAGGGTGATTTGCAAAGAATTGTAACCGGTAATATCAAGCGACTTAAAGACATTAATGCTTACAGGGGAATTCGTCACAAGAATAATCTTCCTTCAAGAGGACAGAGGACTAAGACAAATGCCCGTACTCGACGTGGCAAGAAGTCAACAGTTGGTGGAACAGCTAAGAAGGTAGCTTCAAAAACTTAATCAATTATGGCAGATAATAAACCAACCACTACTACAAAGAAGAAGAAAGCAAAGCGAACAGTATCTGCAGGGGTACTTCATGTTTATGCGTCATTCAATAACACAATTATTACAATCACAGATACAAATGGCGGTGTTCTAACTAACGCAAGCGCTGGCGCGTGTGGTTTCCGAGGTAGTAAAAAAGGTACAGCTTATGCGGCACAAGTAGCAGCGGAAAAAGCTATCCAGTCAGCAAAGCAACAATATGGGCTCAGCAAGGTTAATGTCAGCATCAAAGGTGTTGGACTTGGCCGTGAAGCGCCTGTACGTGTTCTTATCAGTGAAAATGTTGCCGTAGAGTCTATTAAAGACGTTACTGGCATTCCTCACGGTGGTTGTAGACCACGAAAGGCAAGGAGAGTCTAGATGGCAAGAGATAGAAGCCCCATTGTAAAAATGAGTCGACGTGAAGGCTACGCGCTTCACCCGAAAGCTCACAAAGCACTTGTTAAACGACCTGGTCCTCCAGGACAAACAAGTGGTAGATTCCGTGCAAAACCAAGTCAGTATTCATTGCAACTACGTGAAAAACAAAAAGTCAGACGGCTTTATGGGCTACTCGAAAAACAATTCAGTCGACTTATGCAAGAGGCTTCTCGAACCCAAGGTCAGTCAGGCCAGGTCTTGCTACGATTTTTAGAGCAACGCGCTGACAACGTTATCTATAGAAGTGGTTTTGCAATTTCTAGGAGAGCAGCCCGGCAGTTAGTTACTCACGGACACTTTGAACTTAATGGTCATAGGATTGATATCCCATCTATTCGACTTAAAGAAGGTGACGAATTAAAACTCAGAGACAAGAGTAAACAAAGTGATTATTTTAAAAGATTAGACGACGTCAGTCCAAAACCAAGTGAAATACCAGCTTGGATCAAAGTCGATCGCAAAAAGTTTGAAGTTACAGTTACAGGTACGCCTTCCCGCGAAGAAGCCGAACCAGACATTAACGAGCAATTAATAGTAGAGTATTACTCACGATAAATTTAATAGGAGCAAAGAGCATATGAGCAAAACAATTCATTCACCAGGAGTAGTAAAAGTAGAAGAGGTATCACCTTTTAACGCTACATTATCAATAGAGCCACTACACAGTGGTTACGGCATGACTCTAGGTAACAGTTTGCGTCGTGTTCTACTGTCTTCTATATCAGGAGCAGCTATTACAGGATTTAAAATCGATGGTGTTAGCCACGAATTCACAACCATCAAAGGTGTTCAAGAAGACGTTGTTGACATTATTCTAAGCCTTAAGAAGCTAAGATTCCGAGTTTTCTCTGACGAGCCACAAACACTGCGACTTACCAAAAAAGGTAAGGGCAATATCACAGGTAAAGATATTGAGAAGAACGCTAATGTTGAGGTGGTCAACCCAGAGCAAAAAATCGCAACAATTGGTGACGACAAAGCTTCTGTCGCTATTGATTTGATTGTAGAAACAGGGCGTGGCTATAAGAGTGTAGAAGAAAATGCTAAACACAAAGTTATTAGCGACTTGGTTTCTATTGATGCTATTTTCACACCTGTGCATCGTGTTCGATATAAGGTAGAAAACACTCGTGTTGGACAAATGACAGATCTTGATAAGCTAATCATTACTATCGAAACAGACGGAAGTATCACTGCAAAGGATGCATTTGAAGAAGCAAGTGCAATTTTGATTAACCAATACACCGCGCTTGCTGGTCAAACCCGTGTTGAAGCTACTGCTGCGCTTAGCGCATCTGCTCCAGCCGGAGCCCCACAAGCAGAAGCCGACACTGACTTTGATGACGGTGAGTCAGCGCTAATGACTTCAATAGAAGATCTTAATTTATCTGCTCGTACAACGAACGCACTTGTTAATAACGACATTCATACCCTAAAGGATTTATTCAACCTAAGTGATGTTGATCTAAAAGAGCTCAAGGGCTTTGGCAGCAAAGCATTGGATGAAGTCAAAGACAAAATGGCAGAGTTGGAGTTTTAATTAGATGCACAGACACGGATACAAAGGTCGTAAATTTGGAAGAGAGCGTGATCAACGTCGAGCGTTGATCAAAGGTCTTGCAGATTCGTTGATTATTCACGAGTCTATTGAGACTACTGTCTACAAAGCCAAAGACCTTCGTCCATATACTGAAAAGCTTATTACTAAGGCTAAAAAAGGTGGTCTTCACCGCAGACGACAAGTTATCAGCAAATTGCAAACACTAGATGCTGCACATAAACTTTTCGACGATATAGCACCTAAGCTTTCAGGTAGGAATAGTGGTTATTTGCGGATTATAAAAACTACGACTCGTCGTGGTGATAATGCACAGATGGCACGGATTAGTTTTGTAGATGATCTCAAGGCTCCAGTAAAGAAAGCTTCTGCGCCAAAAGAGGCTAAAAATACTGAAGTTAAGCCAAAGACGACTAAGAAGGAATCAAAATGAGAAAGACATATTCGGCAAAACCAACAGAAGTAGAACGTAAATGGTACGAAATCGATGCTCGTGATACTACGCTAGGACGATTAAGCACAGAAATCGCAGTTATTCTAACAGGTAAAAACAAGCCAATGTTCACCAAACACATCGATTGTGGTGACTTTGTGATTGTTCTTAATGCTGACCAACTTAAAGTTACAGGTCAAAAGTTAGAAGACAAGAAATATTATCGACACAGTGGTTATCCGGGAGCGCTTAAAGAAGCTAGTTTGAAGGAAGTCATGGCAAAAGATTCGACAAAAGCTATCCAAAAAGCTGTCAAGGGAATGCTACCAGTCAACAAGCTTCGTGATGAACGACTAAAACGACTTAAAGTATATAAAGATGGTGAGCACAAGCACCAAGCTCAGTCTCCAATAGTGCTTAATCTTAAGAAAGGTGCAAAATAATGGCTACAGGTTCATATTTTTACGGTTTAGGAAGACGAAAAAGCTCAACAGCTCGAGTACGTCTGTATAAGGGTAAAGGCAATATTACTATTAATGATCAGCCTGCAGAAGAGTATCTGAGCTCTAGCCAGTATCTACTTAACGAACTAGAAAAGCCATTTAACGCACTTCAAGAAGAAAACAAATTTGATATTACAGTTAAAGTCAGTGGTGGTGGTCTGTCAGGTCAAGTTCAAGCTATTCGTCTAGGAATTGCAAAAGCACTTGTTGTTAAAGATGAGAGCTTGCGAGGTTCTCTACGACGTGCAGATTTGCTCGGTCGAGATGTCCGTGAAAAAGAACGAAAGAAATTCGGTCTTAAGGGCGCACGTAAACAACGACAATTCACCAAGAGGTAGTATCAAATTACCTGCCAACCAGCGGAGCTGGTTGCACTATAATTTTTGTTGGCTATTTTGATTTTTTGGAGATGGCTACAGCTATACGGCATAGAACTTCAAGTACAAGAAGTTGCAGAGCTAACAGGATAACTGGCTGTAGATACATTGTTTGCCAGCCAGGTCCGCCCTGGTAGCCACCAGCTCCTCCATATAGTTCGTTTTTATCTATACCTGATAATAAAGTGGCAGGTTCCTGTAGTGTCATCATCATCGTTGAACCCACAGCAGTGGCAATGATAATTGCTACAATTACAGAATAAATATTGCTCTTTTTTAAGACTCTTAGTATTTCCATAGATTCCCCTTGTTTTAGATAGGACTTTGTCCTAATGCTGAGATTATATAGGTAAACATAGGCACAAGTAAACGACAAAATTTGACACATATTGACATAAGGTTATTTATCTTATATCATTTGTTCTATGATCAGTAAAATTACATTAAATTTGTACTGGAAAAACTGCTACACTTGGCGGTTGTCTCTTAATGTCTAAAAAATAAATCAAATAGTACTTAACCTAACCGCCAAATACAGGCGGTTTTTTAATTTTAAATGGAGAATAACAATGGAAAAATGTAATATAAATGGAATAGAGTATTCTGTTCCGGAGAACCCTTATGATATTCATACGGAACTAGGAAGGTTCGTATTGATTGAACAACATACAACAGGTACATTCGACAAAGAAGAGATAGAAAATATGGCAGAAAGAGGCTTTCTGGTCTTGTCTGTAGCCTTTGGCCAGAACCTGTATCAGCTTATAGAGGACGATGAGGTATAATAATGATAATGAGTAAACCCGTCATATTAACTGGTCTTCGAGCTAACAATGACCTCCATATAGGCAACTATCTGGGGGCATTGCTCCCTATTGTCGATTTGGCGCGAAGTAAATCTGATGATTATCAAATCAATCTCTTCGTACCGGATTTGCATAGCTTCACAACACCTATTGACCACAACGTTCTGCAAAACCAAATCATACAAAACCTTCGTGTCTTCGTAGCTTCAGGTTTGCCTCTAGATAATGCAAATGTTTATCTCTACAGACAAAGTCGTATCCCAGCCCACAGTGAGCTCACGGTTATATTAAACAGCTTTACTGGTTTTGGTGAAATGTCTAGAATGACTCAGTTTAAAGATAAATCAAAACGAGAACCTTTTCCTGATGACCCAAAGGACGCATTCCAACAGAATCATGTCAGCATTGGGCTTTTTGACTATCCAGTGCTTATGGCCTCCGACATTCTGCTTTACGACGCTATATATGTGCCTGTTGGGGACGATCAAACACAACATCTAGAGTTTACGCGTGATATCGCACAGCGAATGAACAAGAAATTTGGTGAATTATTTACTGTCCCAAAAGCGGTTGCCGAGCAGCATAAATTCTTTGGCAAAGATCAAGGTCTACGCATTAAAGATCTACAAGACCCAACCAAAAAAATGAGCAAAAGCGATGATTCAGACAAAGGCATTATCTTCATGAGTGATAGCCCAGAAGATGCTCGAAAGAAGATCATGAGTGCAACTACAGATAGTAAGGCAAAGGTTGCCTATGACCCTGAGAATCAGCCAGGTGTATCAAACCTACTGCAGATACATGCGCTTCTGAATAATCAATCACTTGATAAATCTATTGAGCAGTTCAAAGGCCAAACACAGTATGGGGAGTTTAAGAAAGCTGTTGCAGATGTTGTCGCTAACTTTCTAAAAGATTTTCAAACTAGCCTATCGCAGGTTGATGACAAAAAGCTTCTTGCCAAACTCGAGGAATCTGAAGACGAGATGAACAAAGTAGCTAACAAAACGCTAGAAAAGGTTCAAAAAGCTGTAGGACTAAGAAGTTGAATGAAGCGATCCGTCTAGACACCAGAGTATCACAAGAACTTGATGATAAATCACGAAGCTATGCTAATAAGTTGATCAAGCTTGGTAACGTCAAGGTCAATGGCACAGCAGTACTCAAACCTAGCTATATGGTTAGCGAAAACGACATCCTTGATATCGCAGATCAAGTTGTACCTCAGGAGTCAGCAAATTTTGACGTAGAGGTGCTCTATGAAGATGATGATACCTTGGTGCTAGACAAGCCAGTAGGTATGCTAACTCATTCTAAAGGGGCTTTCTATCCGGAACAGACTATCGCCTCATATATTCAGCCAAAACTATCAAAAGAATTTGTTGGGACAAACCGCGACGGTATTGTCCACAGGCTCGATAGAGCAACTAGTGGCGTGATACTCTGTGCCAAAACACCTGAGGCAGAGAAATGGTATAAGATTCAATTTGCAGACAGAAAAGTCCAAAAGACATATTTAGCTGTAGCGACAGGAACATTAAAACACCAAAAAGCAGTGATAGACTTACCAATAGAGAGAAACCCAAAGAAGCCACAGTTTTTTAGGGTTGGCCCACACGGTAAACCGTCAGTAACTGAGTATGAGACACTTAAAGAATCGACTATTAAGAATAAAAAGGTAACGCTACTGAAGTTGACTCCAACGACTGGTAGAACGCATCAATTGAGAGTTCATCTGAGTGAGCTTGATTGCCCAATATTGGGTGATACGTTCTACGGTGGTGAGAAATATGATCGTCTGATGCTACATGCATCTCAGCTAGATATAACACTGTATGATAAAGAGAAGAAAACTTTCGTTGCTTCAACACCAAAAGAGTTCGAGGTAGTTAATAATGCTGATTAATCCTACGACAAAGAGACATGTTAATGATTATCTGCAGACACCTTTTCACGCGCTTCTTATTGTCGGCCCCAAAAATAGCGGTAAAAATGATCTTGTGGATACCTTAGTAAAAGGTCTTGTGGGGTCAGATCTGAGCACATATCCGTACAAAATTGTCATTGATGGGGAAAATGATGGTATTGAACAGGTCAGGATGGTCAAAAAAGAGTTTTCATACAAATTTGTGAGTAAAGACTCAAAGCACAAAAGAATAGTGGTTATTAACTCAATTGAGAGCATAGGTCGTGAGTCGCACAATGCGATGCTTAAGTTGCTAGAAGAGCCACCAGAAAAAACGTATATTATTGCCACCACTACGGCTATAGCAGATTTGCCGTCAACTATTCTTTCCAGAATGAAGCAATTAAATACCTTGCCTGTAACCCAAGAAACTGCTATCAGTCTAAAATCAAACAATACTGATTCTACAGATCTAGCCAAAAAATTTATATCAAGTAAAAAATACGAAAGATTGACAATGGTAAATGATTTAGCAAAACTTGAAAAACAGCAACAGAAAGAAGTCATGGTTATGCTATTTGAAATTATTTATTTCAAACTATCGAATTCAGAAAATACTGTTGAAATGAGAAAGTTAATCAAAAAAATTCAAACAGTAGAAACGAATATAAAATCCTTATCAAGTAACGTTAACCCAAAGCTAATATGGCTGGATCTTTCGCTTAACCTCTAAGAGTGTTAAAATACTAGCATGATTGAAACTTTGTTGGTGGTTGTTGCGATTGTCTTTGTTTTCTACTCATTTAGAGTACATCATTATGAAGAACCAGAGATTTCACACAAGATAAAAGATCAGGTTGGTAAGTTGTGGCGAATGGCACACCACAATATGCGCGAGAATCGACTAGTTCGCGCCGAGAAAGCACTACTGGCTATTCTTAAAATAGATAAGACAAACGCTGCAGCGTATAACAGGCTGGGTGTACTGTATGCTAAGCAAAAAGAGTATAAGGATGCTATTGATTGTTTTGAGATAGCCTCTAGTATTCAGCCGACAGCTTCAAGTTTACATAACCTTGGACTTATATATTATGAAACTGAAAATTACGAGAAGGCAGTTAGGGCATTTGAGCACGCACTCGAGCTTGATGACACCATGGCGACTCGGCATATTGCTGTTGCAAAGGCCCTGGAGCATGTTGGCAATGAAAAATTGATGCAAGATCATCTAGAAAAAGCAGCAAGTTTAGAACCTACTAAAGAAAGCTATGAGTTACTGATTGCTCTTTACCGTAAAAAAGAAATGCACAAAGAGGCAGATCAGCTAGATCACAAGCTTAAGAAAATGACTACTCAAGCACCAGCCCAGAAGAAACCTCGCCGACTGCGTAGACCAGCTCGAAGAGTTGTTGTTTGATAATAGTCTAGCATTTGTTAAAATGTAACTTAGATATATCTGCTTGTACGCCATCTTAGCTCAGGGGTAGAGCACATCCATGGTAAGGATGGGGTCTCGGGTTCAAATCCCGAAGATGGCTCCATTGATAGCAGATATACAGATATGCAGGGTTAGTGAAGCGGTCAAACACGGGTGACTGTAAATCATCTGGCTCAGCCTTCGGGGGTTCGAATCCCTCACCCTGCACCAAAAATGGCTCAAATGATTGAGTCATTTTTTTATTTACATGAGCTATCAACTAATATTGAAAAATAAATAGAAATATTGTATAATAAATATGTTATTTACATTATAATATGTTAAACATAAGACAAGAAATGGTCGTGGATGGTGGTTCATTCGCTTTAGCTCAAAGCAATGGACAATCTATTGATCTGCCTTTATCTCAGGTTGGCCACGGTGAAGGCTGGATAGAAACAATTCATAGTGATGTGATTGAGGGCTACAGCGAAGATGAGCTCGCAGTACTTGGGCGAGCGGTTGTTACTATCACTCAAGCACCTGAAGAGAGAACAGACGAAAATGTAGCCAGAGCGGACTACCTAAGGAGCTCTATACTCAGCATCGTTGTTCCAAAGCTAACCGGTGGTAACGTAACAACACCTGAACCTTTGGGGTATACTTTTATATCTGGACATGGTTTTGCTCAAGTTATTGAGCGTATGGACACAACACATAGTGCACGACTTGATGATGACGGTGCTGAAAACGACAAGATTAGAGAGGCAAGAGAATTACTCTGGTCACAGGCTGAAAGTACGGGGATTCAAACTCTTGCTCATATACACCCAGAGAACCCTGTTGGTAAAGCTAACTTTAGAGTCAGGTCAGACGGTGGCTTGGTCTGGTTAGATGGCAGGACTGAGCTTCCATTGGTTTCTTTTCCTGGGAGTCTGTTATTGTCTAAATTTAAGTTTTTTAAAGACGCCAAAGCCACATTTGGGTTAGATGGAAAAGATCAGACTTTTCGAAAGATTGATACCGAGAAGCTTAAAGATATTGCTGAAAATCTAGATTTAGCTGATGAAGACAGAGGAAAGTTAAACAAACTTCTTCAAGAATACGCTATTGAGCAAGCTGTCATAGAATCAGCTGATGAAAAGCCAAAAAGAGTTAAAGTTGCGGATAGCCTTGAGGATCTCAACTCTGTAACTCCAAGAAAAGCCGATATAATTCGTTCTTCGGATTTTGGTCACAACGCTATTCGATTATCAATTTTTGGAGGGGCTATAGTTGACTTGGCAAGTGAAAAAATACAAAGCAGGGCTAGCAAACTAAGAGATTTACCATACGTGACGTACCTCTGCCTCAAAGACCCAGATATCCGAACACACGTAGTACTGAGGAATACAATACTGAAAGGAATGAGTGTGGCAACAAAGAATGGGACAGTCTCAGAAAAAGAATACAAAGAAGCTTTAGACGTGGTCTCTCCGCACGACCTTAACACATATACAGCCTTGCAAATATTTTATTTGGCAAATTCGCGTGTTTTTGATGCGTTGACTGCGTCAGCGCTCACAGTCTACAACAGCCCGAAGGAAGTAGTTGGAGTCCTTGCTACAGGTGCGATAGCAACCTCTGCAGTGCGAGGTGCAGTAACTGCCTTAACAGATCGTTTTAACAAAACAGACCTGAGCAAAGCAACTTTGTGCTCACTTATACCTATTTTAGGCGGTTACACAGCTGTAGCTCAACAGATGTGGAAAACGTATGGAGATTACACTAAGCATATCGGGCACAACAACAGCCGTTTGGCAGTAGCGAAGCTGTCAGGTTTAAGAATTGGTGGTGGTTGGGGTAGCGACGCAGAAGAAAAACTTTGGAATGATGTCGTGCGAGCTAAAGCAAAAATTATCTCTAGCTATAACTGTGCAACAAAACAAATTTGTAAAATAATCAAAAGAAAGTAATATATTAGTATGTTTGACGGAGAGAGGCTTATACCAAAAGCAGACACCATTCCACCCCAAAACCTTTTGACGGTTGTTGGAACGATGGAAAATGGTTCTCACGGATTGATTGACAGGTCAGCTTACTTTGTTGGTGCTGAAGGTTCAATTTTTATAGCGAGTGATGCGTTGGTTGTTGATGAGAAGATGTTCCAAGCTTCTTTTGATGACCAGGCTGTGAAGACTTTCATCGAAGACTTTTTTGAAGATGATGAATACGGGACTCTTAGTAATGATGATTTTTGTAAAGTAGTTAAGATAGACGGGGGGTATATTCTAATAGATACGCTCAGTAGTGGATTGCATGTGCCAACATTATGCACAGATTTCGGAGTACAAGTTAACACCTATGTTACAGATGCAGAAGAAGAAAAAGCCCTAATTAGTTTTCTAGACAAGTCAATAGATGGTTTAGCAAATGATTTTAACAGTTTGCAGATGTTGGCGGTTAGTCTAGTTCAGAAGACGATCGAACATTTAGACTTAGAAGAAGACTAGTTTGACTATTTCTCTTGATGATATGGTGCATAACCTGGTAAAATAGTCTGATACGCGCCACCTTAGCTCAGTTGGTTAGAGCATCTGTTTTGTAAACAGAGGGTCGTCGGTTCGAATCCGACAGGTGGCTCCATTTTAATAATTGATAAATCATGTGAAAGTTGATATAATTTACAGATATGGCAAAGAAGAACGACAAAAGAAAACTAGTTGGAATGGTGTCTGAAGAAACAGGACACAGGACTTATTATACTGTTAAAAACGTACAGAATACTCCTGATAAGCTTCAGCTCCGAAAATATGATCCAATTGCGCGAAAACACGTGCTCTATGTTGAGACAAAGAAAAACCTCGGTCGAAACGAAGTAAAAGCCCGCAAAAAATAATAAAATTTGTTGAATATAAAAAAGACCTACTGCAAAGTAAGTCTTTTTTATTGGCAGGGGCACGTGGAATCGAACCACGATCTAGGGTTTTGGAGACCCTCATACTAGCCGTTGTACTATGCCCCTATATATTCCGTCAGCAATTTCACTACCTAAGTAGATTACCGCATTATTGCTGTGTACCCTGTTAATTTTACCATCTACTCTTGGAAAAATCGACAATATTTGGTATAAATAGTGGACAATGAGTAAAGTTAATATTGCTAAACCTATTATTATTCAATTATTTGGCTATCCTGGATCAGGAAAAACTAACTTTGCTACAGAACTCGCAAGTGCTACCAACCTAGTTCATTTGTACGCTGAAAAGATTTCACAAGAGTTCTTTGGCAAACCTTACTCAGACAATAAGCAAAATACTGAGAAGCTTGTTACCTTGCTCGCCGAAGAGTTCTTAGGAGCTGGTCTAGGAGTTATCTTAGATATTGATTCGTCAAAAGCTCGTGAGAGGAAGAAGGTTCGAGAATTTGCCGTTAAGAACAAAGCAAAGAGTCTTGTAGTCTGGTTTCAGCTGGATCAAGATACTGCTTTTTCTAGAAAATCAAGAATAGATCGACGAAAATCTGAAAATAAATATGAAACAACTATATCCTACAGCGACTTTATGGATAGTATAAAAGCAATGCAGAATCCAATCAACGAAGATTATGTTGTTGTCAGCGGTAAACATACGTTCCGTACTCAAAAAGCTGCAATCTTAAAGAGACTTTTTGATCTTGGGATCACAGGCCATGCTGAGACTCAGGCAAACCTTGTAAAGCCCGGTCTCGTCAATCTTGTGCCCCAAGCTAATCTTGGTGGATCACGCAACATCTCTATAAGATGACAGATATCATTGAGCTCAATAATCACAAAGTCCAGATCAAAAAGAGAAAAGGACAGAGGCATCTCAGGCTTAGGATCAGTACAAATGGCACAGCAGTACTCTCTACGCCCAATCGCTTCCCAAGCTATCTTGCAAAAGCGTATTTAAAATCCAAGTTAGATTGGCTTGATGAACATACATTTGAAAACAAGTTGATCAAGCATGGGTCAAAGCTATTCACCAATCAGATGATTACCATCAAGAGCCAGGCACACAAAAGAAATAAAGTGATCCTGGGCGGGGACGAACTTACCTTTTTCTTATCAGGCCGAGAGGACGACCCGAAAGCACAAAAGTATATGGCAGACAAAATCCAAAAGCTCTACCAGGAAGAGTTGACAAAGATTATTGATAAAAGACTGCAATATTACTCAGAAAAGACAGGACTTACATATTCGGCTTTTCAAGTTAAAAATCTACGTTCTAAATGGGGTAGCTGTGATCGACATAAACGTCTTAGTTTTTCTCTGTATCTTATAGGTCAAGAGATAGGATTGATCGATTACGTCGTAATGCACGAGCTAGTTCATACAAAATACATGAACCACCAACCAAGATTTTGGTCATGTGTAGAAGAATACATGCCAGACTACAAACAACGACGAGCTACACTAAAAGACAAAAAGATGCTCCTTATTTAATTCTTATGCTTGTTTATGAGATAATAGCAAAAGTAAATTATGGCAAAATCTAAAGACAGCAAACCACCAAAAGCAACATCTAAAATAAAAGCAGATGAGTCGGACCAAGATAACCTTGGACAACAACGTCTCTCAGCCCTGGTTAATAGTATGGCTGATGCTGTGGTAGCTGTCGATGAAGAAGGAAAGATAGTCATATATAATGGCGCAACACTTGATTTATTTGACGTGAACATTGATCTTACTGGTAAAAAAGTGAGTCAAGTTGCAAAATTTATTGCTAAAAATGGTCAAAAAGTAAATATGGATGACCAAATACTCAAAACAAAAACCCAGCACACTAATAGAGACCTCAGGCTTGTCTATTCGGATGGTAGTGAAGTTAATGTGTATATCAGCATAGCCCCTGTACGGCTCGGCTACGGAGAAAAGGGCAAAGGTGGCTTCGTTGTGCTTATGAGAGATATAACGAGAGAAAAATCACTAGAAGAAGAGAGAGATGAATTTATCAGCGTAGTTAGTCACGAACTTAGAACTCCTGTAGCAATAACCGAAGGTAATATAAGTAATGCAATCCTTGTTGCTGAGAATAAGTCTGTAGATCCTAAGATTATTCAAATGCTGGATGCTGCTCATGATCAGGCTATATTTTTAAGCAAGATGATCAATGACTTGTCCACATTATCTCGTGCAGAACGTGGCGCTCTGAACGTTGAAGTAACGCCTATAAATATGTTTAATCTGGTTAACAAATTAGCTAAAGAGTATAGTGACGAGGCAAAACAAAAGGGTCTTAAAATTATTACAGAGTTAGATCCAAAATTAAGATTACTGCCGTCTAGTGAACTCTATGTTAGAGAAGTAATACAGAATTTTGTTACAAATGCCATCAAATATACTGAAAAAGGTCATATAACTATTAAAGTAACTCAAGCAGAAGATTCAGTTCTAGTTGATGTGATTGATACAGGTATTGGAATATCAAACCAAGATCAAGAGAAAGTCTTTGAAAAGTTCTTCCGCAGTGAAGACTATAGAACGAGAGTAAATAGTGGAACAGGTCTTGGGCTTTACGTTACTATGAAATTAGCTAAGATATTAAAGGCTAAAATATCTTTAGAGAGCAAGTTAAATCATGGCTCGAAATTTTCTATAGTTTTTCCAAATTTAGGATAAAACAGTATTCCTATTAGTTTTTTGGCAATTGGTGTTCGTAGCGGAGCAAAGGTATACAGACATTTCTACCCTTCCAGAGTACGTCAGTGAATTCATATTTGAACATAGAATAATGCATGATGAATACTTCAGCTACTATTAAGGCTGGTAACTGACATGTCCAAACTATAATATTTCTAGGTACAATAGCGTAGCCAACGATCCAATGAATAACAAACCCAAGTAAGAGGATAATTAATCCCAAGTTAGTTACGCTACCCCCAGCTATAAAAGTCACAATGTCCGACATAACGAGCCAAACAGCATAAATTAGTAGCAGTGTTCGTATTGCAACTTTCTCAGGTTGCATATGAGCCAGTGGATAATACGTCCTCACAGCAGTGTTGAATTGCCCCTTAAATGACTTAACACTTTTTACGCCAATATCGTTATTTGCGATGATAAAGCTGTATCTACTAAGTGATTTAGCAATAACTTTTTCAGGATATATAGAATTACGACACGTGTTAAACCCTCCTGATTTAACAAGGGCCTCTTTTTTAACCGCAAAGCAACTACTCAGTGGAGGAGGCAACTGTCTAATATGATTCAGTCCAGAAAATATCCGGTGATAGCGGAGACTTTGTAACAATAAATACCAGTCAGTTTTTTGCCACGTTCTGGTAGGCAGAACCGATAGCATTTCGTGGTCATTTTGCTGAGCTCTGGATATAATTTGCAAAATACTATCTGTGTTCATCCTGACGTCAACACCTGCAAACACCACGTATTCGCCATTCGCACTATGGAGTAGTTGTTGGTAAGCCCAATTTTTTGCCAGCCAGTATTTAGCAGGCGGTGTACCTTTTAGAAAAATAACTCCCTGATGAGCAAAGTTCTTAATTATTTCATTAACACCTGCACCAGAACAGTCGTCAAGTACTAGTATCTCAAGCTTTGGGTAATCAATCTTAAGCGCTCTTTCCAAAGACTGAACTAAGTCATAACTTTCATTTCGTGAGGGAATGGCTAACGTAACAGTGGGAAGATTACCAAGAGTAGTGTCTGCAACGATGCTTTTGGGCCTGGATTTGAGCGTTTTAAGTATAGTGGCGTAGACAGTAAGGAGTAATATTATTACGAGAAACACCTGCCCCCAATGATTTACGTCGTACGTTGAAATAAATAGGCCGATGATAAGTAAAATATTCATACTTACAAAAGATCTTTGAGTAAGCCCTCGACTCTTACGTTCTTCCATCTTGTTGTTTGCAAGTCTGAGGATCAGCATCAGGTGGATTGCTCCCAAATAAATAAGCAAAATTATGATCCAAACGGTCTGGTTCATAATAAGCATACTCATAGACAGTCCCAATATGACGCTCAGAAGTACAGAAATGTATCTACGCATTCTCCAGAAGATATCAAATTGTATAAGAAGTGCCTCAAATAGGAAAAGAATTAAGAGAATAATTAATCCAATTTGTAGCTCAAACCCACTAATCATAAGCATATTATATATTCAACTATATCTTAGACATAATAAATTAAGTCTACTGAGGTGTTGACCTGAGACTCCTGGTAAGATATAATTGACAAATAAGGCGATCCTACTATATGAAGAGTAGGATTTTTAAATTTAAGAGGTAATAGGTCAAGTGGTAAAAGTTAATTTGCGCGTTCCGAAAAAGAAATCGAGCTCTAAAACAGTTAGGGAGCTATCTACTGGAACAAAGAAAACTAAAAGAATACGGCGCGTTAGTGTTCCTGGTAAACTAAAAAAACTACCGACAAAGCTTCAAAAAAGCTACCACCTGCCGTTACCTGACAGTAAAGCCGGTAACATACTTAGCAAAAAAGTTAATCTATATCCAAGTTTTATAAAAAACTCACTCATCGAGCTACGGCAAGTTAATTGGCCTGACCGAAGAACAACCATAAAACTTTCATTTGCTGTGATTATATTTGCGACCGTTTTTGGCACTATAGTGGCTTTGCTTGATTTCGGACTAGATAAAATATTTAAAGAGGTAATATTAAAGAAATGAAAAAACAATATAATTCTACAAAACAATGGTACGCTATCCACACTTACAGTGGATTTGAAGAGAAAGTAGCAGAAAGTATCAAACAACGTGCGGATGCACTTGATATGGCAGACAAAATATTTGACTGTATGGTACCAAAAGAAAAGATGATTGAAATAAAAAACGGCAAACGAAAAGTCGTTGAGAAAAAGATCTTCCAAGGTTACGTATTAGTGCAAATGAAACTCTCTGAAGATGCATGGTATATCGTACGTAACACCCCAAATGTAACCGGATTTGTCGGAACAGGGACTAATCCAACACCTGTGTCTGAGGATGAAATGCAAAAGATCATCAAACGAATGGGTCTAGAGCAGCCAAAGCACAACATCGACTTTAAAGTCGGTGAAGTAGTAGGTATTATCGACGGTCCTTTCAAAGGATTTGATGGCTCAATCAACGAAATTGATGAAGCAAAAGGCAAGCTCAAAGTTTTGGTCAATATGTTTGGACGAGAAACACCGGTAGAGCTTGATAGCTTACAGGTCAAAAAGGCGTAGAATAATTATTAAAATAATGGTATAATAACTTTAGTAGAGGAATCATGGCAGAAGCAAAAAAAATCAAAGCAAATTTAAAGATGAAGATCCCAGCCGGTAAGGCTAGTGCAGGTCCTCCTGTTGGTTCAACACTTGGACAATACGGTGTGAATATGATGGATTTTGTTAATCCGTTTAACGAACAGACTCGTGATCTTGGTAACGTTACTGTTACAGCCCATATCACTGTGTACGAAGATCGAAGTATGGATTTCAGAGTAGTTGGAGCACCTACTGACGATCTTATTCGTGCAAAACTAGGTATTGCTAAAGGTTCAGGAAAACCTAATACAGAAAAAATTGAGAAAAAATTAACAGATGCTGATCTTACAGATATTGCTAAAGCAAAGGTTGGCGACATGAACGCTGAAGAAATCGAATCAGTAAAGAAAATGGTTGCAGGTACGGCTCGAAGTATGGGCGTTGAGGTAGAGTAAGTGCCACGAAAGATAAAGTCACCCCTAGAGCATGAAGCTTTCCAGGACTCACATCCTGAGAAAGCAATGGAAGCTATTGCGACTATGGCTAGGGAAACAGGGCTTGATCTAACAAGGTCGGATGATGTTCCTGAGGTAATCGATGCAGATGCTCTAAATACTGAAAGTACTCGACGGCGAGATACCAGATTTGTAGAGCACAGTAGAACTGCTCGACTCGGCAGATCTATGACTCTGATGTCGAAGAGGCTTGGTAGAAAATAAATTTAATTAATATTGTGGGAGGCTAACCAGCCGTTCGCACCACGAGGAGGAATACATGGCAAAAACTAAACCAGAATTACTAGAAGAAGCTAAAAAGCTAGGTCTAGAGGTTACAGCAAAGAATACAGTTGCAGAGATAACAACTGCAATTAAATCTGCAGGTAAAGAAGATAAAAAAGCAGACGTGGCCACAGAGCTAGATGCTGAAAAAACGGTAGCAAAATCAGGCAAAAGAAGCGCCAAGGCTATTGCTGAAACAGAAGAAAAACTTGCCAAAGAAGAACGTAAAACTTCTTCTGATACTGAAGATAAACCAAAGCCTAAAAAGGTTGTTAAGCCTGCTCGGCCAAGAGTTGAACGAAGAGGAAAAGCCTACAAAGAGGCAGTTAAGTTGATTGATAAAAATAAAGAGTACAGTCTTAAAGAAGCTGTTGATTTACTTATAGCAACGGCTGGCAAAAAATTTGACTCAACAGCTGAGCTTCATGTGCGTTTAGGTGTTGACCCTAAGCACGCTGACCAAAACATCCGAGATAGTATTGTCTTGCCAGCAGGTACCGGTAAAACTCTAAAGATTGCTGTATTTGCTGATGATGCTGCACTTGAAAAAGCAGGCAAGATTGAAGCGGACTTGATTGGCGAGGAAGCTGTTACTAACAAGCTTGCAAAAGAAGAAATTGACTTTGATATATTGATTGCAACACCGAATATGATGCAAAAGCTTGCCAAATTTGCTAAATTACTTGGGCCTAAGGGCCTTATGCCAAACCCAAAGAGCGGTACTGTTACAAATGACATTGTAAAAGCTGTGACAGAAGCTAAGGCTGGTCGTGTAGAGTACAGAGTAGATTCTACAGGTATAGTACACCTAGCTTTCGGAAAAGTAAGTTTTGGTGCTGACAAATTGAACCAGAACGTTTCTGCAGTTTTTGAAAGTATCAAAAGCAACAAACCAAGTAGTGTAAAAGGCGTATATGTACGTTCGATCTATTTAACTACTACTATGGGGCCGTCTGTAAGAATTATTTCTTCAGAAATCTAAACTCAAGCCTAACCCTGTTGCCAAATAAGCTTCCGTGGTCTAACATGATGATTTTTTGATCAAAACTAACAAACTGCGACAAGGCGTAACCAAAGTTACGCTAGCGAAACAGTTTGTTTGATTTTGGACAAAAATGGCGTGTTTGAAGCCGGGATGTTATTTGGTGACAGGGTTATTGTAAGAATTACTTTGCTAACAACCCCTGCAAACAGATAGAATATATAGTAATTATGGGAGTATTTAGCAATAGGCAAATAAAGGACGCACTTGAAGAAGGTCATATAGTCTGTACTCCTTTCAACTCGAAACATATTTCACACGCTAGTCTAGACGTAACTCTTGGTTATTACTATTACAGAACTGAGCGGATGAGCGGGAAGTTGATATACAATCCGTTTGACCCTAATGATGTAGATCGGTATTTTGACGGAGCGTTAAAAGCAACACCTCATGCCGAGTGGTGTGAAAAGAATGGCTTCGCTCTGCAAAAAGGCATACCAGCTGATCATCCTGTCATACCGCTAAAGCCAGGAGAGAGAATCTTGGCCCATACTCACGAATTCTTTGGCATTAAGCCACCTGGTGCTTATGAGATAAAATCTCGATCAAGCTGGGGGAGAAATGGTATCGCTGTTTGTTTTGATGCTGGGTGGGTTGATCCTGGATACATCAATAGGCTTACGTTAGAGATATTCAACCTTAACCAAAACGAACTTGTGCTATTGCCTGTAGGTGAGAGGATCGGTCAGGCTATCTTCCACCATACGGGTGAAGTAGATGGTAACTATGGAAAAGGGCGTGACGAAGGATTTAGCGGTAAGTATCAATCAGGTACTGATCTCCAAGAACTTATTAAAAATTGGAAGCCTGAACTTATGTTGCCAAAAGCGTACCTAGATAGTCGTAAACTTCCTCAAAAGATCAAGGGACTAACAAAGTATGATTGATCTAGTTTTCTCACCAAAATGGCAGGTGGGAGGGCTATTGTAATGAAAAATAAAGGAATCTTTGTTGTAATTGAAGGAATTGATGGCTCCGGTAAGGGAACACAGCTCCAACTGCTAAAAGACCAGCTTTCTGAAGAAGGCTATTCTTATGAGTTGTTTGACTTCCCTCAGTACGAGAGTGAGTCAAGCTATTTCGCTAAACAGTATTTAAATGGAGCTTACGGTTCTGCCGATCAAGTAGGTCCGTATACAGCGTCTCTTTTCTACGCTCTTGATAGATTTGATGCAAGTGAGCGCATAAAGCAAGCGCTTGCAGATGGTAAGGTTGTGATTGCAAATAGATTTGTTGGGTCAAATATGGCACATCAAGGAACTAAATTTGACAGTCGTGAGGAGCGAAGAGGATATTTTGTTTGGTTGGACAGCTTGGAACATACAATGCTTGGCATCCCTCGCCCTGATCTGTCTATCGTACTTAAGGTAACTCCTGAGATTGCTCAGAAATTAGTGGATAATAAAGAAGACAGAAACTATACAGATAAAAAAAGAGACATTCATGAGGCAGATCTCAGTCACTTACAAAGATCAGTTGAAGTGTATGACGACATGTGTAAACTATTTCCAAAAGATTTTAAAATGATAGATTGTGTCCGTGGTGGTAAGGTCATAACCAAAGAAAAGGTTCATAAGCTGATATGGGAGAAGGTCATGCCACTACTACCATCAAATAAATCAAAAAACGACTCTACGAAACCCAAAAATATGTACGTTGAGAAGACAGATAAGGGTGTCATTGTAACCGATACTGGCAAGCAGTTCTTGGAAGAGACAGTCACCAATCCTACCGGTCAGGTCTATGGATTTTATGACAAATTATCGCCTATAACTATTGCAGCAGCTATGGCTCGACTCAGCCGTCGGGGGGACGACATGAGGATAACTATACTCGACGAATTCGCATCAGCCCAGGGCAAAGATGAAGCTCTTTTAAAGAGAGTGATTACAGCTTATGGTGACGACTCTGTACAACAACTCGTCGGTCAACATATAGTGGTTGAAGATGCTAGTAATTTGCTAACCAAAAAGCTTGAGTGGGGACGACTTGCCTCATATCTAGAGCAATCTACTCGATACATCTACTTTGACCAAAAAGATAAAAACGGTAAATATAAATACTTTACACCCAAAAACTTCAACAAAAAGACAAAAGAGTACTACGAAAAAATCAATGATCAGATTTTTGACATATATTCGGAAATGGCACATCAATTAACGGATTATGTACGAAAGAATTCAAAAGTTCCTGAAAAAGAACAAGATATTGCCTGGAAAGGTGCCACTAGAGCGCAAGCTTGTGATGCTATTCGTGATGTACTACCTGTATCTACTAAGTCTACTGTGGGTATATTTGCCTCAGGACAGGCGCTTGAGAGCCTTATCCTTCATCTCATGAGCGATGAGACCAAAGAAGCACAAGACGTAGGTCAAATGATCTTAGAAGAGGGTAGAAAGACGGTTCCAGCGTTCTTAGAGAGAGCTGATCGGCCAGATAGAGGTGGAGCTTTTGTGGCTTATCGTCAAGAAACGGCCCAAGGTGTCAAAGAGATAGCTGATGAATTGCTACAAACCACACATTCCAAAGATTCAAATCCAGTAGAATTAGTCGGATTTTGGCCAAAGAACGAACTAGACCTAGTCAGCACAATGCTGTATGAGTACAGTGGACTATCACTTAGAGAGATCAAAAAAAGAGTAGACAAACTCTCCTATGATGATAAGAAAAGGATATTTGATGCCTACGTAGGCAAGAGACTCAACAGACGACATAAACCTGGTAGAGCTCTAGAGACAGCACATTATAGTTGGGATATTGTCTGTGATTACGGCATATTCCGAGATTTACAACGTCATAGAATGGTTGATGATTTGGCCTGGCAAGATTTAAATCCTCGTTTTGGTTATGACGTACCAAAACTTGTAGATGAAGCTGGGCTTAGTGACAAGTTTGAAAAATGTTTTGACCTCAGCCTCAAGCTATATAGCTACTTGCAAGTAGAGGGATATGAGAAAGAAGCGCAATATGCGACACTACTTGGCCATAAAATGCGCTGGAAGCTAACCTTTAACGCGCGTCAGGCATTCCACTTTGTAGAACTTAGGACTACTCCACAGGGGCATCCAGGCTATCGCAAGCTATGTAAAGAGATATACGACAAAATTGCTGAGGTTCACCCTCTGATTGCTAAATCTATGATATTTGTCAATGAAGACGAAGACCCAGAGCTAACTCGTCTAGCTGCTGAGAGATACACCCAGTGGAAGCTTAAACAACTTGATAAATAACTTAAATGTTATAAAATAATTGGATGAGAGACGTAAACAGTCAGCCTCCACAAGGAGGATTTGATGGAAGTGTGCAAAAATATTCTGGATCAATGGCCTTAAGTTCCTCTGAGTTATATGAACTTGCTTCATCAGACAGTGCTTCTAGTCCCAACCAAGCCAAACTCCAGCCTGACCGAAAAATTGAATTAATCTACTGGCTGGCAAAAGGTGAACTTGAAATAGCTGAGAGCAACTTAGCATACGATATATACGAAAAGCCAGATGTTTACTTGAGCGAGTATAGCTACTATCTAGGAGAAGTCATTGAACAAGCTGACGAAGAATCAGATATCTTCAAAGCTATAGCTTCCATGCTAGATGGTTTGCTTGCCACCGAGCAACAAACTGAAGACTATCTCAGAATGCATCTAGCAAATGGTAGGTTCAGTGTGGCTCTAGATCTATTGTATGAGCAGAAAATAATTCCTCCGATACAGCTACTGAACAGTCCAGACAGGGAAGATTTTGGGTACACCACATTTGCTAGAGAATTAACTATAAACGACCAAGAAAACCCCCAAATTAGTGATTGCTATGAGACTCTCTGCAATATTCTTTACAGCGGGGATGTAGATCGTGCCATGGGCTTTGCTATCCGTGAGGCTAAGAGAATTCCTTTATCATTACCTGCACTTTGCATTGACTGGTCGGAAACTACCTCTGATCTTTTATCTGATGATAGTATGTCAAACGAGATAATCAGGACAAATATTAGATTTAGAGACGCTCTAGCTCTTTACTGCACCCTTACCGAAGTAGCTGACATCAAGGCTAATTCGTAAACAAATGAAGTATGAGGCTGTACAGTTTGCAAATCAGCTAACAGATTTATTTAAACATGCACCTGATATTGATGCGGTGAACCCTAAGGATGCTCAAGGAAACGTTGAACTTGATATAGGCAAACATGTAGTACCTAATGCAGTAATAGGTGCTGGTATCGCGCTTTACGCAGATACATTTAAGAGGAAGCTACCTGCTGTTTCTGCCGGGCTAGCCACCGCCAGTTGTTTTGTAATAGGGTTAGCGTATGAAGGATTTGAAGCCTGTGTAGATGATACTCCGGAAGCTCATGGCGTCGTAGCAGTGTGCAAAGCAGGGTATCTTGATGGAGCTACACCAAAGAAAGCTACTTTTGACACTATCGCTGATGTTGCTTTTGGGAGTGGGGTAGGATTTGCAGTAGCCTCTTTGTTAGCTGTCTCTGCTTTTGCTATAAGACGTAAGTTTCATCAAAAGCCATTTTATAAAATGAAAATGGAGAAAGAGAAAAAACATATACTCATGTGGGGTGGTATCAAGCCTGCAGATAGGAAAATTATTGAGATAATTCCCGACGACAACTAATCTTGAAAACAACCATGCTTTTTGGTATAATACAGTCATAGTTGCCAGAGACAGTAGCGATTGGAAACGATTTAAGAATGCTACCTAGGTGTTAATCATTTAAGCACTTTTAGACTCTTCAACTTTTGAAGAGTTTTTTTGTAGCAACTAATTGGCTAGAACAGGTCGATCAAGTCAATCAAAATAACTAAAAAAGGCAAAATAATCTATGGCATTAACCAAAGATAAGAAAAAGCAAGTTATCGATGAAGTATCAAAGCTTCTCGATGAGTCAAAGCTAACAGTTATAGCTAAATACGAGGGAACACCCGTTAAAGCTATGCAAGAGCTACGACGAAACGGCAAAGAGAACCAAACAAGCCTAAAAGTCATCAAAAATCGTCTAGTGATCAAAGCTATTAAAGATAGCAAGAAGTTCAAAGACATTAATGTTGATGATCTAACAGGTATGTTACTCTATGCATTTAACCCTGCCGATGAAGTTGCTCCAGCTAAAGTTATCGCCGACTATGCTAAAAAGCAGAAGACTCTTGAGTTTGTCGGTGCTATTTCTGAGGACGGAAAACTTATGAGTGCGGATGAAGTTAAAGCTTTAGCCAGCCTACCAAGCAAGAACGAACTTCTTGCAGGAATTCTAAATACCCTAAATTCACCAATGAACAATGCTATGAGCAGTCTATCCGGGTCTTTAGGTGGAATTCTGAGTGGCCTCGAAGCTAAAGCAAAGTAATAATAAGAAAGGATATATAATGGCAGATTTAAAAAAATTAGCAGAACAATTAGTAAACCTATCAGTTCTAGAAGTTAATGAACTTGGTACTATCTTAAAGGACGAATACGGCATTGAGCCTGCAGCTGCAGCTGTAGCTGTTGCTGGCCCTGTTGCTGGTGGAGACGCTCCAACTGAAGATGCAAAAAGCGAATTTGACGTAGTTCTTAAGGACGCTGGTGCACAAAAAGTAGCAGCTATTAAGGCTGTTAAAGAAATCACTGGTCTTGGACTAGGTGAAGCTAAAGCGATAGTCGATGGTGCTCCAAAAACTGTGCTTGAAAAAGCAAAGAAAGAAGACGCTGATAACGCCAAGAAACTTCTTGAAGAAGCTGGCTGTACAGTAGAACTTGCTTAAAGTCTATCGGCTTACAATACAAAAAAGCGCAATGTAACCATGTTGCGCTTTTGTATTTGTGTAAATAATATGCTATAATATGTAATATTATGGTTGATTACGCTAATCCAATCACGGATATTGATTCTGCTGAACGTCGAAATGAAGTATTGAGACTGAGTTCCTTTGCTTCAGGAGAAGTCGCAGAGCTTTCTACGGACACACTGATAACCGAATCAGGCAAGTTATGCCTGACTACAGGCGCGATTAGCTCTCTTAGAAATGTCGCCACAAACGGTGGCAGTGTACTGTGGCTACCTGATGATCTTGAACCTGAAAAGGATGATACACATCCAGCAAATGTAGAAAAGAATTTGGAGCTTTACATATCAGAGTCACATTACTTTGTTGGTCATTTTGTAGTACCGCTACTCGTCACACCAAGTAGCGACAAGGGTATATGCCTACCAGAAATGCTTAAAGAAGTGGAAGACATTAATACAATTGCGCATGGTTTTGGCTTATGGCTAAATACTCAGCATGCAGAAAAAGATACTACCCCAAAAGAAGATGTAATTCATAAAGTTGGTAATATAAAAATCAATGAAACTGCTTGGGAAGTATCCGGCCCAGAGGGTAAACCTTTAGATTTCACAAAGAAAGAAGTCGAAGTCCTTATCTACCTTGCGAATAATCAAAATAGAGCTTGTACAAGAAATGAGTTCCTTGCTAATATTTGGGATATACACTTTGCAGAACCTGACAATAGATCAGTGGACGTATTTGTTAGAAAGATTCGCAAAAAGCTAGAAGAAGCAGGCATAGAAGATTTCATCGAGACTGTTAATGGCGTTGGGTATAAAGTCGTAACAAATAAAAAATAGGTTATCCACAACCCAAGGTCCATATATTGACATATTCTAACATTAGTGATACTCTGAGAATAATTACTGTCTAAAACACAAATGCGAGGAAAATAGAGGATGACAGATATATCAGATAAGCAGGTCAAACGGCTCCGCTCATTGATAGCAGAGGCTGAGACAAGTCTAGCAGCAGCAAAAGAGCTGATGCACAGTATTCTAGGTGACGAAGAAGTCACCAAGCCTGTTGACGCAGAAGAGAATATTGGAAAAGTTATTGAAGGCGTCTTTGATGGGCAAAATATGGTTGGCTCTGACGGTAAAAACTATCCAGTTCCAGCTAACTATGCTAGCAAATCAAAGTTGGTGCAAGGTGATATATTGAAATTATCAATTGCCGATGACGGTGGATTTACTTACAAACAGATTGGCCCAATACCGCGGAAGCAAGTCGTTGGGGCATTAGAACTTGCTGATGGCAACTACTTTGTCCATGTAGGTGACAAAAAATACAGAGTACTGCTCGCCAGCGTAACCTATTTCAAAGCAAAACAAGGCGACCAAGTAAGTATCAATATTCCTGAAGACGACAGCGCCGAATGGGCAGCACTCGAAGCTGCTTTATAAGCTAAGTCTAAAGTTTGTTTAAATTACCATATCCTGAGAAGGTATAGAGGAGTATAATAACTACTACCTATGGGATTAGCGTTATATAGAAAGTACAGATCATCTAATTTAGATGAAGTTATTGGTCAAGACCATATAGTGAATACTATAAAAAATATGGTTTTTCAGGCGAACATACCGCATGCATTCCTACTAACAGGGCCTCGTGGAGTAGGTAAGACATCAGTTGCACGTTTGCTAGCCTGCCAAGTTAATGATATTGGCTTCAAAGATATGGAAAAACAAGTAGACATCATAGAGATCGATGCTGCCTCGAATAGGAAAATTGACGAAATTAGAGAGATTAGAGAACAAGTAAATATCGTTCCTACCTCTTTAAAGTATAAAGTCTATATTGTTGACGAGGTGCATATGTTGACTAGAGAGGCTTTTAACGCATTACTAAAGACGCTAGAAGAGCCACCTGAGCATGTTATTTTCATTCTCGCTACAACTGAATTCCATAAATTACCCCCAACAATCATTAGTCGTTGCATCCGTTTTCATTTTAAACCAATATCTGCAGAAGCTATCGCAAAACATCTTGAGTCAATTGCTAAAAAAGAAAAGATTGACATCGATAAGGATGCAGTTGCAGTTATCTCTGACCACAGTGACGGAAGTTTTAGAGACGGCATAACACTTCTTGAAAATTTCCGTTCATTTAGCAAAAAAGTTACGCGAGAAGATGTCGAAGACAACCTAGGATTGGCTAAAGAATCAATTGTTAGCGATCTTATTGCCTCAGTTGAATTAGGAGATACAAAGAATATTTTTAGTATTATTGACCAGCTTGAGTATAACGGCATAAATTATGCATTACTCGCCGGCAGACTTTCCGAGCACTTTAGAGGCTGTATATCTTCTGGTGATTCATCTTTGCAAAAAGATAAAATAGTGAAATTACTTGACGAACTTTTAGACGTACAGGTTTCAGCCCAGCCCAAACAAAAACTCTCAATTAGCCTTTTAAATGCCATTGTCGAATCAGCTCCCAATATTCATCAACCGGTAGTAGCACAAACAAATGTAGAACCTGTGAAGACTACCAAAACAACTGAACCACCAAAGATAAAAGAGATTATAGAGGTTGAAGAACCCGAACCAAAACCTTCCACCAAAAAGAGCTTAGGTAACTCCATAGACGATGCTTGGGATAAAACGTTAAATACGCTGAAGGACGAGCAAAATACCATCTATGCTATCACTCGCATGGGGAAAATATCCAGCTTTTTAGATAATAACCTTGTAGTAGAATTCAAATTTCCATTTCACGCAAAACGAATGAGCGATGATAGAAATAAAAAACTTGTAGAGCAGTATCTATCAACTCATTTAGGAAGCCCTGTCCGAGTGAGCTTCAGCGTAGTGGGAGGGCAGGCAGACGAAAAAAATATTCAAAACATTAGCAATATCTTCGGTGAAGCAGAAGTGCTAGAATAGTTGTACCATGGACGATTCAAAGAAGTCATTACCCCAGAACCTGGAAGCTGAAGCCAGCCTACTAGGTGCAATCCTCATCGATACAGATGCTATTATCAAAGTAGCCGATATTATTGATGAATCTGACTTTTTTGACGCAAAACATGCACATATTTACCGATGTATTCGAAAAATCTATGAAAATCGCGGTGTTATAGATGTCTTGACTCTTAGTGACGTCTTAAGATCAGAAGGGTTACTTGACAGTATCGGCGGATCAGAATATATAAACGAGCTAACAAATTTTGTTCCTACTGCAGCCCACGTTGTTAAATACGCAGAAATAGTCAATGACAAATCAATGCGACGTAAGCTCATAAGTACCAGTAAAGAGATCACTGACTATGGATTCAATGAACAGACAAATATTGGAGATCTTATTGAATCTGCAGAAACCAAGCTCTTCAATGTCAGCGATAAGCACGTTAAAAACAGCATTATTTCTCTGGAACAGATCCTGAACGACAGTTTTGAGCGACTTGATGAGCTCCACAAAGACAAAGGCGGTGTACGTGGCCTTACAACAGGCTTCAAAGACTTAGACGGCGTTTTAGCAGGGTTCCAAAAAAGTGATTTGATCATCATTGCTGCCCGGCCGAGTATGGGAAAGACCGCCTTGTCACTTAATTTAGCCCATAATGTAGCTAAAAAAACCAAAGAACCAGTACTCATATTTAGTCTGGAAATGAGCAAAGAACAACTTGTTGACCGTCTCTTGGCAGCTGAAGCTGGTGTTGATGCATGGAATATTCGAACAGGAAATATGAGTGACCAAGATTTTGAAAAAATTGGTCATGCTATGGGAACTTTGAGCGAAGAGCCAATTTTGATAGATGATACCCCGAGTATTTCGGTAAGTGAAATGCGCACCAAAGCAAGGCGTGAGATGCATAATCAACCGATTGGTCTGATAATCGTTGACTACCTTCAGCTGATGAGCGGTAGCAGTAAGTTTGCCAATAATCCGTCAAACAGGGTTCAGGAGATCACTGAGATTTCTCGTGGGCTAAAAGGTATTGCCAGGGAGCTCAATGTACCAGTCATCGCACTAAGCCAGCTGAGTCGTATGGTTGAAAACCGTTCACCGCAGATCCCTCAACTTGCTGACCTTCGTGAATCAGGATCAATTGAACAAGATGCTGATGTCGTAGCCTTTATATATCGAGAAGAGTTCTACAAGCCAGATACAGACCGAAAACACATAACTGATATCTTGATAAAGAAGCATCGAAATGGCCCTACTGGCAATATAGAACTCTACTTTGATATCACAAAGCAAAGATTCCGAAGCCTCGATTCAAAACACACAACTCCTTTCGATCAACAATAACCCTATTACCAAATAATCCTACGGCTCCAAACGCGCCCTTTTTGTCCAAAGCCCACCAAACTGCTCCGCATCATAACGTTAGTATGATTTGTCTCAATTTGCCAGTTTTGAACTAAAATCATCACGTTTGACCTCGCAGGGCTTATTTGGTAACAGGGTTAGTGATATAATCATCTTATCAATGATCAAAAAAGTGAACATCTCAACTATTTGGAAAAAGGTTGTAGCCAATAAATTTTCTGCCTGGCTGGCGACGTGGCTTGGTATTACGGCTTTTACCTGGCATTTTGACCACATCAATATTAGACAAGTCATGACACCTGATTCTTTTGTCAACCAGATATACCACGGTGGCTCTGAATATATAAGTCTAAAAACGGTTATTTTAGGGTTAAGCCACGTTACCCCAAGAGGCATTTTCTATCATCTAGTGTTTTCAGCAATTGTTGCTGTGCTAGGTGTATCCATCTATATAATCGCCAAAGAGAAATATTCTACAAGAGTAGCCACACTATCAAGTATGATAGCCATGGCTCAAGCCTACATACTTCTTGCTGTCGGAGGAATGGATTTTAGCCTTCTCTCACTGGTTGCATTACCTATAATAATTTTGTTGTGCTCTTGGCTTCACCCAAAACATAGCGCTACCAACTTCTTTTTACTTGGGCTTACTCTTGGGATACTAATGTCAGTTCCATATTTTTGGCTGATGTTGACTATTGGCATTATTTTGTCAAAAAACCGACTGCGGACGCTCTTTAAACATATCGGAAAACTTAAAAAAACCTATTTGATCCTTCCATCGATAGTCACTATATGTCTAGCTTCTTTTTACACATTCAAAAGAAACGACTACGGCTGGTTGGTTGGTAAAATTAGTGATGCAAATACAGAACTTAGCACTGTCTTTAGCTCACTCAAAGAAGTAATCAAAAAATTATTGATCGACTACGATCTGGCAACTAACGAAAAACTTCCACTCATTAGCGTTGCTCTTTTGATCTTAGCAGCCCTGTCTACGTACATGTATATTCAAGGATTTAGCTCAATCCAACAGAAAATCATACCTACTATCTGTATAGGAGCATTTATAGCGACAGTATCAGGAGTTGTAGGTCTTTACTTCGTGATACTATCTGGGATTATTATTATGAGTATTAATGGGCTGGCTATGCTACTTCAGCAGTGGTTCACGGTATTTCCTAAAAATCCGTTTGCACGGTCTAGCGCCATTGTCTTACTTGTAGCTGTAATATCCGTAATGGTTGCGACTCAAATTATTAGCTATATTGAGCTAACAAAACTGATATAATATACATATAAAGAAGGGAATTTATTATGAGCAAGCTTGATCAAGCTAAAATGCTGATGAAAGTCAGAAAATTACAAAAGGAATTACAAAAAGAAATTATCACTGTATCTGCGGGTGATGAAGCCGTAAAGGTAGAGATTACTGGCGAACAAAAGATCAAGAGAATCCACATTGATCCTGAACGAGTGGACCTAAACGATATTCGCGAGCTTGAAAAATGGGTAGAAGACGCTGTTAAAGATGCTATAAGTAAGAGCCAAAAGCACGCTGCTGAGAAGATGCAACCAATGATGGGCATGCTTGGCGACCTAGGCCTATAACAGATAGATATCGATGGATTACAATAGTTCCTTGCCACGACCAGTTGAAGATGCAATCGCAAGTCTATCATTACTTCCAGGTGTAGGCAGGCGTAGTGCGGAACGTTATGTTCAGTATCTATTAAAGTCTGATTCTACAAAAGCTGAAAGTATTAGCCAGTCTTTGGGTAGTCTGGTAGGATCTGTAAAACGTTGCCCGGTAACATTTGCGTTTATTGACAATAACACAGATATATCAGAGTTATATAGCGACCCAAAGCGTGACAAAACCGTGATTGCTGTTGTAGCAGACCCATTTGATATCTATGCCATTGAAAAAACAGGCTATAGGGGCACATACCACGTTCTAGGCGGGCTTTTATCTCCAATCGATGGTATTACGCCAACAGAACTAAATATCCCGACTCTGATACAAAGATGCAAGAAAGACCATGTTAAAGAATTGATCTTAGCCACAAATGCCAGTGTTGAAGGTGAAGCCACAAGTCACTACATTGCCAAGCAACTTGAAGATATGGATATTCATATAACACGGTTAGCTCGGGGCCTGCCTATTGGTCTAGATATTGAATACGCTGACATGATAACCCTGACAAGAGCCATCGAGGGGAGGCAAACACTATGAAATTAGCTTCTGACTCGTCAATCAAAAAGTTTTTTGATGAAAATAACAAAATTGTAGTAATTCAAGCTGACAATCCAGATGGCGATAGTCTAGCTAGTGCGCTTGCCATAGGTAAAATATCAGAAAGTCTAGGAAAGGATGTTTACCAGTATTGTGCCGTGAACATCGCTAGCTACCTCGACTACATTAAAGGCTATGACACTATAACTAGCGAGTTACCTCTAGATTTTGACGCAACAATCATCGTTGATGCAAGTGCAAAAGTACTATTCGAAGCCTTAGAAAAATCAGGAAAGCTAGCACAAATAGGAACAAAACCGTGTCTTGTAATAGACCACCACAGCAACGAATGTGATCTAGAGTTTGCCACGGTTGTTTATCAGAAAAAGGCAGTCTCAGCTAGTCAGTTGGTAGACGAGGTTGCTAAAATAATCGGCGCTGATATGGAAGTAGACACCAAAGAGCTTATTACTATAGGCATCCTATCTGACAGCCTTGGGCTTGTTAGTGAGGCAACTGACTCTAAAGCAGTGAGACTGATCGCTGACTATATTGACGATGGTGTGTCACTCGCAAAAATTGATAACCTACGCCGTGAGACCTACCGCAAAAGCCCAGAGATCATTAGATATAAAGCCCAACTCCTTAGCCGAATAGAATATTGGGCTGACGGACAAGTGTCTACTGTGACTATTCCCTGGAAGGAGATAGAACAATACAGCCATGAATACAATCCCAGCATGCTTGTAATAGAAGAAATGCGCCAAGCCACAGGAGTAAATCTAGCTGTTGCGTTCAAGATCTACCCTGATAGAATTACTGCGAAGTTACGAGCCAACTATGGACATAAAATATGTGACAAGATTGCCGAAAAATTTGGTGGCGGGGGTCACCCATATGCTAGTGGCTTCAAGATAAAAGGTAAAAACTTGAATGTAGATGACATAACAAATAAAGTAATTATTGAGTATTTAAGACTTATTAAAGATGATTAAACTTCATAACACACTAGTTAAGAAAATCGTTGAATTTACCCCAATTAAAGAAGGTGAAGTGACTGTCTATACTTGTGGGCCTACAGTCTATGATCATGCTCATATAGGTAACATGAGCTCCTATATCTACGCAGAAACTTTGCGACGAACCTTAATAGCAAATGGTCTTAAAGTCCAGCAAGTCATGAACTATACAGATGTTGATGACAAAACCATCAAAAGAAGCCACGAAAAATACCCAGATCTAGACCCCAAAGAAGCGCTATTAAAACTAACGAGCGAATATATAAGTACATTTAACGATGATGTTCAAAAAGTTGGTATAGATACCAAGTCAATACAGTTTATTAAAGCCACAGAGAGTATTGATCAGATGAAAAAGATCATTCAACAACTTCTAGATAAAAAAATCGCCTATTTAGCTGATGACGGGATTTATTTGTCCATCGAAGCATACAAAAAATCAGGTAAAACATATGGTCAACTACTCAATATATCTGATTCTAACACCAGCGAAGCACGAATTGACAATGACGAATACGACAAAGAGTCTGTGCATGACTTTGCACTATGGAAAAAACAGAAAGATGGTGAACCATCTTGGGAATTTAGCGTAGGAGACAGAGATATGACCGGACGTCCAGGTTGGCATATCGAATGTTCCGCTATGAGCGAGATGTCTCTTGGACTGCCTTTCGATATCCATACGGGAGGGATCGATCTAATATTTCCACATCATGAGAACGAGATTGCTCAGAGCACAGGGGCAAAAGATAATCCTGTCATGGCGAATTACTTTGTACACAGCAATCATCTGTTGGTTGACGGGAAAAAGATGGCCAAATCCGCAAATAATTTCTATACCCTACAGGACATTATTAACAAAGGCTTTGATCCTTTGGCTTTTAGATTACTAGTGCTCCAGTCACACTACAGAAACGAATCAAATTTCACCTGGGATAATTTATACTCAGCACAAAACCGCCTAAAACGCTGGAAAAATATCGCTGAGCTGAGATGGCAAGAAAACGTAGCCATAACCAGTGGGGCAGATAGCCCCGACTTCGATGAAGGATTTGCTGAATGCATGAATGACGATATGGATACTCCAAGTGCAATAGAGAGACTAGAGAAATATCTTGGAGATATGGAAAACTTAAATTTCTGCAAACCTTGTGTTGAGAACATATATTCTTTGGTAGATAGCTACTTTGGGCTTAATATACTAGCTAATACACCAGACATTAACGATTCTCAAAAACAAACAATTTTAGAGCGCGAAAAGGCTCGGGAAACCAAAGATTGGGCAAAATCAGATGAGTTGCGTGATAAACTTCTTGGTCAAGGTATTGGGCTAAGAGATACCGACAAGGGCTCTATCTGGTATAGAATCTGAAGTACCTATTTAGTCTTGGCTTGCTCTAAACGTTCGTGATAGTGATTTTCTATCAAGATTCCTAGACAACCTGCTACCGGTACCGCAAACAACGCTCCCATAATTCCGCCCAGAGATACACCAACAAGCGCTGCTGCAAATACAATCAGTGGTGTCAGATTGTTGCTTCTTGACTGTATATAAGGCTGTATAGTGACATTTTCTATCTGCTGATAGACGATAAAGTAAACACCCATCGCTATAGCAAGAGGTACCGAGATAAAGATACAGGCAATCACGACGATAACGGCACCTATCGTTGTACCGATGAGTGGTAGCAAGGCAAAAAGCGAGATAATTGCGGCCAATGCAATAGCGTTGACTGTAACATCAAATATTTGGCTAAGTATCACCAACGCAATGAAGGAGAAAAATCCGCCCAGAGCCGCTACTATAACTTGTCCGTTAACATAGCCAGTCACTACTTTATACATTTTTTGTGCCACATCACTTCGGTTCTTCCTCTTAGAAGCAGGCTGAATAGCCCAAAAACGCTTCAGCCAGTGTGGGCCTTCTACTAGCATCATAAATGTTAATACCAAAACAGCTATTGTACTTCCTATGGTCGAGCCTATTGTCGTAGCTGTAGCAAGAGCTGGTTTGCTGATATCACTAAAATGACTAGAGAAGTCTGAAGAAAAGTTATCGAGCGATTTATCCAGGTCATATCTGTGCACAAATCTACTGGCTGCAGAATCTTGCGTCTTAAAATCCTGAATTGTTTGAGGAACATCCTGAATAAATGAGATTGTCTGGCCCACAAGGGGTGGGATTATCAATGACAAAAAGCCGATTAAGACGGTTAGGACTAATACATAAGCTATTCCGGTAGCTCTGACTCGGCTGTGGCTTTTGAGCTTGCGTGCTATCCAACTAACTGTAGGGTTGAGCGCTAGAGCCAAAAAGAATGATACTGAAAGAATTATAAGTGGCTGAGCGATGAGCTTCAGCATTTGCAAGAAGACGATAATACCAACAAGCACGATGACACCTTTGATCAATGTCGTTGATTTGATTGATATGGTTACTGTTTCTTTAGATTTTTCACTCATAACTTATTGCTCTGATAATACCATAACTTTTATTTACGGTCACCATAGTAAAGTTCCAGAACCTGCTTTGTTACTTGTTTGACGTCATATTTTTTGACAAGCTTTTGTTGCAACTTGAATAATGTATCTCGAGATTTCTTATTATTAACATACTTTGCAATATGTTTAGCGAATTCTGGTGTGTTTTTTGAATCAAAAAGACTATCTTTTGCTTCGGAGAGCACACTTGCATATCCCGGGTTATTCCCAGCCAGCACAATCGGATGAGCTGTTGCCATTGCCTCTACAGTAACAACTCCAAAACTCTCTCCACTCATAGCTGGATAGATAGTGATGTCAGACAACTGCATTAGCCGAAATTTTTGCTCGTCTGTGGTTCTGCCGTGGAACTTAACAAACTTGGTTAAATTATTATTCTTAACAAATTTTTTGAGCTTTTCTTTATCTGGGCCATCACCAGATATATGTAGGAAGCAATCTTTTTTGAGTAGCTTGTGTTCTTTTGCATAGGCAAATGCTTTCAGAAGCTCCAGGCAACCTTTTCGCTCAACGAGCCTTCCATGAAAGAGCAGTTCAACGCTATGCTGTCTGTTGAGCTTCTTTTTGGTTATTTTTTTAATCTGACTCAGATCTACGGGATAGCGGATAATTGGGCCTGTAATGCCATAGTAGTTCTTTGAGAACTCTTGTGATGGCTCAGAAATAGTCAAAAAAGCGTCAAAATATTTGTTATAAAGTCGTAGCCAAAACCCAAATATATAGTTAGAGAATGTAGCTACTGCACCGTAAGGTAAAATATGAAAAGTCCCGACTATTCGTGAATGACCATCTGCTACCTTCATAACTTTGCCAGCCATAATTGGACTAAAAGGGGACTGTATATGCACTATATCGAACTGCTCATTACGTAGTAGCTCTTTTACTTCTTTTTTGCTGGTATGGAGGGGAATTGAGAGATGATTTCCGTTAAATTTAACCTTTAAATTTTTTGCCAAGCTGTATTGGTTGGATCGAACTTTCTTCTTAGTCTCACCAACTATATAACTGACATTGTGTCCTAATTTTTCTAAATGATCACCTAGAGTGAGGACATAGACTTGAGCCCCGGCATTACGGTCTAGGGTGTCGTCTAGTACAAATGCTATCTTAAGCTTTTTGCTTTTTTTCATATGCCATCTTGTATAAGTTTATGTAGCTCCTAGCTATGACAGGGAAATCGTATTTGGTAACTTCGCTGTGTGCCCAATCTTTCCAGACTTTTTGTATATTCTTGCTGTCGATCAATAGCTCAAGTCTTCGAGAAAATTCATTCGTCTGTTTAGGATCAACCAAAGACATGCGTCCGTCGCCGTTAAGAACTTCTTTATAGCCACTATTATCACCCGCTACAACTATAGTTCCGCTCGCCATAGCCTCAAGCAAAACTATCCCAAAGCTTTCGCCGTAAAGGGCGGGGGAACAAAATATATGTGAGGACTTTAAATATTCGATCTTCTCTTGGTCAGATATCCTACCCACAAAAGATACATCTGGGATTTTGTCTTCTTTGACTTTGTCTTGTAGTTTATCAAGTTCTGGCCCGGCACCTGCGATTATCAACTCTACATCACTTCGTCTTTCCCGCAAGTCAGCAAAAGCATCGACAAGATACTTAACACCTTTTCTTTTTTCAAGCCTGCCAACATAGAATATCCTCTTTTTAGTACTATGAGATAGCTCAGGAACAGGTTGTTCTTGGTATCTTTTGAGGTCTATTCCGTTAGGTATAATGACTAGATTTCTGTGCGTGAGTGACCTAGCATATGTAGCGCCAGCAGGCGATACAGCAGTCATGACATCTATATATTTCAGGATTGACTTAGTGTAGGGTGTAAATACTTTTTCAATAGTCTTTGCCATGATAAGATCTGGAACAGCTGCATGAAATGTAGCAAAGTTAATGCTTCTTGACCGTGTCAGTACTTGGCGCGACATAATAGGTATCCACGGCTCATGAAAATGCAAGATATCGAACTGATTTTCCTCTAGGACTTGGTCTATTTTGTCCGTATCTATGCTCGCAGAAACATGCGAGTTAGTGTGCATAGACCTAAATGGGCGCGACCGGCCCAAAAATATAATGTCTTCTCTCCGTTCATCGTCAGCATACCCTTTGGGACGGGGCGTGATGATAGTAGATTTCATCCCTGACTGGTTATAAATTTTGTTAAGAGCTAGCACCTGCTCCTGGACACCGCCACCAGCAAAAATATCATAAGGACAGACGATCCCGATCTTTAGCATAATTACTTATATTTTCTCACTATTTAGAGAGTTTTTCAACTACTGCAGGCGGAATGAACTGACTTGCTTCTTCTGCGTCGGCTACGATTGATGGCATATGGTTAGTCATTGGACTCTCTATAGCCTCATATTCGTCATAGATCACGTTCATATGTTGCTCTGTCATGTATTGATCTACGTACACATCATTTTTGACATATATATGGTGCACTTTGTGGTTGATCCTTTGATTGTATTTACATAGATCAACAGAAAACATCGTCAGAATAGTACTCATCCTAGTTCTAACATCATTGATATGCCAGAGTTTTATCTCTGCTCTAATCCGTCTCTTAAGCTCAGCAAATCCCGCACCACTCATCTTTGCATGTTTTCTAGATACTGCCAGATACGTCAGTGAAATCACTGGCGATAGTAAAAATGTATACCTGAATATAGTTGATGAGACAGACCCAGAAAATGTCTTTGCGGTGAGCTTGATAGCTCTTTTGTAGTTCTTTTTGAGCCTAAAATCCTGGTAGTGAGTAAACCCAACAAAGCTGAATATATCGTCCATCTGTTTGCTCATTTTTGGGTATTTCTGGAGCATCCTGGTGACTATCAGGAAAGAAAACGACATAGCCACAACACTAAATTTCTTGTTTTTATACTTTATCTTTATGAAAGAGGCGAGGTAGTCTGCATAGTTCTCAAGGTCAGGTGCCATATTGATATCATAGAAGCTATCCATACCGCCAAAGCCAGGCAAATCACAAATAGTAACGTTCCCAAACCTACTCATATATTGTGCAAACCCAGCCATTCGCTCAATACTGGCATGATGCCCATATATAAGTAGAATCTCTTTATCTGTAGGTTCTGGACTTCTAAGATGCAGCATGCGTCCATCCATACCATTTATACTCAAATTCGTAATAGAATTTTCAAATTCTGACATCTTGAACGATATTATATCACCAAAGTAACTTACTGATGTGTGGAATCTTTGCTAACCCAAACATATTCCCAAGACTCAGGTTCCGGACCTTGACCTTGGGCTCCAGCAGGATAGCTTGGTATCCAGCCGGCTTTTTTAGTATTTTCATAGTTATTTTGACTCAACCAAACAAAGCATGGGGTTTTCTCAAATACCGCATATTCGCTACCGACACATGTCAGATCAATAGTGTAACCAGTGTGATGCCTGGAGTATCCAGGTGGTGCAGTGGTAGTCAGTACATTGTTGATCTGTGCATCAGACGGGTTATATAGGTTGCCGAGTCTGGGCAAGAATATTGCCCGCTGGTCATCAGCGCTTCTGTAGGCGGCCGTAACTTTCAGACCAACACCGTCTCTCTGGGCAGAATCTCGCATTTCAACCCAGTCAACGTATGCTTTTTGTTGCAGTTTATGCTCAGGATCTACAGCAATAAAACTATCTACTATAGGGGCGCTACGGATAACATAGCCTTTTGCGTGTGCTAAGTCACGTATCCGAACGTCTAGCTCTTCGTAGCCCGTTATGGGAGTAGTTTCGCTGATTTTTTGGGTGTTAGGGAAAGCAAAAGATTTGTATAAGTCTCTGAATTGCTCAGGAGTGAATTGCTTTAATTTGTCTTTGGGCGCAGAGGCTTGTTCTTGAGTTGTTGAAGTGTTTTTAAGGTTTTTGGAATCATTGCCGTTAAAGGCATGTTTGATACCAACTTCGTAAATTAGAGCTAATATAGTCGCAATAACGAGAATAAAAAGAAGTTTTTTTAGTTTCTTCCCACCCTTTTTCTTAGATTCAAATGCCTTATGATCTATAACCCTCATGCTAAATTCTAGTATAGCACTCAGATTACCATTGTTACAGAGCGGTGATATTGTAATATCTCTGTTTTATGATATAGTCATGTCAAATGTCGAGAGTTCTGATTCCTGCCTTAAACGAACAAGAGCGATTACCAGCCTTATTTGAAGCACTGGCGAAACAACAATCGCCAGTAGAACCTATAGTTATTGACAACTGGAGTCAGGATGCCACAGCAGAAATAGCAGAGTCCTGTGGTGCTACCATTTTGAGAGAAGAAGAACCTGGCCAAATGAGGGCCATTCAAAAAGGAATAAAATTTATTCTAGACAACTATCAGGACAGTGAAGCAATATTTATAATCGACGCAGATACAAAACCTCTTAAGTCGTGGTCATCTGCCCACCTAAGGCACGCCAGAAGACCAGGACAATATAACAACTTACAATATGGTCGTGTCCATCATGCGTACCCGTGGACTGTAGAAGGCACAGTTGTGCGAGTAGGGAGAGCTACATATATAGATAGTGCTGAGTTCTGGCGTAGATTTCAGTCGAAGCCACCTAGAGCAAAAGGCTCAAACACCTGCCTTGTCAATCCAGACAAGACCCTTCTAGAAAGCACTCTATCTATTCCAAATTATGGGCTAGGCAATGACATAGCGCTTAGAGACCATATACTTGCCAGAGGTGGAAGTGCAAGATACTTATACGACATCAGAGCATCTGTAGTATCAAGCGGTGATCGCTATCCTACACTTCAGTCTGCTCTTAAGCGAATGGTCACTCCGAGGAAAGGACAGATCGATGCTTACAAAGAAGACTTCGGGAAGTTTGATACTTATCCGAATCTAGAACTGTAGTTCTTCCTTGTTACAGAGGCAAATATTTGTTAGAATTGATGAGAGTTGATGGGGAGTCGCCAAGTGGTAAGGCACCAGTTTTTGGTACTGGCATTCGGGGGTTCGAATCCCTCCTCCCCAGCCATATGTAGCTCACTCTGAAGGTGAGCTTTTTATATGTTCTGAATCTTGGGTGTGTTTGGGTTACTAGTTGCCCTCGGCTTCTTTGAGGGTCATAGTTTTTACAACGCAACCAACCGGATTTTGTGACTCCACACTGTAAAGATCTAGACCTGTTGTTGTCTCCCAGTTATTTTGCATCTTCAAAAGGCTCGCTAGTACAGAATCTTTTACAGACGAATCTAGTAGCACAGAAGGGCAGTAATGTGTCGTGGAACCATTTTCTTCTTTATTGATCTGTATTTCAAAACGTCGTAATCCATTATTTTGTATGCCTGGCTCTCCTATTATGTCACCAGCTTTGACGTTGTCATCCTTTTTTACTTTGACATTTACCAGATGGTCATAGCCAATTATCCAGACAGATCCATCTTTTGGTTGAATAAATACTTCCCGGTCGCCACTATCTGTTTGTTCTTTGATAAATGTAACTTTGCCGTCAATAGCAGAAATAACTTTAGTGCCGGGCTTCAAAGAAGAATATTCAAAATTAGGATTTTTGCGGACATCATCCTTGCCTCCTAGCTTATCTCCGAATACATAAAATCCTTTTAGACCTTTATCCCCGTATTCTCTAACTGCATTTGTAGTGATATCTATATTATCAATGTTATCTATACCTATATTTTGTAACTTCAGATCTTTCTCTGCACCAGAGCTATCTTGAGATCCTGATTTAGCAGATTGCTGTGTTGATTCTGGGTTATTTTTTTTATCAGAGCTAGCAATTCTATACACAGCAAAACCAACAGTTGCTAAAACCACCAAGACAATGAGGATTAATATATGTGAAAAACCCTTATCATTTGAACGCATACTCATAGCATAAGCATAATACAATCCGTTAAAAATTGAAATTCAATATTACATATGTCTACCATTACAAATTGACTTCACAACTTTTGGGCCATATAATCATAAGCAATACTACACGGAGGTTTTGTGAGGGTAACAAAAACGTTCAAAATCGGCTCATTTTTCGTGGCGATGCTTTTAGCTCTCCAGATTGTTATAGCTCCTTTGAGCGTTGGTGCTTTCTCAGCCTACGGCGCTGGTACTAGTGGCAACCCATATCGAATTTCTACTTGCTCACAACTACAAGAGATCAACAACAACCTTGCGGGTTATTATGTTCTAGTCGCCGACATCAACTGCTACGGTGTTAGCTTTACATATCTCGGCACCTTTACTGGCACCCTAGATGGTCGCAACAACAAGATCACAAATCTCAGCATCAACGACAAAGGGCTATTTGACAATGTAAATAACGGCACCGTAAAAAATATCTGGATAGTCAACGGTAGCGTTACTGGTGGCTATGTCGGCAGTTTCGCCTCTACATCTAACGGCAGTAGCCAGTTCATAAACGTACATTCCGGCATGACACTTTCCAATACAGCTAGCTATAGTGGCGGAATAGTTGGCGATATGAACGGCACGTCATCTATTTCTAAAAGCTCATTTACTGGCACAATAACTAGCACTAGTGGTTACGTTGGTGGCTTGGCGGGTGACTTGTGGGACAGCGGGACATCTATCACTGATAGCTTTAGTTCTGGCACATTTAACTCCGGTACTCCCTATGCAGCCGGCATAACAGCAGGTAACTTTAGTGGTACAATCAACCGCGTCTATTCCGGTATGACATTCAACACCGGAAGTAACTACAACGGCGGTCTAGTAGGGGTCAGCCAAACTCCTATTAGCAACTCTTTCTCTGCGGTCACACGTACAGGTAGTGGCGGTTCATACAATGCTGTGATAGGTAGTGACAGTGGCGGTACGTCTACCAATAACTATTTCGACATTACCACAAACGGCACCAGCACCTGCGGTGTAGGCTCTGGCTGTACAGGCGTAAACTCTGGAAACAGCAACCCAAATTATTTCAAAAACAACTCTACAAACGCACCATTAAATAGCTGGGATTTCACTAACGTCTGGCAGACAACATCTGGTTACCCAACACTGCGTGGTATTTCAGACTTTGAAAACCCAACCGTACCAAATCTAGGCGATGCCAACGGCGACAGCACAGACGATGCCTTCCAACCATATGTTGGCTCAGTCAGTGACACAAACGGAGTGTTTAGTACTGTCACAGTACCTAGCGCTGGTGGCTGTACTATGGACACCCCAACATCTACAGCCAACGGTACGATATCCACAGACACTGGCTTTAACCCATTGGTCAATCTCACTGGGTTCACACTTTATTGTCCGTCAGCAGGCGCCACAGTACCTGTCACTATCATTTATGACAAACAGTACGACACCAGCAGATCAGTTCTTCGACAATACAACTCAACTACTCAGGCATACGCTACTGTTGCAGGTGCGACCTTTGGCACAACAACAGTAGGCGGTGTTACCAAAAGTACCGTGACATACAACCTCACAGACGGTGGTGCATATGACCAAGATGGCACAGCCAACGGCGCTATAGTCGACCCAGTGACATTTTCTAACCCAAATACGACCACAGCCACCGCGCCCAACACAGGCGTAGCCCAACACCAACCAAATGTATTGCTAAATATTGTAGTAGCACTCCTAGCCATCACTATATTTGTCATAGCCCGCAGACACCAAAAAACCACCCTCTAACCTCTAGCTTTTCTCTATTGAGAAGAGTAAAATATATGATGAAGACATTAGAAGAGGTACGATATGCCAGAAGAGCAAAAAATCACTATCATATAGGGTGTTCGTATAATGCATATATCAATACGACACAAGCAAGTTCAGATAGAGGATCGTACATTTCGTTATTTGTTCGATAATAGTCCTCTGTACGAAGATAGAAAATATTTAGAGGCGCGGAAGAAGGGAAGTATCGCAATGAGCGAACTTGTTGAGCTTGCTAGGCTAGCACGCATTAACTATGCACTGTTTTTCATGCCATTTGATTCGCTTGCGCCAATGATTGAAAAAGAGAATGAAAAAATCTTTCAAGGATTTAGTGGCAACTTTACAATAAGCATAAGAGGAAAAAAAGTTAATCTTAACTTGGTACGCATGGTTATAAAAGACTTAAAAATCAAGCAGACATTTATTCGTAAATACTTGGGCGCAGGAAATAACCCACACCCGAAGTATCTTGTTAATTCTTCTAGAAGCGTAGCTGAGCAAGCACAATGCATACTTGATAAAATTGATGTAAGTCTTAAAGACTTTCGCGCAACTAAAAGTAAGCCTGCAGCAATGATGTACCTAATTGACAAACTAGAAAAGCAAAACATTCTAGTAGCACTAGAGACGAGTACAAACATGCCTCAAAATATGAATAGAGCAAAAGGTGTTTCTGGAGTTTACGTTAAAGACAAGCGTTTTCCGTATTTGTTTATTGCTAATGAAGGTCAACAAGACTTTGAGAGTGGCGCCGGAAGAAAAATTTTTACTATCATGTATCTTGTCGTATGTATGTTCAAGGGTGAATCAAAGATGGTAAGTCTTAACGATATTGCAAAAGAAAGTTCTGATGATGAAATTTATCAAATAGTTGAAGAAATGCTCCTGCCAATAAATGATTTACCGAGAAAGACAATCTACAACTTAGAAGATATAGATAAACTTTCAGATAATTTAAAATTGACAGGAAGAGCAATCCTTGTTCGCCTAAAGCACGTTGGACTACTAACAGACGAGGATAACTATTGGGTACTGATGAGCTCTTTAAAAACAAGGTTCGAGCGTTCGCAAGTCGCACAGAGGACTGCTATAAAAGAAGGGAAAAGTCGATATGTGCCAAATGTTCCTCAGAATATTGTTGCTTATCATGGAAAAGCTTTTGTCAGCATACTAAAATCTCTTCACAGCGATGGAAAACTAACACAAAGACAGATTAACTTGCACCTTGCATATGGTCGAGGAGATATTCGCACCTCTGACGTATTCAAGAAAGTTTAGATATGGAAAGAACAGTCTACCTCGTCGACAATATGGTTATCTGCTCTAAGGCGATTGTTCCGTATATAGAGAGTGATTTTTTCATAAAAAATGTATGGATAGTTGATGAGGTTGTATATGAAGCAAGAAACAGTAAATCTATTAACTCTATCAAGAAACTTCAACATCATATAGAAGTCAAAGAATGCGAGAGGCTGAAAGAAATTGTCCAGGACTGTGTCGAAAAATTCAAGATACTTAAATTGTATGAAGGATGTGCGGACGCAATTTTATTAGCTACAGCTTTGGCAATAAACGACAGCAACAGTAAGCAGAGTGAACTGCAGTTTGAGCAGATCAAACCAATATTAGTAACTCAGGAGAAAGGAATAAGAACTTCTTGTGATGAATTAAAAATCGACTGGCTATCACAAGCAAGCTTCATACGTATTGCAAAACATTTTACTAATACGTAATTACCTTCCTCTTAAAGTGTCAGTAACTAGATACTATACCCCAACCAATTTGCTACAGATTATTGAGCCATTTACCCGCTTCGTTGCGGAGTCTTAATCCCGCCCAATCATCCACACCCCACCTAGCTACGAATATACGGTCATTGGAATCCATGTATTGCTTAGCTTCATTCCTGATATATTCACATTTCTTGTTTGTATTAACAAGCCAAAGAGATTCAAGCGGTTTACATGTGTCACCTAGGCCTTTGATGAACTTGATCAGATCTTTATAGTCGCCTGATGTTTCAGGTGCCCCAAGATCGTATGAAATAATTTTAATACTCATAACTATTTACCCGTCCATTTCTTCATACAATAACCCATGTTGGGTCCATCAGCCTTTTTTCGATTATGCTCCCACTGAAGTGCCTGCAAATTCCAAGGATCGTCAGTACCACCTTTTGATATTGGTTTGATGTGATCGATTTCCCAACCTGTACCATTTTCTACGGTTTTACCGTATTCCGACCACACCATCAAGGCCCCGCAGGGGTCTAATTTATAATTATCGTCTTTACCCAAAACAGACTGAGCTTTAGCCCAGACAGTTTGTCGTTGTTGCAAAGTAAAATCATTACCTTGTCTAGTTTTGTTTGCCATTTAGATCTCCTATCCTGACATTATTTTATTTATGCTAGAATAAGAGCACGCAAAGGTTCCAAACTAAAGCGTACACACTGCCAGTTACTGCTGGCAGTTTTTTTCTAGACTTTTCAAGCTTGGATATTACCCTCCAAGACTCCAAACTCGTCATTTTTATTTAAACGAATTTGCAACCATTGTAGCAAATACATCAGCACTTGTCAATATAGAGTGCTAATTTTAGTAACTTTCAAGGTGTTTGAATGTATAATTAATATCAATGACTGAATCTGAACAAGCATTGGAAAGTAATAATGAAAACTAGGAAGATACAAGCTACTGTTTTTGGGGAAGATTGCACACTGACTTTGGCGGACTTTGATAAGTCTGATAGAAAAAAGTGGAAAGAGATATTTGACCACTGGCGCACTCTAAAAGTCAGCCTGAACGATTACGAAAGCCGTGCGCCTAACTTCCCAGAAGGACTATCAGAGATTGCCTTTTGCATGTGGTCAGGGTCTTCCAGGCTACTTAAGGCATACAAGCTATCTAACACATCGTTCGATACCTTTAACTCTACAACCAGCAGGGCGGAGCAGATAAAGGCTACTAGTATCAAAAAAGATGTGACGTCATTTGGCCCCAAATCTAAGTGGGATGACCTGTATTTCATGGACTTTTATAACGATGGCAAGCTAGACGGCAGGTTCTCTGTATACAAGATACCCAACAACTTGCTATATGAGGCAAAGGTCAACAGCAAAGAGGCTCTAACAGACCAACAAACAGGCAAAAGACGTCCACGACTCAGTATCAAAGAACTTGCAAAAGAGCATGGTATCAAGCCACTAGCTACCAACGTCCAGGTCTGGTAGAGATACTACAAAACTACCTGCATGTTCTTTGCTATCCGCTCTAGTACCGGCACTGTCACTGAGTTACCTAGCTGTTTGTAGAGTGTAGAGTCTGCAAGATCTGGCAAAATGTAAGTATCCGGGTATCCTTGCAATCGGGCACATTCACGCGGGGTTAGCTTGCGGATACCTTTGCCGTCAAAGATAATCGGCACGTTGTGACCACCCATCCCCATATTTGCAGTCAGAGTAGGGCAGACACCTTTTTTGTTCTTGCGCACGTATTTACGGCGCCACTGATAGACAGCGCCAAGCTCCGTAACATCATCTACTAGTTTTTGATGCAGTGGCTTGCCAGTGTAGTAGTATTTGGCGTCAACATCTTTTTCTAAAATATCTACAACTGACTTGGTCAATTTGGTAGGTGCAGGGAACTCAAAAGCCTCGGTCTTGGCATGGTCTTTGAACCCTACGATATATATTCTCTCTCTGTTTTGCGGGACGTTGCCGTATTCCATACTGTTAAGCACCTTTGTGCGGACGGTGTAGCCCAGGTCATTTAGGGTCTTTTCTATAACTTTGTAGGTGTTGCCCCCGTCATGGGTCTTTAGATTCTTTACGTTCTCTAGCAAAAAGCCTTCGGGCTGGCGGACTTCTAAAATCCGCGCTATGTCGAAAAAGAGGTTACCTCGACCTTTCTCGTCCTTAAATCCTTGCCTATAGCCAGCTATCGAGAACGCTTGGCAGGGGAACCCAGCCAACAGAAAGTCAAATTCTGGCAGATCTCTTGCTACAATCTTGGTGATGTCTTCTACCTGTAACTTGGCCTCTGTAAAGTTAGCGTCATATGTCCTCTGACAGGCTTTTTCAAAGTCGTTGGCAAAGACTGTTTTGAACCCAGCACGCTCAAAGCCCAGTCGTATCCCGCCAATACCAGCAAAAAGATCTAGTGTGCGCATGTTCTTTGCGCCAACACCACCGGGGCGGAGCAGTCGTCCGGCCTCACGCACTACCTTATTCATATCATCGTTGTTTTCTGGTATGTCATATGAGGAATGATCATCAGATTTTAGTAGCTTGCCTTGATCTATCAGGGCATTTATATGGACGTAGACGTTCGACACAGAGCTGAGATCCATATACTGAGCTATTTGCTTCAGGGTAGGCTTGATCCCTTCTTTTTGCTTGTGGTCTTTTATGTGCTGTAGGACTTGTTTTTGTTTTTTAGTACTCATAGATACCTTCCACAAAGGCATTATACACAAATACGAAAGTTGCAGCAAAACTTTTAATTACTGGTTATGTTAGAATTAGAATATGCAAAAAATCACACCAAATTTATGGTTCGACGGTAACGCAAAAGAAGCAGTAGACTACTACGTGTCGGTATTTCCGGACAGCAAGATAATCAGTACCGAATATTACCCAAAAACTGCCGAGGAAGGGCTAGCAGACTTTCAGAAAGACCTAGCTGGCGATGTGCTGACTATAGAATTCAGTCTAAACGGTATGGAATTTGTCGCTATAAACGCTGGCTCAGAGTTCAAATTTAGTGAGGCAGTATCTTTCTCTATAGCCTGCAAAGATCAAGAAGAAATAGACTACTACTGGGAAAAGCTATCTACTGTACCTGAAGCCGAGCAATGCGGTTGGTGTAAAGACCAATTTGGTCTGAGCTGGCAAGTCGTGCCTGATAACACCTACGAACTACTCAAACGACCTGGCGCTTTTGCAAAAATGATGAAGATGAAAAAACTCATCATCGCAGAGTTCTAGAATATCGTAGGCCATGAAATATATAGAAGTTATCGGAAAGCTAAAGCCAAGTCACTTCAAACCAAGCAATCTAGAGAAGTTACTATTGGTGATTGCTCTGAGTCTAATATTTTATGGCGGATTAGTATTATGGGAGAGATACCAGGCAACTCACAAAAAATCACCGACAATAAATCAACAAGCCATCACAAATTCTGCTAACGACCCTGATGAGACAAAGCCTGACTGCGATAACTATAAAGTTTCTTCTGACAAACCAAGAAAGATTATATTGCCAGATATCAATATCGACGGATGTATCATGCAAGTAGGTATAGACCAACACGGCGCAATAGCCGTGCCAAACAACATCCACTTGACTGGTTGGTATACTAATTCACCACTACCTGGTAGCGGAGGCGTTAGTATAATTGACGGTCATGCCAGTGGTAAATACAATCCCGGAATATTCAAAAAATTAGAAGAGTTAAATAAAGGGGATAGGTTCAACATAGAGTTTGGAGACAAAACAACAAAAACATTTGAGATAGTCGACATACAAAAACTTTCAGTCGAAGAAACGACTCAAAAAATGTACCGGCAAATCTCTTCAGTCGAGAGCCAGCTCAACCTAATAACTTGTGGCGGGGACTATGACTCCAAGAAAAATCAATTTGAAAAGAGAATTCTGGTTGTCAGTAAACTAGTTAAAGACTAACTCTTCTTAGATACTATTTTATACGGCTGAGTTGACCACGATTTTTGACAATGTTCTTGTAGTCCCACTGAATCGCAAGGGATTTTTCCAGCCAGCGACGGAGATCGTCAGCATTTATCTGGTCTGGGCTAGTATAGCGAGCTTCGGCTGCCTTGAAAGATCCTTCTGCTTTTAAACTCGGCTCGTCAAATGACTGCCCACTCCAAAAGAGCAATCGAACACAGTTTTTTAGCACATCATAGCCAGCAATCGGGTTGCCGTCGTCAAACCACACAGGCGCTCCGTGCCATATCTTACTGGTTGTTTTGCCTGCTAGACTTTTCTGTATCTCTTGGGCCAACAAATCACAAATATCTTTGTTCACTTCACCCTGATTTTTGTTAAAAGCTACTATGTCTTCGTTCATAATCACATTATACAAGACAAATGTATCCATATGTATCTAATGTACAAACTTACTAAGTTTACAGATAGAGGATTTGCAATTGATGTACTAATGTGATATAGATAATATATGAATAACGAGGTATTAATCCCTGGTATTGCAGAATTTGAAAAATCCCCGATGCATGATGCCCCTGGTATCACAGACACATACCACGAATCACTAAAACAATTAGTGCTGTTTCAAGAAAATGGCGTAACTCACTTTTATGGCTGCCCTCTAGATCTTGATAAAAAGAAAAATGTCTGGATGAGCCCTGTAGAAGTTGATGATGGTACTAGCTACTCATATTTCCAGATCCTCTACGTGAACACCAATCCGCAAGAGGCACTAAATGATCAGACAATACCGGTATCTCTCTTAGAAGTTGACGAAGCTAGCTATAAACTAACCCCGACTGAACATCCTGGATATGAGCAACTAATGAGCCAATTTGGAGACAAACGCAAGCATATACTGATCAGACCATGCAATACTGGTATGGCTTACTACCCACGACCTGTTTTGCCGTCTCCTGATAAATCAACAACTGCAGAACATTTGGAGAGGCTAGTTCTAGCAACTGGTCTACGTGAACCTGAAATAAGCGTACAATTGAGTAAACCATCTGAACATGACCAAGATACAATAAAAAGTGGCACTTTAGAGATAACACACCTGCGCAAATATGCTTATGAGGGCGGAAAAGTTCACTCATATGGGTTAGTTCTAGACGATGACCCATGGAAATACTATGAGATACTAACGCCACGTAGGCTAGAGAAAATGTCAGCTAAGAACATGTTAGTCAGGATAGATTCAGGATGTGACATAGGACAAATCTACGATGATCATGGTTGTGACTGCCGTGAACAACTCCACACAGCTCTGGAAGACATCCAAAATGTAGAAAACGGACTTATTATACACATTCCTTCGCAGGACGGACGAGGTTTTGGCGCAGCAACCAAGATGGAAACAGAAGGACTGAAACGTGGCATAGAATTAGTTACTAATAGAGGAAAAATAGAGCCTGTTGACACAATAACGGCCGCAAAGATGGTGTTAGGCGAGGATTTTGATATAAGAACGTACAAAGGAGCAGGTAAAGTCCTAGAGATTATGGGAATAGAATCTGTAGTTCTGCAGACGGACAATCGACTTAAAATTGATGGTCTCGCACAAGGCGGAATCAAAGTAGAACGTAAAGCAACAAATACAAGTGGGGCCAACGGATCCCACCGTCACGTAAAGGCAAAACACCGTCACTCAAAAATATATTTTGGGAGAAAAGGCAAAAAGTCATGAGTAGTCCAGGTATAGAAAAGATTAGAGGTCGTTGGCTAGAGACAGACTCAATGGCCGGTGTAGGCATAGACCCAAATATCCAAAGAATTCCAGCCGAAATCTGGGAGCAAGTGGGAGGCACAGATTATATTAGCGAAGGAATTACGCTATTCAATCAGGGTGTTATCGATGCGACTGCTGATTTTGCAGTAGACTTTAAAGTTAATTCAAACTATTTCCAAGGTGAACTAGGCAGAAAGGCACTACAAAATACTTTTGACTACCTAAAATTGGAACATCCTAGTGTTCTAAGGGTGTGTGACGGTAAGTTTGGCGACGTCCAGCACACTGCAGAAGAGATAGCTGAGGAGATCTTTGGCAAACTAGATGCTGATGCCGTAGTACTAAACCCTTACTTGGGATTTGACGGCATTGGGGCTTTTACAAAATGGTCTGATAAATTAGTTATATTATGTGTTAATACATCAAATCCTTCAGCTTCAGAAATACAAGACCTTCAGCTAGAAACTGGCCAGAAGCTATGGCAACATGTACTACAAAAAAGCATGGGAGAATGGAATGATAACGGCAACATCATACCGATACTGAGCGCAACACATCCTGAGAACCTTGAAGGTATAAGAGAGATTGCAGGAGAGACACCAATCCTACTTGCTGGCGTCGGAACGCAAGGTGGCAGTCTGGAGAAAAGCGTCCCTCTATGCTTAGACTCAGAAGGTTATGGAATAATGATAAGTGCGTCAAGGTCAATTATCTATCCAGAAGTAAGAGCTGGAGAGACTTCACAAGATGCCTCACGACGTTCAGTTATTGAACTTAGAGATGCAATTAACCAGGCAAAGATTGGTTAGCGTGTGACTGAATTTGCTTTCTCTAAAGAAAAAAGAAACCAAGAAATTGAAGATTTAGGGCAACGTGAGCTCAATCTAGACAGACTTTTCGTTTTATTACTGGGACCATCGGCTACTGGTAAATCTACGATAATACGTCATTTGATTGAGAGGGTTTCAAATCCTGCTTTTGAATATGTTAAGCCAATGATGACAAGGCCAAACCGACCCAAAGAAACTGACAAATTATCAATTTCTAAAACCGAATTTGAAGTTATGAAGAGACAAAGACAATTCGTTACAACAAACGATCTGTACGGTGTGAGGTACGGAACTCCTTTGCAAGGTATTCTGGGACCTCTTGGCCAAGGTAGAGTGCCAATACTGGATTATCCGCTTGCTACTGTTGGTGCTCTCAGGAGACCTGAATATGATCTGCTGAACTTTTACATTTACCCTGAATCCACTAGAAGCTGGACGAACCGTGTTATTGAATGCGGGAGGAATGCTGGAGGTAGGCTAGAATCTGGAACTGAAGAATTAGGCTCACTTGCAACTGCCGGGTTTGTTCATCCAGACATTGATGTACATATGGTCAACCATAATGGAAAATCTGCGCAAACTGCGAAAGAAATCCTTGAGATTGTTCAAGCCGTTACTTAAAAACTAAGTTAATTATTTTGTCTGTTTTGCGCTTGCGCCGCGTTCTTGTCTACGTGTACAGATCCTGCAATAGCTCTGTATGCTGGCCTGTTTTCTGGTTCGTACACCATTGGGTGAGCAAAAACATTGTCACAGTCAGCAGTTGAACAAGCCAGAGAACCTGCCTGCTTTACAGTCTCTGCAGTAACTTTTGATTGTTCTTGTACAAGTTTTGGTGGCCATACAATACGATCACTATAATATCGCCTCAGCGTGCCCGGACCATCTTTTTGATAGATCATCGCTGGTTCGTGGCAACTGCTACACGAAACGTACAGAAATTTTGTAGGACCCCCACGAGCACGTGAATAATTATCTTTTCTTGGTTTAAATTTATCATTTGGAAATTCCATAACTTAAATATATTATACAACATTATCTCTAAATGTCCTAGTATTTATATCTTTTATTAATCTAGAGTATCCATTGACAAAAAGCCCGTATGACAATATAATTTACGAACTAATTATGCCTCTAGAAGTAAAGATTAATTTTAATCAGTTACCCATTTTATTGCCCGACATAGACCCAGGTGTATTCGCAATAATCCCAAGCAATAGCGAGGATAAGATTGTGGTAGCTAGCTGTAATGAAGATGATGATGGAGGCCAAATAGGAGAAGTTGATCCCGAGAATATATATTATCGACACGGAAGAGGTGTGGTTAAGCCAGAGAATGTGGAGCCAGTGTTCTATATAAAAAGAGGTGGAGTACACAGAGACTTCATACAGTTAGGCCCAGTAATCAAGAATACCCCACTCCTCATAGGTGAGTTAGTTATCCAGCACTATTGAGCTGATATATTAAATCACCACATTGACAATTTATGTAATTAAACGTACAATAATTTCGATATGCCTGAAGTTGAAAAGTCACTACCCGATAATGAAATCGCAAAACGATATGCATTGCCCGTAGGAGCAGTCGCTGTGTCGGCAGTTTCTGCTGTCGTTAGTGGAGTTGCAGCTATAGAAATAGCTGGTTCACAAACAAACGGTAAGGAAGCAACAGCAGTATTTTTAGGAGCTTTCGCTGTTGGATTTGGCTCCTTTGCAATTAGCTTAGGGCGCAAAATTCCACAGTATATTAGAGACTTTAGAGAACAAAGACAATTAAAACTAAATGAAGATCTGCTAGCTGAAGGCGCAAACGAACAGCTTAACTAACATCATGACGTCTCCAGAAATAGAAAACCAGCCTAAACCTTCTCTACTTGACCAAGTAATTATTTACTCTCATGAAGGTAGAATGATCGATGCTCTGGTACCAATAGAACTTATTGATCAATCTGATGTACCTATTGACGAAGAACATTCCCGAAATTTAGCTATCTCTATGAAAAATCAAATGGGGGAAGATAACCCTACCGGGCAAGAAGAGCACATTGCGATCGTAGAAATACCTGGCGAAGAGAAATTTCATATATCTGACGGATTTCATAGGACAGCAGGGAAGACTGCTGATGGAGATGAATATATACTTTGCAGGATTAAGACCAACGCTACCTGGGAAGAGCTTATTGACTCAAGAATTTTGAACGCAACAACTCACCAACCCACTAAAATTCCAAGGCTAGCTGAGTGGATAGAGGATGCATGGAAGAGAACACCGTGGGGCGCTGACGGTGAGATATCAGTAAGCTCTGCATTTGCACTTGCACAGAGAGATTCATCCGGGGTTAAACTTGGGTTGACAGAGGAAGATGCTGAAGCAATAAAAGAAGTAGTGCGTTCAAAAGCAACTAAATGGAATCTTACAGTTGGGACTATTCTGAGCCATCTTAATACAGCGCAGAAAGTAGATCCCACTCTTTTGAAAAGCTCAAGAAAACGAGCAGGTAGCAAAAAGATGGAGTCAATCCCACCAAAACATCTCGATGAGATTGGCAAAGTTTTGCCCGGTGACTTTGCAATGCAGAAAGTTGTTGCAGCTTATTCTGTTGTTAATAATCTTAATACCAGACAAACTCGAGCTGTTGCAAACGAGGTAGCAAAGTTTGAAGATCCAGAGGAAGCAAATAAAAAAATCAATGACCCTGAGTGGAAAGGTGCTCTGCTTGAAAAAACGATAACTCCTAAAAAATCTCGCGCCAAAGGCTCATCAAGTGAAAAATTAGAACACCGCTACGTACTAAGTGAGCTCGATGTTTGTCGACTTGCAATTGAGAATATCGTATTGAGCGGTAAATACGTAGCACTACCACTCACGAAAAGAAAACCTATGCCTCTTCTATATTCTGGAGAGAAAGTGCCAACGCCAGTCAAGCCTTTTGACTGGGCTGGGCAAAACCGTAAAGATATCCAAGAGTGGATAAATTCAGTACGAGATCAGGCCACAAATATTGCAGAGCAAGATTCGGGAGCACTCAACCAGCAAACCGTTAGAGATATTGTCGAAGCAACTAACAATAGAATCCTCGAAGATATACGTGACGGCGCGTTACTATACACAGGAGTTGACAGTAAACAGCTTTTGGCGAGACTATACATGGCCTGCCTAAATGAGCAAATACAACACCGATCGCGAAAAGCTAATAGCACTAATAAAGCGGTAAAGACCAGCGAAAAGCCAGAAGAACCAAAGCAGGTCACACTTGACCGTACCTCATTTAGAAATGCTATTGTTGACACCGAAGATACACGACAGAGGAGAGTCTTAGCGTTGACAGCGATGTTCAAGCTACCGGCCTTTGCAACAGCGCAAATCTTAGACATTCCGAAAGGCGAAGTTAAAAAATTACAAGAAAAATCACTAGTACAGCTCAGCTAGTAAAGTCGTAGTGGAGACAACCCACCCCATTCAACAACTGTAAATCCTTTACCTGGGATAGATATTATTTTTTGGGGCATTTCTCACCTGGTAAACTCCAAAAACTATCATCCAGATTGTCTGAGGATATGCTACCAAACGCTCCATACCACCATGCCCTAGGCTCAAGTAGTTACCGGTCAAAAAAAGTACTAACGCACTGAGCCCAACAATACCGGAAGTCATAGTGTAGATTCGTAGATTCTTGGGGAGGCTCAGATGATCTGCCAAGATAATCATAGCGATATTACCTAACAAAAAGGGTAAACTCGCCCCAAGCATGTGCAGATTTGCAATAGTATTTTCTGGGTACATCCCGACTAAAATTGTTCCAAAACCAGCAAGAGCTAACATCGAGAACCCAGAACTAATGCCATGTTTTATATGGAATTGTCTAGCTATAAAAACTGAGCCAACTATCATCGTAAATCCTAGTAGAACAAAAGATAGATTCATTAAGTCATGCAGAGGTGAACACACATACCTCTCAGAGTATTCACCGCAAACAGTATTGCCAAGATCGCTAATCGGATTTTTCCTTACACTAAAAGGATCAACCCAAGCATTGGCTACTATTATTTGAACAACGAAGTACTGGACAGAGGATATCCAAGCAATTGCACCAATATATTTATGCACATTTCTCGCTATCATAGTATGTATTATGGCACACTGCTTTCTGGTATTTTGAATAGATAAGTGGTGATGAGATAATACTAATATGAACAGAATATTCGTGGATGTTAGAGAGCCTGAAGAATATGATAAGAGTCATGTTGATGGTGCGATAAATATCCCACCACAGCAAATAATGGATGGTGCAAAAAAATTAGCCAACACTCCTAAAGATACAGAGATAGTCCTATATTGCATATCAGGTAGCCGATCAAATGTATCCATGAATATCCTAAAGTCTCTGGGATTCACAAATGTCATAAATGGTATAAACGAACAGCAAGTTAAAGCCAGGTATCTCAAAAATAGTTGATATCAATTTGCCCATCAACAACTTCGAGTAGTATACTGATAGTGTTTATAGAGGGTATATGCAAAAAAAGGTTAGCAAAAAAATTAGGCTAATAGCTCTTGGTTTGGTTGTTGTTGGTGTGATCTCAGCTCTTTGTGTATTCCTAAACGGTGCGAACTTGGACATTCTAAATCCTAAAGGTGAAATTGCTGGCAAACAACGAGATTTGATAGTGTTTGCGACTCTACTCTCAGCTATTGTCGTACTGCCTGTATTTGCACTAACATTTTTCATCGGCTGGAGATACAAGGAATCTAACAAAAAAGCTAAGTATACTCCTGAATGGGGAGGCAACCGAATACTTGAGTCAATATGGTGGGGGATACCAATTATATTGATCCTGGTGCTGTCAATTATTACTTTCAAAAGTTCTCATGATCTTGATCCGTTTAAACCGATAGAGTCTAATAAAAAACCAATAACTATCCAGGTGGTAGCATTGCAGTGGAAATGGTTATTTATCTACCCAGAAGAGGGAATTGCGACAGTCAACTATGTTGAGTTCCCCGTAAATACACCTGTAAATTTTGAGATAACTGCAGATGCTCCGATGAATTCTTTTTGGATTCCTCAACTTGGTGGACAAATCTATGCAATGAGCGGTATGTCTACACACTTGAATTTGATAGCAAATGAAACAGGAAGTTACGATGGATCTTCTGCCAATATCAGCGGAGAAGGCTTTGCTAGTATGAAATTTGTGGCAAAAGCAACAGCTCGTGAAGACTTTGATCGTTGGGTTGATGAGAGCCACCTGAAAAATAATGTCTTGAGTCAGGCGTCTTATACTGAACTAGTCAAACCGAGCGCCAACGAAACTCCCACAATTTATTCAGACGTTGATCCTGAGCTGTATACTATGATTATGAAAAAATATATTGCTTCTGGACGCCATGGGGGTCACGCAGAATGAATCTCTCCGCCAAATTACCTGAGATAAAAGAGTTATTTCCACTTGATGATCTACTACTAACTATGGCGACACTAACCATGATATTTGGAGTTATTACTATTGCCGGAGCGCTCTTTTATTTCAAACGCTGGACTTGGCTCTGGAAAGAATGGTTGACCACTACAGACCCAAAAAAAATAGGTGTTATGTATATCATAGTTGCGGTGCTGATGCTCATAAGAGGCTTTGCCGATGCGATAATGATGCGTATCCAACAAGCAATCTCCGTAGGTGATTCTGAAGGAATTGTATCTTCAGATACTTTCCAGCAAGTATTTACGGCGCATGGGACAATCATGATTTTCTTTGTTGCTATGGGCCTAATGTTTGGGCTCATCAACCTAGTTGTACCCCTGCAAATAGGAGCAAGGGACGTAGCCTTTCCGGTTCTGAATTCTGCTAGCTTTTGGCTCTTTGTTGCAGGAGCATTACTCATCAATCTAGCTCTAGCTATCGGTGGGGAATTCGCAGCAACCGGTTGGCTAGCATATCCGCCACTATCAGAAACACAGTACAGTCCAGGTGTTGGAGTAGATTATTGGATATGGAGCATACAGATAGCTGGAATTGGTAGCTTGCTATCCGGCATAAACTTCCTGGTGACAATCCTCAAGATGCGCGCACCAGGTATGAGCCTTATGAAAATGCCTGTATTCTGCTGGAGTGTCGTTGGTAGCATGTCACTCGTTATATTTGCTTTTCCTGTACTAACCGCTACACTCGCCATGCTGGCACTTGATAGAACAATGGGGATGCATTTCTTTACGGCAGACGGCGGAGGGAACCCAATGATGTATATCAATTTGATATGGGCATGGGGGCACCCTGAAGTCTATATTTTGATACTGCCAGCATTTGGTATATTCTCTGAAATTGTTGCGACTTTTTCACGCAAGAAACTCTTTGGATATAAATCTATGGTCTGGGCGATCTTAGCAATAACTGTGCTGTCATACCTTGTCTGGTTGCACCACTTCTTTACTATGGGTGCAGGGGCAAATGTTAATGCGTTCTTTGGTATCATGACGATGATAATAGCAGTGCCGACTGGGGTAAAGGTCTTTAATTGGCTCTTTACGATGTACCGAGGTAGGATACGCTTTACATCACCTATGTATTGGTTTTTTGGATTCGTCACGACATTTACTATTGGCGGAGTTACCGGTGTGATGATGGCGGTACCAGCGATAGATTTTCAGGTCCACAACAGCCTGTTCTTGGTTGCACATTTCCATAACATGATCATTGGCGGAGTGGTCTTTGGCTACTTTGCAGGGCTAACATATTGGTTCCCAAAAATATTTGGATTCACCCTCAATGAAAAACTTGGCAAATACGCCGCTTGGTGTTGGATAATCGGATTTTTGGTCGCATTCATACCTCTTTATATACTGGGTATAATGGGCGCAACTAGAAGGCTTGATCACTATGATCCGTCTATGGGATGGCAGGGGCTATTCATAGTAGCTGGCTTGGGTGCTTGTATCATAGGTCTTGGCGTAATGTTACAGGTGCTTCAATTTGTAGTTAGCTTTAGAGACAAGAGAAATAACTTAGATAAAACAGGTGACCCTTGGGACGGCAGAACTCTTGAATGGTCTACTAAATCTCCGGCGCCTTTTTATAATTTTGCAGTTATACCTAAAGTTACACGAAGAGATGAATTTTGGGAGATGAAAAGGGACGGTACTGCAGACAAAAATCCTGCCTACAAAGACATCCATATGCCGAAGAATACTGGGGTAGGTATATATCTGGCAGGATTTGCATTTATATTTGGGTTCTCAACCATATGGCATGTTTATTGGGCTACTGCTCTGAGCACACTTGGTATAATAGCCACTCTTATCATCAGATCAATGAACGATGATACTGAATACACCATACCAGCTAAGGAACTTGAAAAACTGGATACAGGAAAGGCTAATGTATGACCACGACCGTATTAGATAAAAATAGCCAAAAAACAATCTTTGGATTCTGGATATACATAATGACAGACTGTGTGCTTTTTGCTAGTTTGTTCGCTACGTTCATGATTCTTCGGAACAACACCAATAGCGGGCCAGATAGCGCAGAATTATTTAGCTTGCCATTTGTATTGACAGAAACATTAATACTGCTAACCAGTAGTTTTACATGTGGACTAGCAATGCTGGCTGCTCACAAGGGCGATAAAAAAAGAGTTGGGGCATGGTTAGCAATTACACTCTTGCTCGGTCTTGCTTTCCTCAGCATGGAACTATATGAATTTGGCAACTTGGTGGCTGAAGGACACGATTGGCAAGCCAGTGCGTTTTTGTCAGCGTTCTTTACATTAGTCGGGACACACGGACTCCACATCACCGCCGGGCTTATCTGGATCATGCTACTTATATGGCGAATCTTGCGAACAGGGATTAGTAACGTCAATCTACGCAGACTAACCATGCTGAGTCTTTTCTGGCATTTTCTTGATATTGTCTGGATATTTATATTTACCATTGTCTACATGATAGGAGCGCTATAGTATGAAAGCTACGCTTAGGTCTTATATAACTGGCTTTGTGCTATCGATAGTCCTGACTCTTGTCGCATACGCATTAGTACAAGATCATGTAAATTCAGGTCATAAGAATTATTCGCATGATTTTATAATCGCTGTGTTGATAGGTCTGGCTTTAATCCAGTTCATAGTTCAGGCAATATATTTCCTACATCTGAAAAAGAAAGGTGATGCGCGCTGGAACTTACTAGCATTTTTGTTCATGAGCGGGGTGGTCATAGTAGTTGTTATTGGATCTTTGTGGATAATGGCAAATCTCGACTATCATCATGACCAGACTAAGGATCCTAAAGAGACCAGCAACTATATCATAGAAGATGAACTGCCAAGCCAACAAGAAACTACAGACCAAACTAAATCTGAACATCCCTCTCACTAATGTTCAAAAAATACTACTTACTTACGAAACCTGGGATAATTCGTGGCAATGCGATCACTGCTCTAGCAGGGTTTTTGCTAGCATCGAAAGGCAACATTGATATATGGCTACTTCTAGCTACGATAGCTGGCATATCCCTAATCATGGCTTCGGGATGTGTTTTTAATAACTATATTGACAGAAATATTGACAAAAAAATGACTAGAACCAAGAGTCGTGCCTTGGTAATTCGGTCAGTTCCAACCATAAACGCACTAATCTATGCAAGTCTGATTGGCATAGCTGGATTTATTCTACTGAGCATTTACACTAATTTGACTACGGTTATTATAGGCGTAATCGGATTTGTCGATTATATAGTGCTATACGGCTTAGCTAAAAGACGATCCGTGCACGGAACGCTAGTGGGTAGCATATCTGGTGCTACACCACCTGTAGCGGGGTACACGGCTGTGACCGGTTCACTTGATGTTGGCGCAATATTACTGTTTTTGATCTTGGTCTTCTGGCAGATGCCTCATTTTTATGCGATTGCTATCCGCAGAATTGACGATTATAAAAAAGCCAGCATCCCAGTACTGCCGATCAAAAGTGGGATGAAGCAAACAAAGATTCAGATATTTCTCTACATACTAGCCTTTATGTGTGCCACTACATTACTATTTATCACAGGCTATGCTGGCATAACGTATCTTATTGTTATGTTGGGAGTTGGGCTATACTGGCTCTGGATTGCGATTAAAGGATTCGAAGCAAAAGATAACAGCCTCTGGGCTAAATCATTATTTTTATTCTCGTTAAAAGTGTTACTAGTGTTTAGTGTGATGCTGTCGATTGATGTCTTTGTACCGTGAAATTGTTATAATATAAATAATTGATGAATATTAAAGCTGTTTCAACAAAACCTATTTTGGCAGGCCGACAAACAATATTTGAAATCTTAGACAATCATATCAATGACCTAGAAGAACGAACGATTGTTGTTATAACGTCAAAAATAATTGCTCTTTGTGAAAATCGAGTCTTTCCTATTGAAGGCACGGATAGAGAAAAGCTCATTAGAGACAATGCAAGCCTATATTACGACCCAAAATTCAGACAACCAGGTCTAGATTTTAGCTTTAGTATAGTCAAGAACACACTTATCCCATCGTCAGGAGTCGATGCTTCAAATACAGATAATCTCTACGTCCTCTGGCCAGAGGATTCAATAAAATCAGCAAACGAAGTTAGAGCTTATCTAAAGCAAAGATTCAACCTCAAGCATGTAGGAGTAATTATCTCAGATAGCACAATTGGACTATCACGGTGGGGAACTATTGGCATACCAATAGGGCATAGCGGGTTTGATCCAATCAAAGATTACGTTGGAACAAAAGATATCTTTGGGCGGACTTTAGAAGTTAGCTCGGCAAATATGGCCGGAAGTCTCTGTGCCGGAGCAGTAGCTGTCATGGGAGAAGGAGCAGAGTGCACACCCATAGCTATATTATCTGACCTACCTCAAGTTGATTTTAAAGACACAGACCCAAGCGATGAGGAAATCGCCAAATACTACATATCACCACTAGACGATTTAGTCTTTAAGTCATTTTTTACATCAGTAAAATGGGAAAAAGGTGGGCTCCCAAAATAAAAATAGCCCTAAAACTTAGGGCTATCTAAAGCTAATATACCTTTTATTAACGTGGTTGTTGTGGTTTTGCTTCACTAATAGTGATAGGTCGTCCAAGCAACTCTTTACCATTTAGGTCAGCTATTGCAGCATCACCAGCAGAGTCTTCTGCCATTTCAACGAAACCGAATCCCTTTGATCGACCTGTGTCACGATCAGTGATGATTCTGACAGATACAACTTCGCCAACTTGAGCGAAGAAATCTTTCATTTCGTCTTCTGTTAGTTTATATGGTAGGCTACCGACAAATAATCTTTTTCCCATTATTTTCCTTTGTTATTTCTCTGGTACCTGCCTAAAACAGCCAACTGCTCCCATCTGAAATTTGTTATTTATTGTACTTACTTAAATATCTCTAGCAGTCATCATTAAGTTATAGCTATTCTAGCACAAATGGTCATTTTACAATAGCTTATTATTAGGGTAATCTTAAGATGTGGAAAGTAAAGAAGTAAAACAACTATTTAATTCCAGGACCCACAGGTTCCAAAAGGGTCAGATGCTCTATTTCTTAGGAGAAATACCAAAGAACAGTTTTTTCATTAATGACGGATTCATAAAGGTATATGCTGTCAGCGAAGATGGGACCGAGCAAATCGTCAGATTTTGTGGACCAGGCGAGTTCTTAGCCGTTGGATGGCTATTTGGCTATTCATCAGTTATTAGATTTTACTACCAAGCACTGACAGACTGTTCTGCAGAGGTAATATTCCAAGAAGAATTTAAAAAACAAGAAAATAACCCTGAAGTATTGCGCGGGATATTAGACCAACTCAATATTATCGCTAATTTGGGCTTAGTTAGAAATATGGCACTTCAACAGATCAAAGCCCGACACAAGATCATTTACTTCCTTTACTTCCTGTCCCTCCGCTATGGTAAAGAAGTTGGAAATAGTCTATACGCTATAAAAATACCAATGACTCACCAGACAATTGCAGAAAATTTAGGCCTCACCCGCGAAACCGTTTCTACTGAAATGTCAAAACTCAAAAAGGAATCACTCATTGTAGTCCGTCAAAAGAAATACATTATCGACAAAAAAATAGTAGTAAGTATTGTTGGTAGAGAAATATCAAATTCTTACAGTTCTATAAATTTCAAAAAATAGCTATTTTTGCTCAATAACTTCTTCTATTATCTTCAAAAGATCGTTTGGGCTGGCCCAAGATTTCAAAAAATACTTATCAATACCAAGTTCGTAAGCTTGTTTTACTTCATTTTGTAGATCGTAGTTACTAAAAACCACCAATTTTGTTTGGCGGTCTTTGTATCGTTTTTTATACTCTTTTAAGAATTGCACTCCGTCCATGTGTGGCATCTTGAGATCGAGCAGAATCAATTCGTACTGATCTTTTTCAAGCAACTTTAGAGCTTCAACACCGTCAAAAGCAAGCGCAGTTTCATAGCCAGCAGATCCTAAGATGATACTGTATGCTTCGCTGAGAGATTTATCATCTTCAACAACTAAAATTGAGCCAACTTTTACACTCCTCATGAAGATTTTATTATATACCTAAATTTGAGGATACTTTTGTAAGAAAATTTACAGTGGCAACTCTAGGGTAAATTTACTCCCGTCAACTGTTGGTTTGTAGCTTATCTCACCATGATTTAACTCAATCAGTTTTTTTGCTATATAAAGACCAATACCAGATCCGCCTTCTTGGGATGAAAGGGGATTATCTATACGTGAGAATTTTTTAAATAATTTACGCCTGTCTTTTCGGTGTATTCCCACACCATTATCTTCTACAACCATAACGGCAATGACGTCTTGTTTTGATATAGTAATGCTTACTTGACCTTTGATATTGGTATATTTTATTGCATTAGATAGAATATTTTCTATACACATCCTGAGACATTGTTTATCAGAATACAGAACAAGCTCCTTTGGTGCTTTGAGCTTAATAGATATTTGTTTTTCCTCGGCTATATATTCGTAACTTCTAATTACTTCTTCTGTTAGCTCTATTAGATCAAATTCAGCAGGATGAGTGATAACACGTTCCGCATCAAGCTTTGCCATGTAAAGAAAGTCGTTGATTATTCGGAGTTGTTGTTCGTTATAAAAATAAGCCTCGTCGACAAGTTTTTTCTGCTTCGCTGAAATATTGCCAGCCATACCATCACGGATAATTCCTAGATATTGTTTTACGCCTGTGGCTGGAGTTCTAAGCTGGTGTGAAGCCAAAGCTAAAAGATCATCGCGAGCTTCTTGCACCTCAATTTGGTTGACCAGAAGGTTCTTCTCAATATTTGCCCTCTTGATCATTACTCCTATCACAAACGCAAAGGACGATATAAGTATGCCGAATGTGAATATCACAGGCGTCATATCAATATTCCGAAAACTCACATTGAAAACATTTTCAAGCGGAGCAATCCAATAGCTACCGTCCACTTTGTGGGAATCCTGGTTATTATCAATAAAGAATGTCGTAAGCAAAATAGCAAAAGCTAACAGATAGCTGGCAAGGTAGTCTTTTTGCACAGCAATGTCGTGTCTGATATATCGAGCAAAACTCATGAGCCTATTCATACAACTATAATACTACAGATCTTTGTTGCTCGTAGCGAAGCAACAGTTTACAATATACTTATGGTTAAAAAGATAAGTCCTGTGTATATATTGGGACTCATGACTTCTATAAAAGCACATTTTATGTTGATTGCTATATACATTGCTCAACTAGTCCTTTTTGATGCATCAAAACTTATTCCGCCTGAGACAGTTAAAGAACGCTGGATATCCGTGGCCTGCCTCGCTGTGCTTTGTGCGTTGATAGCATATTTAGCCAGGATTAATCCGAAGAACAACAACCTGCATAAATTGCTGATTTTTGGGCTAGCAACTGTAGATACAATATTCGCAGCTCACAACGTCTACATGACCAGAGGAATGGCTAGTAGGGCAGTGTTATTGTTCGTTGTGCCTTTGATAGTAATAGCTATGCTGATGAGTTTGAGCGCACTACTGTTAACTGCGACGATCTGTGTAGCTGTCTACATAACGACTGCTGTTAGTTACTTCGTAAACAACTTCAACGAAGGCTATAAAGTCGAGCTATACGGGGAAGTTGGCTTCTATTCAGCCATTCTCTACGTAGTAGCATTTTTACTCTGGGCGGTAGTCAAAAACCGCAAAGTCCTCTAAAACTACCCCTGATCATCTTATTAATTTAACGACAGTGGACTATAATATAGGTAATGGAGAATTTAAATTCAAAACAGCTTGAGGCAATTCATGCTATTGAGGGGCCAGTACTTGTACTAGCCGGGCCTGGAACAGGTAAGACAACACTTCTAACGTACCGAATAAAACATATACTTGAGAGCACGGATATCTCAGCTGAGAATATACTTTGTCTAACATTTACTGATTCTGCAAGACAAACCCTAAAAAATAAGTTAGTAGAGCTGATTGGTAGTGATGGATACAAGGTGGCAATTCACACCTTTCATAGTTTTGCTGGCTGGATTATTAGCAACTATAATTATTATTTTGATGAGTATCTTTTAAAACAAAATATCGATGAATTAACAAAATACCAGCTAGTAAACAGTATTTTAGAGACACTAAACTTCGATGATAGTTTGTCTAAGAAAGTCCAGGATGAGTTCATATACACAAGCGATATTATCGACTCAATAAGTCTCTATAAAAAAGGAGGATTCTCACCTCAGACGCTAAAAAAGAGTATCTCTGACGACTCTAGTATCTTAAAGAAAGTAGATACATTAATCCTGGACAATTTAGGCAGTATCAGTAGAATATCAAAATCCAGCTTAGGCAATTTTGAAAATCTTTTAGACGAATTATCACAACTAAAGGAAAAAAATGCCTTTCTTGGTCTACTAACAAATAGCCTCGATGAAGCGCTTGACTTATCAAAATCCAGTGATGTAGTAGACACAAAGCCACTGACTAAGTGGAAAAATCTCTGGACAGCAAAAAATGATGATCTACAAATTCAGACAAAATATTCTATGTCTCTTAAAAAGCTCTTGTCGTTGGCCCACGTGTGGGAAATGTACGAGACCAAACTTCGTGATCTTGGATATTACGATTTTGATGATATGATCCTCCAAGTTATATTAGTTCTCCAGAAAAATCCTAGTCTACTGGCAAATATCCAGGAGAATTTCTACTACACAATGGTTGATGAATTTCAAGACACAAGCACCCTGCAAGTTAGTCTGCTTCAGACACTCATGGAGAGTCCTGCAAATGAAAACAGACCCAATATCTTAATTGTTGGCGATGACGATCAAGCAATATACGGCTTTCAGGGTGCGGAGTATTCAAATTTCTCAGACTTCATCAATAAATACACTGATGTTCTGGTTGTTAACCTAACCGAAAACTACAGATCTACAGACAAGATTCTTGATTTTGCCAGGTCTGTCATAGTGCAGAACACTGACCGATTAGAAAATTCCTTCGAAACTTTGTCTAAACAACTCACTTCACAAAAAAAATCAAAAAGTATCACCAAACTAGTAAAAACAGAGCACGAAGCCAACGAATACTTAGAGATTGTAAATACAATAAAACAATTTCAAAAATCAGGTAAAAAACTACAAGATATCGCTATTATTGCCCCAAAGCATAAACACCTCGAAAAAGTAGCAAAATTTCTCCAATATAGTGAGATTGATATTAACTACGAGCGCAGACAAAATGTGCTAGAAAACCACGCCATAAAAGAAATAATAACAATACTCAGATTTATCATCAGCGTAAACGACAAGACATCAAATAGCGACATCTACCTGAGCGAGATCTTGAGCTACGACTGGGTAGGCGTAGATCCTGCCGTACTATATGACGCCAGCCTGCATTGTTACAAAAACAAAATTTCTTGGATAAATTTTGCCCTAAAAAGCCCTGAGCTGAAACCTACCATCAACTGGTTGCTACATCTAGCAAAAAGGGCAAGAAATAACACGCTTGAGGAGATACTTGACCTAATAGTCGACTCAAAAGAGGTTGGCATGAGTAGTTTTAAAGAATATTATTTTAACGACGATAATTTTGAACTTCAAATCCTTACCAGCCTTATCATCTTTAGAAATAATATTCGCAATATGGTTGTTAGCGGGGGCTCAAGCATACAGGATCTACTGACTCAGATCAGTATACGAGCTTCTGCAAATATTCAACTAGCGAACAATCATCCTGTTATAACAGCGAACGATAGTGTTAACTTGATTACAGCCCACTCTGCCAAGGGGAAAGAATTTGACGTAGTATTTATCATCCATGCTTCACAATATGTATGGGTAGAGGAAAAATCAAAGACAAGCAAGATAGTTCTACCAGAGCATCACAAGTATATTCTGCCTGACTATAACTCATGGTCAGAAAAGCATAGGCTTTTCTATGTCGCTTCTACTAGGGCCAGGGAAGAATTGATACTAACTATGTCAAAGACCGATGAAAATGGAAGAGACAATCTGCTTAACGAATGGGCACATTCTGCTATCGGTGAGAAATCTCTTGATCAAGTTGAAACCGTAGCGATCAATAAACGAAAACTTGCGATAGCTGAGATTGAGTCGCAATCTTCATTTATCACCAAAGACTCAAACCTAAAAGACTACCTGCAGAAAACACTAGAAGACTATGAGCTGAGTCCAACCCACCTAAATTCTTATGTAGATGTGGTTAATTCTGATCATAATCAGTTTTTATTGAACCAGATTCTCAAATTCCCTAAAAGCTATAGTATCGATGCTAGCTTTGGATCACTAGCACACAGCATAATCAATGACTTACATCAAAGTTTTAGTAAAACTAGCAAACTCCCATCGATCAAAGAAATTGAGATTAAATCGCATAAAAATATTGATAGACTATTCCTTACAGACGCAGAAAAGCGAACACTAAAGCAGAGGATCTCTATCCTTATCGAAAAACTACTAGCCCCTCACTCTATTGTCTTTAAAAAGGGAATCGAGCAAGTAAGCGAACTTGATTTTTCTGGAGTTGGAGTTACTATAGGCAACAATACTAGGATAAAAGGTATTTTAGATAGGATTGATGTTGATGAAAAAAACAAAACCATCATTATTATTGATTACAAAACCGGAAAAGGATATAACAAATGGCCAGGTCCCAACGTTGATAATTTTGATGCGATCAAGCTACATAAATATCGACAGCAACTGTACTTTTACTACCTACTCCTCCAAAATCATCCTAAGTATAAAGATTATCAAATAAACACTGGTAAGCTAGTATTTGTTGAATCATTAGTTGATAACAGTGATTATGCTGAGCTCTCGGTAGATTTTGAAATAGATGAAGCAAAAGAGCTAGAAAAACTAATAATTGGTGCGTACCGCGATATAAAAAACCTTAAGTTTTTGGACGAACAGCCTGAGTATACTAAGAACTTAAAAGGTATACGGGCTTTTGAGCAAGACCTCTCAAAGGACTAAGTTGACAGCTTGAGTAAAGAGCAGAAGTCTTTACCTTCGAGATTTATGTCTCTTCAGTCCCGCTAATTGCAATCTGACTGTCTGACGATCTATCATTTCTTGAGCTTTATCAAGTGATACCTGATCTTTCGCTGATTTCTTCAATTCTTTTGCTCGTTCCAAAGCTTTTGTGGCTTCGTCTTCTCGGATAAGTGACGGGTCTTCAATCTCATCTGCTAAGATTATCAGTTCATTATTAAGCACTTTAAGCGTTCCACCAAAAACAGCTATTTGGGTCCTCTCAGGATCTTTAACTGACTTTTGCTCACGTACATGAATAATTCCATAGCTAAGAACCCCGACAAGTGGCGCGTGGCCACCGTAGACGGCAATTTCACCGGCTTTAGTCGGAATCATTACCTCATAGACTTCTTTGTCTAGTCGGATGCCACTGAGTGTAATTAACTTGAGCTTTATCATAGTTATTTAACGTCTTTTATAGAGCCCTTCATATAGAACGCACCTTCGTCTTTATCGTCATGTTTGCCGTCTAGGATTTCAGCAAATCCGTCGATAGTATCAGACAATTTAACGTACTGACCAGCGCTTCCAGTAAATCCTTCGGCTACAAAGAATGGCTGGGTCAAGAATCTCTGAATCTTTCGAGCTCGCGCCACAGTTAGCTTGTCCTCATCAGACAATTCTTCCATACCTAAGATCGCAATGATGTCTTGCAGATCTTTATATCGCTGTAGGACTCTCTGAATTTCACGAGCAACGCGATAGTGTTTTTCACCAACGATCTCTGGATCAAGCAGGGTAGAGGAACTGTCCAAAGGGTCAACCGCAGGATACAGACCAAGCTCGGTCAAAGCTCGGTTAAGCACTATTGTACTGTCAAGGTGGGCAAAGGCTGTTGCTGGAGCTGGGTCAGTGTTGTCATCTGCAGGTACGAAAATCGCCTGGACGGATGTAATAGAGCCAGTTTTAGTACTAGTAATACGTTCTTGCAAACCGCCCATTTCTTGCGCCAAGTTAGGCTGGTAACCTACAGCTGATGGCAAACGACCGAGTAGGGCAGATACCTCAGCACCGGCTTGTGTAAATCGGAAAATGTTGTCGATAAATAGCAATACGTCTTTTCCTTGGTCACGAAAACCTTCTGCAATAGTAAGCCCAGAAAGCCCAACACGAAGACGAGCTCCTGGCGGTTCGTTCATCTGACCAAAAACAAGACTTGTTTTATCTAGTACGCCTGATTCTTTCATTTCTTCATAGAGGTCATTTCCTTCACGAGTACGCTCACCAACTCCGGCAAAAACAGAGTTACCGCTATGGAACTTGGCAATGTTGTTAATCAATTCCTGAATAAGCACGGTTTTACCAACACCGGCACCGCCGAACAGACCAACCTTACCGCCTTTCGCCATAGGAGCGATTAGGTCGATAACCTTAATTCCTGTTTCCAGAATTTCAGTTTTGCCTGATTGTTCTTCTAAAGTAGGTGGTTCTCTGTGAATTGATGCAAATTTGCTGAATTTGCCAGATTTACCATCAATTGGCTCACCAACAACGTTGAACATTCGTCCCATAGTTGCATCACCAACTGGTACTTGAATAGGAGCGCCAGTAGCCGTTACGGTGTCGCCACGCTTTAGTCCATCAGTAGAACCAAGAGAAATAGCTCTGACACTTGTTTCTGACAAGTGGCTTGCGACCTCAAATAGTAGCTCCTTGCCATGTAGTTGTACGCTTAACGCATCATAGATGGCTGGCATACCGTCGTGGTCAAACTCTACGTCAACAACCACACCAACGACTTGGCTGATTTTTCCTGTAGTTTTACTTGCTGTTTTGGTCATGATTATTATTTAATCCCTTTCGTTATATCCTTTGTAATTTTCAAACTTTGACTGCCTCGGCACCACCAACAATTTCAGCTATCTCCTGAGTGATCGCTGCCTGACGGGCGGTATTAAATTCTAAGGTCAAATCATCAATAATATCTGCGGCATTGTCGCTGGCATTTTTCATAGCCATCATCCGCATACTGTGCTCACTTGCACCAGCTTCAAGCAGTGCCTGCCAGAGCTGAACTTCTATCAATCGCACGGCAGTGCTTTCGATGATAGCTTCAACTGATGGCTCGAAAATCGCAACTTCCAGTGGGGACAACTCACGAACTTCGGTCTTTTTATCATCAGAATCGATTGAGTAGGGTATAAGACTGTTTGTCACTACGTCCTGACGAAGATTTGAGATAAATTGCGTGTAAATAACTTTTACACTATCAACTTTACTCTCTAGGTACTGGCTTGTTATGTCTTCAATCACTGGGACTATTGCCTGTGGACTTGGCTGATCACCAAGCATAGGGTAGGCACTGTGGTGATCTACACCATCAATCTTTGCAACAAATTTACCAGCTTTACGACCGATAGTTATGATGCTACTTTTGACCTTGGAAGCTTTGTTCTCTTGTACCGTAGTAACAAGACGCTTAAGAACGTTTGAGTTATAAGCCCCAGCCAGCCCACGATCACTTGTAACCACAATCAAAAGCTCATTTTTAATTGGTCGTGTTGTGAATAGATTGTCGAGTTTTACATCCGAAACACTAGAGAGTTGACCGATCAAAAGTCTAGCTTGTTCTTTAAAAGGACGAGAATTAACTGCGAACTCTTGAGCTCGACGCATTTTACTGGCAGAGACCAGCTCCATCGCTTTCGTGATCTGTCGAGTGTTTTTAACGCTGGTGATTCGTCTCTTTAGAGAAGTTACGCCTGACATATTGTTCTACTTGTATTCCTCCGCTATTGTTTTTGCACTATCCAGTATGGTCTTTTTCATTGCATCTGTTGGTTTGTCACCTTTATTAAGCTCACTCATAACTTTGCTGTGCTTAGATTTTAGGCGAGCGAGAAGTGCTTCTTTAGCAGCTGAAACTTTTTCAACAGGAACCTTATCGAAAGCACCGTCAGTAGCAGCCATTAGCATAGAGGTCTGCTCCCATACAGAATATGGGGAATACTGTGGTTGCTTAAGTAGCTCTGTTAGTCTTTGACCACGATCAATTCGGTGTTTTGTCTCAGCATCAAGATCGGTAGAGAACTGTGAAAACGCTGCCAACTCACGGAACTGAGCTAAGTTAAGTCGCAGGGTACTAGCCACGCTTTTAACTGCTTTGGTTTGTGCAGCTCCACCAACACGAGACACAGAGAGTCCTACAGAAATCGCCGGACGTATACCTTGGTGGAATAAGTTAGTTTCTAGGAAGATCTGACCGTCAGTAATAGAAATCACGTTGGTTGGGATAAAGGCACTCACATCACCAGCTTGTGTCTCGATGATAGGAAGGGCTGTTAGACTTCCTCCGCCGAGTGCGTCAGATAATTTGGCTGATCTTTCTAGAAGCCTTGAGTGCAGATAGAAAACATCACCAGGGAAGGCTTCACGTCCTGGTGGACGACGAAGTAGCAAACTCATTTGACGGTACGCGTTAGCATGCTTGGACAAGTCATCATGAATGATTAACGCGTGTTGTTTGTTGTCACGGAAATATTCTCCCATAGCTGTACCTGCGTATGGTGCAAGGTACTGTAAAGAAGCGGAGTCAGATGCAGAAGTAGAGACGACAATCGTCTGATCCATAACTCCTTCAGAACTTAGTCTCTCAACTAGTTTGGCAACCTTACTCGCTTTTTGACCAATAGCAACGTAGACGTTGATAACACCTGTTTTTTGTCGATGCTGGTTAATCATGGTGTCTATAGCGACAGCTGTTTTCCCAGTCTGACGGTCACCAATGATAAGTTCACGCTGACCACGACCGATCGGCACCATAGCGTCAATAGCCACAATACCTGTCATGAGAGGCTCAAAAACACTTTTTCGCGCCAGTACGCCTGGGGCAGGGTTTTCAATCAAGCCTTTTTTCTTTGTTTTGATAGGGCCTTTTCCATCAAGAGGACGGCCAAGTGGATCAACCACACGACCAATAAGTTCTGGACCAACCGGTACACTGAGGGGTTCACCAGTCAATCGGACTCGAGCTCCAGCAGAAACAGCTAGCTCATCACCCAAAAGTACGGCACCAATCTCATTTTCTGATAAGTTAAGGGCAAAAGCTGTGACTTTCTTGCCATTCGCACCTTCAATTTCTAAAAGTTCGCTTGATCCACAAGACCTTAGACCATAAATCCAGGCAATTCCATCACCAACACGAGTCACTACGCCTGTCTCCTGAATATCAGGCAGGTCTTTAATTTCCTCTAGTGCTTTCTTGATGTCATTTGATAATTCTTTTACTGATATTTGACTCATGTCTTTTCTTCCGAATTTCCTTTCTTACTTATCAATACTTGATTTTATATGATTTAATTTACTCTTTAGAGTTTGGTCTATCAGGTAATTTGCAGATTCTATCCTTATTCCGCCAAGAAGAGTAGTGTCAATCTTGGTATGCACAATGACTTCGTTGGCTCCCTTGAAGTTCTTTGAAAAATACTCTTTGATGGCGTTAGTCTGCTTCTGCTCAAGCGGGTGAGATGAGGCAACAGTAATCTCATACACTCCTCTTGATTCACGAGCAGTCATAACGTCACGTAGTAAAGAGTCTAGACTCTGGGTTTGTTTGGTGTCAATTAAATAGCTAGCTATTGCTTTAGCGATATCTTTGGTATCAGATTCCTGATCTATGAAATTAGCAAGACTAGCTTTGCTCATTATTATTTACCTTTTCCTGATTTTAGAGCTTCGTCAATCATCGCTCGATCTTTAGACGAATCAACTTTTGCACCAATGAGCTTTTCTGTTGTATCAACGACAAGACTGACAATTTCTGATTTGAGACTACGCCGAGATCGTTCTGATTCTTCTTCGATTTTCTTTTTAGCATCACTGATCATCTTGTCGGTCTTCACGGTGGCAGATTCTTCTGCTTTAGTAATGATATCTTCTGACTGTGCTTTTGATTCGCTGAGAATTTCATCTGCCTGAGCACGAGCTTCATGTCGAAGTTTTTCAACTTCTTTTTCGTATTTTTCGCGAGCTTGAGCCATTTCCTTTGCAGAATTCATGCCTTCTTCTATAGTTTTCTGTCTTTTGTCCAGTATTTCAACAATTTTGCCAAAAACATATTTCTTCAGGACCAAGAACACGATTATAAAAGTGATGAATTGTACAATCAGCGCGTTTAAATTAACGCCCAAAGCACCAAAACCACTTGGCTCTTCTGCGCCAGCTACTTCGCTTGCAAATTGTGTAAGTAAATTATTAATCACTATTTCTTAAATTTCCTTGTCTTGTTACTTAACAATAAATATTGATGCGAATGCAATTAGACCGAATAGCTCAGCCATAGCGACAAACACAAAAAGTTGCCCTAAGAACTTAGCTGACTCTGGGTTACGGCTAACCGCGCTCATGTAGCTAGCACCTAGCAAACCGATGGCTATAGCTGGACCCATTCCACCAAATCCGACCAAAATACCTTTGGCCAATACGGCTGTATTAATTGTTTCTGCTGCAAATAATTCCATTTTTTCTCCTTGTTATTACTTAGTATTATTTTACACTTATTATCATTAACTTACCAATGTAGGTCATGCTGTCTCCTCATGTTCATGAGAATGAGCTATCGCTACGGATAGATAAGAAACAGATAAAAGAACGAATATGTATGCCTGAAGCAAACCGATGAATACTTCCATGAGAGTAAAAGGCACTGCAGTAGCGAACCCGAACGTTCCGCCTAGGTATGCGAAGATAGCAATCAAAATTTCTCCAATAACCACGTTCAGGAAAAGACGAAGGGCAAGACTAAATAGGCGAGTAAGCTCTTGGAAAATTTCCATAAGTCCTATCAAATATGTAATCGGGTTAGCCAGACTACCTGCAAAATAATGTCGTAGGTGTTTTACAAGCCCAGATTCTTTAATAGCAAAGGTCTGGATCAATACAATTGCCGTGATCGACATTGCGAGAGTTCCGTTAAAGTCTGCGGTAAAAGGACGGAACAGGGCAGTGTCGTCATAGGTAAACGGCTTGCCAACGATAGGTAGTAGCCCGAGCCAGTTATGGATAAGTGCAAAGAAAAAGATCGTTACAAAATATGGTGTGTATTTACGAGCTCTTGACTCACTGCCTAATGATCCGGCAATCATGTTATAGAAAAACTCGACACCTGCGTCGAGTAATTGTGCTGGTCCGCGACTTCCGCCAATTGTGACCTTGCGTGCACCATAGATCAATGCCACCATCATCACGATACAAACAATCCATCCGTAAACCATAGAGTTAGTAATGACAAGACCGCCAACTTCAAAAAGTTTTTCTGGAGCAATAGCGATGTGAGGACCTTCAGAAGCAAATAGATTAAACATTTTCTACCGCCTTATTTATTTGCCGAAATTCGTGGATGATAGTCATGATCGAAATTCCCAAACCGCCGATAATTCCAGCAACGATTTTGGCAATATCGCCGTTCGCCCAAACAAGTGCTGCAAAAAATGGTGCTAGAAAGCTAACTGCTAATTTCCAGGACATATCGAGGAGATAGAAGAAAAATAAGTTCTTCAGTTTATTAGTTTTGGCAATAGTGTTCGGCGCATCTTTCGCGTCTTTCATTGTTACTGGCATTGTAGCATATCAAGAGCACAGATGGCAAAAAAAGTGTTAGAATATATAGTAATGAGTAGTTCAAGCCCCCGTCTAGATATTGAAATCACCAAGATTTATAACGAAATAGACGCATTCCTACGTAAAGAAACACGCTCTGATAAAAACGCAGAGCATGTTTACCTAATCCAAGAAGTCTCTAGAAATAACAAATTAGTCGCAAAACATCAACAGGACCTTCGTAGTTTTGCTCAGCTTAGAAATATTTTTGTACACAACCCATTTAACGCTTTTGCAGACCCGATAGCTACACCCAATGCTGAAATCGTAAAACACTATGCAAAAATACGAGACTCTTTAATAAACCCTCCAAAAGCTTTATCTATAGCAATACCAGCCCAGAAAATATTTACTGCCAATCTGCAATCTAACCTTGTAGATGTATTGGAGATTATGGAGAAAAATATTTTTACTCATGTGCCCATAATTGAAGATGGGGCGATGGTAGGGATACTCAGTGAAAGTGTCATTGTGTCATACATAGCCACAAACAAAGACTCGATTATAACCAAAGATATGTTAGTAAGCGATTTGGGTAATTACACTGAGTTTGAAAATATAAAGAGTGAAACATTCTCATTCGTTGCAAGAGATGCCTTGCTAGCTGACATTTATGATCTATTCAATCAAGCAATCAAAAAACACCAGAGAATCGGTATGGTATTCATAACTCAGCACGGCAAAAAAGAAGAAAAGCCACTAGGAATTATCACCGCCTGGGATCTAGCTTCTCCAGATTTTATCGTCTAGGCTGTAGAGTATCTCAGATAATCCCTCGCTTGGAGATACTAGGGTCTATTGAATATTTAGACTCTTTTCGAGGTCTTTGTTTTGAGAAACCTGCAACGATAATAGAGCCTTCGTGGCCGATTTTTTCTGCTCTTTCTATATCTTCTTCTGCGCGTCTTCCTTTTGCGAAAGCCTGGTCTAATTCGTAAGGAGAATAGGCTGGTTCATCAATTGTGCGGTTATGAATTTGACCAGCGGCATGTAATCTACCGTCAAAAGACCAGGGCATGATTAACATCCTTCCACCTCTTTGCAACATGTCATGCATACGTGTGATTTGCCGAGCAACTGCTTGCCTAGACATCTTTTTGTCGTTTCCATAGTGAGGCCAAGAGTCAATAGCTGTTATTGCCGAAACCGACTGCTGGGGCAACTGTATACTTCTCAAGTTTCCGTGAATATGCAATGGTGAATCTCCTACAAGTCGCCCAATTGCTCTACTTGTCGTATACCAACGCTTTTCATCATCTGACATATCGGCAATCGCAGCATTTGCGATATCAACACCTCTAATAGGATCTGTACTAATAAACCTCGCAACTCGCAATCTCTTTTTGCCAATCTCATCTTTGTCAAACAATATGTGTTCTAGCGCCTTACCAATCTGATCAAGCAACATCCTTGAGCTATGTTCACCTGCACTTTGCGTAGACTTTAGGGTTAGCATCTCTTCTTGAGAAGGTTTGCGTTTTGTACTTTTAATCTGGCCTGCTAGTTCTACGGCTACATCGGACCTCACTGGACATCTTGCGATGAACTCAACCAACGAGACATCAAATTCTCTTACGTTATATTTTATCCCTTGACGTTTCTCAAGGCTTGAACCAGGTCCAACATCAGATTTGTCACTTTCAAAGATTTTTACTTTTTCTTCACATGTTCTATGAAAAGCTTTATTAAACTCAGCTCTACTCTCTACTTCCGGTGGAGTAAGCCTAAATAAAGTTGTAGCTATCGCATCTTTTATAGCATGATAAACTGTTGCATTAGCGTCTTGACCCTTGCCAGACTTTACGGCCGAGTAAAGTCTATAAAATTCACTTTGGCCTGATGCCTGAAGCCCTTTTAATATTTCACCATTTTGTAAATAAGCATTTAATAAATTCTCTGAGTTTATCCTGCAGGATTTGAATTGTAAGGATTCTCTTGTGCAAACATAGTACGGGATGTTGGAACCTACATCGAGCAAAATATATGGCTGACCGGGAGTAATAATATCTGAAACACCCTTTATTTCGTCAAAGAAATTTGGAAATCTTTGAAAAGCATAGCCAGGGCCTATGGATGGAGCACTAAGATCAGACTCATTTATAAATTCTCGCCCCACAGTATCATCACCCACTGGCAAGGATGGGGGAGTATAGATAATCTCTTCTAATCTCTCTGGTCCTAATCCAATATTTTGCATTAAAATATTTGCCCTAATCTAATCTTCTAAAACCCATCTATGAGCTTCATCGAGAACACGTTCGTAACCATCCATTTCAGAGAGAATATCAAGAGGAGTTGCACCATCTAGATAAAGCATTTGTTGCTGAAACCAAGTTTTTAATTCTATTGGGAGTAAGCCCACAGATTCAATTAAGAATTCGCTTAGGCAATTAATTTGATCAATTCTATTACTGCGATTATCACCACTTGTACCTAGGTATCGATCCATTGCCTCTCTGGACTCGAGGCCAAAACCACTAAAGTAATCTGTCACACCTGCTTTTACATCTGTCATAATTATAGTATTATATCACTTTTATATCTGTTTGTCTATTGATGGTAAAATAGGATTTACATATGGATTTAAAAGAGTACAAAAAGAAAGACGCGCTTGTTCTAGTCTACACAGGCGAGGGGAAGGGCAAAACTAGCGCTTCTATAGGGTTAATGGCTAGATCTCTGGGTAGTGGATGGAGCGTCGCTTTTATCCAATTTATAAAAACCTGGAAGGTAGGCGAACACGATTTTATTGGCATGATACAGCCTACTTTTAAAGAAAAATTGTACTTTTACAAGGGTGGTAAAGGCTTTTACAATGCAGGGAACCTCAGCGCCAAAGACGTGACAGAAGACGAGCACAAGCAAGCAGCCGAAGCTACCTACAAAGAAGCTCTGCAATGCGCCACTAGCGGTAAATTTGATTTAGTAATCTGTGACGAGATCAACAACGCCGTACACGAGGGACTACTGCCTAAAAGTAAAATGATACATCTAATAGAAAAAAAGCACCCGAAGACCAGTATTTGTTTGACTGGCAGAAATTTCCCAAAAGATGTGCTCGATAAAGTGGATATTGCGACTAACATGACTAAAATCAAACATCACTTTGACGAAAAGTACCTGGCTAACCCTGGCATTGACTACTAACATAATCTGACATTTCATGTTATAATATACTCAAATTTTACCTGGTGGGGTAAATGTTGATAATCCCCAGAAAGAGTTACTATTTTGCCTAGACCAAGAACTTACGAAGAAGACCCAACTCCGGTGCCAGTCGTACCTGTTGCCCCTCAAGAACAGGTGGTCAATTGGATGTCAGCCTTACATAGAGAAGTTGCAGAGCCTGGTGATGTCAACTTTCTCCTGAGAACATTGGAAGGCTGGGATATGGGTCAAAGCAGAAGACATCCCGTGTTTAATAAAGAATCCGGCGTACAGCAAGCAGACGGCTCATTGCTAGTTCTTGCCAATGGTATCTGCAAGGTAGAGGGGATACAGCTCCTGGCTGGTCAGGATTCTTTAAGGCTTATTATGCCAAGAGGCGATTTATCACCCACACAGCTCCGTCGAGTAGCCATGGTTGATTTTGCCTATGATGACAAAGTAGATCCTGAGTTAGACAAATTCAGTGTTATGACCAGAATAGTGGGTGAGATAGCCTCTAGAGGTAGACTAAAATCAAGCATTGCTTTTGACCCACAAAAAGATTTATTACTAGCAGCCACTGAAGGAAGGTCTACATATCCTGCTTATATTGAAAAACTCTCTGAACTTACAGAGTTCGAAACAGAGGTACTGGCTAATATACACCTCCCAACACAGCAAATTGCAGAAAAATTTTCTATAGCTGAAGTAACTGTCAGAACTCACTATACCAACATCTATAAGAAAATTAGCCCCAACGTTAGAGACCTTATTTTGCTGTCGATAGGGAGCGGACTTTCAACTATCACCCAAAGTGAAATACGGGAATATAGAGAGGGCAGAAAAAAAGATCTCTCACCACGAGAACAAGATGTATTCAGTTATCTAGCTAACAACATGAGTAATCAAGATATGGTCGAGGGCTTGGGCCTATCTCTTTCTACCGTGAAAACTCATATTAATCATATCTATCAAAAACTTGGAGTTGTTAATAAAGGTAAAATACGATGCCTTTTAGCTGCACATCTCAATGGTATTAATATAGATATACCTCTTAGGTGGAAAACGAAACCTGATGTTGAATACTAGCAATCTTGTATAGTTTGTTATATAATATTGCAAATGAGTGCGGAGATGTTAGCACATGATACAAGATTAATTGCTGAGGCTGTTGCGACAACAACGGATGAACTTGATATTATCAGCTGTCTTGAGGGGCATACCCCAAATTTTTTACCAATAAACCATTTCAAATACGGGAGCAACATGCTCAACGCTTTTACCCTAGTAGCTCAATCAAGCGCAGACCCAGAGTATTATGGAGGCACTCCACCTGAAATTACTTTGGATGATCCGACCAGAACTGCCCTTGGAGGAATGCTCGCTGTAGCCTTAGCGCCCCGTCAAGAAATAAGAGCTGATATACCTGACTTTCAGATCGGAAAAGCACGGAACCTTGCTGTGTGTCCAGACACTGAAGGTAACTTTCTAAAAAGCCTGGAGATTGAAGAACCACCACGCTACGGCGATGCATCTCTTCGCTATCAAAAGATAGTTGTTGACGAACATGGACAGCCAATTCTATTTCAACAATCGGTTGGAGCAAAAACATCATTGACCCTTACTGCGACCAAAGTAGATGGCAGAGAGTATCCTGCTGGTACGGTAGTAAAGGCAGTTATAGATCCAGATTGTGATGTAGTTAAAGCTAAAAAAACCGGTATAGATAACACAACTTTGCTTGTTGTCGAAAAACAAGCCGTTAAATTTGTACAGCCAGGAAGATTAACAGAATTTGCTTTTGACCTATATGAACGTCCTCTTGTCTTTACGGCAGAAGTTTTCCATGAACATAATGGCTACACCCATCCAACGACTGACGTTACTCTGGATCAAATACGTGACAAAGTTGCCAGCCTACTTTGAAGCAGGTAAGTCTATGGACAGCTCAGCTGGATGATTACCGGCGAGCGCCATTCGTGCCATAACAATACGTCTTGGGTCACTTTGCTCCAAATGAACAAGGCCTTGGGTCATCTGATCATATATATCTTGTCTTTCGAACCAATCAAGATCCTCAAAGATCTGAGCTGGAACCTTTGCTGGGTCTAAACTAGCGTAAGATAGCTTCATCTCACCAAATGTCTGCACTTGCACCACATCTTTATCCAGACCAACTGTTACGAAAAGCGTATCGTCATCAACAGCGTGGCTTGCATCAAGCGCTTTAATACAATCTGCACAAGGGTGAAGTGTATCTGTCTTATGACCGTTCACGTCTTCAATCTCACCAACATCTGACGTGCCTGCTATGACAAACCCGACAATTTTATTTTCATCATATCCTTGGTCGAGCTTGAATAATATATCCATTTCGGCGCAAACTTTTGGTGAATCTGGCTCAATCTTATAATTTGCTGAGTCATAGGTAAAACCTTGGCCCGCTGAATCTACAAAAAAAGCAGTAGCCCCAACGTGGAAGTCACGGTGAGAAATAGCGTTTTGCTCAGCGCTAGTACGTGCTTGGTCAATCATTTCTGGTATCAAACCAATAAATGTATGTATCGGGTCAGCATTTTGATCCTGCTTTAATACTGGTCTTGCTTCAAATTCAATTGAATTCATTGGTTATATTATACTATATTTATCAATAATATGCAAGCATTTTATTGTCTTTGAGCTGGTATAGTTATAGCATGAGCAAAAAGCTGACTAAGATATTGCAGGCTATCTTATTAATAGTAGTTATATATTTTGGGGTGAACCCTAATATAGGCAATGTAAAAATCAATTCTTCGGCGCTAATAAAAGATACCGGATATTACAAAGTTGTCAAAGTCTACGACGGTGACACCATAGAAGTAGATATGCTCGGCAACCTAGAAAAGATTCGCATGATAGGGGTCAATACCCCAGAGACCCATGATCCTAGAAAGCCTGTTGAATGTTTTGGTCAGGCTGCCAGTGACTACACTCATACACAGCTCGATGGCAGAAAAGTCAGACTTGAAGCTGATCCCATCAACCAAAACCGCGATAGATATGATCGACTACTACGATATGTCTACTTAGAAGACGGCACACTCTACAATGCAAAGCTTGTTGAGGAAGGCTATGGATTTGCGCTCACAGCTTTTCCATTTACAAAAACAGATCAGTTTGTAAATTTAGAAAAACAGGCGAGGGAGCAGAACAAAGGATTGTGGGCCAGCTGTCCTCAGTAGACTACCTGACAGATAAAGCAGTAGCTACATGGCCAGCAATTTGCCGAACTTGATCGCCTCGTTCGTGACCACCACCTTTAATTGTCTCTGTGAATAAAGTGGGGTTATGCCTCATTGTCATAATTTTGTTAAGAGGCTCTACAAGCGTAATACGACTATTTTCAGCCCGGGCAAGAGTCACATACAAATCACTCCAGTGCCTATCCGAGATTCTCTGCATAGTCCCCATAAATGAGTCAGTAGCCATACCCTTTTGAAGAGCTCTATTGCAAGGGTATTGAGAACCTACCGCAAATTCTAACAAATCTATAAGGAACACACCCTTACTTCCTATAGCGTCAATGTATGGTTGATATTCGGATTCTGCTACAGTACGAAGGAATGTATCAATTTCTGACCAACCTTCGCCCTTAAAATCTTTTTGCAATTGTTTCGATGTTCTTTCAACTGTGTTCGGCGGATCACCAAGCCAGGCATGTCCAACCTCGAAAGTACTATGTTCTCCAAGAGATCTTTCAATAACAGACGCACCTGTAGATGCACCGAGTGAATAGCCCACAACATCTACCTTTTTAATGCCGTAATGCTCGAGCGCTATGGCAACAAGCTCGCCGTACGGACTAAAGTCACCATTTTCGAATTTTGCTTTTAGATGACCCCGAGCGCCAAAATTATTATTAGGCACTGTGAGTACTTTGCGTGGTCCATTGGCCTGCGTCTCACCTAAAATAGCAGAGCGAATCTGCATGTGTGGCGTGCTTGTCTGCGTGTGAGGCAGTAGGTGAACTATGGGATTAAGTCCTTGTTCTTCAGCACCATGCGACCCGGAATAACCCATTGGGGTGTATTGGTCAATACTGATACCGAAGCCATCCTCCATGAACCTGTGCCCAAAGACGAAGTTTGGAGCATACTCATTATTCCACTGACCATATGACATTTCGCCTGTTCGCTCAAAATAGTTTTCTAACCGAGGGTTCGTACGCTCTGCACTCATAAATATTGATAATATATTAGCTGTTTTTTGTGTTTTTGTCAATTTCTGTAGATGATGGTGAAATCAAAACATTTAAGAAGTAGAAGCTCCCAGGGAAGATGAACAAAAACACTGAGAACAGCGGGGTAAATACAGGGAATAAAAGCTCTGACCCTGAACGATAAAGGGCCTTGTGTCTTTTCCTAGTTCTGAGTGCTTTTAGAAAATATTCCCAGTTTTTCTTAAATGACATCATCCTCATACCATCCACAGTAACAAGTAGTTTTGAATCATACTTTATCTTTGCCCCCTGGGAGATGAGAGCCAAGCTTAGATCTATGTCTTCATGATAGTTAAGATCATCTTTGGCAAGAGCATCGATAACGTTTAGGAAATCGCTCTTTCGACAGACTTGATTAGCCCCCCAAAAGGTGTTTGCACGATAAAGACATCTGTTATAACGCAAAAAATTACTCGGAAAAAAGGTCGAGTAGGGGGATTTTTTGAAAAATGCATTTGTTTGAGCTAGAGCAGTCCCTGTGAGTCCAATAAGCTCTGGATCTTCAATAAAACGATCTTTTGCGTACCCAACCCAGTTATTGCTTATTGTAGTATCTGCATCAATCCTACCAATAAGGTCAGACGATACAGCCATAAAGCCTGCATTTCGAGCATGCAGAGGCCCTTGCTTTGATTCTTTTATAACTTTTACAAAACTATACTTGTGAGCAATTTCGATAGTATTGTCAGTACAGTTGTTATCAACCACTATGACTTCATCTGGTGGAGTCTGTTGATCAGCAATCGAATCTAGGCAAGAACCGATGTATTTTTCTTCGTTGTAGCACGGTATAACTATTGATAACGTTAATGCTTTTTTGGTATGATTCATCGGAGCTATATTATACATGAACAAAAGGAACTTAAAGCAACTTACAAGGCGTGCCGGCAAACATTGGTGGAAATTTAATCACGCCCACAAAGTGCTAGATATAGTGTTGGCTTTTCTGATCTTATTTGCTGTCTTTTCATTCACAACAGGGCAATACTATATACACAAACACCGTAACGATCCGCTTAATATTGGGGTGACTTTTGTGCCAAATTACGCCAGATACTATGGCCTGGATCCTAAGGAAGTCATGGACGAAGCTATAAATGATCTCGGAATCAAGAGGTTCAGACTCGTTAGTTATTGGAAAGACATTGAAAAAATACAAGGAACTTACAACTTCAGTGAGCTCGACTGGCAATTTAAAAAAGCCGAGGAATCTGGATCAAAAGTAAGCCTTGCGATAGGCCTACGTCAACCTCGCTGGCCAGAGTGCCACATGCCAAAATGGGCGATAGACACACCTAAAGAGAATTGGGAACCACAGCTCATGAACTTTATGGAGGCAGTAGTGAAACGCTACAAGTCTAGTCCAGCGCTAGATAGCTACCAGTTAGAAAATGAATATTTCTTGAGCGTTTTCGGTGAATGCCCAGATTTTAGCAGAGAGCGCCTTGTGAATGAATACAACTTTGTTAAAAAGTTAGATCCAGACACTAAATTGATTGTCAGCAGAAGCAATAACTGGGGAGGATACCCTATCGGAGATCCAAAACCTGATGAGTATGCGATGTCAGTCTACAAAAGAGTTTGGGACAAATCCCTGACTAAACGCTACGTCGAATATCCATATCCGCCTTGGTTTTATTCCTCGCTTGCCGGTGTTCAAGAGTTGATACACGGCAAAACAATGATCATTCACGAGCTCCAAACAGAAGCCTGGCTACCAGAGAAGGGCGGATTCAAAATGAACCGAGTAGAAGATATCCCTGAACAAAACAAAACCATGAACGCAGATATTTTGAGCAAACGTATCAAATACGGCGTAGATACTGGGATGCGAGATATTGATCTCTGGGGCTTTGAGTGGTGGTATTGGCAAAAAGTCAACGGACATCCAGAACTTTGGGATACTGCCCGCGAAGAAATACAGTATTATTCCAGATAGCCCTCGAAAGACAAAACCTGTCAATTTTGAGAGATAGCTGAGTGAGATAAAAAATCTGTTCTTGGACTGAATCATATCCGTAAATATAAAGAAGGAGAAAACGAGTTTTTTAGCCTCTCAGATGTTTTCAAAAGGGCAGGTTTTGTCTTTCGAGGGCTATAACTAGCAATCTGTCCCTATCTGTTAGATAATACATACATGGCAAAGAAAAAAACTCAGCCAAACCAGATACTAAATCGTCGCGCCACTTTTGATTACTCGGTAGTGGAGTCTTACCAAGCTGGCCTAGTTTTGAACGGTCGCGAGACCAAGGCAATTCGAATGGGCAAAGCTGATCTTAGCGGAGCATATGTAAATTTTGTTGCGGGCGAACTTTGGCTGATCGGTGCAACTGTCTTTGGCACTTCTGGTGTTCCAATCAGCGAGTCCGAACAAAAACAAAATAGAAAATTGCTCCTCAAAAAATCCGAGATGAAAAAATTACTCGAAAAAAAACAGTCTGGACTAACAATAATACCCGTTAAAATAAATACTAAGGGCCGGTACATAAAGATTGAAATTGCTCTAGCAAAAGGCAAAAGAGAATATGACAAAAGACAAACTATCAAAAAGCGCGATACAGACCGTGAACTCCGAAGAAAGGCAAACATTTGAATCCTGAGGAACAGACGAATTTAATTGGATTCATAACGTCTAAAAAAATAGTTATCATGCCTACTGATACGATCTATGGGATCGTAGGACTAGCTAAAGACTCAGAGATTGTCGAGAGAATTTATCAAGTCAAAGATAGAGAGCATACCAAGCCATTCGTCGTTTTGATCTCTGATTATTCTCAGTTGTCATCTCTGGGCATAGCTATAGACACGGAGCAAAAACAATACCTGGGCACAGTCTGGCCTGGGCCGACAAGCGTCATTATGCCAACTAGAGAAATGGAGCATTTGCATCGAGGGAAAAATACTCTCGCGGTTCGCATGCCAAAAGATCAGTGGCTCAGAGATCTTATTGGCCAGACAGGGCCAGTGGTTGCCACGAGTGCTAACATTGCGGGTAAAGACTATGTCCATGATCTTACGGATATCGAAGCAATCTTTTTTGACCAAGTCGACTACATCAGTAGCTCTGAGACTCCAGCCACGAAGCCCTCTAGAATTATTGATTTAGCTTCAAAAAAAATACTACGTTGAATATTAACCTTATTGCCAAATAAGCTTCCGTGGTCTAACATGATGATTTTTGATCAAAACTAACAAACTGTGACAAAGCATAACTAAAGTTATGGTACGGAGCAGGTTGTTTGGTTTTGGACAAAAAGGGCATGTTTGAAGCCAGGATGTTATTTGGCAACAAGGTTATTTACTAATGTTGGTCAGTAATGTAGAATTATCCTAGTTGGCTTGCTCTGTTGTTAGGAAAAGAGCAGGGCTGGTTCTGAAAGATCAGAATCCGAATTTATTTCGGAAAGCCCGATGAGAAAAACCTTGGTTTGTCTCATTAGCGTCAGCGTTAATCCCGGGTAGCTCAATGGTGGAGCAAGAAGCTGTTAACTTCGAGGTTGTCGGTTCGAGTCCGACCCCGGGAGCCAGTATTAATAGACAGTCGCTAGCGCGACTGTTTTTATTTGGTATAATAAAAATATGCAAAAAATAGCGAGCAAAGTATTCATTTTCGCATCATTAACTTTCGGAGCATGTGGGATTTATATGGTACTAGCCGACACAGAACCAGGCCACCTGAACTATGGCATGGACTTATTTATGGCCAAGCTGTTGCAGATCAGTGTGTTTGTTATTCTTTCTTCTTTCGCGCTTAGTATTGCCGGCAAGTACTTAAACGATAAATCCTAGCTCATAAATTATGGAAGTTTTTGGCCCCATTATTCTTGTGGCATTCTTACAAGCTGGAATGATTATCTCACCTGGCAGTGACTACGCCTTAGTAATGCGAACTGTTGGGAGGCAAGGGAAAACGGCTGGCATGCTTACTGCCTTGGGTTTGGGGCTGGGGGCATTTTCCTTACTCTTGCTATCAGTTTTTGGCATTAATTCTTTATTTACTCACTATCCATTTCTGGTGACTATAATTAGCTACGCTGGGGCTGTGTGGCTAATATGGCAAGCAATCCTATGTTTTTTACCAAAGGATAAAGCACCAAAACTACATAATCTTGGATCGTTTTGGACTGGATTCACTAACCATTTCATTAATATAGAGATGGTTATTTTTTATATTGTGATAATAAGTCAGTTAAGCAGTAGAGACGTGACAACTTCGATTCAACTAATGATAGCTACAGAAATGGCTCTTTTTACGGCAATCTGGTTTATTTTAATTTCACACCTTACAGGCAAGATACCAAACAAGGATAAGGTACTTGATAGCCTTGCTATACGAATCACATTTGGTTTGTTATTTCTTATGTCTGCAGTTACGTTAATCAAAATAACCTAGCTAGCTAAAGGCTGTGATCAGTATAAAGATACCTGCGCTATTTAGGGCAAATATTAGTAGCAGAAGTTGCATGGTAGATATTCGGGACAAGCCTAGCAACGCTATTCCAGCCTCATCTGGAAGAGGAGATGCGACTATTATTGCCCCTATAGTTGCGGTAATCGGTTTGTACTTTTTCTTGTGGAGTAAATTGATAAATCCGATAAGCTTCATCTTCTTTGCGACAGGCTTCAGCTCGTGCCCAATCTTATCCTCGGCAAACCGTAAAATGACATAATCACCTAGCATAGCGCCAAAGCCAGCGATCAATGCAATAACAAATGAGTTATAGCTATCCGAGAATGCCAAAAGCAACACCACTGCAGGAGCAGCCGTAAAGAATGACACAAAAAGTACACCCGTCAATAACATGCCTAAATAGCCCAGGCTGATGATGTCCTGCATCAGTGTCTGCACAATTGCTGTATCTAGAACAAGAACAAAAACAGCAATAACTATAACTGCACTAACAGTGTGCTTAAAAGCAAAGCGATGCCAAAAATTCGCAAAACCTGATTTTCTATGCTTATGCTTTTTCACTTATAACTATTATACAGCACCAAAATAGACCATTAGATTTTCTGGTATAATTAGCTTGTTGATAAGTCCAGATTTTCAAATAGTTCTTGGAGGTCTCAAGAATAACTATCTCTGGCAAACAAGCTGAAGAGACTCAATATTAGCTAAATGAGGAGTATCTGATGTCAAAAATGACAAAAGCAGATGAAACAGACTGGTACGAACGTACTCACAAACACTGGCGTTCGTGGGGTTCATGGTTCAGCTGGGGTTCTCCTGTAGGGTTAGGGCTTTTTGTTCTGTCTCTTGCAGGTGCCGCCTGGATCATTGCTCAAATCTAAGGAGCAACCAGTAGCCAAAAACAGAGTGCGATAAAAGCATTCTGTTTTTTTGTTTGTGGCCCACAGAGTTGAGTAAGCAACATAAGGCATGTAAAATATAGGTATGGCTACAAAACAAATTGCTGGTGGGGTTGTACATAAAATGCCGAATGATCTTAGAGATGCAATTATTTCTGACCCCAAAGTCCTTGAGCTATGGGAAGACATAACACCGTTGGCGCGAAATGAGTGGATTTGCTGGGTAATATCTGGCAAAAAAGAAGAGACCAGGATCAAACGGATAAAAGTTGGTCTTTCAAAAATGCGCTCAGGAGAGCGTCGCCCTTGTTGCTGGATAGGCTGTATACATCGTCCCGATAAGCCAATAAGCCCGTCTGTAAAGTGGGCTCTCAAAAAATAATCTAAATAGCAATCGATATTTGAATCAAATTAAACATATCTACAACATAGTATTTTTTGCGACAAAAAATATGCATAATAACTCTAATGGAAATAGCCGACGATGGCGCAAAAAAACTCTTTATCTTGAAAATAATTTGGGCGAACGCTATGCTAAGAGGTATTAAAGATTTTGTGGGATCTTTGGGGTAATGAGATTTATAAATAACTTAGAGGAGGGTCAAATGGCTGCAAAACAACAGCAGGACATTTCAATTAATATTAATCAATTAATCATAGCTTTTGTGATTTCGATGGCAATAGTATGTGGATTTATAGCGTACATTACAAACACGCTTGTTAACTCAAAAGTTAACGCTATAGACACAGTCAACAACCCAGTAACTAGCAACTCTGCTCCTCAAACTAATTCAGCGACCGTAGGCGGACTATGCACAGCTCCTAATCCAGAAGTTTCTAACGGTAGCCCAGCTGTAGTCGACACTCTTTTGTCTGCAGGTATTAAAAGTTATGGTACTCTTCCATATTATCTAACATATAACCAGTCAAACACTAATAACACCAGTACTACCTCTACAAGCACAGTCACAGACAGTAGATACAGTGGTAACAGCTTTGCTCTTTCAAACAGCCAATCATGGAACTGGGATAACGGCAACACCGACGTATTCAGTCCTACAACGACCACAACAACAAACACAAGCACTACTAACAATACGTCCAATACAAATGTCCAGACATGGGACAACAATAACAACAACGGCAACACTAGCGTCGTAAGCCCAACTACCAACACTAGTACAACTACCAACACAACAGTAAACACTGACAACAGCAACAACAGCACAAACACCCTTGTAGACATACTGTAATATTCTTAAAAAATAGTCTCTTAAAATACCAAGGGTGGTTTATTAATAGGAGTTGGCCTTTCAAAAATGCGATCAGGCATGCGCCGACCATGTTGCTGGATTGGTTGCATACACCGCGCAAAAGCAACATAGAGTAGGTAGAAATTTGCCTACTTTATGGTATTATATGTTTTATGATTATGGATAGGTTTATAGATGGCCCTTTAGAGCCATCAAGAAAAAGGCATATTCAGTCTATGTTTGATGAAATCCACATGGGTAGAGCCGTAAGTTCTGTTGGAAATCAAGCAGTTGCATATGTTGCGGGTTTTATCGCGATTAACCATGAAAACCCACTTGTCACTAAAGATCTAGAAAATCTATTGGATACAAGTTTTGTTGTCGCCACCAGAGCAGCTAACAGTCTAGATAGAGCTGGATTTATTAACAGAGAAGTTCTAGCTCCAAAAGCACATGGCAAGCGATCGAAACTTCTAATCCCTCAGCCAGAACTTTACGAAGCTATCGCAATAACTCCTGAATGGAAAAGGGCAACTAGAATTTGTGTGCTTGCAACAGAGCTAGATCTAACAGTAAATCAAACAATTGATGCTACGATCAGGGCTAGCTTAAATTCTCTCGAAATAGAAGGACGTCACTTACTCCTCTGATTCTAGAACCGAATACCCTTATGGTAATCTAGCATGTCACCGCTTATAATTAGATTAAGTTGAGTTTTCTACCTTCTTTCTCCTTTTTAATTGGACTTAGTTGGCAAATATCTAAATGACTAGTCTTAGTCAGCATTTTGACAAAACGTAAGTTTAATGGTATTGTTTATAACATGTCCGGAGTAATTAAATCAGTCCAATGGAATATTGGTGGCGGTATGATTCGTCACCCTGAGGCTGATCCTCTAAGTTCAGGCTCATATTGCGAGGATGGATTAGACAATATCATTGCAACACTTGAACAAAGAGACCCGCACCTTATCACTCTCCAAGAAACCCACGAAAAGAACGGTGACAACCAAACACGCATGATTGCTGAAGCGCTGGGTTATGGCCATTGGGTAAATGACACCTACGCGCCTTCGCACCTTGATGATAGTTCTATGTTAGGGCAAGGTGTAATTTCTCGTTTTCCTATTCATGGGCATTCGTTTCAACTATTCATAAACCCCAACTTCCAGATTGGAGAAGAATATTCTCACGATAAAGGGTTAACTTCGGTTACTCTAGGCGTGGGTAAAAGAGCCGTGGTAGCACAGACCCTACACGCTCTACCATTTAGAAGACTTGGTGTAGATATTGCAAGCGATGAAGCCAGAGCCATCTTTGATGATATGCAAGCAAAAATCCTAGAAAGAGCAAAAGGTCACTCCGTCCTCCAAGGAGATTTTAATATTGATATGTCATCTCTACGAGAATCATTCCCTGAATTATTTGAAGCAGGATTCAGTGAACTAAAACAACATTTAGCTACAACGCCTAGGGGCAGGCGCTACGACCATCTCTTATTTTCGGAAATAGGTCTTCTGGCGAGTGGTATGCTTAAAGATCAATTGACTGACCACTATCCAATAGCATCTATGCTAGTTATGAAATAATGTGTTACTCTAGCGATTTATATTATGAATAACTTGATTTGAAGCGGTAAATTTTTGCTAATCTGCCACAAAAACAGGATTGTTTTTACAAATTTTAGCTATACTTTTATTATTCCTTAACATACCACTTCTAGATTTCAGCACTGCAGGAACACTTATACACATGTTATTCACAACTATTAAGCAAATCATTTGAAAATTGAAGAATCTCAGGTTAAAATTCAAACACCATCGTTGAGGTGGTTACCATCTGCGGACGGTAGAAAGTTGTTAGCAATAACACTTTCACAAAAAGAAGTCTGTAAAAAGGCTTCTTTTTGTTTTGTATACATCAGCCTTAGAGCCATGCTAAAATACAACTATGGACAGTAAAGAGAGCTCAATAGACAAAGCAAAAGAGTTTCTGAAAAATAATTCTCATGGAGTCTTGTCTACTGTTTCAGAAGATGGCAAACCCTGGGGGTCATCAATCTACTTTGCAACAGACGAAGATTTAAATTTCTTTTTTATAACTAGGGTAAATACGCATAAGTATCAAAATATAGCTAATAACCATAATGTATCTCTTGTGATATCTGATAACGAAACCCAAAAGACAGTTCAGGTAGCTGGAAAAGTCAGCAAAGTCCCAGCAAAAGATATAGTTAGTGTAGTTATGAAAAAATTAGCCCACGTCAAACCAAAAAACGACAACAAATGGGTGCCACCAATTGTCAAAGTCAATGGGGGAGACTATATGGTTCTAAAAATCACGCCTACTTGCTTGCAGTACGCAGATTATCAACAAATAAAGTCTGATATTCATGATAATTTTATTGAGAGAATTATCTAAAAAAGCTACGAGGTTGATCATCTGACAATTTGACACATACGGTGTTTCAGAGTATATTCTGAGGTGTCCTGGAGTCGCTCTTTTGGGAGCTTGATTCGGATGATCTTTGACAAGTAGATTGAGAAGATTAAGACGGATAGTGCGCATTAATATAGTGCTCACTATCCGTCTTAATCAATCGAGCTGGGTGATTGATGCTTCGTCAGAAGTAGGGAAGAGTAAGCACAAAGTCGTGTCCGAAAATCCCAAAGGCGAATAATCGCATAATCAACAGAAAGTGAGCCAACACAATAATCAACTCGTAAAATGATCTCCTGACCGAGATCAAAATGCACATCCCCTTGTGCTCCTGTCCGTGCAAATCTCTATTTGGGGAGGTAGTCGTTCTACGCATGTGTGCAGTGAAAAAAGAGCCCTCTGAAATTTCGACCAGGAACCGAGGACCGCCGTTGTAGCAGTTTTTAAGCTGTCTCCCGATAGAGATAGTGCCACAACTCAGTTACACGGAGGGGCAGGTAGAGCAAGAGTAGCGAAGAGATTGAGGTTTGGTGAACTTTTCTGTATGTGTGTCTGCCACACAATAGCGCGGAGAAGTGCTGACACGTCATTTGACCGAGCGAACACGCACGTGTCATTACACCACCCCTCTCTTTTCCTATTCTCTCTACTTGTCTCTCCGTCTGTAAATGTGTATTTACACTGACGAGTTCAAAAGAACGAAACGGAGTGCCAACTATCTTATTTATCAGATCTTTGCCAAACAGTCTGCTCGGCAATGGCAGTAGACCAGTCCCACATTTCTTGAAGTGAAGAATCATCTAACAATCTGATCATAGCCGGGCACCCTATTTTGTGATTAAATCTTTTGGTAATCTCATTAGAAGACACAATACCCTCTGGCTCAGGTGGTAGTTCTCTGGCAAAGCTAACTCTTGCCTCCCCATCTGCACCCGTATGAATAATAAAGTAATCATCAAAGCTAAAAGCAAAATTTCCTGTGCTAGGGAACCGAATACTCCAAAGCATAAATTCATCTATACCCATGGCTGCGACCCTTTGGTGAAGATTACTCGCATTAGCTATCTTTGATATTTCCTCTAATGTAACCCCTGGACCATGTTGTTTTATAGCGCCTAACTCTATAGCGCGCAAAAACTGTGGCACTTTGTCCGTAAAAGTAATCATACCTACTCGAATCTGTGACTCGGCAAAATTTCTAACACCTAAGCGAGAGTCATCGGGCGATAAAGATTGAGACAATCTTGGCCCGATCTCATCAATCCGCTCTAAAATTTTTGTCATATGCGGATTCACCTGTGTATGTTTTGACTCCCGCAATATAGCTAACCCGTCAACTGTTGATCTCATATTATCAGCCAAAACCGCATAAGGAATGTATGCCTCCGTGATATCTCGAGGTTTTACCGTAAGGTCTGGCTCTGTGATGACAGCATTAGCCAGACTAAAAGGGCGTATCAAACCTAATGGCTCTATGCTTTGACTCTGACCTATAAATGTATCGACTGCATCAGATATGCCAACACTCAGTAGAATATAAAATTCACGTCTTAGGGCACGTAACTCTGGGTTATCATTCTCGTAATCAATATCAGTCTCACAGGCTATTTCTCCTAGTCTTTGTGGATTTTGATGTAACATTTGAGCTTCCGCTACTATAGAGCGCTCACGTTCATATCTCATTTGAGAGTTATTATACTTTATTTTTGTATATTTTTCCATATACTGTTATCTTAGCTTTTACCGAAGTGGGTAATTTTGATAAACAATAGCTAAATGTTATAATCTGTACAATGTTATTCAACAAAAAACAAGCGGATTCACTCGAGAAAACAATTGTATTATTGCTTCAAGTTCCGCGCAATAATGAGAAGAAAGAGCTCGCAGCTGAACAAATGATGGCTGCTATCCATGGACTGCTCACAAAAGCGAGCACCGGGATCTTTTCTACCACAGTGCATGACAAAATAAGCTTTGAGATCGCTGTGGTGGATGGGAGGATTGGCTTTTATGTTTGGGTTCCGGATAGACTAAAACAATATGTTGAAGACCAAATCTATGCCCAATATCCTAATGTTCATATATCTGAGATAGAAGATTACGCAAAAGCAGAGGCACTTGGAGATACGTACGCCTCGTGTGAGCTCAAGCTAATTGCTCCAGATCCTTTGCCAATAAAAACATTTCCAAGCTTTGAAGTTGACCCGCTGGCTTCTATTACAGCATCTTTAGCTCAGTTCGGTGAAGGGGAAAGTGCGTGGATCCAACTTATTGTACAGCCCGCCAAAAGCGGATGGTACAAAAAAAGTGAACGCTACGCTCAGGGCATCAGAGGAGGTAGCTCAAGCAGTTATTCTGGTCTTATCAGCGCACTCGCTAAACCACCTGAACAGAAAGACGGAGGAGCTACAAAACTTGCAGAACATGAATCAGCTCGAGCCTCAGCGGCGGAAGAAAAGAGCCACAAACTCGGCTATCAAGCAACCGTCAGAATAGTCTACGGATCCACCGCAAATACTGGAGACAACAGTAGGATGCGGCTGCAGTCTATCATTGCAAGTTTCAAGCAATTTAACTCCACATATCTCAACGGTTTTGATGTAAAGAAAATCAGCCAGAAAGCTGAAGACATCTATAATTATCAAAATCGTAATAACGCCAACAAGCCGATGACGCTGAATATCGAAGAGCTTGCTAGTCTATACCACTTGCCACACACAAATGTCGAGACACCTAATATCCTATGGGCAAACGCAACCACAGCAGAACCACCTGCGAACCTACCAGTAAAAATTGACGAAAATGTTAGTGGGATTGCTCAGACCAATTTCCGGGGGCATAAAACATCATTTGGGATACCCAGAACCGACCGCGGTAGACATATGTATATTATTGGACAAACCGGAACTGGTAAATCAGGGCTGTTAGAACTCCTCACTATTGCAGATATTGACCACGACTATGGTTTTGCCGTGATTGACCCACATGGCGATTACGCACTGAATATTCTCAAACGTATCCCCGAATCTCGCATAAAAGATGTTATATATTTCAACCCAGCGGATGCAATGTATCCAATAGCTTTTAACCCGATGGAAGTGATAGACCCTAAGCTCAAAAGTCATACTTGCTCAGAACTCATAGGAGTTTTGAAAAGGATGTTCGACTCATGGGGACCACGACTAGAATACATACTGCGCTATAGCATTTTGGCTTTGCTCGATTACCCAGATGCAACTATGCTTGATATAACTAAAATCTTAACTGACAAGAAATTCCGAGCTGAAGTCCTTGAATATGTCAGTGACCCAGTCGTTAAAAACTTCTGGACTGTTGAATTCACCAGCTGGAATGATAAATTTGCAGCAGAAGCTGTAGCCCCAGTACTTAATAAAGTCGGTGCTTTTACTGCTAACCCGCTCGTTCGTAACATAATTGGCCAGCCAAAGGGTAGTTTTAATATTCGCGAAATCATGGATCAAAAGAAGATATTGATCGTTAATCTATCCAGGGGCTTAATTGGCGAAGACAACGCTTCGCTTCTAGGAGCTCTGATGGTGACAAAAGTTCAGATGGCCGCTATGAGCAGAGCCAATATCCCAACAGAACAACGTGAACCTTTCTACCTGTATGTTGACGAATTCCAAAACTTTGCGACTGATTCTTTTGCCACAATTCTCTCAGAGGCACGTAAGTATGCCCTCAATCTAACTGTTGCCAATCAATACACAGCACAGATGATGCAAAGTGTTAAAGATGCGGTATTTGGCAACGTAGGGTCAATAGTATCTTTCAGGACAAGTGCTGATGATGCGCGGGGAATGCTAAAATATTTTGAGCCAAAATTTGTTGAGCATGATTTGGTGCATATGCACAACCGGCATTTTGTAATCAGTATGACCATAGCAGGGGAGAAGGTTCAAGCATTTTCTGCAACAACTTCCGACTTACCTGAGCCTGGCCAAGATAGTTCGGAGCAAATTATTGCAAGCAGTCGAGCAAACTATTCAATGTCACTGCAAGAAGTTGAGAACTACATACATGACCGGTACAATATTTCCGGCTCAGCCGTAAAACCCACTGTTAAAGGGCCATCTCAGTCTCTGCAAAGTCAAAAGGAAGAAAGCCCAGTTACGCAACCTGAGCAAGCCAAAGCTCCTGAGGACACGCCTGTAAAGAAAAAGCGCAAACGTACACGAAGCAAAAAGAAAAAAGCATCCCCAGACATACCTACCACTAAACAAGCTCAACCTGAATCTAAAGTAGCAGAAAAACCAAAGCCTAAAACAGCCAAAAAACCTGATTCTGGGCTACTGGAACATGACACCACGATATCTCTGCGCTAAAGCGAATATTCTATCTCTAGATCTGGCATAAAATGTTATAATTTTGCTAATGACAGTTGGCAGAAAAATTATTATTGCACTGATCATCATTGGTGGGCTAGCACTTTTGATAGTATCTTCATTTTTTATTGATTATCAGAAAATTGCACAAAAAGCTCAGAGCAAAGAAACCGTCCAAAAGACTCCAACAGAAAGCCTGCCAGCTAAAATTATAGAAGAGAAAGCCATCAAATTTAGCGCGGTGGGTGATTTTGATATTGGCGAAAAGTTCACACAAACTCTTAGCACCATCAAAAAGCTAGACACAGAATTTACACTTGCTCTTGGAGACTTAAGTTATGGTAAGGCAACTGAGCAAGATTGGTGTAATCAGGTTAATTCTTCTCTTGAGAATAAGCCCTTTGAGATTGTTCCAGGAAATCATGATATTGAAGCAAAATCACAGATAAGCAAATTTGCGCGTTGTTTGCCTAACAGGATAAAAGATATTGTAGGAAGTTATCCCGATAGATATTATTTTGACCAAGGAAAAACTCTCAGAACGATAGTTATTTCACCAGACGTAGCCATAGATGCTAATCCAAACAAATTTAAGTCAGGTAGCGAGGAGTACTTGTGGTTACAAAAAACCCTGGGCGATGCAAAAGAGCAAAAGATAAGATGGGTCGTTGTAGCGATGCACAAGAATTGCCTGAGCATAGGTGAAAAATCATGCGAAATTGGGCAAGATCTGAATGATCTATTGATAAAGAGCCCCGTAGATCTAGTACTGCAGGGTCATGAACATGGCTACGCAAGAAGCCATCAACTTGCATTTAGTCCTACCTGTCTGACAATCATCCCGGGCAAAATTAATTCCAGCTCGTGTGCAATTCAGAACAAAGAGTCGCAGTATGAAAAGGGAAGTGGCAGTATTTTTGCTATCGTAGGGACGGGCGGTGCAGAAGCTAGACCAATCAACAAGAGTTCTGTCGCCATGAACTTATTTAACACTTATCATGGGAGCAATACCGGTGCCGTCTATGGCGCATTACTCGTTGAAGTTACAAACAACAAACTCTCAGCCAAGCTCATAGAAAACCAAACCGGTACAACCAAAGATTCATTCTCTATTTTGTATAAGGATAAAAGTCCTTGAGACTTACACTCCCAAAGATTATTTATTTCAGCATATATTTAGTGTCTATTGCTTGGGTTGTCTATGCAAGCTTGGGATTTAGAGATTCGCCGTTTTTCCTTGCAAGTATGTTGGGGCTGACAGCCTTTACAGTCATGTGGGTGCATTTTTTTAACGGACTGATCCGAGATGCTTTCTTCCCAGAGAGTGATACGAAAACACTTTACAAGATCACGAGATATCTCGTATCCTTTTGTCTTATTGCTCACCCGGTGCTGATCAGTTATTACCTTATCGATAAGGGTTACGGGCTACCTCCGTTTAACTACAGCAATTTCTTTGGAGCATCTAAAGCACTGTTTGTTTACTTAGGGATCTTAAGTCTGAGCATCTTCATCGCCTTTGATTTTAAGGAAAAACTAAGCAAAAAGACTCAAACTATCCTGGAGCATTTGAGTAATTTTGCGATGATAGCGATAACCATGCACGCACTAGTGCTTGGCTATGTTTTAAAAGACAGTACAAACCGGGTTATTTTTTATATAATAGGGGTTACGTTGCTACTAATGATAGGGAAGATATACATGGCGGAAAAGAAAAAAGTATTATCAATATTTGGGATATTGACAGTAATATTTGCACTCGTAGTGGTGTCGTTCATTGTTCTCCGAGACGAGAAAGAACCTGTTAGATCCTCATCAACAACTCAGGAGAGCAGTTCTGAAAACCAAAGCCAAAATATCGAAGCCCAGCCAACAACTACCACCACGAGCGTTATTACTCTACAACAACTAAGTGCCAAAAATGGTAAAAATGGTGAAGCATGCTGGGTTGCTATCGACGGTAAAGTCTACAACCTCACAGATTCTAGTAAGTGGTCAAATGGAGAACACACCACAACCTCAGGTGTTGAGTGTGGCAATGACCTATCTGAGAAAATCAAAGAATCACCTCATGGCAAGTCTGCTCTTAGCAAATACCCGGTGGTTGGCTCTCTACAGTAAATTATAAGTGCGTTCCGACCAATGAGCCTATGACGTAGGTTAACGCCATAGCTACTGATCCACCTACCAATACTCTCGCCGAGCCTCTGAGCAGTGACGCACCACCTAAGTGTGCGCCCAAGGCCCCTAACAATGCTAGAGAAATTAGAGTTATACCGATAACAAATTGATTAAACTCACTCGATCCAGTCGTTACAACTCCGGCAACAAGTGGTAACAACGCCCCAAACGTAAAAGCAACAGCCGATGCAATTGCTGCCAACCACGGACTAGTCAGGTCTTCTGTGTCAATACCCAACTCCTCCCGGGCGTGTGCACTGAGTGCGTCATGTTCATGCATTGCCGTTGCAACTTTTTTAGCCAAAGCTGAGCTCAAACCGCGTTTTACATATATTGCTTCAAGTTCAGCGAGTTCTTGATCTGGATAGAGTTCTAACTCCTTTTTCTCGAGAGCCAGATCGGCCCTTTCAACATCTCGTTGTGAGCTGACTGAGACATACTCTCCAGCAGCCATAGATATGGCGCCAGCTACAGTTGATGCAAATCCTGCAACCAGGATTCCTTTGCTACTGGTGCCTGCTGCAGCCACACCAATTATTACGCTGGATACTGAGACAATTCCGTCATTGGCTCCAAGCACAGCAGCCCGGAGCCACTGTGAACGACTGATTTTATGGTCTTCGCTAATATATTCTTGATACATGGATTCAAAGTTAATTATAACACCACGTGATATAATTAGTTATCAATGGGCGACAGTAAAGCGATACAAAAACATCTAGAATTAGCTGGAAAAATTGAGACAGGATTAAAGACAGATCTCACTCCAGATAATTTAAGCTTACTCTACACACCGGGAGTAGGAGAGGCCTCAACAGCAATCAAAAATAATCCTGAAATTGCTAATAAAATGACAATAAAAGGAAATACCGTAGCGGTAGTAAGCGATGGCTCAGCAGTACTGGGACTCGGCAACGTTGGTGCATCTGCAGCACTACCCGTGATGGAAGGTAAGGCTATGCTCTTTAAAGCTTTGGCTGACGTAAATGCTTTTCCTCTCTGCCTCGACACGCAGGACACCGAAGAAATCATCAAAATCGTTAAAGCTATTGCACCTAATTTCGCTGGTATCAATTTAGAAGACATATCCGCCCCCCGTTGCTACGAAATAGAGAAGAGACTCCAAGAAGAGCTAGATATCCCAGTCATGCATGATGACCAACACGCCACAGCAATAATTATTCTTGCTGGGCTGATCAATGCAAACAAAGTTATTGGAAAGGATATCTTAAAAGCTAAGGTTGTATTGGCTGGAGCAGGTCCCGCTGGCTATGCTACTGCTAAACTACTTAAAGACTATGGGGTGAGTAATGTAGTTGTATGCGATAGCAAAGGCGTTATAACTAGCAACCGGGGGAACCTTGATCCCCATAAACAAGAAATATCTACTGATTTGTATTCTTCAGAGACAAGCACCCTTAAGGCCTGCAGTGAAGCTGATGCTATCATCGGGCTTTCTAGAGCCGGGGCAATCACAGAAGATATGGTTAAATCAGCATCTAACGGCGTAATCATCTTTGCTCTAGCAAATCCTACCCCCGAGATAATGCCAGATATAGCTAGAAATGCTGGCGCAAAAATAGTTGCTACTGGACGTAATGATTTCCCAAACCAACTAAACAATGTACTTGTCTTTCCAGGAATATTCAGAGGTATGATCGACAGCAACATACGCTCAGTAACAACAGAAATAAAGATCAAAACTGCAGAAGCAATCGCCAGTATAGTGGAAGATCCAACTCCGGAAAACATCATTCCAAGTGTCTTTGACCCAGAAGTAGCAAAAGTTGTGGCTCACAGCTTAACATAAGTCCCGAATGATATTATCGCTATAATAAAATTGCACTAACTACATTTATGTACTATATTACTCATAGACAAAATAAATTCTGTGAGGAGATTTTATGCGAGGAAAACTTATATTAAAATTATTGTTTGTGCCACTTCTGGTGTTGGGAGTTTTGAGCTTTGCACCATCAGCACAAGCATATGAGCCAGACGAAGACTACGACTCTGTACCAACAGTGGTAGAAGACAGTAGCACGCCAAACAGTGGAGACAACAACTATGATGGCGCGTCTGATTCAGAGCAAAACACTGTTGCTACTATTACTAACCCTAACGACACAGCATCGCCAAATGCTTTTGTAACCCTACAAGTGGGGGATACTTATCAGGTTGAAAGTCCTGAGTTTAATTACACATATGCTGATTCTGCTTGGAAAATCGACGAATTCAAAGCAGTAGACGTAGCGACCCTGCCAACGCAACCTGAAGGTAAGGTCTTTCCACTAGGAATGTTTGACATTAAGTTGTCGTGTCAGAATCAAGATGGAAGAGAAGACTCCATATCTATAGATAACGGGTACGGATGCGTTGAATATAACAAAGTTCATACAGAAGAAGGCTGTGAATGGGTGGCCTCACCAATTCCTGCTGACCTAAAATTAATCTTTGATAGAGTGATGGACACATCTAACTGGACCATGGAGAAATACGACCCACTGACTGACTCATACATAGACTATTCCCCATATGTAACTATTTCTACTCAGAATATTGGTTACCTCAGAACTGTTCTTGAATGGTCAATAATTGATGGCGAACTTGGTGATAGCGACGGTACGGTGAATGGATCAATCAGCGATCCGATTGGACCAAGTGTGCCAGTTGCTACTCCAGCAGTATCAACAACACCAGCAACTATCGTTGCAAGTACGGTTTCACCTGCGACACTACAACATACTGGCAACAACCTAGCGATCTACTCAATTATCCTAGGATTCTTGATGATTGGACTTGGAGCAGTAGTAGTTCGAAAAAGTTAAGAATTTTAGTTCAAAATAGAACTACTCGATAGCCTCTGCAGATAAACAAAAGCAGAGGCTATTGTTATTAGGCCCAGTAAAATGATGGTTAACACCCAATCCTTTGATATCTTCATAATCTCTCCGCTATAACTACAAAACGTTCTTTTGCCATGAACATCGGATAACATGTATACATAGTCAGCGTAGGCTTATCTGTTGGATTTTCGATATAGGTATCTGTTGGACTGTGCACTTCGATCCTTTTAATTTCATACTCATAGATTTTATCCTGCCAAACCATACGAATGCGATCACCCGGCTTTGACTCTGGTAATGTACGAAAAGGTGGGTACGTATTAGAATAGGTAAAATTGTGTCCAACGACAACCATGTTCGAGCTATTCGGGTCATTGCTGGAAGTTGGCACGCGCCAAACTCCACCGTTGTCGATACTGCCAATTGATAAGCCTTCAATAACCTCAGACTTAATCGTAGGATTGCTCAGAAACTCAATATAATTAGGTTGCCCTGATAGCTTTTGGTCCGTGCCGGTTATCATCTCTATCTTCTTACCGGAAGGAAAATCCTCTGATGCATCTATCGGCAACTTGATAAATGGAGCAGACACTAGATATATCCCAAATAAAATACAGATGATTGACAGCAATTTATTGATATTCGAATGACTAATAAAATTCATTCTAGGTATTATACCTTTTCTTGATCTTTAACCTCGCCAACTGTATAATTACCTCTATAAATGGAGGAATTATGGTCAGAAAAAAGAGAGAAGTAGCAAAAAAGCAATTGCAAGGATTTTCTGAATTTGCGAGAGAACAAGGCGTCGTTGGTCTAGCTGTAGGTCTTGTCATAGGTGCTGCAGTAGCTACACTTGTAAACTCACTGATTAACAACGTTATCATGCCACCACTTGGTTTTGTTCTAGGATCAGCTGAGGGGCTAAAGGGTTTAACTTTTAGCTTAGGCAAAACACCAAAAGGGCAGGAAGCAATCATTCACTATGGTACTTTCCTAAACGATCTTATCAACTTCCTAGTTATAGCTTTGGTGGTTTATTACATCGTCCATGGACTCGGGCTCGATAAGAAGATCGACAAGAAGAAAAAATAGACTAGTTATTATCAAAATCTTCGGGCAAAGTAATAATTTCCGGAGCGAATCGCTGATGCCTCACAAAAAGAACAATACTAATAGCAAGTACCGTGTATAGACTAAAGGCTACAATCCTAATAAATTCAGCTGATTTACTGCCCAACGCTATAGCAGAACCTGTGGACGATGCAGTAGAGCCTACAGGGCTAACATAGTCCGTGATATCATCTGCCACAAACATATAGTTCTTGGTGACTCCAGCATTATCTTTTACCATTACGTTGATCGTGCGCGTTTCGTTGTCCTTATATGTGTGCTTGAGCTCTAATCTGCCACTTGAGAACGAGATATCCTGACTCTGAGAATCTCCCCAACTAATTTTCCCAGTGATTGGCTCAGCTCCTCTTTGGACACCGATAGTCAAAACGAACTCTTCGCCAGGCTTATAATGAATAACCGGGTTTTGTACTTTGATACGCACACTATTGCCATCCACTGTTCCAGCTCTATTGGCATTGGTTTCGACACTGCGAGAGGTTGCTTGATTGTTAATATTTATAGCAACTGCACTTAATTTATTTACGCCGTATTCTGCGGGAACAGACGACGAGAAATTACCCGTCGATGAGCAAACTGAAGACCCTACGACCTCTGATGAATTGTAGATAATAACGTAGGTCTTTGTGTTATTTGAACAAGTGCCGACTACTTCAATATTATCGTCTGTAATTTCAGCGCCAATAATGGGATTTGTTATGAAAGGTATCTTATCTGGAAGAGGAGCAGTTTGACTAACCTGGCTTTTTATCTGCTTGTCGACAGTACCTACGTAATTTGCGATCCATATCATGAATATGCCGGCTAGAATAAGCACTGCTAACATCGCTCGATAAGAAGTATGTCGGTGGTGCAAAACTGAGCCTGAATGCCTGCGGTGCTGGAAGTGTAGAAAGTTTTTTTTCATTTGGTATTTTTCCCGATTAGTTATTTCTTGCCGAATATTGCCATTGTCTTACCACGCACAAACTCTGTCATGAGCCAGAAATAAGGGAAGGTAAGCACAACTAGAATTGTACTTGATATTAGACCTGCCATCAATGTTATAGCAAGCGATTCCCAGAAAGGATCAGTCAGAGTAAGAGGTATAAGCGCTGCTACACTAGTAACACTGGTAGTCAGTAGCGGGCGGAACCTGTTCTTCAAAGCCTCGGCAATTGCTTCAACGTGAGATTTACCGTTTCGAATCTCTCTATTTGCGTAGTCTGTTAGAAGAATAGTGTTGTTGACTGCAATTCCAATCAGAGCAAAAAAGCCAACTAACACGAAGAAGCTGATTGGATTTTCACTGAGTTTAAGCCCAAGAGCAACACCAAGCCAGCTGAATGGAATCGCCAAAAATATTAGGAGTGGCTGAATAAAACTCCTAAATTGCAGTAGCATCAAAAGATACATCACGATTAGAAGGATAGGGAATGCTTTTACCATAGACCCAAACGACTCTTGATTATCTGTCTCGTTACCAAAGTCAAATTTTAGCGCATCTTTGGCTAGACCATAGCTCGCAACTTTTTCATCTGTATATTCTTTATTGATATCACTCTGAGCTAGCTGAACAAGCTGAGAAACATCATCTGCATCAAATTTAGCTTTGACCTCAATAACTTTTGCAGAATCATACCTGGTCGTAGAAAGCTGGTTGACGATGTTTGGTTGGATTATTTTTGCCTTGGTGCCATTTACGCGTGTTAATTCTTTATTGTTGATAGATTTAACAATATCTTGTGCGAGTACCAGTGCCTTTTGGCTATCTTCTGAAGTAATCCTAATACTAAGTGGCTCGTCGTCTTTCGGTGGACCAGCAGCCAAAAGATCTACTTTGGTTTTAGCGCCACTCACTGAACCAATAACTGCATTGGCTGAATCTTTGAGTTGAACATAGCTGAGTTGCCTATCCCTATAAGGTGTCAAGGTGATTACCGCGACAGCATGCCTGTTATCAGCGTTATTGGTATAGGCTATCCTCTCAACATAAGAATTAAGTGCTTTGGCGAGCCTATCATTAACCTCATCTGTTATTTCTTCGGCTTTAGCGACGCTCGTACCTTCGTCAAATTTGATGGTCAACATAAGCTCATTGCCATCTTTTGGAGCAGGGAAGATATCGAACTTCAGAGTTGAGAATATATAAAATGAAGCCCCGATCGAGCACACAGCGAGCGTAATTGATAGTATTGCCATCGTGACTTTTAATGTAAAGGAGTCTCTCGTCTTCAAGATATTGGCAACGAGCCAATCCCTGATTTTTACCTCGATCTTTGTCACTGGATTAATATTTTTTGTACTCCCTGCAAGAATAAGTTTTCGCGACAAAAGAGGTATCAAAGCAAGAGATACGACCAAGGACAGGATGATAGCAGTAATGATGGTTATTGGCATAACTTTGATAAAACTACCCAATATCCCACTGATAAATAACATCGGAGCAAATGCCAGACAGGTCACAAATGTACCGGTCATACTGGCTCTAGCTACCTTGGAAATTGCTTCTTTGATAGCTTCACGCTTGTCTCGATGTCTGCCTTTGGCAGCATCAATTGCCTCGGCGACAATGGTAGTGTCGTCAACTATTAAGCTCAGCGCCAGCACTAAACCAAACAAGGTGATAGTGTTGAGCGTGTAACCAAATACATAGAGAAGCCCAACTGTCGCAAGTAGTACCGTCACCATGCTCAGCGCCGTGGACAACCCAGCCCGCCAACTGATCAAAGCAAAACTTATAATTATAACTATCAAGAATCCTTCGAGCAGACTTCCTTGTAAACTAGATAATTGCTCATGGATACCTTCTGCGTAGTCAGCAGAGACTACAACCTTCAAGTCTCCGGAGCTATTTATCTCTTTTATCTTGACACTAACATCATCGTAAAGTCTTAGATCATCCGCTTTGCTTGTGCCGACAATACCAACACTGTAGCTTTGATACACCTGCGCACGATCCTGAGAGCCGTCTCGCTTTCCAACGCGGTCAAAGGCAACTTTTTGATCTATCTTAGATCCATCGAGAGGACTTATCGCTTGCTTGGACTGGGGTATTACTTCAGCTTTTGCAACATCATTTACTGATGAAAGGCGTTGACTGATATCTCTAGCCTGTGCTTCGTTGACTGGCTGGCCATTTTTATCATAGACGCTGACGATTATGTCGTAAGCTTGGTTGTATTTACTAACATCAAGAACTTTGAATTCGAGCTGAGCTGTGGCAGGCAGGGAAAGATTGTTAACTGAATTTTGCACCTCAGAGCTAATCTTGGGCAGATCAACGTTTTCATCGTACTCAACAAGGGCAAAAAAGTTATTGTCAAAAGCACGAATATCTGTAGACTTAACGCCATTAATCGTTTCTAGTTTTTTACTAATCGGCTCTGTGAGATCATGATCTACTTTGTCTTTATCCCCGACGACATAAACTCCACTTATTGTGCTAAGTGGAACATTTACGGTGGGGAAGCCTTTTCGGGTCATGAGCGTTGTATACGACAAGGCTCCAAAGCTTAAGATAAGTATCCATATAAAAAACCCTACTTTAAAATGATCATAGAAAAATAGGGAAAATTTTTGAAAAATAGTTAGTTTTTGTTTTGGTAATAGGCGACGAATCACTTTCCACATCTTCAGGTGGATTATAGCACAAAATCAACCAGTTCAGAACAGTGAGCAATAATAGCATTTTCTCTAGAGTTTCTACCGCCCAACTTCTTCGATGTATTGTGCAAATGAACTCTGACTGTGCTAGGCGAAATTGATAATTCTCGGCCGATATCTTCATATGTCATCCCTCGTATCTGTAGCCTAAAGCAATCTAATTGACGCCCTGATAGAGGCTCAACCTTCTCAACAAGTCTCTCAATTCTTTCTCTGCTAATATCTAGATCGCCCGATTCAAATAAAGCTACTGCGACTGTATCATCAGTCAAACCAAGATTTTTAGCCTTAATATTTACATTCACCCTATGAGATCGCACCGTTGAATCTTCGATAAAGAGTTCTTCTGCCATATTAGGTGATGATTTGTGCCATAGCTTGGCAACTTTTTGTTCCATCTCACTTAGGCTAGACATAAGTTTCGCACCTTTATCACCAGCTGTCTCTTGATCCGACTCATCTTTGTCGGTAATTGCCATTGCGTCTAATTCTATGTCATTGTAATCAGGATGATTGATCAGCAGGGAAACCACTGAAACCTCAAGAGCATCTCTTTTTACCAGCTCACCATCACTTTCAAATATAGCTAGCCCAGCTATTAGGCCCACAAGCTCTAGTCTCTGGAGTCTCTGAGCTACTTGATCTACTCTTTCATCATCTGGCGAAGGCACAGAAAAGCTATTTCGTGGCAAGGCATCTCTATAAGCAACCTGGACCGTTAAATCTGGCACTCTGGACTCAATCTCACTTATTTCTTGTGGTGTGGCAGGTTGGGTGTCAATCGGGCCTCTTCCTCCAAGCAAGTAGAGGATAGCTTGTTCTTCAGGCAAAAGCTGTATATCACGTCGTCTTCTTGCAATGACCGACTCTGTAACTACTAAAGTTAAATCTTGTTGCGGTGCTACACCTGCTGTTGTTTCTGTCATTCTGCAATTATCTACCAAAATAGACTATTATGCAAGCATTAGCAAGATAAATCAAATGCGAAAATTTCCTATATAATTAAGAGTATGAGCATGAAATCTGACGAGTACTGGAAAGAAAAGCTCACTCCAGAACAATACCGAATCACTCGGGAAAAGGGAACTGAAGCGCCTTTTTCTGGAGCATATGTAGACAACAAAGAATCCGGAGACTACAAGTGTATAGCCTGCGGTCATCGTCTGTTTTCTAGTGATACAAAATTTGATTCAGGTAGCGGTTGGCCCAGTTTTACCAATCCAATGGATCAGAAAAACATAGTCCTCTCGACTGATTATAGTCATGGCATGGTTAGAGAAGAAGTAACATGCGCCAGCTGCGGATCCCATCTTGGGCATGTATTTGACGATGGACCGGTAGACAAAGGCGGACAGCGCTACTGCATTAATTCTTGTTCGCTTGATTTTGAGAAAAAAGATGGTTAAATCGAGTAAATCAATCGTACTGGGTGGTGGCTGTTTTTGGTGCCTGGAAGCATCTTTTCAGCTCATAATCGGTGTTGTAAAAGTCGAACCGGGCTATAGCGGAGGCAAACAAGAAGAAGCAAATTATGACGCAGTCTGCGCTGGACTTACTAATCATGCTGAGGTGGTAAAAGTGACCTTTGATACTACTAAAATTAACCTCGGGGAAGTACTCGATATTTTCTGGGCTATCCATGACCCAACGACTCCAGACAGACAAGGAAATGACATAGGAAGACAATACAGATCAGTAATTTTTTATTCTGAAGATGAACAATTAGTAACAATTCAAGATTCTATCAAAAAGACTCAAGCTCTCTGGAAAGACGTGATCGTCACACAAGTAGAAAAACTCGAAGAGTTCTATCCTGCCGAAGAGTATCATCATGACTATTTTAAAAATAATCCAGAAAAAGCTTATTGCCAGGTTATAATAAACCCAAAGCTGTCTAAATTAAGAGCAGATTTTGCTCACAGGATAAAGGGGTAGTACGATGTCAGACAAAAAATGGGATTTCTCGGATCTAAAAGCTGTGGTTATCAACGCCACCCTCAAGCCCTCCCCACAGGTTAGCAACACTGAAAAACTTATTGATATTAGTCTGAATATCATGAAAAAGCACGGCGTAAAAACAGAACTAATAAGGTCTGTCGATCACGATATTGCGCCTGGTGTCTACCCAGATATGACTGAGCACGGATTCAAAAAAGATCAGTGGCCAGAAATTCAAAAAAAAGTTATGGATGCAGATATTTTGATTTTGGCAGGTCCAATTTGGCTCGGAGACAACAGCTCTGAGATGAAAAAAGTTATCGAACGACTCTACGCAAACTCGTCAATCCTCAACTCTTCTGGGCAATACGCATATTATGGTAAGGTCGGGGGTTGCCTAATCACAGGAAATGAAGACGGCATTAAACACTGTGCTATGAATGTGCTCTATAGCCTGCAACATCTTGGTTATACAATCCCTCCTCAATCAGATGCAGGATGGATCGGTGAGGCTGGACCTGGGCCAAGCTACGGAGAAAAACTAGATGACGGCAGCGTAGTTGGGCTAAACAACGATTTCACCAATCGCAATACAACTTTTATGACTTGGAACTTACTACATATAGCAAAATTACTAAAAAACACCGGGGGGATACCTGCCTACGGCAACCTTCGAGACAAATGGGACGACGGTGCCCGCTTCGATTTTGAAAACCCAGAATACCGCTAAAACAATTTTTTAAACCGCGTCCAGAGCTGATATAGTATATGTAACATTTTACTAGAGGGAGATAGATTGATGATAAAAGGCGTATTTTCAAAATTTAAGAGAAAAAAGACTATCCAAAAAGAAAGTAATACAAAATCACAAAAGCTAAGCTTATTCTTTTTTGACAGAACCAGATTCACAGCAATTATTTGGGTAGCACTGCTCCTCTTTGGCGCACTCAGTTATACGACATTTTTGAAACGAGAAGGTTTCCCGAGCATCCAGACTCCATTTGCATTTGCGCAAGGTACCTATCTGGTCAATGATGCACAGAAAGTAGACAACGAAGTATCCAAGCCTCTTAGCGAATTCTTACTAAAACAAGAGGGTGTGAAGCTCGTACAAGCACAAAGTTTTGATAATTTTTACACAGTTGTTATCTCTTACGAAGAAGGGACGAATGCTGAAGAAAAAAGCACAAATCTCCGACAAGAGATTGCTGATAAAAAGATCCTCCCAGAAAATGCTCAGACCAAGATAGAAGCTTACAAATTTGGCTTCACTCCACGTGGCGATAATATGGTTATTGCGTTCTATGGCGACAACGATACACCGACAGCCGAACTAGCTTCAAAAGCTAAAGAAGCTGCATCATTTATACAATCTCAGAACTTAAGCCTAGTAGAGAACGTCTCTATTATTGACCCGTTCGAGACAGCTACGAATCCTTTAACAGGTGAGTCCCAAACCACTCAAAAGAACTTTGATCGATTTGGCAAAAGAGAAGATGGGAAAAATGCTTTTCATAATTCAATTAGCATTGGAGTTATCGCCAAGAAAGGTGCTGATAACCTTGAGCTAGACAAACAAGTCCAAGAAGCGCTCAACAAATTAAATGCCGATTCAAAATTCTCTGACTATGATGCGGTTGTCAGCGCCAGCTTTGCCTCACAAATCAACGACCAGGTTAGCGAACTCCAAAAATCACTTCTTGAAGGTCTTTTGGCTGTGCTGATCGTAGGCTCAATAGTGATAGCTATACGTGCGTCCTTGATCACGGTCATCGCTATGGTCACTGTCATTGCAATCGTCAATGCCATACTATTGATCACGGGCAACACCCTAAATACAATCACGCTGTTTGCCCTTATTCTGGGACTTTCGTTGATCGTTGATGACACGATCATTATGGTTGAAGCGATTGATGCCCAACGCAAAAAGAGAAAAGACGCCCGCGAAGTAGTGTCTGTAGCAACAAAGAAGATTAGTCGCGCCATGATCGCTGCCACTGCGACAGCAGCACTTAGTTTTGCACCTCTGCTTTTTGTAAGCGGAATACTAGGTAGCTTTATCCGAGCAATACCAATAACTATCATCTCTGCGCTTATTGTCAGCCTCCTTGTTGCCCTCATTTTTATTCCGTTCTTTGCGAAATTTATACTTCTTGGCAAAAAACAACTTGGCGAGAAGAACGTGAAAGAATTCTCAGCAGGATTTGAAGCCTCTATTGCCAGATTTATCTCTGCTCCTATGCTGTGGGCAAAAGGTTCAACCAAAAAGCTCTTCGGAGTTGGTATAGTTGCGCTCATAATTGGTTTTGGATTTATTGGGACAAGTGGCTACCTAATGCAAAAAGTTACATTCAATATTTTCCCACCAAGCAAAGACTCCAACCAGCTCATGGTCAGTCTAAAATTTGCACCTGATACCACAATAGAACAAGCTGAGGATACGACCGACAAAGCCAACCAAATACTTGGTAATTCTATCGGCTCTAATTTTATACAAACTGCATACTACGGGCAGGGGACTGTTGACAGTGCTATCGCTTACGTAGATATCACTAAATATACTGAACGAGAGATCCGTGCCCCAGCTATTGTAGATAATTTGAATAATGTATTTGAGAATTTTGAAGGGGCAAAAATAACTGCGAGTCAAGTAGACGCTGGACCACCAGCAGCAGCTTTTTCTGCAAGAATAGATTCTAGTGAAAACCGTGACGGTGCTATACAACTAGCTAAAGATATCTCAAATAAACTCAAAAATACCGAGTTGAAGAGAATTGACGGTTCAAGTGCAAAATTAAAATCAGTCGAAGTGTCTAACTCTAGCATATTCAACAGAGAGAATAACAAACAGTACATAGAAGTTACCGCAACATTCGTAGACGACGATACCACAACCCTAGTAACCTTGGCTCAACAATCGGTCGAAAAGAACTTCCCTAAAGACAAAGTCGCAAGCTACGGGGTAGGTAAAGATGCTTTGAGCTTCAACTTCGGACAAGAAGATGAGAACCAAGATAGCTTCAAGACACTTGCTCTAGCATTCCCAATATTACTTCTTGCGATCTATGTATTCTTGGCCTTCCAATTCAAGAGTATGCTCCAACCACTTCTCATATTCTTAGCCCTTCCGTTTAGCTTATTTGGGATCACGCTTGGACTATTTATCACTGACAATGCATTTAGCTTCTTTGCTATGCTTGGACTCTTTGCTCTGATTGGCCTCAGTATTAAGAACAGTATTTTATTGACAGACTATGCTAACCAAGCTAGAAAATCAGGGATGAACCCTGTAGACGCAGCCCACGAGGCGCTCGCAGAGAGGTTCAGGCCACTTATTGCTACAAGTCTAACAGCTGTGTTCTCATTGATCCCACTTGCTATCACCAGCCCGTTCTGGGAAGGACTGGCCGTCGTGCTTATTGGTGGACTGCTCTCAAGTACGTTCTTGGTTATTACCGTGTTCCCATATTACTACCTCGGTAGTGAATTCTTACGTGCCAAGATATCACGAAAAACAGGTATTGGCTGGTTAATTTTAACTGCTGTGCTAATATTTGCCCTGAGTAAAATAGCTACACCTCTAGCAATATCTGCTCCGATACTTGCAGTGATCGTCTTGATAGCGCTGAAAAAACTTCGTTCAAAGAAATAAAACTAGCGCTTATTTAATGATGATAATTTTGATTATTCATTATTGATACTGTCCGATAAATTTGCTCAATAACTATCAGTCGAACAACTTGATGGGGAAGAACAAGCCCGGATAAAGCCACAATTTGGTTAGCTCTGTTGAATACTGGTTGATCTACTCCGTATGAACCACCAATGATAATCACCAATCTCTTCGCCTGCTGGGAGAGAAGTTCGAAAGCTTGGACTAACTGAGCATTACTGACCAAAACGCCTCGCTCATCAAGTAAGATTGCGTAATCATCCTTGTTGATTTTCTCTAGGATCTTAACCGATTCAGCTGGCTTGTCGCTGGAGGGAATTATCTGCCAAGATAACTTCAACTGTCCCCGAAGACGTTTTTCGTAAGCCTCAATCTTTCCTGCAAATTCTGGATCATGCTTTTTGCCAACAGTAATTATCTGAATTTCTATCATCTACCTATAGACTACACTAGATTACTCAACAAGTAGAGATAGAGCGAACAAAATCTTGTTCTCTACTATCGTCATCTATCTGTAGAGAGACTATCTGAGCATGGCCTAGGTCACTAATATCTTTATCATTAGCTTTAAGTGCTCTTAGTAAACAAGCGACTGGTTCTATGTCAGAAAAACAATACACACCCAGTTCTCCTTCACGTTCTTTGCCAAGTCTATTAAGTAAGCCAATCATTCTATCCGCTACAAATGTTTCTTGTTCAATACAGCTACCGGTGACAACATCTATCCCGGTTAATTGGGCATCTTTAGCAACTTGAAGTGGAGTTGTCTTTTTCGGAAACTTTGCTAGGTCTCCATAAGATCGATCCCTTAGAGCGCGTTCAATTTCTATAGTTTTTGTAGATTCTGGTACTTGATCAAAAGCAGTTATTGCAGTGTCTCGTGCTCTTGTCTCAGGGGCAACATAAATACCGGTTGCTTCAGGAAAATCATTATCGGCAATAAATTCCCCTAGGAGCTTCGCTTGAGCCAGGCCATTCGGGGTTAAATCAGCGCCTTCGCTGAGCCCACGAAAAAACTGTGGCCAGTCCAACGTGTGGCAATACGCTTCTGCAGTAGTAACAAGATGTATTTGAGTTGTCATAAATTATACCTTTTCTCCTCTGGAAAATGTATAGATTATCACATACTTCGAAGTGAGTCAATAGGATCTTTGTTCGCTGCCTTGCGTGCGGGAGCTATACCAAATATAACTCCTACGAATACAGAGCCAATAACGGCGAACACGACAACGACGGGATTCATAACTGGCTCGAGATTTGTCAGTACCCTGAGTAGCACCATGATAATCCCTGCGAGTAATATTCCGAACAGAGACCCCCAGAAGCTGAGTACCATAGACTCAATCAAGAACTGCCATCTTATTTGGCTATTGCTTGCTCCGACAGCTTTTCTGATACCAATTTCGCGTGATCTCTCACTAACGGTTACTAACATAACATTCATGATGCCCACGCCACCTACAAGAAGTGATATTACTGCGACGAGAACCGTCATTGAAGAAATCAAATCAAAAGTCTTACTGGTCAATAGCGACATTTCATCACTTCTCAGCACCGTGAAGTCTTCCTGACCTCCGTGGATGCTTTTTAGTCTCTGGTCTATAGCTCTGACCACACTTTGCTTGTCATAACCATCTTTAACGTCCACGAGCAATTCGTATAGTTGTGGCTTTGAGCCACCAAGGTTATACCCGACATTATCTGGGATGAAAATAGCTGTATTATAATTTATGTTCTGGGTCAGCGGCGCAACAGGGAATTCTTCAAAAACACCTCTAACAATATAGTCTTGACCCCTAAAGGAAAAAGTCTTGCCAATAGGTACAACCTCGCCAAAGAAATCCTCGGCTATTGATTTTCCAATAACTGCAACCTTTTTGTCTTTATCTACATCGCCATAAAAAGCCCCAAATTCAATTTTTTGCGAAACCGTATTGATAAAATCATGCTTTGTGGCGATCACGCTAGCACCACCATATTCTTTTTGGTCGTATTCGACCACACCACTGATCAGCGACATTGGTACTACACGCTCTACGCCGTCGATTGATTCGAGATCCTTAGCGTCATTGAGACTGACAGAGCCTGTCTGAATAGACGCAGGAAGGATATTTATCCTGGTGATCGCTCCGTAGCTATCCCTATCAACCAAATGGCCAGGCCTTACGGAAATAATGTTTTTAGTAACAGCTTCGCTCTGGCGGTTGACCTGATTTTTTATACCCTCACCAATGCCGATTATCGTAACGACAGACGCTACGCCTATTATTACGCCAAGCATCGTAAGAAAGCTCCTAAAGCGGTTTGCCCTAATTGAGCTCCGGGCCATTCGCATGTGGTCTATCAATATCATGACTTTCGGCCCCCTCGAGCGTATTTTTTCTTTTTGCCCGGACGCTTTACGGAAACTCTCCGTGATTTCTTAGCGCTCTTTGGCTTGCGTACATTATATTTTCCTTGATCTGTCTCTATTTCAAGCCGGGCAGAAACACCAGCAATATCATGTTCCTCATCTGTTGTTTCTTCAAAGAACTTGGTGTTCTCGCTGGATTCAGAGATATCACCTAAGACCTTTTTCTCATCATGAACAATCATGCCATCACGCATAAATAATACGCGTGTTGCATAGCGAGTAAGCTCTGGATTGTGTGTGACCATCAAAATCGTATTACCCATTTTATGTATGTCCGCCAATAGCTCCATGACGAGCCGAGAAGCGCTACTATCCAGATTCCCGGTAGGCTCATCTGCGATAATTATTTCTGGCTGATTTATGAGTGACCTAGCTATTGCTACGCGCTGTACCTGTCCACCACTGAGTTGGGTCGGCAGGAAGTAGGACCGATCACCAAGACCAACGCGCTCCAACATCGTCCGAGCTTGAACGATTCTATGGTGCAAATTTGCGCCTTGATAGGCAAGGGGAAGAGCTACGTTCTCCAAAACATTCATATTAGGGAGCAGTGAGAACGACTGGAAAACAAAGCCAATTTTGTCTCGTCTGACCTTTGCCCGATGATCATTTTTAAGTGCCTCAACGTTGCTCTCGTGCAGTGAATACGAGCCATATGTTGGTCGATCGAGCAGACCAATAACGTTCATGAGCGTTGACTTTCCGGAGCCACTCGGACCCATGATAGCAACGAATTCACCTTTTTTAATTTCTAAATTAATATCTTCAAGGGCGACGGTAGTAGCGTCACCAAAGCCATATAGCCGGCTAACATCTTTTAGGTTAATTACTGGCATAGTTACTTCACAGTTTACTCCTGTGGATAACTAAACTCAAGAAGTTAATGTCGTAATTTAATCAATGGGCAAAACTTAGCGCCTAGATCTGATAAAATATACAGGTCAAGGAGAGGTGTCCGAGTGGTTGAAGGAGCACGCTTGGAAAGCGTGTAAAGGGGTAACTCTTTCGCGGGTTCGAATCCCGCTCTCTCCGCCATACTAAAGAGTTGATCCTTGTGATCCGCTTTTTAGTATGTTGATACAGCGGGTTCGAGCCAAAAGGGTTCGGTAAACGAGGACACGGAGCCAGAAGACAAGTTTACTTGGATTCTAGGCGAGTACCGCAGGTAAAAGGGCATTGCCTGCTATCCCGCTCTCTCCGCCATGATACTCCAGAAATTAAACTTGCCTTAATTGAAGCCATAAGGGTATGATGTAAATATTAAATATGAGGGGAGTCACTTTATGTCAACATTAAAAACTATAGAAAAACAACTCGGAGATCTTTTTAAAGATCTACCTGAGCTGCCAAAAGGTGGAAAAGACTTTTTAGTACAATTCTGGCCTTACATAGCTCTAATTTTTGGAGTATTACAGCTCCTTGCAGCGCTTAGCCTTTGGAATTTGATGCGAGTTGCAAGTCCACTGATAGACTACGCAAATGAGCTCAACCGTTACACAAATGGTAATTACATTGGATATAGCTCTACTGACAAGATCGTCATTTACGGTGGTATCGCACTGCTACTTGTTAACGCTGTTATTTTCTTGATGGCTTACGCACCACTAAAAGCAAGAGCTCAAAAAGGTTGGGACTTGATCTTTCTAGCTAGCTTGATAAATGTACTTTACGCTGTTGTTCAGATATTTATCTCAACAAGAGGAATTGGAAGCTTTATCATGAGCCTCGTTGGTTCAGCAATCGGCTTTTACCTATTGTTCCAGATCAAAGAACGATACGGCGCAAAAACAGCAAAGAAATAAATATTTTAGTTCATAGGAGATAGTGTATGGATGTTTCGGTAAATTACTTAGCGGTTATTTTAGGTGCTGTCGCCAGTATGGCTGTAGGAAGCATATGGTATGCACCAAGTGTCTTTGGCAAAACCTGGCAAAAGCTCATAGGGCTAACTGACAAAGACCTCTCAAAGGATTGGGTTCCTTCTATAATCAAAGCGAGCCTGATGTCTCTTATTACAGCCTACATGCTCTTTCACATGACGTTCCTGTCAAACCAATACTTCAATAACTCGTGGATGAGCGCGTCTCTATCTACAGCGTTCTGGGCGTGGCTTGGCTTCGTAGTAACTTCTCATATAACCAATGATTCATTTGAGAGAAGAAATTTCAAACTCACAGCACTCGGTCTTGGACATCATTTGGTAGAATTCTTAGCAATTGCCATAGTTATTGGTGTAATCGGCAAATAGAAATATAGTATCGATCAGGAAATTATCCTGAGCTCTCGAACCTTTTAAGAGATTAACGTTCCAGCAGGCTTGCCGGCAACTGCGTTTTTGATATTGTTTTCTTTCACTAGATCAAAAACGATTATTTTCATTTCATGCTCCATAGCAAGACCAAGTGCAGCCTTATCCATTACTTTTATCGCAGAGTTTTCAACTGCTTGTTGCATAGTCAGAGTTTCAAATTTCTTAGCATCAGGCGAGGTAGCAGGATCTTTGTCATAAACGCCGTCAACTTTGGTTGCTTTTAGAACTATCTCGCAGTCAAGCTCTAGCGCGATAACAACCGCAGCAGTATCTGTAGTCAAATATGGTCGCCCTGTTCCGCCGGCTGCTATAACAACACGTCCTTTTTCAAGATGCTTGTTAGCCAGACGGTGGACAAATTTCTCTGCAACCTGATCAGCAAAAATATTGCTAAGACAACGAGTCTTTACGCCTTGAGCTTCAAAAATATCAGTTAAGGCAAGGGCGTTTATCATAGTGCCGAGCATACCCATATGGTCGCCTGTGACGCGCTTGATGCCATGCCCAACAACTTGAGCACCACGAACGAAATTACCGCCACCAACCATGATCACAACCTGTGAACCACCCTCAGAGATCGCCTTAATCTCACGAGCTAACCAGCCAGCAAACTCGCCGTCAATACCAGATTCGAATTTACCTGAAAGTTGTTCGCCAGATATTTTTATGAGGACTCTTTTATACATTGATAGGATTCTACCATAATCAAAAAGATCCGTATATATTTACAATATCTTTGATAAATGTTATAATATTGCTTATGAATATTCCTACTGCGGAGAAAAAACCCAATATTACTATTAGCTTTACGCCTGAGAAGACCGATCTTCTGCAGATTTTAGCTGTACAGCTTTCAGAAGTTCTTGAAGACAGAGTTGATGGTGAAGGACCAATTCCAGAAGATATCGAGCTCGAAATTATGGCCACATTTGCCGAAGAGGAAATCGAAGGTGAAGAAGACCCAGTTTCAACAAGCACCCAAAACAACAAAGACGAACAGCGCCAGAGAGTCTTCTTAAAAGCTGGCTTTGATGGTATTGCACAAGCAATTCTCGTAAGAGACAGCGCGGTTGTTGGTGATAATTTTTATACTTCACCCGAATGTACCATTGGTAGAAATTCAGTTATTGGAGATAACTGTTCCATAGTCAGCCCAGTTGGTAGAAGAGTACATATCGGAGACAATGCAGTGATAGCAGATGGTTGCATGCTTGGCGCTATAGATCTCAAAAAATGGGGATACTCAAGGCCGTTGAAAAACGAAGCAGGTGAGACTGTAAAAGACGAAAAGGGAGAAATAGTAAAAGAATGGGTTGAATATGAGACGCATATAGGTGATCGTGTCTCTATGGCTAAAGGTTCAAAAGTTAGACCTCATTCAACGTTAGGCCATGACGTAACCATGGAATTCGGCTCTGAAGTTGGCAAAAGTGTCTCAAGAACTAAAAAGGATGGTCACTGGGTAGAAAACCAGAAGAATCCAAAAAAACAAACTTTTGTAGGAAACCACTGCGTAATCGGCATGGGCTCAATCATAGAGTCTGGCGCACAAATTGGTAGTGGATACTGGATAGCAGACGGAGTTACCGTGCCGGGCACCGTCAAATTGCCAGATAACGATACGGGCAAAGATATTATTATTGACGATAAATTTTTAGACAAATATTTGTTTAATCAACGAAGAACCGAAAGAGAAAAAGCCAGAGTCTAATTTTTGTTATAATATACAGTAATGAAACTGTATTCGTGGAATGTTAATGGAATCCGAGCTGTTATAAATAAAGGCGCTTTTCAGGAATTTGTAGCAAAACATGATCCTGATATCTTATGTTTACAGGAGACAAAAGCCATGCAAGGCCAAGCGGTTATTGACTTGCCCCAGTATGAAGAATATTGGAATTCTGCAACAAAGAAAGGTTATTCCGGGACCGCCATCTTCACCAAGATCAAGCCACTGAGTGTTATCAATAATCTGTCAGATGATATTGCGAAGAAGTATGATCTTGTGAACGACGGGTACGGAGACGTCAACGCAGAAGGTAGAGTGCTGTCACTAGAGTTTGAAGATTTCTGGGTTGTGACCGTTTATACACCGAATTCGAAAGGGGACCTGTCTCGACTAAAGTTGCGACACAAACAATGGGACCCAGCGTTTTTAGAGCATGTAAATGAACTGCAAAAAAGCAAACCCGTACTATTCTGTGGCGATCTCAATGTTGCCCACAGCGAAATTGACCTCGCGCGACCCAAAGAAAATGTTGGCAAACATGGCTTTACAAACGAAGAGAGGCAAGGCTTTGATAACATGCTGAAACTTGGGTTTGTTGATACCTTTCGCCATTTCTACCCTGACAAAACTGATGAATATTCTTGGTGGACACACTGGGCTAATGCCAGAGCCAAAAATGTAGGCTGGCGCATAGACTACTGGCTGGCGAGCAAAGCTCTGGCGAGCAGACTGAAATCTGCTCAAATCCACCAAAGCGTAATGGGCTCTGACCACTGTCCAGTAAGCGTAGAGATAGCATGACACACAAACCATTTGCTGTCTTTGATATTGATGGGACGTTGATTAGATGGCAACTCTACCACGCAGTTGTCGACAAACTTGCTGGAGCAGGGCTTTTGGGCACGCAGGCTGAAAACAAGCTCCACCAGTCCAGAATGAAATGGAAGAACCGCGAACATTCTGAAGCATTTGCTGACTATGAACACAGTCTAATAACGATTTATGAATCTGCCTTATCGCAAATCAAATCGACTGAATTTGACAGCATGATAGACAAGGTTATCGAGCAATATAAAGATCAAGTTTATACCTATACCAGAGATCTTGTACGTGAGCTTAAAGAAAAAGATTATTTTCTTATCGCGATATCCGGCTCACACCACGAATTAGTTGAAAGATTGGCAAAGTATTATCAGTTCGATGACTGGGTTGGTAGCCAGTATGAGAGATCCGGGCAAGGATTTAGTGGCAAGAAATTTATTGCCAGCAAGGACAAGAAAGCACTCCTGAGCCAAATGATTGAAAAACACGGTCTATCACTAAAAGATAGCTACGGCGTAGGAGACAGTACAAGTGACGCTGTCATGCTTGAGATTGTGCAGAACCCAATTGCCTTTAACCCCAACAAATCATTGTTTGACATAGCAAAATCCAACAATTGGCCAATAGTAATAGAACGCAAAAATGTAGTCTATAAACTGCAACCAAACGGCGGTAAATACCTACAACAATGATTGACTAGTGTCACTTAATATTGTAAAATTTACCTATGAGCAATACGCCTCGCGAATTACCAATGAGCCTAGGATTTTACGAGGTTTTAAACGGCGAATTTAAACCATCCTGTGACCTGGAGGGGGACAAAACTCATACTCTTTCTAGACTTGTTATGGCTACTATTGAAAAAGGAGAAGATGTCAGTAGGGGTAAGAAGGAGTATAAACCAAGCTGGGCAAGAGAATTCACCGCAGAAGTTGTATTAACACCTCCAGAAGGGCTTAATAATACAAGACAGGTGCTTTGGCTAGGACTACATGGACCGCACAGAGATCTATCATTCACCCATGACCGCTCCGGAGAACTGGTTGTTGTTACCAGTAGCGGTATTAAAGCTGTAGAAGCAGAATTTGAACTACCTGCTTCCGTGCGAGAAAATGGGTTATGGCCTCAATCTAGAGCACTAGCGACTGGCGTTGCAGAGCTTTTCTTTGATATCTCACATCAAGCTCAGTAGAGCTTATGCTTGCAAATCAGATCATAAAAGCAGATAATAGCAAATTATGAGTAGTAGTGTTGCTAGCAAAAATTGTATTGAGATAATTGAACCTTTTGTTCAAAAAGTAGCTGAATTTCCTGAAATTGAGATCCAATTAATCGGTGGGGTAGGTTCCGCAGCCTTAGCTCATCCGGGACTTCAAATAGACTTTGAAGGTAGGGCAATTACCGCACCCACAGACCTTCACTTGCCACAATTTCGAGACGATGGCAACAAAAGAGATTTAGATGTACTCGTAATGTCTGCTGACAGACGCGAGGTAGCGGAGGTTGAAGAATTTGCAGAGCAGGTAATTGGTGATGAACTTGAGATCTCCGTATTTGGGTTGAAAGAAGTTAGCCAACTTGAAGCTCAGATGAAAAACCCATTTGGTCTATCAGCTATGAAAACTTTTCTGTCAGATAGATACGTTACGGGCACCAGTGAAGGTTCAGAGGCCTACAAAGCATTGTTCCCATTTCAAGTAGCTTTTAATCCATCCGCCATGCAGACTTGGAATTTAAGCGTAGGGGAGGCAAACTTTCCCGTACCACATCCAGGGATGTCAATTGCCAACTATTACACACGGTCAATTTCTGGACTTAGGCCAAAAGATGCAGAGAAAGTAGAGTTAATGGCAGAAAATGTCTTTGCTCAATCTTCAGAAACTCTAAAGTGGCTGACGGAAGGTGATGGCACTCCTTTTCTGGATCTTGCAAATATACTACATAGTCTGCGCGAACCTGAAGAAGGAGGTGTAGAACTTTCTATCGGCGGACGCATAGTTATAACTCCTGAGAACTATCGAGAACTTACCAATAATGGAGCATTTGCCCCAGGCGGAGTAAGCTCTCGTGTTGCAAATGCCACACTTGCAGTAGCACGTGCCAAATCAAGAGCCCTACACGCGTTAGAAGTAAATCCTCAGCTTGTTACTATGTGGCAACGCTTTGGTGAGCAAAAAGCTAGCTTCTTCATAAAAAACAACTAGTCTACGATATAATCAAGAGGTGGTTACTAATATAGACAAAGTAGATCCGAAAGAATTTGAGGATATCATCTGGTCTCGTCCTGAAAATAATCGACAGGCGAGCAAAGTGGTTATCTTAGGTGGAAGTAAAGATCACTTTGCCGACACTTCCAGATACTACCAGGAGTTAAAAAATATAACTGGCATCAAGCTTAGTTTAATTCTGCCAGATTACCTAAGCAGGCTTGTTGGGACTAAAGACAACAACATTATATTCGCAGAAAGCCACAAAACAGGTGGCTACTTCATCAAAGAATCCTCAGACCAGATCATAAGGATTATCAATGGAGCTAATACCTGCCTGATGTCAGGAGAAACTGGCCGTAGTAATGAGACACAGCAGTTTATTGAAAATGTAGCTGATAGCTCTAAGACTCAGATAGTAATAACTAAATCTGCGCTCGACTGCTTTGCGGAGAACTATCTAGAGAAACTACTGTCAAAAAACAATATTACCCTATGCATAGATACCAGCGCATTAACCAAGCTAGGAAAGAGCATCAAATTTGAGAAGGCTTTTACCTCAAACCTTGGATTTGCTCAGAAAATAGAATACTTAGAAATGATCACAAAAAAGTATTCAGCAACCTTGGTTATATCTGATGATAATACTATTTGGTGTGCCAAAAGCGGAGAAGTTATTTACTCAAAAACTCCGAGAGAAATTACTGAAGTTATTGTTGAAATCACGAAGTGGTTATCTTGGAATAACAAAAACCCACTCAGAACAATCACATCTACTTTTATAAATTCGTGAAGTAATCTTCTATTATTTTTTGGATATCCTCAATATTTTTGTACTTAAAAATTGTTAAGTTGGGATTACCGGCAATCATGGATGACAGATTATTACCAACACTTTCTTTAACGAGGCAGAGGATTGGTTTGCCCTCAAATCTAGCAATCTCATAGCCAACTCCGAGGCTAGGAGTCGATACTTCCGCGACCATAACTTCAGACCTGCGGAGCATGTCCATATCATAGTTATATATCTTTTCTTGGCTCCAGCCAGATTCTGTAATATTGAGATCACTATCACCAACATGTTCTGTCAGAACTTTGCCATGCTTTACCAGCAGATCAATTATCTCCTGGTAAAGTTCGATATCTTGTCGACCACCACGAATAGAACCAGCAAAATAAATATTCATAATAAATTTGGTGCCGGAGGAGGGACTCGAACCCTCAATCCCGAAGGAATGCGATTTTGAGTCGCACGCGTATACCAATTCCGCCACTCCGGCTAAACTCGATATAATTATATCAATCCTATGTCAAAAATGACAGATGTAATATAATGATCATAGATAAACGCTTATGAATGACCCAACAAAAAAAACACCTATCGACGAACTCGGGGACGGAAATAATCCAGAACTTGCCGCAGAGATAATCCGTAAAAAACTCGACAAACTATATGGCAAAGAGCCTAGCGCCAAAGAGGAAATAAAGGAGGTAGAGGCACTACCAAGTGGCAAGATGTCCAAACATCAGCACTATATGGATCAACTCTCAAAGTCTGGGCTAAGCCTCCACGAGATCCAAACAAAATGGCACCAATACTACAGTGATCTTCCTGATGATCAAAAGAGGCAAGTCTGGAACGAGTTCTATCGGCACCACGAACAGCAAAAGAACAAGCCAAAGCCCGAAGTAGAGAGACACCAGACACCGGCAGAATCAGACCATCCGAAAGAACCTACGCATCCCGCCCATCAACCAACTAGAATTTATGGCAACAACAGTCAAGTCTCTGTTAAAAAAGATCTTCTCAACCGCGTCCAATCTCGAGCCAAACCAATAACAAATAACCATCACGTTCGTTCTCTTATATTCGGATTTTCTATGGGAAGCCTTGTCATATTAATACTACTCTTCAGCTTCTTTAACGAAAGATTTATCACACCGCTCATACGACCAAGTACAAATGTCAGTGCATCACCAATAATAGTTAATCCTAACGGAGCAGGTACCGCGGCTGGACCAGAACCCAAGATAATTATTCCAAAAATAAATGTTGAGGCGCCTGTCGTATATGATGAGCCATCTATAGAAGAAAAAGCTGTTCAGAAGGCTCTGGAGAGAGGAGTGGTGCACTACGCGACAACCGTAAACCCAGGAGAAAAAGGTAACGCAGTTATCTTTGGTCACAGTAGTGGAAATATCCTCAATAGCGGAAAATACAAATTTGCTTTTATACTGTTAAAAAGCTTAGAGAAAGATGACACATTCATCGTAGACAAAGACGGCAAACGATACGTCTACAAGGTCTACCAAAAGTACATAACACCACCGACAGACATAGGTATTTTAGGAGCAAGAGACCGACCTTCTACTATGACTTTAGTTACCTGTGACCCGCCTGGCATGTCGACAAATCGTCTCATAATAGTCGGCGAGCAAATCTTCCCAGACCCAGCCACCAACAAGGAAAGTAGTATATCTAGCCAAACAGGGGAGCCAAAGGTCCTACCGAGCAATAGCCCGAGCCTATGGCAAAGAATCAAAGACTGGTTCTAGTATTTATCTAAGGTCATCGCCGGCGCGGAGCGGTATTGATTTGAGATCAATTTTCGTAGGCTCTAACTGATTTGAAGTCACAGTATAATACCGCTCATAATCTCTATCAAAAAATATGTTCTTGTTGCTAGGAATTGGAGTTAGCGTCTGCTTATTTGATCCATCGAAGTCGAGAACTACAGCCTGGCCTGTGCCAGACAAAATAACCCTGTGTCCGTCCATCCAGACAGGGGACTCAGCCTCAGGCAATTGAACCTTTAAATCATAACGATAGCTTCTCTTGTCCTCAATGTCATAAATTGATATTTCACTACCACTAAAAGAAGATATAAAGCGCGTATTTTTAGAAAAAGATATTTTTAGAGGAGTTGTAATATTATTTTTTGTAACTCGAATAGGGCTAACTGTCTTGAGTGGATCGTTCTTGAATTTATCAACAAAGTCTTCGTATATATATGTTTTGCTCTCTTTTTCTGACCCAATAATCAAGTACCACTTGCTATGAAATGTCGCGATATCTACAGGAAGATTACTGCTAATAGGTATTTCACGAACATCGTACGACTTATTGTTGTCCAGCAGAGCAACTCTGGCTTTGGTCTTATCGCTCGGACTAACCCGGGTGAACAATATCTTATCGTCACCGTGGGACTTAAAGCTCAATACTCCGGTTAGAAGTTGAGTAGTCTTTTTATCTTTGACATTTATGAGGTTCAGCACGCCGGAAGTCTTGTTAAATACCAGTAATTTATCCGCACTTTTATCAAGCAGGCTGACTTCGCCGTCAATAGTACCGACAGTTTTAAGGTTAAAGGATTTGGCGGGTTCGTCTCTATTTAAAAGAGCGTATTCTATCTTACCGTCAAAGGTATGTTTTACTAAGAAGTTGGCATTATTGTTGGACCATTCTATCACCTCAAATTGGTTAGTTGATGTAGCTTTTTCGAATATTCCAGCAGGAAGAGCAAAAGAACGAGATTTTGGTAACTTATTTTCCGTCAAATCAGTTAAATTATAGTCTTTTAGGGAAGTGAGCTCTGAATTCTCACTCACAACGAGCCATTTACGATCCGGACTTTGGCTGAACAGAAAGTTCATAGTGGTACTTGAATCCACAACTGCTGGCTTTAGATCTTTTGGTATCAGCATTGGGTAGGTAAATCGCTCAACAGCACTACCTTCTAAGTCAAATTGTCTCTGCCAAGTTCTGTAATTTTCTTTCTCAAGCTGTAGGTTATAGCTACCGCTTGGCAAAGTAAACCGAGTGTTTGTCTTATCTGAGTGAATATTGCCATTTATTCGAATATTCGCCTTGTCTGGAGCACTGTCAACGTATACGAGGCCACTTTGAATAACTTCACCTGTTTTACGGTCTAAGTCAAAACCATATGCCTTGAGGACTAGTAGCAAGGCGGCCGTAACAACCGCAATCCCGACGAGCCCTTGACCCAAGACAAGTATTATATTGTGGCGTCTTTTATATTCCGGATCGAGAAATTCCATAACTGTTATCTTACCACATAAGGCTTTCGCACTTTTCGGCATATTTCAAGGATTTCAGATAATAATAAGGTGCTTAAAAGAGTTTGACATGGACCTTAGCAAAATTATATGATAAGAGTATCTAAAATATTTGAAAGAAAAATAAAAAATGAGTGACGCACGATCAACGGTAGAGATCAACGGTAAAATTTATAACATGAAAAGTGGTCAGGTCTTGGGCAGTAATCCGCGTCCTGTAAAGATTGAAGTCCAAAGCGGAGATAAAATTGACGGCTTTGTCGGCAAAGCAGTGAACACCACCAACACCATATCTCACCAACATCGAGTTAGTAAGGCTAAAATCAACCACACAGCACGTCGTCCCGAAAGGTCAAATACTTTAATTCGAAGCATTGGTAAGCCATCAACTCAGCATGTCACAAGCACACACAAAGCAAAACCAGGTGAATTTATAGCAAAATCAGGCCATGCTACTGGTAGAAGTGAGATGATAAAGAAATTTCACAAACACTCGACAAGCGCCGAAACCCCTCCTGTAAAGAAAGTCCACGCCAATGTCACAGTGAAAAAACCTGAAGACCACATACACAGTGCGCCTCCACTGACCATACAAGAGCTCGAAGACAAGTTTAAAGCCCGTGTCGTTGATCCATTCGAAGAAGCTATCAAAGACGCTTCTAGCCATATCCACGAGCTTCAAGCAATCGAATCACCAGCCAGTCGCATCAAGAAGATTTTCCATCCTTTTGGATCGAGAGCAAGAACTTCTCTGACAAGTGTCGTCTTGTTGTCAGCATTCGTTATTGGCGTCTATCAGGCAGTACCTGCTGTGAAAGTCAAAATGGCCAGTTTGCAGGCTAGTATTCCTGCCAGTTTGCCAGCTTACCAACCGACAGGTTTTGGTATAGCCGGACCGATCAAGGCTGAACCAGGCAAAGTAACCCTAACCTACAAATCAAATTCAAATGATTCTAACTACAAGCTAACTCAGCAAGCCAGCAATTGGTCCAGCCAGTCATTACTCAATAACCAAGTGCTCGCATCATCAAAGCCTTTCCAGACATACCAACAAAACGGCAAGACCGTGTATGTCTACGAGAATAATAGCGCTGTCTGGGTAGACGGAGGAATCCTCTACAGTATCGAAGGCGGGACCAGCCTTGGCGCTGATCAACTCCTCAAAATCGCCGAAAGCCTATAGAAATTTAGTCAAGACATCTAGTTGACGATTTTATATTTTTGTGCAATACTATAGCTAATTATGGAAGGTAGTGCCACGCTTACTAGTCCTGAAAATCCTGACTTTGATATCAAAGCCAGACTTCTATTTGGTAATGGCGCTATAGTTAGAGCAGCGGGTGTAGTGTTCGATGAAATGGGTGCTCTTGAACCAAGCATGCAAACTTGGCAGGACACAAACGACCTTCTATCTAAGCTAGACAGTGCTTTTGGTGAAGCAGTAGAGCTCCGAGCCCACTTACCAGAAGAACAAAAAGGTGACGAACAAACTGATAATTATGATGATTATTTCTGGCGTATTAACATATCTATTGTTGAAAATCTCAGTGCCATCAAAACTCACATTCCAGAAAATATTGGGATAGCTAAAAGACTAGCACTAAAGTCTGCTATGGCTATTACTGACAAAACTTCAAAAGTACGTGCCATTATAGAAACTTTAGACAGTTTTCATAACGACCTTCCAGAGGAATTTTCTACCATGCAGGCATTACCGATACTAGGGCAAACTATAGATATCGCGAACGATATAAAAGACCCTAAATTGAAAGCGGAAGGACTAACTGACTTAGCTTGCGTGCATTTCGAGATAACTGATGACAGCCCTAATAAGCCTTCAAGGATACAGTCAACTCTTGAAGACGCGCAACAAGCATGTCTACAGATAAGTGATCCTGAAGAAAAATTAGAAGCTATAAGAGAAATGTTCAGAGACATACATAGCTCCGTAAAATCCGAAAGTGCAAAAGGCAGATCAGAAAAAGAAATTTTGGATATGCTAGGTATCACTGGGAAATTAGCAAGAGATATTGCTAAGCACCCAGAGATCAAAGAATCAACCACTATTGCTTTTGAAGCTCTGTCAGACATGATAGATGGCACACAAGAGATCAACGAACCTAGTGATAAAACCAGAGAATTCCTGCAGAGAACTCTCTACGATGCATTTCATCTTACGAAAGACATGGCTGATACGGCCGATAAGGCAACACTACTACTAAAGATAGCTGATTCGGCTACATTACTACCAAAAGAAAACGACGGAAATGGTCTTGTTAGTAAGCTCGTCAACCAAGCAACTAAGATTATCACCGAAGTTGGTAATTCAACTGATACAAGAGATACTCTAACAACTCTAAAGAACCTGGTTGAGAAAGATCTAGCTGTTGTCCGGAAGAAGGCGATCATCACTAACGCTTGGAGTTTAGCAAAACACATGAACACCGAATATGAAGACAGCACAAGAACGCAAAGTACAGACTTAAAATCTAGGAAGGCGGACTTCTTAATTAATATCTCTCATATAGCTGAAGATCATTTACCTGGAGACGAAGGTGAAGTTATTGCACTTACTTGTTTGCGCGATGCCACCCAAGCCTTAGGTAGTATGGGGAGACATTGGAACACGGAAACCCAGCTAAACATTAGTTATGCGAACATATCTGATCGTGCCCGCACTCTGGCTAATAACACCGAATCTCCTGAAAAAGCACTAGAGATTTATGACTTAGCTATCCAGGCTGCAAAATCTATACCAAAGCAACAATCCAGTCTTAGTAAAATCATAGAAGTTGCTCGTGATATGAAGGAATTTCTGCCAAAAGGAACACCAAATAAAGATCGACTTATCGGCGAAAGACTAGCAGATATGGATATCGATAATCTACCTAGAGACCAAGAATTTAAGGGCAGACTAGCGAGTTCTGTTGTAGACCTAGTTGCTAGTGACTACGATAGCCTCAAGCTTGTATTCAAAATACTTGGTAGCGAAAAGACTCCAAACCCTAGAAGTGTGGAGCAAGCAACTGCACTTATCGGGAAATACCCAGCATACCCAGCCCAAAAGGCGCTACTTGGATTCGCAATTGGTCTAGCCGATCATATGCTATCTGCGGCGACAATGAGCCTCAAACAACCAGCACATGATGCACATGATGCTTATAAGAATATCGTTGAGACAATAGTAAGTTTAGTGAACGAAAAAAGAGCGGGCAAAAGCTACCTCAAAGAAGTAGTCGATTCTCTCCCTAGAGAATACCGGAAACAAGCTGAGCAGACAATAAAAGATACATACCCCCAAAAAGACTCTCCGGAAGATAATTAAAAGATCTCGACAATTCGACAAACCGTCCGTTCTATCTGTTATAATTATCGTTAATGAGTGATGTAAGAACTAGATTTGCGCCGAGCCCTACAGGGTTTTTGCATGTTGGAGGCATCCGAACAGCTCTTTTTGCATGGCTTATCGCCAGACAAGCAGGCGGTACATTTATTCTACGCATAGAAGATACAGACCAAGCCCGCGAAGTGCAGGGAAGTGTTGATCATATTCAGGAGAGCCTAAAGTGGCTGGGTCTCAACTGGGACGAAGGACCGTACTTTCAAAGCAAACGTCTCGATACATATAAGAAATATGCTCAGCAACTGATAGATTCTGGTAGAGCATATGCTGATCCATATACACCCGAGCAAGTTCAAGAATTCAGAGAAGAAGCTAAAAAAGAGAAGAAACCATTTTTGTATCGAAATCACCGCCCAGAGAATCCGCCTGTATGGGATGGCTCAAAACCACTCAGATTCAAATCAAACCCAAAAGAACATAGCTGGCACGACGAAGTAATGGGCGACCTCCACAGTGGCGAGGAAGTAATTGACGACTTCATTCTACTTAAATCTGACGGATTCCCAACATACAACTTCTGCCATATTATCGACGATCATGAGATGAAAGTTACCCATGTAATACGTGGTCAAGAATTCTTGGCCAGCGTGCCTAAATACCTAAACCTATACGAGGCTTTAGAGATTAAACCACCAGTCATGGCGACCATGCCACACATCATGAGCGAGCAGGGTAACAAAAAACTCAGCAAGAGAGATGGGGCAAAAGATATCCTTGATTACCGAGATGAAGGTTATTTACCAGAGTCAATGATCAACTTTCTAGCCACATTAGGCTGGAACGATGGAACAGAGCAAGAAGTATTTACTGTAAATGAGCTGATCAAAAAATTTGATCTTAGCAGAATTCAAAAAAGCGGGGCGCAGTTCGACGAACGTCGTCTGCTCTGGATCAATGGTGCCCACATCCGTAACTTATCGCTTAATGATCTCTATGAAAAAGTGACTATATTTTGGCCAGAAGAGGCGAAAAAGACAGACGAAAGCTACAGAAAAGAAGTTCTTGCCCTAGTTCAAGAACGGCTTAAGTATTTTGCAGAACTTCCAGAACTGACAAGATTTTTCTTTGCAGACCTACCAGTTAATCCAGGATTAATTAGTGGCCACAAACAGCTTAAAAAATACGAAGCACCTCAGCTAAAAGAGCTCCTGGAAAAAGCAAGAGACAGTCTAGAACAGAGTGATTTCTCAGTTGAAGACCTCAAAGAAAGACTGAACAAATTACTAGAATCAACAAGTGAAAAACCAGCTGTGCTATTTAGCCTAATCCGTATAGCCACCACCCAATCTCCTGCCAGCCCAGAACTCACAGGCTCACTCCACGTCCTAGGCAAAGAAAAAGTTCTAGCTAGAATAGACCAGCAACTCCAAGCTCTCTAGCCATTTACTTCTTAAAAAGCTTATGATAAAATTAGCTCAAGATAACCTTACGGTAAAATAAATATGGATAAAGACGTTTTTAACACTCGCTCAGACCAAGAAGATATAGCGCCCAGAATATTACCTGGGCAAAAGACCCCACCAAAAAATAAAATCAAATTCCTCCCAGATGATCCAAAGAAAAAGAAGATTATAATACTATCTCTGATACTTGGGGTAATTGTTGCTTTTGCTTTAATTTGGTTCTTTCTTATCAAGAGCGACAAGCCAAAACAGTCTGCTAGCCCAGCACCAGTAGCTAAAGCTCCTGAGGCACCAAAGCCAAGCACAGAAGCCTCTAAATTAACGGGAGTTCAAGTCGCGCCGGATATCAATAAAAGACCTGTCATATCTATACAGATAGAAAATAGCCCAGATGCTCGACCACAAGCAGGGCTAAAAGACGCAGGCATCGTCTACGAAGCTATCGCCGAAGGTGGGATAACTCGATTCAATGCGTCTTTTCTAGAGACTCAGCCTGATTATATTGGGCCAGTCAGATCTGTTAGGCCATACTATGTTGAATTTGTAGCACCGCTTGACCCAATTTTTGTACACGCAGGTGGTAGCGCAGACGGACTGGCACATTTGAGAAACGTTGGCTTGAAAGACCTTGACCACGGCGCTAACGGCGGTGCATTTACTAGAGTTAGTGATCGCTATGCTCCACACAACTTATACACATCAATCGCTGCTCTGAATCAGGCAGCCACGTCAAGAGGCTACAACACCAGCAATGCAAAAGGATTTGCTAGGAAAGATAAAGAAACACCCAACCCAACCCCTAGTGCTAAGGCAATTGACCTCAACCTGTCTGGATTCTTGTATAACCCTCATTTTGATTACAACCAAGCCAGTAACTCATATCTACGCTCACAAGCTGGCAAACCTCACACAGATCACAGAAGTGGCGCACAGCTCAACCCCAAAGTTGTAGTCGTTATCGCCACGGACTATAAAACACAAGGAATTTATTCGCAGTATCGCACCACGGGTATCGGTGCGCTCTTTGTATTCCAAGACGGCATAGTTACCCAAGGCCAGTGGTCCAAACCTGATACAAAATCACAGTACACATTTACCGACGCAGCCGGCAAACCGATCACACTAAACCCAGGGCAGACTTGGGTCACCTTAGTTGATAGTATCGGCTCGGTAAAAGTAACTCCCTGAGAATAAACATCAATGAGCAAAAGTAATTTACAGCAATTTATTGATAAAACGCAAAGCATTATTTTATTCTCACTGCTGTTAATCGCAGGCGTCGCTATACTGGCGTGGCTTGGGCTAGAGAAATACACTGAATTTAGCTTTCTAGTCAGGCTAGGCGTCTTTGTAACCGTTATGACTATTTTCAGCCTTGTTATAAGTGTGTTACTCAATAAAACCATCACCAAACCCTTATCTTTTATAGCCAGTGCTGTCTATCATGTAGACCCCAAAAATAAGTCTGCGTCCGCTCCCAACCTAGATAAGATACACCTGGGCAGGGAACTTACCAGTACTGTCGTGAGGCAAATATATGATTTATCAGGAACCCATACTAAGTCAGAAGTTGCAAAAAACACCACCGAGCCAATACTAGATCTTATAAAAATGCCTATTATCGGTATCGACCAGGAAGGAAACATAAAGTTATCTAACGCTCACGCTAGCCAACTTGCGAACATAGCTGACACAGTTGTCGGCAAAAAATTTAACGAAGTATTTAATTTAGACGAAGCTGGTAACGATATCGTTGAGTGGCTAAAGACAAGTGGAGCCAACCAAGTCACTGACAGCAAATCTTGGTCGCGTGTGGGTCTTGCCAGCAAGAATAGCGAGGACTATCACTACTATGACCTTTCTGCCAGCTATAGCAAGCACAGCTCCGCCGGAACAGACACATTGCTTTGCTTCTTTGATCAACTCGACAAATATTCTGCAGAAGAAGATGCCTTTAGCTTCATCGCTCTTGCAGTCCACGAACTCAGAACACCGCTAACAATTCTTCGCGGTTACGCAGAAGTTATGGAGCAAGAAACAGGCGACAACAACGAACTCAGAGACTATGTAAAAAGAATGCGCGCTTCCGTTGATAGTCTGTCATTTTTTGTCAGCAATATACTGCATGTAGCTCGATTTGATAAGCAAGAGCTAAAGCTTACCCTCAGCGAAACCAACTGGTCTGAACTCCTCCAAAGAGTCGTCGTACAGACAAAAACCAGAGCAGAAGTTTTTGATAAAAAAATAAATCTGGAGATCCCAGATAATTTACCATCAGTTGGCGCAGACCCTACAACAATAACTGAAGTCTTAGTCAACCTCATTGATAACGCAATCAAATACAGTAGCAAAACAACAGCAGATATTGATATCTCTACGAAGCTCAATAGCGAAGGATTTATCGAAACCACCGTCAAGGATCATGGTGAAGGAATACCAGAGTCTGTCATGCCACACATATTTGAAAAGTTTTCACGAAACCATCGCAACAAAGTTCGCGTCGCAGGAACGGGACTTGGTCTCTATATCTGTAGAGCTATTGTCAACGCACATGGCGGGGTGATCTCAGCAAGGAGTAAAGATGGCTCTGGTAGTGAATTTACTTTTACCCTTCACAGATATAGTGAGGTTGCTAGTCAAAATACAGATGACCAGTCTATAATTAGAGGCAGTCATGGCTGGATAAAAAACCATCGACTAAATAGGAATTAACCCATGGAAGCAAAGAAAATACTGATTATAGAAGATGAGAAATTCATCGGCGAACTCTATAAAAGAGCGCTTTTGCAAGCTGGATATATGGTAACTGTTGCCGAATCAGGCGACAAAGGCCTAGAAGAAGCACTCACAGGCAATTTCGATATTATCTTGCTCGATATCATGGTTCCGGGGATCCTAGGTGTTGATATCTTGAAGAAAATAAAATATGAACATCCAGAGATCAAAAGCAAAATCATTATAGCCACCAACCTAGAGCATGACGAAGAAACTCGCAAATCTATAGAAAAAGATGCCGACGGCTACCTGATAAAGGCAGAAATTACACCCGTAGAACTTGCAGGGTTTATCGATCAAATTGAAATCTAGACTTTGATCATTTGTTTACTGTGGACCATATACTGAGTACTATATAGGTATGGATAATGTTCGCATAAACAAGGGGTTTCCAAACGCTAGCTTAGATGCCGACAGCACACCGCTCGATCTCAACAAGCTACTTATCAGATCAAGTGTCAGCACCTATTTATTCAATGTAGAGGCCACGCAGTGGGAAGATATTGGCATCTATAAAAATGATATTGCCATAATTGACCGCGCACTATCGCCGAAAAAGGGCGACTTAGTCGCAGTAATCGCTGATGATCAATTTTCCCTAGAGAAATTCGCTAGTCAAACTGAACCATGGGGTGTAGTGACAGCTACCATACACCTTCGCAGAGGAAAAAAGTGACAAAAGAGAAAATTTTTGCACTTGTCGACTGTAATAATTTCTTTGTATCTTGCGAGAGGATTTTTCGCCCTGATCTAGCGGATAAGCCGGTCGTCGTCATGAGCAGTAACGATGGCTGTGCTGTTGCCAGAAGCAATGAGGCAAAGGCTATTGGTATACCAATGGGGGCACCAATGTTTAAGTATAAAAACACTATTGAAGAGAACAACGTCGTTTTATTTTCTGCCAACTTCCATCTATATGGTGATATATCTAGGCGCATAACAGAACTATTATCCAGTCAAATACCAATCATGGAGGTCTATTCAATTGATGAGTCATTTCTAGATATTTCTGATATCAAAATAGACGACTATGAGCGGTGGGGCAGAGAGTTACGCGATATGATATTTCGACATATTGGCGTCCCGGTATCAATAGGCATTGGACCAACCAAAACACTCGCAAAACTAGCCAGCGAACTCGCCAAAAAAATCTCTAACAAAAACGGCGTTGCCATCCTTAAACCACAAGATGAACGCTTGAGAGAGATAAAGATTGAAGATATCTGGGGGATTGGGCGTAAGAACGCTCCAAAGTTCCGTATAGAAGGCTTTGGCAATGCACTAGATATAGCAAACGCCAGCAGGTCCAAAATCCGACAAATAACTGGATCTGTGATGGGAGAAAGATTATTCTTAGAGCTCAAAGGCACCGCATGCTACAACATAAAAGTCACCACAAAGCCCCAAAAGATGATTAGCGCTACTCGCACATTTGGACATGACACAAATGAAATCAATGACGTACAGTCAGCAATAGCCAACCTCGTAGCGAGGGCAGGCTTTAATCTCAGAAAAGATCAGCAAATAGCTCAGCGAATATCTATTTTTGTCACTTCAAGTAGATTTAAAAATAATTATTCCAAAAATTCCAAATCACTACAACTCAATTACCCGTCATCAAATACTGGCCAACTGATATCCGTAGCCAATCAATTATTTTTAGATATTTTCGACAGTCATGTTCAGTACCACCGTGCTGGGGTAGTGTTATCAGATTTAGTGTCCGAGGCAAAAATACCACAAATAGGCCTATTTGACCGTGACGAAACTCTGTCACAGAGTGATAAGAATAGTTTTATGAAAAATGTAGATAGCATCAACAAAAGATATGGCAGAGAAAAAATCCACTATGCAACACAAGACATATCGAAGAAGTGGTTGCCTAGAAAAAGAGATGTTAGCCCTAGCTACACTACAGATTGGCAACAACTACCCAAAATCTATTAGGCCTCTTTCAAACCCCCCTCAAATCATAAAATCAATATTTTCTGAGTTTTAAACCCAGGCAAAGCGACAAAGCATGCCCATAGGCATGGTGCGAAACTTTGCCTGGGTTTTACCAGAAAGGGTAGTTTAGGGTTGAGAGGGGTTTTGAGAGAGGCCTATTAAAACATAAGTGTTTTTAAGATATAATAACTAGGTCATGATGGAAGCTGTCGATAAAAGGTGGTATATCGGCTATGCCTGGTGGATTAACCTTAACGCTATTACTGTCATCGTTCTTTCTCTTGGAGCGATGTTTATACCTAGCCTCAATTTCCTAGCAGAAGAGTGGGGAATGGATCTAATTACCCTGGTAATTGGTATATCCATATTGTTATTTCGGGTCACACTTTACAGATATTTTGAAAGGATAAATGGCATAAATTTTGCAGCATTTATCTATTCCTTGATACAACTAGCTGGGGTAATCCATCTGCTCAGTGTAACTGGGTGGGCGCACTCTTGGTATTACTTTATCCTCTTGATAATGTACTTTTTCACCGGTACAATCGGAATTTTTCCAATAATCGGGTCTGGGCTTCTGACCACGACATACCTGATAATCATGCTTCCTGTACTAACCAAAGAAGGTGGTTTTGACATCTTAGCTATAGGAGCAGTAATCGTCACCTATGTAGTTTGTATCATGTCCTTTTTTGCTTGGAGAAACCAATATATAGATCAGGAAAGCCAGAGAATAATCAATCTCAAAGGCGAGATTATGGGCAAAGAAAAACAAGCCGAGATACTTATCCAATCCATAGCAGACGGTATCATCGTAATCGACAAAGTCGGTAATGTCAGCTTGATTAACAAAAAAGCCTCTGAGATAGTAGGCTGGTCTGTCAAAGAAGCATTAGGCTTTGATGGTGTAGCCGTGCTTAATATCATGCAAGACAGTAAATCCCTCAAAAGTGTTGACTTCGTAAATCACCCTTTCAGGAAAGTCTTAGCGGATAAAAAAGACTATAGTGCTACGGTAGAGATCCTCGGCAAAGATAGCCAGAAACGCTACATCTCTCTAGTGATTTCACCTATAGTACCGCCTCATCATGATAATGTTGTCGGAGCCATAGCGGTGCTTCGCGACGTATCTCAAGAGAAAAAACAAGAGCAACAAAGAGCCGAATTTATCTCAACAGCTAGTCATGAGATGCGCACACCAGTAGCAGCTATAGAGGGATACCTAGCCCTAGCTATGAATGACAAAGTCAGCACGATTGATTCCAAAGCTCGTGACTACTTAGATAAAGCCCATTCAAGTACCCAACACCTCGGCAAACTTTTTCAGGACTTACTCACAAGTGCAAAAGCGGAAGATGGCAGATTGACAAGCCATCCAACCGCAGTAGAGATGAGAGACTTTATCGAAAAGCTTAGTCAGGATCTACACTTTTCTGCGGAAAAAAAGGGACTAGAAGTAGAGCTTATCATGAACACCCCGCACAGTGGTACTACAGATACAACAGCGACAACTTCGTATCTTCAGAATGTTGAACCTGTTTATTACGTAATGGTAGACCCAGATAGAATCCGCGAAGTCATAACAAATGTATTTGACAATGCAGTTAAATACACTGATAGCGGGAAGGTGAGCCTCGGTCTTACCGGCGACGAAAAGATTATTCAGATTTTTGTCAAAGACACTGGCCCTGGCATACCAAAAGAAGACCTCAAGCACCTTTTTCAGAAATTCTATAGAGTCGATAATTCAGCAACACGCACCATCGGCGGAACGGGCCTAGGATTATTCATATGTCAAAAGATTGTTGAATTGTATGGTGGAACAATCTGGGCAGAAAGTGAAGTGGGCAAAGGAAGCACATTCTTCATAAATCTACCACGGCTAGACTACGCCCAAGCCCAAAATGCAATCAACCAAAACCCTCAAACCAACCCCCAGCCGGTAAGTGTTGCAAAACAGGAGAATGTGGTACAATAACCGTAAGTATTTTAATAATGAAAAGAGTGGGATCAAAAATATGACAAAAATAATGCTGGTTGAAGACGACAACAATCTTAGAGAGATCTATGGTGCACGCTTGTCAGCTGAAGGTTACGAGATAGTTTTTGCTCAAGACGGGGAAGAAGCACTTGCACTTGCAGTCAAAGAAAAGCCTGAACTTATAGTTTCTGATGTCATGATGCCTAAAATCAGTGGCTTTGATATGCTTGATATCCTCAGGAACGCTCCTGAAACCCAAAATACCAAAGTTATTATGATGACCGCCTTATCACAAGCAGAAGACCAGGAAAGAGCCAACAAATTAGGTGCTGACAAATACCTTGTAAAATCACAAGTCACTCTCGAAGACGTTGTCAAGACAGTGAAAGAAGTCCTGGGTGATCAGGAAGATCCAGCAAACACTTCAAGCACAGAGACTACTGACGATACACCTGCACTAAGCCCAGTTGCAACAGAAGAAGAACCTACTCCAACAACTTCAGAAACGTCAGAGGAACAACCTGAGATTGCGACCAATCCTCAACCAGAACCAGTCGCTAGCTCGATACCAGTTACAGAGGCACCAGAAATAGTCCCAGCAACTCCACCAACACCAGAAGTCACAGAATCAACTTCTAGTGCCGATACGTCTGCGAACCCATCAGAAGAAATAGCTAGCACTCCAGAGCCAGAGATAGTAACTCCTTCTGAATCACCGACTCCTGAGAGTATAGTCCCCGAAACTCCTCCCACTCCTAGTGAGCCTGTTCAAAGCCCTACGTCTACAACACCCCCAGTAGCTGACGATCAGCAAGCCACTAACTCAACCGATGCAACAATACCATCTGCGGACAACGCTACCACCGATCAACCAGCTTCACCAATTCAAGTCAACCTGCCAGACGATACTGCCACAGCAGAAGACACTGCAGGATCTCTACCAGGAGTAAGCTCACCATCAGTTCAAGCTCCTACTGATGACAATAGCCCAACAAGCTCAGACGATTCACAATCTAGCACTTCAGAACCTGACGAGCCAGTTGTGGCAAAACCAGAGCTTCCAGGGCAAAACAACGAATCAGAGACTCCTACCACACCAGCTATTGGCCCAAGCCTAAATGAAGCTCTAGAAGATGTAGAAAAAGAATTAGAAAAAGAAATAAAATCAACCGGAAGTGACGCAACAATAACCTCAACAGCACCAACTGTTGCAAACGGCGGGGAACTAAGTAGCGTTATTACACCGACAACAGAATCAGCACCTGCTCCAAAAGAAGAAGAGTCAACCAAACCTGATGAGACCAAAAAGGAAGATCCATATGCAGTCCCAGACCCTGTAGTGATCTCGCCAACGCAAGCACCACCTTCATTCCAACCGGAAACAGTACCGCCCCCTCCAACGAACACCGGAGGAATTATAGAGGACCAAGACGGCAGAAAGACCATCAATCCAATCAACGACCTTAACTCAAAGCCTGATCTCAATGAATTACTCGCTAAAGAACAAGCCAAGGCGGGACTAGAAAATCCACCAGCTAACTCCGTAATAAGCCCGAAAGGTAAAGTAGAACAACCACCAACAACACCATCCGTACCTGTTACACCAGCGCCCGCCCCAGATCCTAACAGTAGCATTTCGCTTTGAAAGATATACGTCTAAACAAATTTATTGCTAATAAAACAGGCTTATCAAGGCGATACGTCGACAGTCTGATAGAAAAAAATCTTATAACAGTCAACCAAAAAGATGCCGAGCTAGGATGCAAGCTTAAGTCCGGCGACGTTATAGAACTTTCTGATCCAAAAACAAACAAACAATATTCGCTTGTATCTGAGATATCAGAGCCAGAAAAGACAACAGTAATTGTTCTTAACAAACCTACCGGTTATGTCTGCAGTAGAGATGGGCAGGGCAGTCCAACCATTTACGACCTGTTACCCCAGTCTTTTAGCGAGCTCAAGATAGCTGGCAGACTAGATAAAGATTCATCTGGGCTGGTACTAATGACTAACAGCGGGGATATCATCGATCAACTAACTCACCCAAAATACCACAAAGCTAAAATATATAATGTTACGTTAGATAAAAATCTAGAGCCACTGCACCAACAAATGATCAGCGACAAAGGGATTACTCTTGACGACGGACTGAGCAAATTCATAATTGATAGAGGAAAGAACCCGGGCGAACTCAGTATAACTATGTACGAAGGTAGGAATCGCCAGATCCGTAGAACTTTTGAAGCACTTGGCTACAAAGTCACAAAACTCCACCGAACGAGTTTAGGTAATTACGATCTCAATTTTCAAGATGATTACAAAATACTAGAAGATTAGAGTTTTTCAATTTCTTTTTTATGAATTTCACGAACAAGATTGTCAACTTCTCCTCGCTCTGTTGCAAAAGCAATACTTGGGCTGTTCGGAGCTATAACCGGCATTATTGCAATACCTAGACTCTCAGCTATCTGCATTGCTCTAATAGCTTTTGCTTGCTGATAGTGAGCAGACCGCAAACCTTCTCCTATTAAATAAACCATCCCTTTTTTCTCAACAGTTATTTTTGGATTTGCACTTGCACTATGTCCTTCTACGAATTTGCTCAATTCAGCTAATCTGTCTAGGTCTGATTCTGGGTTATCGTGGATAACAATAGAAAGAGTATCTTGTGAAGTTGGCACGTGTTGCAAAGACACACCAGCATCTTTTAATTTCTTAGTCAGGGACTCAACGTACCCAACCCTGGATGACATACCCATATCTCTAACTGTCAATTGAGTTGCATCATCACGGCCAGTCACAGCAACTACTATATTCTCTGGATCGAATTCTTGGTCTTCCCGGGAGGGAACAACCAAAGAGCCTTCAGCGGTTGCGTCAAATGTATTCCTAATATTCACGACTGTATTGCTTCCTGCTAAATCAACTATTGTGTCGCCTTGCAGTACAGGATTTCCTCCATGAGCACCTTCTCGTAGCTCATCCCGAGTCAGCACAGGTATAACTGCTGGATTATATACAACCGAAGGGTCGCCACTAAAAATTCCACTCTTATCTGTCCAGTTCTGGTAATCAACGCCCAAGGCTACGGCTAATATTGCTCCACTCCGATCAGAGCCACCTCTATCAAATACATAGCGTACATTACCAGCTTCATGATAGCCATAAAAACCCGGAACTATTATTTTATCTGGCTGACTCAATAAATCTCTCTCCAGTATAAGTTTTTCTGACTTAGACCGATCAAATCCATTGGGATTAAATCGAAAGAACTGAGGGTCAACATATCTAGTGCCAGTCAGCCGTGCAAAAAATTTAGCACTGAATTCTTCTCCAATAGAAAGAATTGCATCCTTGGAAGGGAAGATATGGGCAGTGGGTTCCTCAAGCTGATCATTTAAATCATCTTTCAGTACTGAAATATCCCTTTCACCCAGGGAGCTATATGCCGAGACAAACCTTTCAACAATTTCATCTCGTTCTTCTTTCGGATCTTCTTTGTTGCCATATACCTTGTCTGCATAGCCAATCAATAGATCGGTAACTTTTGTATCATCACCTTGCAATTTGCCAGGAGCAGATACAACAATAACTTTCTGACGTGGATCCGACTCAACAACAGACGCAACGACTTCAGGTTGAGCCATTGAAGTCCCGCCATATTTCGAAACAACATATTCTGACATAATTTTATTATTTTAGAACAAATTTTTTTACTTGTCAAGATGTCCATCAGAGGTTATAATGTAGTAAATGAGTTCAAAAACCTTACCTATTATCGCTATCGTGGGCCGTGCAAATGTCGGCAAGTCTAGTCTATTTAACTCTGTGCTACGAAAAAATGAAGCCATAACTGCACGAGAGGCAGGGACCACCCGTGATAGTGTTTGGGCAAAATCTGAATACAACAATCATAGCTTTTGGCTGATAGATACAGCTGGTATGAAAGATGCTGAGGATGATTTTGAGTTCACAATCCAAGAACAAATCCTGCAAGCAACCGATAGTGCAGACATCATCTGGGTAGTTATCGAAGCAGATGCTGGCATCAGCGAAGAAGACCGGCGTGTAGCTAAATTAGCCCTCAAGAGTAAAAAACAAGTCTATCTCATCGTAAATAAAATCGATAAGGTCAAAAAGCCAGAACCTGAGCTATACAAAAAACTTGGGATAAAAGATATATTCCTAACAACTGCCAGTCAGAACAGAGGAATCAGAGATCTACTTGATAAATTAATCAGCGAAATTCCAAAGAAAACTTTTGACAAAGACCCTAACACTATCACTGTTAGTCTTATTGGACGACCCAACGTAGGCAAAAGCGCACTCTTTAATTCACTCGCCAAAAAGCAACAAGCTATCGTAGCAGATAGGGCAGGGACCACTCGCGATGCCAACAAGCTCGATATCAAATACAATCAAAAAACTATCGAGCTTATAGACACCGCAGGTATCCGGCGTAGTGGCAAGATAGAAACAGGTATTGAAAAATTTAGCGTTATTCGCTCAATCTCAGCTATTGAACAGTCTGAGATTTGTTTGCTTCTAATGGATGCCAACGAGCTTAATTCTGCACTTGATCAAAAACTAGCAGGCATGATTAAAGAAGCCGGAAAGGGCCTTGTACTTGTAGTGAGCAAATGGGATTCCATAGACAAAGACGCCTACACTAGGGATTCACTTGCTCCACAAATTGCTCACACCTTCGACTTTGTACCCTGGGCTCCGCTCATTTTTACCAGTAGTGTTTCGGGTCAGAACGTCACTAAATTATTTGATCTAGTACTGGAAATCCACCAAGCTAGAGCAAAAGTCATTAAGACAAGAGACCTTAATAACTGGCTTGCGAAGTGCATCAACAAACACCCGCCTGCTGGACTTAAAAATAGAAATCCAAAACTAAACTATATGGTACAAGAAGAAGGCAACCCAACCCCAAGCTTCAAAATTTTTGGCTCACACACGGGATTCTTGCACTGGAGCTACAAAAGATATCTTGAAAGACTCCTACGTGAAGAGTTCGGATTTCAAGGAACCGCAACGAAATTTTGGTTCATAGAACGAACAGACCGACACAAACCACCCAAAGACTCAGTTGATAAAGTTGATCAATAAAGTTTGGTATACTAGGTCTAATGAGCCTAATACAAAGAATGCCCCAGACGAATTTTTTATCCTCACTATATAAAATTAGTAGCAACGATAGAACAATTCTAGTTATTGGCCTTGGTAACGTCGGTAAAAAATACGAATTAACCAGACATAACTTTGGTTTTATCTGTGTCGATATGTTGGCAAAAGGACATAGGGCAAAATGGAAGAACGATGTTAAATTCTCAAGTCAGATAGCAACTGTCTCCATTGACGGCAAAAAAGTAATTTTAGTGAAGCCACAAACATTTATGAATCTCAGTGGGGAAGCCGTCCAGAAGATCAAAGCTTTCTATAAATTAGAGAATAAAGATATTGTGGTTATTCATGACGAACTAGATATTGATTTTGGTTTGATACGTACACGGTCTGGCGGAGGCAGTGCAGGGCATAACGGACTCAAATCTATTATTCAGCATATTGGTGAAGATTTCGGTCGAATTCGTGCTGGTATCGGACCAAAAAGTCCTGAGCAAATTGATTCTGCCGACTTTGTTTTACAAAAATTCTCTAAAGAGCAACGAGATAAGTTAGACAAAGCTACCCTGGCAACTACAGAAATTATTAAAGATTTTGTAAATTCAGAAGGCTCCCTGCCTCAAGACACTCGCAACTTTTTAATCTAAGCGTCAGCTGGACTTATTAAGTACGGCCTACCCGGTGCTGTCATATAGTACTTAACCTCTTCAGCATCGAGTATTTGGCAGACCTCTTCTTCAGACAAAAGCCTACAAATATCTTTAGCTGTCTGACGCGCAACTTTAGCTCCTGCTTTATGTTCACGTATTGTGGAACGACCACTTCTAGCAGACTCTTTCCAAGCTAAAGCATGCTCTGTGAAAGAGGTTGTGACAAGCTTAAGAGCTGAGCAGGCCTCACTCATAGGCATGGATGGTGGCAGTCCAGCAATAACTAACTGCTCTAAATCAGTAAAGATCATTTCTCCAGTTGACTCTTGGGGGCTCATATAAATACCATAACATATTTTGACAATAAAAAAAGTCTTCAGTGGGGGTGGGCACCGCTGAAGACTTATTTCAGGGCACGAACGAGTCGCGCCCAATCCACCCTTCAACCCACCCGTGAAGCGTCGAATACAGTCTCGCAGATAGATATTCGCGCATCTGCAATCGTGGCAGAGTACTGCATACTCACTTAAATAGCGGTTAAAGGGATTAGTTTGTTTTAGAGCCAATTATCCCGAAGGATAAGTGATAAAATATATTAGAGGGTAATAACATAATTTAATACTCTAAAACAATCTAACATTGGGGTATGAAATGTACTTAAGGCCACTCGGACCTTACTGCTTGCTATTCTAGCAAAAATGTTTCGTTATGTCAATACTTTAATACTTATTTGTAAATTATGCAAAAAGATAACTATATAACCATTAGCGGAAAATCTGTCTCTAGTATTGGGCTCCTCGAGCATATAAACCCGTCAGTTAAAAGTATCCATATCAAATCTTTGTCAGTAGATCCAAGAGAGATATTTTCTGGACCTAGGATAGCTATTGTCGGCTCAAGAAAGGTGAGTAGCTACGGCTCCGCAGTCACAAAAAAATTATCATACGATCTAGCAAAAGCAGGGCTCACTATCGTTAGTGGTTTAGCGCTGGGAGTTGATAGTCTCAGTCATAGAGGGGCAGTCGAAGCAGGGGGCAGAACGATAGCAGTTTTACCTTGCTCAATCAGTAGTATATATCCCAGATCACACACAAGCCTTGCAAGGCAGATTATCAGCTCTAATCCTGAAAGTGCCCTTATAAGTGAGTACGATGGCAATTCAAGCCCGATGAAACACCACTTCCTAGCCCGCAACAGAATTATTGCCGGGATCTCCGATGCACTACTCATAACAGAAGCAGCCATCAGGAGCGGAAGCCTATCAACTGCCAACCACGCCCTAGAGCTTGGCATACCTGTCATGGCTATTCCAGGACCAATAGATAGCCCAATGAGTCAGGGAACAAACAACTTGATCAAAGCAGGAGCGCATTTAGTAACTAACGTCGGTGATATATTATCAATAATGGGGCTGGACGCCACAGAGAATATAGACAGAAGTGAATACGAACCAGCAGATGATCTTGAAAAACAAGTAATCCAACTGATCAAAGAAAATCACAAAGATACCAACCAAATTATTAAGCACAGCACCTTGGGCCCAGAGCAAGTACAACAAACTCTAACAATGCTTGAAATCAAAGGTGTTGTAAGAAGTAACGACTATTTCACTTGGCATCTTCTCTGATAACCAGCATAATAGGACTTTCGTACTTTCTGCCAAATTCAATAGTTAACAAGAACTTAGGCAAAAACTGCTCACATGGCTTGAGAGGTAGCTATGGCGTTCGTCGAAATACAGGTGGCAGGCTTTTGGCAAGTTATTGTAGCTAGTGGACTGGCAGAAAGTACGAAAGTCCTATATACTACCAAAACACAATGACAAAAAGTAATCGATTCGACTTATTCAAAGTTATCACTCAAATAGGTTATATTATCAGGGGAATAAAACAAATTTTATCTGAACAAAATATAGCTGAAGCTATATTGCGAGAAGAAAAATTAGTTTTAGCCACTGAGAATAGGCATAGCGAGGGATAACTTTGAATAAGTCGAATCTTGTAATAGTGGAGAGCCCGGCCAAGGCTAAAACAATTGAAAAATTCTTAGGCAAAGACTATAAAGTTATGAGTAGCTTTGGGCATATCCGCGACTTGCCCAAAAAAAATCTTGGAATAGACAAAGACAACAACTACGAACCAACCTATGAGATAAGTCCTGATAAGAAGAAAATTATCACTGAGCTGAAAAAAATAGCGAAGCAGTCCGACGACGTTTGGCTCGCAAGCGATGAAGACCGTGAAGGTGAGGCCATAGCTTGGCACCTCTGTCACGCCCTTGGTCTAGACCCAAAAACAACTAAAAGAATCGTGTTCCACGAAATTACAAAGCCTGCTATAGAAAAGGCAGTCACTAATCCACGAAATGTCGATATCGACCTCGTGAACGCTCAGCAAGCAAGGCGAGTGCTTGATAGGCTCGTGGGCTATGAGCTCTCACCAGTGTTGTGGAGAAAAGTGGCAACCGGACTCAGTGCTGGACGTGTTCAGTCAGTAGCCGTCAGACTCATTGTAGACAAGGAAAAAGAAGTCAACGACCACAGTTCAAACAAATCATTTAAAGTCATCTCCACATTCGCCAAAGGCGGGGAAGAGTTCGAGACAAAACTAGATACAGAGCTTGAAGACGAGCAGACAGTCAAAGATTTCTTTGAGTCAATCAAGTCAGCTGAAAGCAGAGTGACAAAAGTCGAGAAAAAAGAAGGAAAACGTAACCCAAGCGCTCCGTTCACCACAAGTACCCTGCAACAAGAAGCCGGAAATCGTCTTGGATATAGTGTGAAGCAGACAATGACTCTAGCACAGAGATTATACGAATCCGGACACATAACTTACATGCGTACCGACAGTACCAATTTATCTGGTGAAGCCATAGCTAAAATAACAAGCTATATAGAGAAAAATCTTGGGAAAGAATATATAAAGGTTAGACAATACAAGACCAAAAACCAAAACGCCCAAGAAGCTCACGAAGCAATACGTCCAACAGATATAAACAATCAAAATCCAGCCTCGGACGAATCACAGAATAAGCTTTACAAGCTGATTTGGCAGAGAGCTGTAGCCTCACAAATGAGCGAAGCAACACTGGACAGAACTAAAGTAACTATTTTGCCATCAGGTTCAAAATACTCTTTCGTTGCTGAGGGCGAAACATTAAAATTTGACGGTTTTCTTGCCATTTCAGGACGAGGAAAAGACGATGTTATCCTACCCGAAATGAAAGAAGGAGACAAAGTAGATAGAGTACTGTCAGAAGCCAAAGAGTCATACACGAAAGCACCCGCTCGTTACACAGAACCAAGTCTGGTTAAAAAACTGGAAGAACTGGGCATTGGCAGACCAAGTACGTATGCGCCTACGATATCAACCATTCAAGCAAGGGGATACGTAGAAAAAGGTGACATTGAAGGCACTAAACAACAAATACTAACCATAGCTCTAGATTCATCAGGTAATATCAAAGAGAGTAAGGAAGAAGCAACTCTCGGTCAGGAAAAAAATAAGCTGATCCCAACGCATCTGGCGACTATGGTCAATGACTTTCTGGAAAAGCACTTTGACATGGTTGTCGACTACAACTTTACAGCAAAATCAGAAGAGCAGTTTGACCTGATAGCTGAAGGAAAAGAAAAATGGCAAGACATGATAGGCGATTTTTATAAAAAATTTCACCCACTTGTAGAATCAAGCGCTTCTATTTCTAGGCAAGAAACTTCTCAAGCAAAGCTGATAGGTATGGATCCGAAAAATAAAAAGCCTATATACGCTCGATTTGGAAGATTTGGACCGATGTTACAACGAGGTGATACCGAAGATAAATCTATAAAACCTGACTTCGCACCCATGCCAGCAGGCAAGACAATAGACAGTGTAACCCTAGACGAAGCCTTAGTCATGTTCCAATTACCTCGTCTCCTGGGCAAAACAAATGACGGCGAAGAAGTAAAAGCTAATATTGGAAGATTCGGCCCATATATACAAATAGGGAAGAAGTTCATATCAATAAAACCTCGTGACCCATTCTCAATAACCCTAGAAGAAGCGCTTACATTGAACGCCGAAAAAGCTAAAGAAGCTTCCAAAAAGATAATCAAAGAGTTCAAGGGTGGAGTTTCTGTGCTAAAAGGGCCTTATGGACCGTATGTAACAGATGGTAAGAAGAACGCACCAGTCCCTAAAAGCACAGACCCAGAGACACTTGATGAGCAAAAGGCTCTTGATATATTGCAGAACTATACTCCAAAACCACGGCGCAAACGTTTCAAAAAATAGAGAATAAACTAGCGCTAACAGTGAAAATAGTGTTAAAATAATGTTATAGCAAAAACGGTGAAAAATAGTATAAAAATATTTGACACATAAATGCATAGGTGATATAGTAAGATCAGTTTATTGTTCCGGTGGGGAAACAGTTAAAGAAGGAATAAAGATGAGAGAAGAAACCATCGAAAAGCACATGAACGCCATACTGGGCGTCATCGACAAAGAGAGAGAGCGTGAAATAATTGCTCGACGATACGGCCTTTTCGAGAGAAAAGAGACTCTGGAACAGATTGGTGAACTTCTTGGAATCACTCGTGAGCGTGTAAGACAACTTGAAAAATCTGTTGTGGCCAAACTTAAAGAAATGGCACAAAAAGGCGAAATTTCTGCTGTCAATACAGCTCAAGATACATTACTTGAAAAGGTAAGTGAGAGTGGATATGTAATGCGTACTCTTGATCTAGCTTCAGCTTTAACTGGTGAGAAAAAACCAAGTCGACTTACTGTCTCGCGAGTAGCATTTTTAGCTGATATGAGTCCAGACCTTATCTTGATGGGGGACAATGATAATTTCCATCAAACAGTAACTGTTAAAAAGAATAGCCCAGCCAAATATGTTGAAGAGAACGTCGAGAAAATTATTGCCTCTATTAAAGAATTTGGCAAACCTCGTCCTGTAGAAAAAATTGCCGAGGCAGTAGGGCACAGTGACCACAAACACACCGCCGCACTCTCAAGCACTTCGAAGCATCTTGCAACACTTAATGGGCACTGGGGACTTGTAAAATGGCCAACTGTTAATCCTAAAAATATTCGTGACAAAATCTACGTTATTCTAAAAGAGCAGGGAAAGCACATGCACTTCAACGAAATTGCTGACGCTATCAAAGGCTCAGAATTCAAGAGAAAAGACGTCACAACACAGGCAATCCACAATGAGCTTATCAAAGATAAGAGATTTGTTTTGATCGGTCGAGGACTATACGCCCTCAAAGAATGGGGATATTCTCGTGGAACTGTATCAGATATTATCACCGATATTTTGAGGAAAGCTGAAAAACCACTTCACCGAGATGAAATCGTTAAAGAAGTCCTAAAGAACCGATTTGTTAAAGAGACAACTATTTTACTAAATCTTCAGAGCAAGCCAAAGTTCAAAAGAGTCGCCAAGGCAACATACACTCTCGAAGAAGCCTAGGGAACATAGATCCTCCCAAAAAATGAAACGAATTGAGTCTCAGAACATACAGATACCTGAAGATACTACTGATAACGAAGTAGCTTCTGAAGACCAAACAAATGGAGATAAACCTGACAGACAACGCCAATCTGTAATTGATCACGCTAGACTATTGCCACAACTAAGAACACAAAGACCGCCTTCTCAGACAGTTGACACAAGCCCCGAATTATCAAGATTACCAAGAACTCGTTTTGGTGATAGAGCCAGCAGAGAAAACTACTAGTAAGCAAAACTCGCCAAATAAATTGAACAAAATACGAACATTATTTTTATGGGTATATATAAATAGGCTATGCACTTAGCCTGAGTATTATTCTCTAAGCCTTGGTCTAGTAGGGAGAGGTAGTGACACGTGAAATTTATAGAAGCAGAATTGTATTAATTTTACTATAAATAACAGTGGAGAACATGGGTGTTCATGCCACTTGGCCATACAAACATCATGTCGCACAATGTATATTTTGCGACCTTATACTATAGTGTAAGAATGATTACTCTTACCTCCCTGCAGGGGAGTGTTTTGATGACTTACTGATATTTTTCTACTAAATTCCGACTGCACCACCAGTGTTTAGTGCCGAACTATACAGTCCTTCCAGTCGGTGCTCCCCCGGAAGTGGCATTTGCAATTATTTGCTTTTTATATGAAAATATACTTTTATATAGTTTTCCACAGGTAAATTTGCTTTTTCTTTCGCTTTATATTTTTATATTTGTTTCCCCTGCTCTACGTCAATATTTAGCTTTTTTTAAACCAGGTCGTAAAATAGTCACGACTTACTTTGCCCCGGATATATTTTAGTAAAATACATGACGAACAAATTACGAACATAAGAAGGGAGAAGCAGGGGTTCTATCATTGATACTAAATTAATATATTACGAAGTAATAAATAACTGCTTGCTCATTATTTATTACTATCTAGGAAGTGGATGATCACGAAGACCCTCCCCCTCCTTAAACTATTTTATGTATGCGCGGTCCACAACTCTTACGTCTATATACTCTGTGGGAGTCTGCCCTGCCTTTTCCTTGGCAACAACATATGTCCCAAAACTAAGACGTGGATCATTCAGTAGACTATATTTTACGAAGTATTTATCGTTCAGATATTTAACGTATAGCTCTGTAGCACCATGCTCGATAGACATTCTCTCTATTGCAAACGATCTAGCCTTGGATTGCTCCACAATGTTGTGTATATAGTTCAAATTCGCAGTCACGAGGGCAAAATCACCTTTCTTGTATTCCCTATTATCTCCGTCTATCAGCGTTATCAGTGTATTGCCAGAATATGATTCTTCAACTACCCTCCCCCTACTATCTACCTGATAAGTATTGCCATTACTTGATAGAGCCAGTAGTGGTTGACTAATGATAACTCTGATGTTTATTACCTGATCAAATATGGAGTAGCTATACGATACACTCTGTACTTCTGGATATTTATCTTTCAATTTTTCAGTTATGGTACTTTGATCAATCAGCCAAAAGTTCTTGTTTATTGGATTAGATTTGAGCTGTTCGTCTATAACTTCCTTATATCCCTGTTGTTTTGCTGTATTACTACCTTCACTTATCGTCAGCTTGCCTACAGACTTAACGTAAGAGACTAGAAATATAATGAACATTAGGATTAACAGGGCTGATACTACGCGAAATACTCTTTTTAGCCTGAGACTATTAGGATTTTGAGAGAATTTGGACTCCTTTTTTGGCTGGGTATCTCTGTCAAATTGCCTCTCGTTGTCTTTGCGGGCTGAACGGTAAGAATAGACCTGGTTCTCACTTACACCTAGGTGCGGATTCCTTGTCTCTCTTTTTTTCTTTCTAAACACTGTCTATATCCACCAAAATTTGAGCAATTTTTTTCGCCGAACTTGAAGAATCAAATTGTGCAATATTGGTCTCAAGTTCTTTTTTAAGATTATCATCTCTAAGTACTTTCTCGACTGCGTGCGATAGATTATCTGCAAGATTAGACGAATCCTCTGCGACTAAGCAAGCACGAGCATCGACTAACAATTTAGCGTTTTCTAACTGATGACCACCTGTTAGGTTTGGATTAGGGACAAGAATAAGAGCTTTTCTCTGAGTTGCAAATTCAGATATAGCTGTTGCACCAGCTCTACTCACAATAACGTCAGAAACAGCTCCATATTGGCTCATATTATCAATAAATTCAACTAATCTAATCCTATCATGGGCAGACTTGTAATAATTTTGTTGATTTTTGCCAGTCTGGTGAATAATCATCAACTTTTTACTATTTTCCAACAGTTTTGGAGCAATCTCTGCCACAGCTTTATTAAGCCTATCAGCACCGATACTACCACCAACTACCAAAATAACTGTCATATCATTATCAATACCAAATTCACCCCTAAGGCTCGACTTTGTATTCTGATCTACCGGGGCAAACTCGTCAGATATAGGGACGCCAACTTGCATAGTCTTCTTTGGATCATAAGTTGGACTTTTCTCTGATAAAGATACTAGGTTATAAATAGCTTTTTTGCCAACTACTTTATTAGTCAAACTCGCACGGGCATCTGAATCATGCGTCACATAGCTTGCTCCCAATAAACGCGCGCAGATCCCAACCGGTAAAGACACGAAACCACCCTTCAAAAAAATGACTTTCGGACGGTAGCGGATAATCAAGACAAAACTCTCAACTATACCAAAAATCAGAAACAAAACATCTCGGATATTTAGGAAATGGGTTTTTATGTCGAGTAGCTGACGCCAAAAACTTACGCCGTGGTATCTGCGAAGTTTGCCCGCAAATATTTTCTTTGACTGAACTGCCTCCGTGTCCAGGATATTAGCGAAATTTCCGCCCCTCTCAGTTACAAAAATAATCTCAATATCTGGAGATATCTGGGAAACCTCTTTGCCTATCGCCAAAAGAGGAGTTATGTGTCCCCCGCTACCTCCGCCGACTAGAAAGATTGTTTGCTTTTTCATCACTTACCATTATATCTCTAAAAGTCGTGAATCGCGACAGTCGAAACACCATGCCCAGGCCAATCATAATAAAGAGAAGACTTGTCCCTCCATAACTGACCAGAGGAAGAGTAATCCCCTTTAGTGGCAAAAGCCCGACCATTGCGCCAATATTGATTATCGTTTGTGTGGCAAGCCACGTCAGAACACCTACCACAAACAGTTTGTATTCATTCTTCTGAAGACGTTCAATTATCGTCTTAAATCTACTAAATAAAAATAAATAGAGGAATATGATGATTGTCACACCAATAAAACCAAATTTCTCCCCAATAATAGCAAAAATGGAGTCATTTTCTGCTTCAGGCAAGTAGCCATAGGCCTGGACACTATTACCAACACCAAGGCCAATAACACCCCCTGAACCAACTGCTATAAGTGCCTGACATGTTTGATAGCCCGCGCCTAGTGATTCTTCATTCTGAGTCAAACAATCTTTTGAAGGGTTAACGAAGGTTTTAACCCTTTCTCTACGATACGGGGTGGACATAATAGCGATCAACCCAATGATGAGCACGACTACCATAACCATACTTATTTTTTTGAACGGCAATCCCGCACTGATCGCTTGAGCAAAAATTATAGCAGTAATAACTGCCGCTGAGCCAAAGTCACTCTGGAGAAATGCCACAAATATAGCGACAAGCAGTAGCAAGCCTATCAGTGGTTTTAAGGTTCTATTAGAGTCATTTACCTGTGCCTTTGACATACGGCGTGAGAGCTCATAGCTCAGACCGATGATAATACAGATTTTTATCAGTTCCGCTACCTGGAAAGATATCCCGCCGGGCAGATCTATCCACCGAACAGCACCATTTATTCTCTCACCAACAAATAGCAATAAAACTGATGCAAAAAGAGCCACTGCTGCCAAATGTTTGCGCAGACGAAAAAGTAACTCTATTGGCAACATACTCATGATAGTAAAAGCAATCAAGCCTAAGCCAACACTGACAATTTGCTTGTTGATAAAATGCTCTGTAGAAACGCCTTCGCTCGCTGCCAAACCGGGACTTATAGAATATACAACTATCAACCCTATGGACAGCAATAACATAGATAAAAAGACGATCATATAGTCTGGTCGGTGTCCTCTTATTTCTCCAGGAAAATTGTTATTACCAGAAAAGCTACTCCTAGTAGAGCTCTGCGTACTCGGTTTGCGACGCCCACTAATTCGCATCATTTTTACTGTCCGTAAACACCCAGTACATAAATCATCAGTCCAACAAGTCCAGAAACCTGTCCGATGATCCAAAAACGCATGGTGACTTTTGTCTCTGGCCAACCAATTGCTTCGAAATGATGATGAATTGGCGCTATCTTAAATATTTTCTTACCACCGCGTAGCTTCTTAGATAGCACTTGAATAATTGTTGATCCTGCTTCTGCAACAAAGACTATTCCAATAATTGGCAATATGAATACTGTATTGGTTATTATCGCCACAACGCCGAGAGCCATGCCCAAAGAAAAACTCCCCACATCACCCATAAAGAACCTTGCTGGGAAGATATTGAACCACGTATAGCTGAGCAAAGCCCCCAGTATTGTCATACAAAAGGCTGCCACCCCATATCGTTGATCTATGAACGCGATTATAGCGTATGCGCCAAAAGCCGAAGAGGTTAGGCCTCCAGCAAGCCCATCTAGACCATCACTTATATTTACTGCGTTGGCAGTAGCTACAATCACAAAAGCAAAAAGTGGTACCACTAACCAGCCCAAGAATAGGTCACCGAAGAACGGTATGTTAATGCTCTCAACGTCTAGCTTTGAGAAAAAGTAAAGGCTACAAGCTATCGCGATACCCGTAACTAAGGCAAATTTGACCCTACTCGGAAGCCCCGCAACACCCTTGCCACTGCCTTTTAGATTAATCACATCGTCGATAAGCCCTACTAGACCTGCTGCCACAAAAGCAGCCAAAGGTAGCCAAGTTTGTTCTCTAGAGAGATTACTAGCTAACGTTATCAAAACTACACTTAGTAAAAATACAACTCCGGCCATTGTTGGAATGTGTCGTTGGTGTTTATGTGCGTGTAATTTATTAAAGATCGTAGCTTTTTCGCCCGTGACAGTGTCTTCTCTTGGTTTTTTCCACCATTCATATCTATAGGCCAAGGTTGTGTAGATTGGCGTCAAAATCATTGTCATCACAAATCCAGCAAATGCAAAAGCAAAAATTTCTGCAAATTTACTTGTTTCGAAAGCTATTGAAAGTGTTTGTGTCATATTTTTTCCTTTTTCATTATATCATTTAGTTTGTCTTCGACAGCAAGTAGTTATCCATCAAAGTATTCGAGACCCTACCGAACAACGGCGCTGCTGCTTTTGACCCAGCATAACCTGGCACTACCGGTTCATTAACCCTGACCATAATCACGTATTCTGGCTTAGTTATACCAATATATCCAATAAATGTTCCGTTAATCTTGCTGTCGTCGTAGTACCCACCACCAGGTTTGGCAATCTGAGCTGTACCAGTCTTACCGCCAACTATATATCCGTCTCTCTTCAAGAACGTATAGCTTTTGTTAACAGCTAGTTCCATGACACCTTTTATCTGACTAGATGTCTCTGGCTTTACTACGTCTTTGGCTACAACTTTAACTCTATCATCAACATTTGCCTTGCCTTCTTTTGTACTAGCAACAAGGTGAGGCTGATAGTATGTCCCACCGTTAATCACGGCCGACAAGGCGCTTGTCATCTGCAGTTGCGTAATATTCATACCCTGGCCAAAAGTCGTGTTAGCATAGTCTATATTAAGCCCAAAGCCATTCTTAGGATCGGGCACATATCCCTCAGCTTCATAGCCTTGTTCTACGCCTGTAGTTTTAGAAAAACGATAGTGATTGACTAGATAATTATGCCACCGCACCCTGCCCTGTTCGTTCAGCTCACCACCACCAAGCTGTTGCAAAATATATACTGCTCCAGTATTTAAAGATAGTGTGATAATATCTGTGATTGGCCTTGTAGCCCTATTTTGAAACCCAGAAACGTTCTTAACTTCACGATCGCCTATTTTCATAACACCTTGGTCGACATACGAGCCACCTAGGTTAACAACACCCTCATTTATACCCGCACTCATTGTCAGCGTCTTCATAATAGAGCCTACTTCAAACGGATCTGCTACTGTAGCATTCTGAAATAGCCTGGGATCTTCAACCTTAAAATACTCAGCTGGATTATATGTCGGGAAATTTGCCATAGCTTTAATTGCTCCAGTATTTGGATCCATCACCAGCACGCTACCAGATTTAGAATTTACTGTTGGCAAATAGTCTCTAAGTGTATCTTCAACTTTTTTCTGCAAACCAACGTCTATGGTTAACAAAATCTTCTTTCCATCTTTTGCATCTTTCAAAACATTGTCTTTATTATTAATGAGTGGCACACCCTTGGCGTCCGTAACTGCTTTGAGCAGACCAATCTCACCTTTTAAATCACCGTCCATATATTGCTCTATCCCGTATTTTCCACTGCCCTCTTGGTCGACATATCCAAGTAATTGTGACGCAAGATTACCATTAGGATATGAGCGCATTGGCACAGTTCTAAGACCCACACCAACTAAATTCAGATCTTCTATTTGATCTTTCTTTTTCTGATCTACCCTTTTAGCAATGACCACGTAGCGTGTTTCCGAATTGTTAATTTTCTCTTTAATCTCTTTGGAATTAACACCAAGTATCTTCGCTAACTTCTCACTCGTTCGATCTTTTTCTTTGATATATTTCGGATCAACAAATAGAGTATATGTATCCTCATTGAGCACAAAAGGCACCCTTGTGGTGCCGTCAAACGCATCGATAGTCCCTCGCCTAGGCAAAATTTGCTGTTCTTTATATTGCCCTGAAAAAGCTCTGTCTTTATAGTCTTTGTGCATAATTACTTGCAAATAAAAAAGTCGCACGATAATGATCAAGAATACGACGACAATCAGGTAGTACATAATCTCAAAACGTCCTCTTTGGAAAACGTTTGATGCTTCTAATAATGGTTGTCTTCGCGTACTTAACCTCATCTGATGCTCAGTCTAACGAATAGTCTTTGTAGGAGTTACAGCAACGAGCTTTTGGGCTTCTTCTGAGCTTGCTACTCGGTCAAGTGACTGTAGCTTAGCTGCTGATAGCTCTAGTTCGTCATGCTCTTTCTGCAATGCTGTGTATTCTTTTTGCAATGAATCTATTTTATAACCACTTGCGTTAACTTTTGTCACCTGCGACAGATAGAAGAGGCCTAGTAGACAACCAAGCACGAGTAATAAAACTGTGTTTGTTATCGGTCCTAAGACCCTTGCCTGCTCTCGAAAACTCACCGCATTACGGTGACGGCTTTCAAAACGTCTTTTGTTTGTTGATATAGAACTTGAATATGTCATAATTTTTTCTTTTTGTTTTTATGTTTTCTCGAATGCTCCTCTACTTGGACGTACCAAGTGGAGGAGCCAATGCGTATCTCCCTAGGCCACGACTCTCACGTGAACCTTATACGCTCGGGAGGTGCTTTTAACCTGAATCGGCATTTACATCTCCTTCCTTGTTTGTTTTTATTTTCGCTACGACTCGCAGTTTTGCACTACGTGATCGCGGGTTATAAACTAATTCATCATCTGCAGGTGTGACCACTTTCTTGGTCAGGTTGATACCCACAGCTTCGTATTTGTCAGCTGACAGACTTTGAACAAACTTTTTAACAATCCTATCTTCCAGGCTTTGGAACGATATGACTGCCAGCTTGCCACCAGGCTTCAAAAGTTCGAACCACAGAGGAAGACTTGCTTCCAAAAGCCCCAGTTCATCATTGACTTCTATCCTAATTGCTTGGAAGACAGTCGTAGCTGGATGAACCTTGTGCCATTTTTTTGTTCGATTTTTGCTTGCCACAAAATCAGCTAACTCAAGCGTGCTATTAAAAGGACGGTTGTCCACTATCTGCCGTGCCAAATACCTCGCATTTTTGATTTCGCCGTAGTCACTCAGGACTCTAGCAAGATCATCTTCATTGTACTCATTCACAACTTTGTATGCGTTTAGTTCAGACCTTTGGTCCATTCGCATATCTAGTGGGCCATCACTTTTGAGTGAAAAACCACGCTCTTTCTTGTCAAGGTGCAACGACGATACCCCAATATCTGCCAAGATCAAATCAAATCTCTCTGATTTCTCTAGTAGTATTTTGCTCGCCCGGTTGAAGTCCGTTTGCATTATTGTCACATTGCTGTGAACATCGAAGAGTTGTTTTAGCTCGTTGATCGCGTCTTGGTCTCGGTCGACCAAAACAACATGTGCTTGCTTGCCCACCCTGGTAAGCACAGCACTACTGTGACCGCCGTACCCGGCAGTTAGATCAAGATAGCTCTGACCATCTTTTGGATTAAGATAGTCCAACACTTCTCGCAGTAAGACTGGTTTGTGGTGATCCATTGTTCTCGCTTTTGTTTTTTGTTTTTGTTTTTGTTTCCTTGATTACAAGGTCACCTAATTAGCAGTCAGTTTTTTGTTTTTGTAATGTTTTTGTTTTTGTTTGTTTTATTTGCAATTTTAGCGACTTCGAATGTTGAATAGATAGTGTCAATAAATTGACGCTATTCAAAGCTAATCATCGAAGTCAATTGAGCAAATAAGAGACTTATGTGAGGTGGAGTTTTGGGAGGTGTTTATATATAAAGAACTAGGGTTTTATAGTGGTTATCCCTCGAAAGACTAGGTCTTCCACTTACTGACTGCCAAATAGCTAACCTTCTAGTACCCCCACTTCTTCGCACGGGAGTAATTTCGCTATTATTTGTTAAAGAACTTGCCTGGGCCGGATGAGAACTCTCAGAGACTTAATAGTCTCAAGCTTTCGCATTCTCCGCAGCAATCAACCTCCAGTATCGGCCAACTCCGACAGCAACCACATCCTTATCTATCCCAGCATAGTCAAGCTGATGCTGTTCAAGCGTGATCCTACCCTGTTTCTCATCAATTACAGTCTGCACTTTACCGGTGCGAAACTGTACGTTGAGATCAGCGATACGCTCATCTAAGATGTCGCCATCTAGTTTTGGCTCTACCATCTGGTCCCAAACCTCTTTGGGATACAGGTGGAGGTACGTTCCGAAGCCCCTCGTCACTACTACACCATTCTTGAACACGTCTCGAATCTCGGCTGGTATTGTCAGCCTCCGCTTGTCATCGAGTTTGCGCTCAAAATAGTCTAATGTTGACATCTGGACCTCTCATTTTTTTTGTTAGTGGTTTTTGTTTTTTTGTATAGGTAAGACTCTTTTGCCCTTACCTACCGCTACCCACTAAATAGAGTTTACTACCCACTGATACCCATATGCAAGCATTTTATTACTGTTTTTCATCAGAAAGACGTTAGTTATCCACAGTTTTCCAGCTAACGCTATATATGGTGTTTACAGGTATTTTTAGACACAAAATGCATGATTTGCCAAACCCTCAGAATTAATTATGACCACTTTATCTAGCAAGTACTATGCACGAACCTTTGCGGAGTCTTGTGTAACGAAAGGATGAGTAGGGTCAATGGTATACGTTAGTTCACCCGTATTCAAAGTTGTATAAACGTGTCTATCTGTATGATTAGTCCAAGGCCTACCATTCTCGATACTAACAGCAAAATCAGGGTTAATGCCCCCACATCGTTCCTCTTGTCGCTGTAAAAGTCTTATTGTAGCGCCAGCCAATAGAGCATAGTTCTGGCAAGTGTTAGCTCCTTGGATTAATAGATCTGATAGCCCAACCATAAATTCTGGCTCGTCTGGGGCTGAGGCTCTTCCTTTTAGGCCCCACCTTTTTTCGACTAACGAGTTATATCGACTTGGGCTATATGGCGTTGCCTTCTTGACCACACTTTTTACATACTCCAAGATATCTATAAGCGTTAACTCTTCTAGATAATATTTTGATTGACGTTCTGATTTCCTCGTTACAGCCTCAACTACAGCATCATATGGCCCAGGGTTCTCTTCATTATCTACCACGACCCCTACTCGACTCGAAAATACGCCACCAAGTATTTCTTCCGAATTAGGCACAATCAGTTGTCTTTGGCAATCTATGAGCTCTCTCTGATCTGGCAAATCACTAAACATCCTCGGCGTATAGAAATTCATTATAATATTTTACAACATAGGAGTAGTTTTGTAAATACTTACACTATCTGTAGCTATTTACTTCATCACGGAGAGCTTTGGCAGACTCAGCTGGATTTTCAGAAAAGATAATACCTCTAGCAGAATTGATCATCAGGCCATGCCCAGAACTATCCAGCCCTGATTTTACCGCATCACCAACATCTCCACCTTGTGCGCCAACGCCTGGGACTAGCAAGGTTATATTTGGGGCAATTGCTCTCACCCTCTTCATTTCATCAGGATATGTTGCTCCAACGACTAACATACAGTTATTATTAGCGTTCCACTGATTAGCAACTTTATCTGCGACTATCTCCCAGATAGTTTTTCCATCTATTTCAAGGTCTTGGAACTCTCCTGCCCCAGAATTAGAAGTTCTACAAAGAATGATTGACCCACGATCTTTTCTATCCAAAAATGGCTTTAATGCTTCACTACCTAAGTATGGGTGTAAAGTTATCGAATCAAATCCTAGATAATCAAAGATGAACCGGGCATAGCCATTATTGGTATTTCCGATATCAGCTCGCTTAGCATCACAAATAGTAAAAATATCTGGATAATCGTTGATTAAAAGCTCCATCGTCATCTTAAGCTCGGCAATTCCCTTTTCGCCTCGAGCTTCATAAAAAGCAATATTCGGCTTGTAGGCACTAGTGAATTCTGCAGTCTGCTCAATTATCCATTTGTTAAATTCAAATTGAGGGAACTCTTTTTCCCTGAATTGCTCTGGCAATTTATCAAAGTCAGGATCAAGCCCTACACATAAAAGAGAGTTGACTGCGTCAACTCGTTTGTTATATTTATCAATTGGCATTTTTAGCTTCCATATACTTACGCCCGTGACCAACGTTTAGATTGACTTGCTTGCCTTCCGCGCACATAGGACAATCAGCCTCGTTGTATACCTCGACGACTAATTCTCCGAGCGGGAAAAATGGCACCCCAAAATATTCAGAAGTTACTTCAGACGGGTTGCGATTTACCAATACTGTAACACCAACTACTTCTCCGCCAGCACGAGCAACAGCATCCATAACGCTTTTGACACTGCCACCTGTTGAAGTAATATCTTCGGTGATTAAGACTTTCTTGTCTTTTATAAGCGCATCATATCCTCTGGTAAAGACTTGGTTTTCACTGCTGTCTTTTTCTGTATAAACTCCGTATATTTCGCTTCCAAACTGCTTTGATGCATGCCAAGCTGTCCACTGTGACAAGATGATTCCGCCAAGGGCCGGACCAACCACAACATCATATGACAAATCTTTTGTTTTATCAGCAAACGCCTGACAAGCCTGAGATGTTAGATCTGTGTGAGGATAGAGTGCATCCTTATTGAGATATTTACTTGCATGCTTTCCTGACTTTAGTACGAAATGATCATCTACAATCACCCCGCCGACTGATTCAAGCACCTTGATAATATCAAAATTCATAGTTACCTCTTATTATTTCAAGTAATATTCTACTATCCCCCGCAACTATAAGCAATCAAAATATGATATCCAAGACATAGTCGGCACGTTTTTCTACGCTCATTGCCGGGAGATTATCAACCTTTACCCCATACCTTCTATAAGCTAATTCTGTGAGTCTATGTAGCTCTTCCGCTTCTTTTCTTGACTCAGTACGTGCGTAATCTTCCCTATCATAATTATCTAACATATCTAAAAGAAACACCCTGTAGTATGTATGTGTTCTCAGCATATTGTCGAGATCGCTGTCCATATTCATTCCATATGTCTGGAAGTAAGCCCAAGTCTCATGCATTCCCCTGTCTGAAAAGATAAATTCATCGTCGTTAGCCTGATTTGAAGATATATTTTCGTTTTTTATTTTTCTTTCAAGTACCGCCCGTTGGAATCTTTCGTTATTAGCTCTTATCTTTTCTATTGTTTCCCCGTTTGCCAAACCTTCGTCAATAACCTGACGCGCTGCCTCTTCGATCACATGATAGCCACGACGAGCTAGTTCGCGAACGAGTGCTGTTTTGCCTGTGCCTGGACCGCCTACAATTGCAATAATTTTGCTCATAATATTGTATTTTATCACAGTTGATAATATAAAGTATTGCTTTTATAAACAATTATGGTATTATACCAATTAAGTATGAGTTCAAGTATTGAAACAATACAGCAAACAGATAAACCAATCTTTGTGTGTGACATCGACTCAGTCTTGGTGGACCCCAGAAAAATCAATGCACTTTGGCTACCTGGCGAGCCGAGGTCTACAGAATTACCTGCAGACGAGAGCGCTACAGCAGAAGCCTACAATATGGACTTACAAGCATTCTACAGAGCTAAAGACCGATTTCTACAATCACAAGATGCTCTAGATGTAGAACCTATCAAAGATTCGCCTGATGTTCTAGGTTTAGTGGCTGTGTTTTATACAGTCGTATTTGCAAGTGCCAGAGTACCTGCAGTACATTCTCATACGCTAGCATGGCTAGAAAAGTATTACGGACATGAAGTTGGAGAACTCCAGCAAGATTTGAGATTATTCACAATTGGAAATGACGCAACAAACTTTATTGATTCAAAAGAGTCTATATACGCTGGATTTGGTGCAGCAGCAATGATTGATGACAAAAAACAACACCACTTAGAAGCAAAAAGAGCAGGAGTTGGCAAAAGAATCTACTACCAGGATGCAAATATGGGAGGAACTGTGAGGACAGGATCAACTCCAAAAGGATCAAGATTAGCAGCAACCTTTAAGGATGTTAAGAAAATTCTAGTACCAAAAGAATTCGAAGATACTGTAACCACTACTGCAAGTCAATTTTAATCACTTGCCGAGCCAGTCAGCAAACCACTGGGCGCTTGGTCTAATTGTTCTCTTCATGCCATGTTTGCGATCAACCGATATTAATCCAAATTTTGGCCACCAGCCAAATCCCCATTCAAAATTATCTAGCAAACTCCAATGTAGATAGCCTCGCAGATCAACCCCATCACTTATAGCTCTTTCCATAGCGACAACATTTTCTTCTATCCACCAACGCCTGTATTCATCACGCTGATCTGCCAGCCCGGTCTCAGTGATAAATATTGGCTTTTTATAGTGAGCCCACGCACGTGAAATAATATGATACAAGCCTTCTGGCTCCATGTACCAACCAAGGTCATTTACTGGCTGGTGTGGATTTTTGATTTTACCAAATCCAGCATAGTAGTCAGCAAAATAGTAGTTTATTCCCACAAAATCCATAGTTCTCTTGACCCTATTTAGAAACCACCAGTTCCAGGCATAACGCATGACCTGAGTAGAGATAATATCCAAGACATTATGTGGCCTCTTTGGCTGAATATTTGAAGTGTTGGGCGATACCCCCACACTGATATCTTTCCTCTGTTTTTTGATTATTTTATACGCCCTTCTGTGTGCGAGAACAAGATTATAGTGCGTAGCACCTGCAGATATCACATTAGTCTTCTTCCCCGGAGGCCACTCTCCTAAAATATATCCGAAAGAAACGTAGTTATTTGGCTCATTTAGAGTGATTACGTACTGTACATCATCAAGAAGTTCATCTGTTACTTTCTGAACAAACCTCTCAAAATATTTAATGTTCCGTCTTTTTTCAAACCCACCCATTTCAGCGAACCAAACTGGAAGTGTCCAATGCCAGATATTGAGAAAAGGCTCGATCTTTCGCTTTCGAAGCTCTTTAATATACTTTTTATAGTGTTCTATTTCTTCGTCGTTCCATTTGCCTTCTTCTGGTTCAATCCGAGACCATTCTATAGAGAACCTAAAAGCATTTAAATTTAACTTTTTGATCAAGTCAAAGTCTTCTTCGAACCTGTTATAGTGGTCATTACCTACTCCTGAAATATAATTATCAGGATCTTCGGCTTCGTCCTTTATTCGATCCCACGACGGTAACCAGCTAAGTCTCTGGTGGGCTGTTCTAGCCTGTTCTTTGGCATGTTCTAGCTCCCAAACGCTCCATTGATTATGATTACGCCCTTCGTACTGGTGCGCAGCACTTGAAGCCCCCCAAAAAAAGTTTTTCGGGAAGTTATCTAATCTATTGTCTTCTGTCATTTTTGCTCATTTTTGTTTGTTTAACACTAGTGGATATAATATATTTTTTGACAGCAAATAGCAAATTATTTCCTAACCACTATGGTATAATTTTACACATGCATGTGGTGTCCATAGATCAATTTACGCCAAAGGATTTGTTTGATCTTTTTGAGCGAACAAAAAAGATTGAGGACACTTTCTATTCAAAAGGCGGAATGCTCGAACTTGCAAAAAAGCACCGTGACAAACAGATCTGCACCCTATTCTATGAGCCTTCTACTCGTACTCGACTCAGCTTTGAGACAGCTGGCTACAAGTTAGGATTCGGAGTTGTGAGCACAGAGAGTGCTGGAGAGTTCTCTTCTGCCAGTAAAGGCGAGACTATAGAGGATACAATCCGCGTTCTTGATGAATACAAATTCAGCGCAATAATTATTCGACATCCAGAGACTGGTATTGTTGGCCGGGCAGCCAAAGTTGCTAAAACACCTATTATAAATGCTGGCGACGGCAAAGGTGAGCACCCAACCCAATCGCTACTAGATACATATACAATATTCTTCAATTTCAAGCGCCTTGATAATCTGACGATCACTATTGGTGGAGACCTCAAGCACGGTCGCACCGCCCGATCTTTAGCTAAAATTATGGCAAAATTCGACAACAATCATATTAAATTTGTTTCGACCAAGTCACTTGCTGTTGACCAAGATATTAAAGATTTTCTGAAAGAAAATAACACAACATATGAGGAAATTACAGATATAGAACAAGGCGTAGCTGATTCTGATGTTATCTATTGGACGCGACTACAAAAGGAGCGACTAGAAGAACATGAAAAAGGTCTTGCTGGCGGATTTATCATTAGCAAAGACACCCTCAAATTTATGAAAAAAGATGCAATCATCATGCATCCCCTGCCTCGAGTTGATGAGATATCAACAGACGTAGATAGTGACTCTAGAGTTAGGTATTTTGACCAAGCAGGCAACGGACTCTTTGTGCGTATGGCCCTCCTCGATCAACTCGCTTCAAAATAGATCTAAGTCATCTTAAGATAATATTGTCGCTTTTGTTCTGGAAGTTTTTCTATCGAATATCTAAGCATAGTTCTAGGCATCTGGTTGGCATACTTATCAAGAAAATCTATCAAGATCGCTTCGTCTACTCGCTTGCCAACTTCACGCAACATCCAACCGACAGCTTTGTGGATTAGATCATGCTTGTCGTGCAGTAGCATCTCTGCGATATCTATTGTTGTCGAGCTATCCCCATTCTTTATAAAATGAAACGTCGCTATTATAGCCACTCTCTTCTCCCACAGCTTCTCACTTTGTGCTAGCTCATAGATAATATCTCTCTGTCTGTCTATCAAATACCCACCGACTATTTGGTGTGCCGAGCTGTCTACGATGTCCCAATTATTAACGAGTCCAGCATAAACGTTTTTAAGATAAAAATCATAAATTTCTTTTTGATTGCTTTTAAATTGATTCACCAAAAGTATTACCGCACCTAACCTATGCTCGTGAAATGGGCTATTCAGCAACTTTTGTATTTCTACCAGAGGTAGATTTTTGAATTCTCTGCATACTTTTCGAGTGTCAGGTACTTTTGCCCCTATGAAAAGATCACCTTCCCCATACTCTCCCGGACCGGTCTTGAAAAATCTTTGCAAGAATACTGCGTCACTATCACTACCATATTTAGCTAGAGCTACTTCGAAATCCTCTGCAATCATATAGATCTATATTTACTAAGTTTTGGTCCGAGCTCGAAACGAATCAGTACAAAAAGTAACGTACAAACGGTCAATATATAAATTGGAAATCCTACATGTGTGAAGTCCCACATCTTTACCGCCAACAAAGTTATGATCGCATTTATAGAAGAAAGGAGAAATGCAAGATAGCTCTCAGTTCGAGGCTCTCTGTATGATTTTAACACTGTTGGCAATGCAGCCAAACCATCTGCGAGAATAGTCATAGCTATTGCTACATTCCCTTCTTGCAGGATCAGCCAAAGCAGTAAACCGAGACATGACAAAAGCCCACAAATAAGATCAAACTTTGTTATTTTCCAATATGATTTTTTGTTAACAAAAGATGCGATAAATACCATCAACGGGCCAAAGCCAACCATGAAAGTCATCAGCGCTACTAGACCAACCCCCTCATCAAGTTGAACGCCAAATGCAATCAACGGTGCCAAAGCCCATAAGAACCACGTTACTCTGTTAGGCTTTGTCTTGCCTTTTAAGGTATTAATAACATAGTCTAAACTCCCTATTAAGGTCAGGACTGCACCAACATATATAAAATTTTCGCTGATCATTTTTATTTAAGCCACTCCTGGGGGTCGCCGGTAGAAAAATGGACTTCATCAAATAACGCAAATCTTTTGGGAGTAAATTTATAGAGTGAATGCTCCATTTTGCCGGCTACAAAATTATCATAAAAATCTTTGCCCTGACCATATTTTTCAACGTACTTCTCCATAACTACTTTGACAACTTCACTATCAGCTACTACCTCAGCAACACCCTCTGTCTGTATGCCAATAACCGGCTTGTCGAACTTCACTGGGACCGCTATAGCCACCTTATTATTCTTTTTAATCTCTTGGCTATGTCGTCGCTTAGGCAAACTGAGCCAATACAAATTTTGATTCTCATCTGCAACAAAATAAACAGTACATATCCATGGCTGATCACTATTAACAGATGCGATTTGCATCATTCTCTTTTCTGCTAAATATTCTCTTATCAATTTTTCAACCATGATTAAAACCTATTTTCCTTGCGTATAAGCTCAATAATATCAATTATCATTTGCTGTATATAATCTTGGTATTTTTCTGGCTCATCCATCATCTCTGGGCTATGGTCTAACCCAGGCACAACTAAATAATTCCCCCGTTTTGCCACGTCAAAATACGCCTTCACTACGTTTTTAGGAACTATCGAATCTTTCTCATGCTCAACCACATAAACCGTATTCTTAAAATTTTTGATCGCTGACAGCACATCGGAACTACTATCTGCACTAATATTCTCTCTAAATTTTCTGGCGGCCTCCGGGCCCTGAGCCCGTTCTGTTTTTGCGTATGGAAATTCCCATTCTTCATCTTGGTAAATTGCAGGAACCCTCAGCACTACACTTGCAAGTTCCCTCTTTGCAGACAGATGCGCAGCCATATACCCGCCAAAGCTCGTCCCTACCACAATAATCTTTTTGTATCCCATAGATTTTAATTTGTCATAGATGAATAGAACTTCATTAAATTGCTGAGAACGGCTACTATCATCCAAGCTCACTGGATGATCACCATGTCCTGCATAGTTGATCATACCAAAACTAATTCCGGTGGTTTCCGACATTTCTTGCAACCGAGGAAAGTGCTTTTCAATCGCACTAGTCCAACCCTGGAGCCACAAGACACACCATTCTTTATCATCATTTGGCTCTACAATAGCGTAGGGTGTAGGGTCTCCTTCGATCTGTAAAATCCCTTGGTCTAATTTCATATATCCATTATCTCATGGATCTAACGTTTTCAAAGCCCAAGCACCTGTATTTAGGCAACTTCTTGTGCTCTTTCCTGCAAATGTATAGCTAAATTTTCCTGGTAACCAGAGATAGATCCTGTTATCTTCTCCAAAAGAGGCTCGTGCAACCCCCCTATAATTACCTTACCGAGCTGGTTGCTCCCTCCAAGTGTAAAATCATAACTTGCATTAGTCCCCCCTCTGTAATCTTCCAAGCTAATGGCCATACTAAGATCAACAAATCTAGAGCCACCAACTATTCTTACTAGTTCATTAGGGATAAACTCTTCAACTTTGCCTTTAATATCACCTACTTTAGAAAACCCTTCGACAGATACTCCCAATAAAACACCCATTGAAATTTTTCTTTTTGTGGATTCAAAACAGAAGCCGTTGCCTGAACCAAATAGTTTTAAGAGTCTCCCAGCTTCAAAGACGTGCGGTCTAGGGTAAGGCAAGTGAATTGTATCTGCTATCTCGATCATAATGACAAACTAACCTAAAACACATTAAAGCACAAACGCTTAATATTGCATACACTTTTTGTTCTATTTTTAAAACATCAACAGTAATGAACCAGTAATAATAACTGCTATCGAAGCTAGTTTTTGAGCCAAAACTCTTCGCGACAAGTCTTCTGGCTCTAATCCCACAAAAAACTTTCCCAACAGCACAGCAATCACTAACACAAAAGCCGACTCAAAAGCTTCTACTGTCTGAACAAAAGCAATCGGCACCAACAAAACTGCATAGTTATGTATTGATCTGCCTATATTTCCTACTATATTGCTAATAATCATCACTAAAGTCAGCTTACGTTTAGTATGGTTTTTAAAAAGATTCAAAAAATCTTGTCTATGTTTGGGCATCAAAATCAACACAATGCTTGTTGCAACAGAACCTACAAAAAACCACATCAAATTATCTCCAAAATCTAGATAATTGCTTGACTGCTTAAAGCCGACGCTCGATAAAGAAAACCCCACGCAAGACACTGCTATCGCAATCAACACAGTCCAATTTACCTTAAAGATATGTTTTACTACTCTGCTATCAACTAAAATACCGCCAGCTACAACAATCAAAATTCCTAATATATTTAAGGCATTTATATGCTCACCCAACAGGGTAGTACCTAGCAAGATACCGAATATAGGCGAAAAAGCATAAAGCGGAGCAACTCTTGTAACTTCTTCTTTGCTTAAACCAAGATAATACATATATGAGCCCAGCAAATAAAAAATACCACCAGCAAAAGTGAAACTAATTTCGTGAAAACTCCAGCTAGTTGTCACCCTAGATGGGTCCAAAAATAGTAACGAGGCAATAACTAACAAACCACCGAGACCACTGATGATCGCTAGCTGAACATTTGGAACACCCTTCCCAAATTTAGTAATAGCAATTTTATCAATGTGATAATTACTAGCCCAGATAAGTGGTGGTAAAAGAGCCAACAAGAACCATTCTGGAATCATTTATTTTACCTTTGTCTATTAAAATTAAGCTTGTGCAACATTTAAAATATTGCCGTCAGGATCTTTGAACCAAGACGCTTTCATATCACCCATAACATGGATATCACCGTCCATTGTTGCTCCCGGCACTTCGTAATGTTCAAAGCTAATCCCCTTGCCTTTAAGATCATCAACGGCTGAGCGTATATCATCAACTTGCCAGCTAGCGCAGGTAGCTTGGTTTGTGCCCGCTGTAGGAGATTGGTAGACAAAAAGCCTTCCCCCGCCACTTTCATATGTCACACCACCTGGGTTTTCATCTACTTGAGATAGCCCCAATGTAGTGCTATAAAATTCTTTTGCTTTATTAATATCGCTCACTGCTAGTGTTGCGAATACCTTGCCTTGATTTAACATAACGCTTACCCCCTTTTACTACTCAATCATAACACTTATGTCCATATGTATTGAACAAAGTAGTAAAGGATTATTGGTGGGAATTTTATCAGAAAGTAGTTGGAGGGCGAGTTGGTTGCTAGGGTTAGCAAACGACATGAGGGAGAGCATCCTTGCTCATAATCTCATGTCCAAGCCCGGTTGGCTTGCTTCTCAGCCCGTGTATGGCGGGTTCGGCGTTCTCTTCGTCGTCTTGCGACAGACATTGGTTCTGATCGTCTTGAGAACGACAACCTTGTCGTTGTTCATGGTGACGACCGGTACTACGCCGACGGGCTTGCGCCTGTGGCGGAGTTTGAGCACGAACGGTGCCTTGTTGATCGTCTTTCTCTTGCCGTTGCCGTAGATATAAGTGACGCTCTTTGCGTTGACAGCTGGAGTGACACTTATTTCCGAGTTGTAGCCGGCGCGGGTACACCTTCCGGTGACGGTTGGCTTCGGTACAACAGGGAATCCTGGCGCGGTCACAATCAGTGGTGGCGTGACAGGAGGCGTCGGGCCGGTCGGAGGAGTCGGAGGCGGTGGCGGAGTGCAAGCCGGCGTGTTCGGATCGAGAACGATCAGAATCGGCGTCTTGTACTCGTAACCAAACTTCCAGACTCTCTTCTTCCCGTCGGCAGGGATAGTCAGGATGACTGGCCCCATGCCGTTCTTGAACCAGGCGTTCTTGTTGCCATAGTCCGAGGGACCGACTTGAGTTTTCCCGGTCAGATCTTCCGTGATCGCGTTGTGCGAAGACGGCGGATTGTTCGGGATCTGGACGGCGTAGCTGAAACCAGACAGGTTGAAAACAACGCTGTATTGGTTAAAGCCAACGCTCATCTGGTTCATGGTTCCGACGTATTTGTCACACGTCGCGTTGACGCTGACCGTAGTCCAAGCCACCGCATCCTTGACAGCAAAAGCCATCATTGATCCGATCGCGAGGGTCAGCATCACCAACGCCAGAGGTATTCGATTAACTACTGGTCTGAATGTCAATGTTCATCCTTTGGTTGTACTTCGATTTATACGGATACTACTTCCAACGGTATACTTGTTGAGTAAAATTCCCACTCAATCTACATATATTAACATAAAATGCAATAATTTTCAATGTACGTATACAATTATAGGGTGATTAAGTTAGCCAAAACCAAAGCCCAAGATTTATCAGTTATCGTATCTGCTCTTGCTCTCGTAGCTATAACTCCGATAAATACTGATATTTCTCCATCTCATATGCTTATTATGGCTGGGGGTCTTAGCCTGGCTCTACTTGCACCGTACTTTTATTTAAGGAATAAGCCTGGCCGACAAATAGTATTTAAGTATAACTTTCAGTCACTGATTAATAGAGAAAAAATCGCTTTCGTCCTATTTGGCGTAGCTCTTTCGTATTTCATATTCCCTATTTATTTCTCTAGCACCGGAAGTTATCAGAACTGGCCAAATACCAAAACAGCTGGGGAGACTATTTTATTATTTATTGGGACAAACGCACTAGGACTTTGGGATGAATTGTTTTTTATTAACACAATTTTGACTATCTTTAGACGTCATGCAAAATTCTGGATTGCCAATATCTGCCAGGCTCTGTTTTTCACAATATTTCTATACGAATTAGGGTTTACTGGCTGGGCACCACTGATAATTTACCCTTTTGCACTCATACAGGGCTACATGTTCATGAAATACAAATCACTCGGGCTTGTGATTGTTACACATCTGAGCATTGATTTTATTCTATTCTTGGCTATTTTGAACGCGCACGGCAATCTACCATTCAAATTCTTTATTAGCGGTTGATTAACCTCAACAGCTCTTATTTAAACAGGCTGCGCGACATCTGTTCTGAGCTGTTCAGCCAGCGGGCTATCATGAGCAACTCTTATCACAAGATCTTGAGTGTAATGATCTGCTAGCGCATTGTACCTTTTGAATAATTCCCTGTCTCCTCCAGGCCGTAAGAACGGTGACGGATGTAAGTCTAATATTCTTTCTTGGCCAGCAATATCAAATGCCATGCCAGCATTGAGCACTGTCTGATCAAGTTCACTTCCTACTGGCAACATTGCCTCAAGAGAAGCTCTAGTGCGGTCACTGGCGCTTACCTGTCTGACTTTTGCTCTACCCGGATTCATGTCTTCTACTAACATTGCCGGGGCATGATTTCCGTCAAATTCTATCAATCCCATGAATCTAGGCAATTTATGTGCTATCTCAGGCGCCCTATCAGCGATAACTGCGGTGTCTGCAAACTCATGTGTAAATATCAGCGGAATCATCGCTCTCTCAAAATCAGACTCTCCTACTTTTACGCCAAGGTGTAACTTTGAACCACCTACACTGACACTTCCCAGTGGCTTGAAAACTCGCGAACCGCCGGATTCTTTACCATATATATCAGGCACTAACTCTGATAGATCATCGGGGTTTATTTGTTTTATTACTTCAATATTTGTTTTAATGTAGCCATTGTTTGACATACTAATATTTTACCATATTTGTCAAGGATATTAAACTATTTAGATAATTTATGGTATAATACTTTAAATTATTTACGGTGGCGGTAAGTTATGGAGTGTTATGAAACCACGTGAGATATTAGATTCGTTTCCAGAAAGATCATTTGAGAGAAATATGGCCGATAGCCTTACTCTTGCTAGATTGGTGTCTACGCCTTTCTTGACGGCTCATTTGCTATTAAAAGAGCCTGGGGAGCGCAGATGGCCTGTAGCTGGACTGGCATTACTTGCAGAAGCCACTGATGAACGTGATGGCCACTATGGCAGGAAAGCTCCTTTCTCTAAATTTAGCGCTCGATTCGACCAATTTACAGATAAAGCTTTTGTCTATGGCCAAGAAGGCGCATTGACCAAAAATGGCGAATTATCTCCTACTCACATCGGTGTCAAATTTGTACGAGATTTAGTCGTAGAATCATCTCGGTATTACGCAGACAAAAAAGGGATAGACGTCTCAGCGGGCAAACTTGGTAAATACAAAACCACAGCCGAAATGACAGCCTTAGTTTTGGCTCATTCTCCTCTTGCAGACAATCCTGATAATATTCGTCGACCAGCTTCATATGGCACAGCCCTAAATATTCTGAGTGGTATTGACTACCTAACAGAGTATTTAAAAGACGACAAGCCAAAAGAAAAGACAGAATCTGCTCGCAACAGTAAATTTAGAGAAGTGTTCGGCAACCCTATCCAAAAAATTGTTGAACAACTTGATGAAAAAGTCCCAGGGCTGACACCAGATCATATTACTATGCTGGGAGCCGGTATGGTTATAACAGCAGGATGCATGCTCATGCGAAAACCAGATAAAGTCATGGGCCCTACCCTCCTATATTCAATGGGGAGTCTGATGGACGCTTTAGACGGTGCTCTTGCTAGACACCAGGCAGAAAAAAATGGCGTAGAGACTACTCAAGAAGGCATGCTCAAAGACCTTTGGGCTGACAAGATCCAAGAAGTATTTTCATTGATCTCAGCCTCAATAACAGAACGCCAAAATGGTAATGATGTAGCTGCCGACAACTACGCTATCGGCGCGGGTACGGTCTGCTTGACTGCTCTATTTAGAGCACTAGCTGAATCCCGGGGCTACGTAGTCCCAGAGAACGGCAACGGTACTAGAGTTATCAGAGGGATAGAAGCCGGAATTGGCTTTTTTATGAGCAAAAATCAAGATATCTCTGATGTGACTAGCGCCACCATCGCTTCAGGTAATCTAATAACTGCTTTTGAACGAGCCATGGTCTTTTGCATGGGAGAATCATCTAGTAACTGTATAGGAGCAAATGATGACCCTAAATTTAAAGAAGATGGCAAGAAAAAGGCAAAATCATTGGTAGTTCTAGCAGCCGGTGGACTTGTTGCCGGTAGCGTTGCGCTTAAATACAGAGGAGCTAAATAAACAATGCGAATTCCAGAACAAGACCCAAACATCTTCCAAAAAGTAGCAGTGGCGACACATGACATTGTTACTCCAGCGAACCTAATTGATGCAGTGGCTTTTGGCGTCGCCATGAGATACATGCCACAACTTGATACCACCAAAGGAATCGGCATGGTTGCCGGATCATTCCTCGCTGATGTTGTTGACGGTACTGTCGCCAGGGCGACTGGCACCGCATCAGCGCTCGGCGCACAGGTAGACGCAGGAGGTGACAAGGTAAAGATTGCTTTTGGACTTTATAATATCTACAAACTAGATCTTGCTTCTCCAGGCCTTTTAGCAGTTGTTGGACTCTATAACGCCAGCAACGCAGGCGCTGTTATCTATGACAAAAAATTTAATGAAAACCCAGATATAGAAGTCAGCAAAAACGGAAAATACAGTGTTTTTGCCAGTTGTTTAGGGACTGGCCTGCAAGTTATTGGATCCCACCTGGAAAAAAATAATCAGCCAAAATTAGGACAAATAGCAAAAGTAGCTGGCGCTGGTATTGCTGTTGGCGGAATAGCCAAATGGGGCCTCCCCGCTACCAAAGACTACTGGGCTAAAGCTCTGGGTAGCAACTCTAGTTAAAGGCTTTTTCTCCTCTGAGAAATCTTGTGTTCAAGTCTTTTAATATAATTTTTACCGTATCTAAATTTAAGTCTTCTAATTTTTTGAATCGTACACAACTTTTGCCCACTGATACTTTGCCCAGTTGTGACTCGTATTTTTCTGCAACATATTGACCATCATTTGTCGCACATAGATATAGCGCCATGTAGTTTTTTTGCGCGGCTAGAAGTACTAGTGGCCACTCACTGGCAACTTTAGCACTTTTCGGCTTATATGGCATGTTGCCATAGCCAATCATTGTAGATGCCATGCCGGTAGTCAGTACAGGTTTTAAATTAGGCGCATTTTGTCTGATCACAGCATCGACTTCTCGTAGTTCGGATTCATATTGCCCTGCCTTGCTCAGATAATCTTCCACATTTTTGGCTTCTATTTTCATAGCTCAATTATAGCATTGTGCTGTCGTAGGCCCAGTGCAGGACTGCTTGGCGTTGACGTGGTCGACAAGTTAAATCGCCTGGCGCACAGTATTTCTGGATTTGCGAGACATGACGTCTGATGTTTTTCCAACGTTTTATCTGACGAGCATCTTCTTCTCGGATTCTCCGCCCCATATAATATCTGCAGTACCACTGGAACCACCCTCTAGGATCTTCCTCGTAGATCCAACCCTTTCTCTGCCACTCTTGGCGTGATTGGCTGGCATTTACTTTGAAATAATTTGTATCTTTGGCGTTTTTGAACCAATCTTTTGGAAATTCATCTGTATATCCTTCAAAATAATTTCCGTTGAATATGCCTAGCTCTAACATCTGTTTTGGCGTCAAATCTGGTGCAAATATAGGGTCGAAGTTTTTGCCAGCAAGCTCTACTGTCTCGTATTCATATTTTTGAAGATTGTCCTCTACAAATACCTTTGCCATTATTTAGCCTTTTGTGGCAGTGGTATCAATACGCTGGTTTTTGACTTGTATTCTTTCCAGCCAGGTTTGCCTTCAAATCTCTTCTCATTTGGCGGTAATCCAGATACAAATATAATCAAATACGTTATCGTCAGCGGACCAATAATTGCCCACCAGACACTGGTTGCTCCCAAAGATATCAGGAGCATTCCCCACCACAGAGTTATTTCACCGAAATAATTCGGGTGACGTGAATATTTCCATAGTCCTGATTGCATGATTTTGCCTCTGTTTTTGTCCTGGCTTACAAATTTTCGCAGCTGATTGTCAGCGGTTTTTTCTATCATATATCCGACTACCCAGACTACGATTCCTGCCATTATCAGCCAGCTCCAATCAGTCTTTGCGTAAACATTCAGAACAATTACCGGTATGCATATCAGAAAAGCCAGTACTGCTTGCGCAAGAAATATCCTAAAATATGTGTTTACCGCTACGCTTCCTTTCCAGTTTTTGCGTAGTTCTACGTACCGCGGATCTTCCGTCTTGGACCGCACAAATCGAGAAAAAATATGACTAGAAAGTCTAACACCCCATACTATAACCATGACTAAAGCCAAGAGCCCAACATCTGTATTTTCTGATAGATTATAGCTAGTCAGGCAGATTACTATAAATGTCATGCCCCACGCAGAATCAATTACATCATAGCGTTTTTTGCCAAATGCATATAGAAATACTAAGTTTAAAAATGCGAATCCTGCTAACCCACTGAGTCCTGCTGTTTGCCAGAAATCCACTACAGCACCTTACTCAGAACAAAGAATGATATCACCGATACAGCTGATGTCAGTACAACCCCCCAGAGTATATCTACAATAGTCATGGTAGTTGTGTAGCCTTTTAGAGTGGCTAGGTTTGTTAGATCATAAGTAGCATATGTGACCAGCCCAAATGCAGACCCTAGCCCCAGTGCCACCTTCCAATCATCTGCTTTCAGAGCAGGGTTTATCACAAACAATATCAGCCCTGCTAAGAATATTGCATAAAACGCTATTGCTGCCGTCAAATTAGGCTTTTCAAGGAGTAGTGACCCTATCTGAGACCGATAAAACTTATTTGCCACAAATCCCAGCCAGATGAAATCCACTCCAGCAAAAGCTATTGCTACAACCGCATATTTTGTTACTAAATCCATATCCCCTCCTATAACCTAATTATAGCAGTTCAGTTATTAATCTGCTTTTTCGTGGGATTCCCAGGGGTAAACTATCCATTTGTCTGTTTGTACTACGTACCAGTCTGGTTGGTAGCCTGTTTGGCTTTGCTGTGGTTTGTAGTGCAACACTCCGCTCCGCACCTGTCCTGCACCCTGATCTTTAAGCCATTTTGTTAAAAATTCTAGTGTGTTTCCTGTATCGCAGACTTCGTCGATGATGAGCAAGTTTTTAGACTGCACATCTACTTTGCTTGGCATTTGCCCTAGCTCGAATTCTGATTGGCGAGTAGTTTCATTCTCTTTATATGATCCTACTGATGCGTTTAGCAGTCTAACAGCTTCGAACCCTAGCTCTCGTGCAACGATGTTTGCTGGGTAATATCCACCTCTGGGAATCACAATAATTCCATCAAACTTCTCACCAGTCTCGGCACAATGTTCTCTGATCAACTTCGCTAACTTCACAGAATGAGTATGCACACTCTCCCAACTCTCCACCAAAGCATCCTCTGGAATGTCGCTCATAGCTATTTTAGTAGCCCTATTGCCGTTTCTGTAACACTGTCACTAACTTTATTAATTGCTTGCTTGGTGTTGTATGCACTATGAGAGTTCACGCTGTACCAAACATCAATAGAAAGCTCATCAAATTCTGGTGATGGTGATGGCCAATCCACACCACAACGGACTTCACCAGCTTTAAGACGCGGCAAAAGTGCATCAAAATCGATTAAATTATAGGGAGAAACACTAACCAATAGACTGCCCTTTTTCAACTTTGCAATATTCTCCTTATCCAAAATTTCACCTGCGCTCATAGGCAGAGTTAGGAAAATAATATCTGATTTTTCTAGTAGCTCATCTAGCTCAACACGCCTTGCTTTTACGTCCTTTTCAGAACGATTATAATAAATAACTTCTTTGGGCTGGATCGGAGTGACAATATCTAAAATCGTCTGACCAATATTTCCAGCACCTATTAGCCCTATTACAGAGTCCTGTAATGAGCCTGTTGTGAAGTTCTTTTTATCGCCTAGCCTGCTTATACTTACCAAATTTCGTTGCATGAGTAGCGCTACCCCAACAGCAAACTCAGCCACTCCAACAGCGTTAGCACCTGGTGCATTAAGTATTTTTATACCTTTTTCTATAGCTTTGACAGATCCGGGCACAAACTTTTGGTAATCAACACCTGTAAAAATGATTGTCTCTAGCATATCTGTAGACTCAATAACCTTGTCATTTACCTCTTCTATACCTCCGATAATATAGACTGAAACCCCTTCGAGTGCTTTTATTATCTCTGCTTCACTGGCTTTAACTTTGTCCAGATGCACAACTTCATACCCAGCGTTACGCAAACGCTCTTTGTGCCCTTCGGGGACAAAAAACGAATCCGTAATAAGTATCTTTTTCTTCATTATTCTTCAATTATAGCAGTTACTCTACTCGGTGAGGCATCTATTTGTAGTTTTAGCGGGAGCGCGTGGACTGTGAATTCTTTGTTTTCTAGTTCTGATAGATTGGTTAGATTTTCTATGATTAACACATCCGCACCAAGGAAGATTTTGTGGGTGTTAAAAGGTGGCTTGTCTGGGCTACACATGTCCATGCCGACCATACTTATCTTTTTCTCTACCAAATATTGGGCTATATCCTCTGTTATTTCTGGTGATTGATCAAAATATTCACTCTGACCATAAAAGTCGCTCATACCGGTGTGAAATAACACAGTATCGCCTTCTCTGATATCCATGTTTTTAAGCTTTTCTAGATCAAATGTTTTATTCTCTAATTTGACATATACTCCTCTGCCAATAAATTTATCTAGAGGAAATTGATCAATAGTTTTGCCACCGTCAATCATATGCAAAGGTGCATCAATATGAGTCCCCACATGCGTACCAACAGATACATAATGGTCATTGTAGCCATCTTTGCCAAAAATCCCAGCAGGTTCTATCTTTGTAGCAGGATCTCCAGGATAAACCGGAGTCTCCTCATTCAAAACAACAGATAAATCAACTATATTCATACAAATAATAATCCTTAGCTTATATTTGGATTCTTAAAAGCTTCTTCATGAGATAGAGGTATGATTATAGGCATAAGATTCATAGCAGGTTGAGGTAAAACTGGTCTAACAGGTTCTACTTTTGGCACTTTAGGTATAGGAGATACGGTGAATCTTGGACGGAAAATATAATTAGCATTATTAATGGTAATTATATGACCTCTGTATCTACCGTGTTTATCCCAAACACTACTATCATTTTCAACCCAACCTAGATAAGCTCCATCACGACTAAATAAAGACTCGTTTGAAATAAATCCAAAATAGAAACCATTGGCCTGATGTATATATTTGATATTCACTTCTTTTTTCTTTCCTTTTTTGTTTTAGTATTAGCTTTAGGTTCAGGATAGCTTGGTATATATCCTGCAGGAACGGCGTAGCCTACACCAAGCTGTAGATTATTAGCTAAAGCATTATATAATTCAACTAAATCTAAACCATGCAGAGATATTGCTCCAGTATTCATAAATTTAAGTTTGCTTATAATGTCATTGTTCTCTCTTCTCGTTGCGTCAATAACTCCTAGAACTTTACCATCAACGTCCAGCAAGGGACCACCACTATTGCCGGGGTTAACAGTGCCGTCAATCAAATAACGTGTCATACCTGTGGGATCTTTGATTATTGAAGAGACTATCCCTTGATGAGTAGTAAGGCTCATCAAAGATAACGGATATCCGGAGAATAATACTGACATACCTTCTTGTACAGATTTCTCTGAGCTTATTAGTGGTTGCCTGTTTTTATCGGGCTTAAAACGGAGAAGTGCTATATCATGGTCCTGATCAATTAAAGCAACACTAGCAGATACGAATTGATCATTATCTTCAAATTGTAGATAAACACTTGAATTAGGCTTATTTGCAACAACATGAGCACAAGTAACCACAAGTTCTTGATTCTGAAATACAAAACCGCTACCCTTTGATACGATATTGTTATCAGCATCTGCAACTAGTACTATTGGTAAACTAGCACGAACTTTCGAGATAACATCCATAGTTGACATTCTAGCTAATTGTTCCTTTTATCTTAATTGCACTTATTCTTTTTTGTTCGGCTGTGTCTCTGTCTCTAATAGTCACTGTGTTATCTTCTAGGGTGTCGAAGTCTATTGTTATGCAGTATGGGGTACCGATTTCGTCTTGGCGTCGGTATCTTTTGCCGATGTTGCCGTTGTCGTCATACATTACGTTGCCGTATTCTTTTTTAAGCATTTTATAGACTTCTTGAGCTTTAGCAACTAATTCTGGCTTGTTCTTTAGTAGTGGAGATACTGCTACTTTAACAGGAGCGAGATGTGCTGGTAACTTCAAATAAGTTCTTTTCTCTCCGTTGATCTCGTCCTCTGTATATGCACTGGTCAGAACAGCAACTATCATACGCTCTACACCAAAGCTCGGCTCTATTACATGAGGAACAAACGGTTCTGAACCGTCTTTTGGCCGATATTCCATGTTTTTACCACTAACTCGCTGGATGTTTCCTAGATCGAAGTCTGTTCTGTAAGCTAGGCCGAGTAATTCATCACGCTTGTGTGGGAAATCAAACTCAAAGTCGATAGTACGCTTACTATAATGTGCACGATCTGCCTCTTCTACCTCTAGCTCGTGTACTGAATCTTCTGGCAAACCAAGTTCTTTGAGGAACATTCTAATTCCCTTTACCCAGCCGTCAAACATCTTCTCCCAACTATCTGGATGGATGAAATATTCTATTTCCATCTGCTCAAACTCACGACTACGGAACACAAAGTCACGTGGGCTGATTTCGTTTCTAAAAGCCTTGCCAATCTGCCCAATACCAAACGGCACATCTGGATAAAAGCTATCCACCACGTTCTTATAATTCGTAAATATCCCCTGTGCAGTCTCAGGCCTTAGATAGCTGACAGAATTCTCATCCGCTACAGGACCAACATTGGTCTTGAACATCATATTGAATTTTCTAGGGGTTAACCAGTTATTGCTCTTACAAGTAGGACAGGTTATGTTAGTTAGCTGTAGAAATTCTTTTACAATAGGACCTTCCAAACTCTTAGCTTTTATTAATTCCAGTCGCATTTCCCGTATTCTTATAGAAAGTCTTTCGAGATTAATATAGGAGGCAGTGTCTTCAGGAATATTCTCTGAAAATTCTTTGATAATATTTATAGCATTTTTGTCCAATATACCTTGTTCAAGTAAGGAAGTGTCTAAATTCAGAAATTTACGGTTTTTTTCTTTTTCTTCTCTGATTTTATGAGTAAAATCCTTTATTAAAATTTTGAGTTTATTATTGTATGCATTTAGGGTTTTAGAAAAAATTTCCTCGTCTATACCCAGTTGATCAACCCTGTGCTTAGCACCGCATTCATTACACTCAACAAGAGGATCTGTAAAAGTATCTACGTGACCACTGGCTTGCCAGACTTTTTGGTTCATCAAAATCGCTGCATCGACGCCGTACATGTCGTCTCTATCCTCAACAAACGTCTTCCACCAGAAGTTAATGATATTCCGCTTTAGAGCTACTCCCAAAGGGCCGTAATCCCAAGTACCAGATAGGCCACCATAAACTTCACTGCCTTGGTATATAAAACCACGGCGTTTACACAAACTAACTATATCTTCCATTTTCACTTTTGATTTACTCATTGACTCTAATTATACAATCCTTTTAATAATTTCTGAAAGAAGTTTGCCAGAGGCTATCTGGAGAGCCTGGTCACAGACAACTTGTTTTGGCATTTCTGCCTCTCCATGGAACTTGATCAGCTTGACCATAGCCTGACTATAAATACCACTGGCTGATGGTACGAATTGGTGACTGGCAAAGTCAAAATCTAACACTCCATCTGTTAAATCAGTACCTGCCGTGTGTGGAATTTCTTGGTTTCCAGAGTTATTCTGAGTTGATTCAAAACCGATATTATCAGATTGAGGGGTACCCGTAGGTACACTGAGTGAAGAAATATCTGTTTTGGGCGACTCAGATAAGTCTGGAGCTGAGAAAGCTCCACGCAAGTCAGGTAAATTATCCCAATTTAGCGTGTATCCGCTGGCATTTATCAGCTGAATATATAACCAAATATGTATATTTTCTGCACTAATTTTTTGTTCGTTCAAAGCATTGAGGCTGGTGTGAAGTAGCTCAAAATACTCCTGCCCTTCGCCGTCTGGAGAAATCTTATCTACAGTTTTTAGCCACTCATACACCATCATCATGCCGTCTGCATCCTTCACGATCTCTGGATAATGCTCTACTGTCTTAGCACCTGTCAGCCTAACCATGCCTCCCTCGCGGGATTGCACGAGATTGAGCTTGGCAAGTGACAACAGCTCTACATTTCCAGCCAATTTGCTAGTGGATTTGCGAATTCCTTTTGCCATGACTTTGATCTTGCCCAACTTTGGACCAAGAGCTGTCAGAATACGATCATTTTCTCCGTAGTTGATACGCGACAATATTAGAACTTGATCCTCTAGATATTTCATTTGTCGAGCGCCTTTATTTCTGAACTGAGATCTGCAAGCGTATCTTTTGATTTGTGTAGGACTTTGTGAATATTTAGGTCATCCATGACTGAATCAGGCAACTCAAGATCACCTAAATTTGCCCGCGTGTAAACAATACATGGAATATCATGCCAATCAGGGTATGAACGTACTTCCTGCAAGAATTCTACACCGTTAGAGCCGGGCATGACCAGCTCCAAGATTATATGGTCATAAGTATTTTTATCTAGCTGATCAAGTGCATCCTGAGAGTTATGAACGACCTGTGTTTGCCACCCTTCTGAATCTAGCCATTTAGAAACAGTAAGCCCAAGATCGCGGTCTGGTTCTATCAAAAGTATATTCATATAAGTCGTAGTTGCTGGTTGTGGTCTAAACTTAGAGAAAATCCATATAGATTCTTTCTCTTGGTCAATTGTAATTTCTTGCCAATGAGCTGGCTCAGTAGTGTAGCCAAATAATATTCTGGAACGGCAGAGCTAGACTGCACGCTGAGAGGCATCGTTGCTTTGGCTTTGATCAAGTTATCTGCTGAGAAATTCTCTGCAGACAATGAAACTTCTGAAAATACCCCAACTTTAACATCTTCTCCATCGTTGTACGACTGCATAGTAATTTTTCTGTCTGATGATTGATTATCTTCAAACGAAGCCAAGAACATCGCAAGATTTTTAATGATTTCTTTAACTATCCTAAAGTCAGACGAAACAAGAGATTGTTTTTTGTCCAATATCACGTTGGTTTGCGGAACGATAGCGAGCTGTTTGATCTCATAGTCAACCTGGGCAAGCACAGCACCCAAATTCATCGGCTCCACTGCCAGAGATAGCTGGCCTTGCACATATGATTTGTGTAGTAAATAGGTGTCGACAAGGTTCAAACTTCTTTTAGTAAAATCTGCTATCCTTGGGTCTATCACCCCTGTTTTTTGCGATAATTCATGAGAGCGAAGGGTGTTTACTAGATACTGCTCAAGATCTAAGGCAATTGATTTGAGCAACAGAGATTCCTCGTGCGAATTATCTAACCCCATTACCTACTAATTATACACCTAATTTCGAAAAACCTTTCTCAGGTTTTCTCTCCTTTAGGTCTTACGGGATGAATTTGAAGCTAGCCAACACCGCGTTGTTGTAGTCACCGTAATAATCTGTTGATTCGCTAATGATCTTGATAGTCTTGTCACGCAGAGGAAGAACTATGACAATCCCAGATTTCTTGCCTGCTGGGAAATCACCTTCAAACCGAAGACCTTTGACGCTTGGAACATTTGGCAAGGAGTACGGAGTCGCTTTCATTTCCCCACTTTTCACCTTAGACTCATAAGCTGTAATTTCTTGGTCGTATTTGACGTTAGTGACTTCTACCACTGTTGCAAGCGATACGTCCTGGTCAGATGGGACAAAACCAGGCTGAAAGGCAACCCGTGTTCCACTCTGTCCATCGTCTTGGTAGACACTCCATGTTTTTGGATAACTAAGATTAAAGCTACCAAAAGCTTCAGGTCCGGAATACTGACGATATGGCTCTTTCTCTTTCTGGACAAATTCATTATCTTTGTCTGTCTTTGCTCGCTCTACGGCAATCTGGACTGCTGATTCTATCAGCGGATCTACCTGAGTTTTGTATTTGTCTCGCTCCATAAACGCCCATGCACCGAAGCCAAGCGCTGAAAGTAGCAATACGATCGTCAAGATAAATGGTATTAACAAAATGTTTATTTGACCAGACTGATTGGTGCTAATTCTCATACCGCTAATGTTAGCATTTTTTGTGACTTCTTCCAAGAGACAGACGTCAGTATTGGTATAGATGTACGGCCGACCGAGTCTTCAGGGGCTTTTTGTCAGGGATTTTGAAGCCAACACTGACTAATTTTGTTCCCTTGCCTGATTTTAACATCTTACGATCCAACCGATTCATATACGTACCCGCCAAAAAGACAAAAACACCATCGGCATTGGAGAGATCAGAAAGCCAATAATTTCTTAATTTTATCGTCACATTTGATCTGTGCTTCCAACATAAAACCCAAGAAATAATATACAAAATTGGATTTAGCTCGTAGCCAACAGATTTAATCCCACGTTTGCTTGCTTCTCTGAGTACTCGTCCATCACCAGAGCCCAACTCTACAAGTGTTTGGCCCTTTTTTAAGTTCAATAGATCGAGCCCTGCCTGTATATGTAGCCTTTTGCTCGGTACATAAGGAGCTCCGACCAATACTATTCCTATGAAGAGAATGCAGACGAACCCCAAAAGTAGAAATATCACTTCTCTTCTTTTTCCAGACCTTTCAGATAAGCCTCTAGCTGATCGATAAGTTTTTGGCCTTTTTTCTGCAACGCTATAGCTTCGTCAATATCAATATTCGGCGAACTGAGCTGGTCAATCACCTCGTCTAATTCTTGCTTTAATTCCCGGTAACTCTTTTTCATTTATACAATTATACCTTGTCCACCGTTGAATGCACAGTTCCATCTCCCAAAATTATCTCCAGACCATCCCCAACTTTCAGTTGATTTTTGCTCAGAATACGCTTTCCTGCCTTTTTCACCACTGCATAGCCTTGGGCCAAAAGCACCCTGGGATCGAGTGAAGCCAGTATTTGCTTTTTTACCACAAGTTCGTGCTTTTCTCTACTGATCACCTCTGTAAAAAGCCGATAGATTGTCTCTGAATCTTTGTTAATTTGCTCATTTTGAGTAGAAAAAACTCTATTTAAAATAGTATCTAGTGTATACATTTTTTGTTCTAAAAGCTTAATTTCATGCATTTTGTCTGGGACCAAAATCTCACCAGCATTACTTGGTGTACTCGCACGCAGATCACTTGCCAGCTCTGCCAGACTCTCGTCTCTCTCATGCCCAATAGCCATGAGTGTTGGAATACGACTTGATGCCACCGCCCGGACAACTTGCTCATGATCAAAACTAGCTAGATCGTCCTTGGACCCACCACCACGCACAATAACAATCACTTCGGCATCTGATAAATTAGCTTCTTTTATCGCAGAGATGATTTGCTCTGGTGCGTCTGCACCTTGCACCTGCACATTATATGTCTTTATTTGCAGTGCAGACCACCTATTTTTTACAATCTTCAAAAAATCACCGTAGCCTGCTGATTCTTTTGAGCTGATCAGGGCAATCCTATCTGGAGGATACGGTATTTCCCTCTTTCGCCCAACGTCAAATAAACCTTCTTTTTCCAGTTTTTTATACAGTAAATCATTCGCCTTTTTTATAGAACCCTCGCCCACTGGCAATATTTTGGTGAAAGATATACTAAAACCAAACGTATTATGAAGCCTCGGCTGACCGACAATTTGCACCTGCATACCATCCTCCAGCGGACCCGGCAAACCATAGACCGTTCCGAACATCCTGATAGACGACTCCTCGTCTTTTAGATCAAAATACACCCATCTATTCTTGCTAACCTTGAAATTAGCTATCTCACCAAATACACTGACCACAGGGTAAAGCATCTCAATTGACTGATTAAAAACAGCTACAAACTGACTGACACTGAACTCTGGCATCTCCCTGGTTTCAGACATCTCAATGTCTCTTTCTGTTGATATTCTTGTGGTAAAAGAAATAACCTATCGGTAGTTGCATAAGCATACTAAGAACCCTAAACATAATCACCACTGGGATGCTGATAGCTGCTGGAACTCCTGTGGCCAATAGCGTAGCGGTTGTCAAACCTTCGTAAATACCGATTCCACCAGGCAAAACAGATATTAGTCCAGCAAAATTAGCGATAGCATAAGCGATGATCACAGCCCCGATATTGATAGGCGCTCCAAATGCCAGGTAGACAGTGTATATTATCGCTATGTCACAAATATTCGCGAAAAGCGCATAGCCTAGGGGAGATTTTAGGGACGACAGTCTGCCTCTCATGAAGACATAGTTCTCATGAAGCTCACCAAATAGTTCTTCTACCTTATGAAGTTTTATAGACTCACGTCCGCCAAGGTGCAACTTGTGCAAGAGCCAGTTGATAATCTTTGCAAGAAACACCATAAAGCTGTTGATTCGCCTCTTGTCACTAACTATATATATCAAGACTAGCGTGCCAACCGCCAATAATGTCACTATAGAGCTTGCAATCAAAATAACAAGACTACTCGCCCTCCCCTCTATAGCCAGAGCAATAAGTCCGACTACTAACAAAACTTGGAAAGACAAGAATACACTGACAAAACGCATCAATTGAACTGTTGTAGCTGTTCCTGCGCTGACTTTGAATTCTTTCATCCTGACACCAAAATACGAGAATCCACTGACTCCTGCCGTCGGAAAAACATTATTAACAAAATTCATTTCAAGTGTGATTTTGAGCATATCGCGATACGGTATTTTCTTGTTGAACATAGCAAAGTACCTCTGATACATGCGTGTGTATGCGTTATAGCTTAGTGCTTGCCAAAACAACATAGCAAAAAGTATAGCCCCATTCACTCGGCCCAAATTCGAGATAGTCTCAGATATTTCTTGTCTAGTGGCATAAATTAAAATTGCCAAAGCAATAAGAGTAAAGACTGTTAATACAGCTCTCCACTTAAGAAAAATATAGCTCTTTACTTCTCCCATTGTCCTACAATTATAGCAGTTGACTAACCCTTTAGAAAATTGACTTTTTAGTCGTTTTTTGTTATAATCATAAGCGATGAAGCAACCGCAAACAACACCAGAAACACTCAACGGTAACGGCGCTGAAAGCGATCAGCAACGTAGCGACTACATTGCAGCAACTATGAAAGTTGCGAGCGACAATGCAACAGATCTTGGAAACCAAGGAGAAACACAGGCTTTTTTCGCCACAGAGAATGATTCTATGCATGTTATCGCAGATATAGCTGCATGGAACTATGATCAAGGAAAACCTCTAGCTGACGACCAGCTAGGCTCGCTAGTTGAAGCTATCACACCTGCCATAATCGACCGAAGGGCAAGGAGTACACGCGCGATAGAAGTTGACCCACATACTGGATTTGGCAATAATGCTGCTTTCACTAGAGCTCTTGCTACGGCAGAGGGGGACCCTGACACTCTAATTTTTATGTTTGACGGAGATAACTTTGGCAAAATTAACAAAAAAGTGAGTCATGAGGCGGGCGACGAAGCTATCAAACATACTGCTAGATCAATCAAAGAAATCGCCAAAATATTTCATTGTGAACGTCTATTCAGGCTGGGCGGTGATGAATTTGCAATTATCGCTGATGGAATGGACCTAGAGACAGCTGAGCAGATGCGAGATATGGTCGTTGCTTACTTCAGTACCCGAACTTACGGGTCAAAGAGAGATCCAGTCAAGATTAGCCTCTCTGGTGGTATCGGTCAAACCCACCTAGAAGCAGACCGAGATATGCAGAAAATGAAGCAATCCAAAAAAGGTATTCGAGGCGTAGGACGCAAGGCTGTTGACTTCTTAAGACCAGGCGTCTCTAGCAAAACACAAAAAGTAGCTTAAGGCTTTATACCTGCTTTTTCATAGCAATTGCTGTTGAAGGGTCAAATATGTACGCCATGTTACCGCTAAGATTTGGTAACAAGCCCTCTTCTCTAGCGGTGTGAAGCAGTGCAATCTGTCTAGTGACTAATGATACATCCTCATCATCAAACCCGTCCTTAGGCAGAACAACATCACTCCCAATAGACTCAGCTACCGGAAAATCAAGATATTTCTCACTCACGCTAACTGGCGTGTTTTTTGTACCTACAAGTCGGATATTATAGATATCTATCGAATCTCCAAATTCAGTCCTCAGTTTACTAAGAGCCACAACAGGTCTCAGCAGATCGCAATCGTTAAAAAAGGATCCTCTATACTCGTTTTCTCCCATCATTGCATCGATTTTGCCCAAAAGTCCGGCATACTCGGCGGTCAGTAATTGGCCTTGAATATCAAGAAGTAACATTCTTTGGTCCTCAATAGAACCTTCTTGTATTGGTGAAGTGTCACGAAACTCACTCATTTCACATATTATAATTTCTTTATTACTATATGTCAATGGCTGAGAGATGTCATACTGTCTCAGCCTGTGCCTGTGACACTGATGACTAACTTATTGAGTAACTGTAAGTTCAGCCTGAGAGGACAAGTTATCATTTATCTGCTTCAAAGAGTTTACTGCGACTATGCTACTCATGTAAGGAGTTATACTCCATGGCTGTGTCGAATCATTTACTAGAAAGTTTAGTGGATCTGTTGTGTAAAAACCAGAACTCACATATTCATCTTGTGAGTTCATAAGCGAAATCATGGCTTCATCTGAATAGTTATCAATTGTCATCGGTGTAGTTCTTTTGTCTAGATCAATCTCCACTAACAGATCATCCCTATTAGGAATTGTTACTGTTACTGAGCATATTCTCTCTTGGCCTTCTTCTAGCCCATCCATTCCCCTCCGCACAAAATGGGCTACATTGCCACTCTCAGGATCAGTATATGTGAAATCATTACTCACACGATCAAAATTTACATGGCGATTAAACCCATCTTTTTCTCCTGCATCAAAGTGCTCAGCTATTTCTTCTGAAATCCTGAGTGCTTCTTTTATATTTTCACCTATTTTTTCTAATTCTTGTCTACGTTCTTCCTCGTGTCTAGCCTCGGTTTCATCTTTTTCTAACTGACTAGGAGTTACCGGGGGTCTAGGCTGAGCACCTTCATCAGTGGGGTCTCCCATTGGCCTACGATAATCTTCTTCTGCAGGTGAGTCGTCTTTTTTTGGAAGGTTGTTCATTGTGTTCATAGTTGTTATTCTATCACAAATCTGATTGCAATCTCTTCGGTGCTATAATGACAGTCATGTACGTTACTATTTTAGGCAGACAGCCTGCCCTTGGCATTGCAGAACTTGAAAGTCTCTATGGCTCAAAAGCTCTAACCCCACTCCCACCTTTTGCCTGTGTGGTAGACACCCCAGATGTCGAATTCGGCCGTTTGGGCGGAACTCAAAAACTAGGCAAAATACTAACTGTGCTCCCAACCACAAACTGGCCAGACATCATAAAGTATATCTCTGACTCCCTCCCTCAGCACCTGCACCATATTCCAGAAGGTAAAATAAAGTTCGGTATTAGCGCTTATGGATTTAGTATATCTCCTAGCAAAATTAATGCCAGTTCTCTGCAGATAAAAAAGGTCATAAAGTCATCAAAGCATGGCGTACGCGTTGTCCCAAACAAAGAAACTTATCTATCAACAGCACAAGTTCTGCATAACGGGCTTGTCAGCGCTACTGGCCTTGAGATATTGGTTATCAAAGCCAGTAAAAGGACATATCTGGCCCAAACTACAGAGGTTCAGGACATTAATGCCTACGCTCACCGAGATCAAAATCGCCCAATGCGTGATGCACGTGTCGGCATGCTACCGCCGAAACTTGCTCAAATAATCATAAATATAGCTAATCCTGATACTGATAGCACTGTTTTAGACCCTTTCTGTGGTACTGGGGTGATAATCCAAGAATCCCTGCTGATGGGCTTTAAAGCTATGGGATCTGACCTCGATGAACGGATGGTTGAATATTCAAACAAAAATATAGCTTGGCTGAATCAAAAGCATAGATTTGCTGAGCTACCCTCTATAGAGCAAGGAGACGCCACAACCTACGACTGGGATAACACTCCTGATACGATAGCTGGTGAAACGTATTTAGGACGCCCACTATCATCTGAACCAGATCATGCGACACTGTCCAAAATAATGAATGACTGTGATACGATCCATACTAAATTCTTAAAAAATGTCGCCATGCAGACTAAGCCAGGATTCCGAATGTGTATTGCTGTCCCTGCTTGGAAAACTCGGCAAGGCTTTAAGCACCTGGGAACCCTTGATTCTCTCGAGAAATTGGGCTATAATAGGCTTAAGTTTGTTCATGCAGAGGATAAAGATCTTATCTACCACAGAAAAGGTCAACTCGTAGGACGTGAACTAGTAGCACTAATAAGAAAGTAATTTAGATGTCGAAAGTTAAAGCAGGTGGTTCCAGTAAAAATAATCATGATAGTCCCGGTCAACGGCTTGGTGTAAAACTATTTGGTGGTCAAACTGTTAAAACTGGACAAGTTATTGTCCGACAAGTTGGTATGACCAAGCGTGCTGGAAAAGGCACATTTCTAAGTCGTAACTTCACTATTCACGCTTCAAAAGATGGTATCGTTAGGTTCAAAAAACGCCGAGTAAAACTATTTACCGGCAAAACAGCTCCTCGTACAGAAGTCACTGTAGAATAAAAATTATTATCTTAGATTCCAAGATGTTGTTTGATAGTATCAACAACGTCCGCAACTACAACTTGAGATTTTACTAAATAGTCATTTGCGCCCATTTGCATCGCTTTAGCTTTGTCGCTATCTTGACCAAGTGCGGTTAACATAATGACTTTTGTCTCTGTAGTCTCTGGTGTATTACGTAGGATGTCTAGAACGTCAAACCCGCTCACTTTCGGCATCATTATGTCAAGCAAGATCAGATCTGGCTTGTATTCAATTGCTTTTGCAAGAGCATCTTCGCCATTAGCAACCCTGGCTACTTTGAATCCTTCGGCTTCCAGCCGAACGGAATAAACTCCTGCTAAATTATCGTCATCTTCTACTAAAAGTATTTTTTTGTCTGTATTCATAACTCTTATGGTAATCTATCGCTCAGATTATTTCAAGGCTTTGACGAATCCCGCAAAGAGAGGATGTGGTCTGACTGGCCTTGACTTAAACTCAGGATGAAACTGCGATGCAACGTAAAAAGGGTGGTCGCTACCCTCAATTATCTCAACAAGATTTCTTTCTGTGTTACGCCCGACTATATTGATCCCTGATTGGTTTATGACATCTACATAATCGTTGTTGCATTCATACCTATGTCGGTGTCTTTCAACGATATTTTCAGACCCATACAGATCATATACCTTCGATTTTTTGTCTAGCTTGCAGTCGTAGTTACCAAGTCGCATTGTGCCACCTGTGTTTTCTTTGCCTAATTGGTCTGGCATAGTAAATATCACCGGATTCTTGGTATTTGGATCAAATTCTACTGAATTAACATCTTTTGTACCTAATTGCCTTCGTACTGCAGCAATAATAGCCACCTGCAAGCCCAAACAGAGGCCTAGATACGGCGTATTTGATTTATATGCATAGTCTGCAGCAAAGATCTTGCCTTCTGCCCCACGCACTCCGAAGCCACCTGGCACCAATATCCCATCATATTCTTTGAGTTGATCTGGAGAGTTTAATTTTTCTGAATCTATCCAATTTATTTCTAGGTCAATTTCTTCCCACAGTGCAGCCGAACGAAGTGCTTCAAACACTGAAATGTATGTATCTTGGTTGTCTAGATATTTTGCCACAAAGGCAATCTTGCGCTTAGTGCGATTTTTAGTCAGCGCTAAATCAACCATCTTTTTCCAGTCTTTGTTAGAAGGTTTTTTAGCTTTTAATTTAAGTCTGTCGACAATATATTCACCAATTTTTGATTCTTCAAGTGTTAGTGGAACCTCATAAATACTCTTCGCATTTGGTAAAAGTACAATCGCTTCCTCTGGAACGCCACTGAACATGCTCGTTTTGGTAACAATTTCTTTACCCGGCTGATCTTCACTGCGCACCGCCAAGATATCTGGCATAATACCAACAGCCCTTAAATCCCTAACTGCGTTCTGAGCCGGTTTAGTCTTAAATTCTTGGCTAGCACCCAGATACGGAGCATAAACTACATGTACAAAAAGCGCATTCTCGCGTCCTTGTTTGAATCCGAGTTCACGTATAGCCTCTACAAAAGCTGGACTTTCAAAATCGCCAACAGTACCACCGATTTCGACAATGTGCACATCTGAGTTCTTACCTGCCTCAACAATTTTCTTTTGAATGAGATCTGTAAGATGTGGGATAACCTGGACTGTTTTACCAAGATATTTGCCGTCCCTCTCCTCATTGATTAACTCCATCATCACTCGACCGCTCATTAGGCTACTTGAGCGAGTCATTTCCTCGTCTAGGAATCTTTCGTAGTGCCCTAAGTCTAGGTCTGTCTCTGCGCCATCACGAGTTACAAAACATTCACCATGTTCCGCAGGATTTAGGGTACCTGCATCGAAGTTAAGATAAGGATCGCATTTTTGGATACTGACTTTTAGTCCACGACTTTTCAAGATGTTACCGATAGATGCAGCAGTGATACCCTTACCGAGCCCTGATAGTACACCTCCAGTCACAAAAATATATTTAGTCATGACCTATCTCAATAATCCTTAAATCCTCTCCCTTGTTTACCTATCTATTCTACAGCAATGTACTTCTATAACGAAATTTATTGTGTATTCTATTTAAGCTACGATACATTCTACGGCTTGTCCGGTGAACAGAATTTTATCTACTTCTTGGCCCTTGATCACCAATTCTTCACCGAAAGTTACCACACCCCACTCAACGCCCTCCACATCGGCTTCTGCTTTTTGGTCGACTCGTTTTACAGCTCCCTCTTGATAAGGTCTCGTGCCTACTATAGCAACAGTATCCCGATAACCAACCCTGCCGGGACCTTGGGTATTTAGTTTGACTACTGCCAAACCACTCTCGGGATCAATAAGCCCAACGCTAAGAGATCCTCCACCTTCTAGCTGGACAACAATCCCTTGACCTTGCTCGAACTCAGTCAATTCAACTCTTTGTACATCCACCACTTCTCTAGCCTCACCAGCTGATTCAGGACCCATAGCTACTCCTTACCTAAAACTTAAACTAGAAAGATTATATAACTGGTTAGCCTAAAATTCAATATTCTATTTAAGTTTTGATATGGCAGTGTCTTTTTGTGGATCTTTTTTGTTCGTATAGTCGTCGTCAGTCATTTTAACTTCTACGTCTGGCTTGATACCTTCTTTGTCGATGTTTTTGCCACCTGGGGTAAACCAGCGAGCAATAGTTACCTTCAGTGATGCGCCATTAGTCAGCTCTATGACTTGTTGAACGCTTCCTTTTCCATATGATTTTTCACCAATAAGTGTCGCTACGCCATGGTCACGCAGTGCTCCAGCAGTAATTTCACTTGCACTTGCACTACCACTGTTAATCAACACTATTGTTGGTATGCCTTTGAGAATATTGTCACCTGTGGCGTTAATCTTTTTGATAGATTTTCCACCACGCTTTTCCTCTACAACAAGCTGATTTTCGTCGAGCCATAGACTTGAGAGATCAACCGCTGAATCTAACAATCCACCTGGGTCATTCCGCAGATCAAGCACAATGCCTTTAGCCCCTTTTGCCTTTAGATCAACCGCTGCACTTCGCGCTAGACTCGAAGTATCGGAGCCAAAACGTGAAACTTTAATCACGCCTACACCCTCAACCATCTCACTAGTAACGCTTGGCAAAGATATCGTCTCTCTAGTTATTTCGAAATCTATTGGCTTGCCGTCTCGGACGACCTTTAATTTGACCTTTGTGCCCTTTGGACCTCGAATCTTTTTGACTGCTTCTGACACCGAAATGTCATATGCTGACTGTCCGTCAATCTCTGCAATCACGTCTTTTGATCTAATACCAGCTTTTTCAGCAGGATAGCCAGTTATAGGCGACACTACTTCTACGTACTTCTCTTTTTTACTAAGCTCCGCACCAATTCCTTCAAAACTCCCTGACAAATCTTCACTAAATTCTTTGCTAGACTCTACGTTGAGGTATTCAGTGTACGGATCTCCTGCAGAACGTACAAGCCCTTCTTTGAGGCCATCATTTAGCTTCTGCTGGTCGAGTTGTCCATCAAAATTGTTTTTTAACTGCTCATATACCTGATCTACCTCACCGTAATTAAGCTTTGTCTCATTATTTTGAACGCTTGTCTGATAAATACCGTCTGGGGTAAATTTGTATCCATACTTCCCAAAATATGCACCAATTAAAAATATCGCTGATAATAGGACGAGGTTTCGGCCAAAAATTAGCCAATTTTTCTTCTTAGAATTCTTTGATTCTTCCACTGTTCCCCTCTTTTGTTTATCTATACATTCTATCGTTTTAGGCTAATAATGTCGAGGATATTCGAACAATAATCTTAAGCCAAATCAAAGATAAAAAATATTCTCAGAATTTACTTCTGGAATATTTTACTGCTTGGGGGAGAATAGCGAAGCGTTAAGAGGGGGTGTCCCTCTCTTAAGTTTTTTAAAAGTGTATAAATACGAGACCAGCAGGGCTTAAGTTATAGCCTTCTGAATATGTTCCGTCATACGAATAATTGTATTGGCTGATATTGATTGTGCCGTTGCTGTTTACGCTCTCGACATACATAACATGACCATAGTAGCCGACGTTCCATACTGCCACATCACCAGGCCTCGGGTTACCGTCTACGGGTATTCCAGCTGCTCGAGCGTTGTCGTCCCACTGGTTAGCGTTTCCACGGCCACCCCAATATGGCATGTAGCCTCGACTTTCATAAACTTTCCAAGCAGTATAACTAACGCATTCGCGGTTATACATGCCCCAACTATCAAGCATAGAGTCTTGAGGAGAATTTCTCCAAACATTTGGATACGTGTCGCGACCATTCGAACCAGGAACAACACGAGCACCACCGCCTCTAAAGAGTTTGGCATTTTCAGTTGCTTGCTGTGAACGAAGTTGTGACACTTTAGCACTGTTTTCTTTTATCTGTGCATTGAGAGCATTTTGCTGATCTTGATTCAGACTAAGAATACGATCTTTTTCGGCTCTTTGTGCCAATACTTGATTCTGTAGACTTTGTTGTTCTGCTAAAATCTTCTCTGTTGTTTCTTTTTGGGTGTTGAGGTCTAGCTTTAGTTGTTGAACTTTGTCCAAGGTAACTTTTACTTTATTTTGAACGCTTTCCTTATATTGCTGTTTGTCAAAGAAATCACTCAGATCCTTGGACGTAGCAAGCATCTCAAGGGTTGAAATGTCGCCATCAAGATACATACTCTTGATAGTTTCACCTAAAATTGAGCGTTGTTTGGCCAATTCTGCTTCTGCCTTAGCAATTTCTACTTTAAGCTCATCAATTTTCTGCCTGTTAGTGTCAATTTTGCTTTGCATCGCATTGATTTGCTCTTGCAATTTGTTGATTGTGTCGCTGAGAGAAGCTGCTTCTGCGCCAAGCTGGGAATTCTGATTTTGTTTTACAGAGGTATCTTGATTTATCGCATTGATTTGTTCGTCGAATCTATCAGCTTGGACAATAGGCACAACTAAAACTGTAGCCACAAAGACTACGATTGTTAGGGTTGTAGATATTGTTTTGAGCTGTTTTCTCATCGGCGATGCCTCTTTATAATGTTAGATTGTATTTTGTTTTTGTTATCAGTAGTCACAGTATAGCAAAAAACGTAAGCTTTTTCAAGTGGTGATTATATGTTTTGTGGGAATTCTTATAATGTCTGTTGACGCTTGCGCCAAAGGATGTGTGATTTGTTCGAGAACCTCAAGAATCTCTTGGTAGCTATTAGAGCTGATATTGCCCCAATAGACATGCCAAAGAGTAATTGCATGCCGAAGAATATAAAGAAATTATCAGCAAAATATTGATTTGCATAAGTTATGTCCAAAAGGCCGAGTGTGCTCGAGTCAAACGCTTGCTCCTGCACTACAAACAATGCATTACAGATTACTATTGAGAGGACAGCCGACACAACGCCGTAGAACATAGTTTCTACAATGAAGGGCCCACGAATGAACCAAGTACTAGCTCCTAGAAGTCGCATGATCCTGAGTTCGTCACGTCGGTTGAATATAGCCATTTGAATTGTATTGAAAATAATCAACATAGAGATAAAAGCAAAGACAACTACAGATACGAAAACGGCTTTTTTGAAAAACGTGGTGGCAGTGGAAATCTTATCTATTGCCTCTTTGCGATCACCAGAGTAGGAAGTTTCGTCAGATTGGAGTTCTTTAATATCTGAACGCTCTAAAACTGTCTTGATTTCTTCGTTTCTGCTTGGGTCTTTTGGCTTTATCTGGATTGTAGCTGGCAAAGGATTATCTGTCTGTGACACAGCTAGAAGTAGTTCGAGATTGTCTTTGTTGTCCTCACGATATTGCTTTAAAGCATCTTCTTTCGATACATATTTAAGTTCTTTGACATTGCTGAGACTGCGCAGATCCTGCATCAAGCCTTCTTTTTTATCTTCAGAAATATTATCTTTTAGATAAACCGACACGTTAATTTTGTCATTGATCTCCTGGATTGAATGGTTAAAAGTTGCATTAGCAATCACAAAAAACAGAACAATCGTAAGTGTTACAACCATAACGGCTGTGGCTGCGACACTCAGTGAGAAATTTCTAAAGAAATTGATAAATCCGGTCTTAAAGATCCGCATTATTGTAGTGAATTTTCTACCCCTAGTCTGCCTGCTCATAGTCTAAACCTCGTATGATGCATTAGCTTTATCGCTAACGATCTTCCCGTCTTTAATGGTAATCACCCGTCTTTTCAATTTATTCACAATTTCTTGGTTGTGAGTGGTCAGCATAACGGTTGTTCCGAATTTGTTGATCCGCTCTAACACCCGAATAACATCCCATGCATGCTTTGGGTCGAGGTTACCAGTCGGCTCATCAGCTATTAGGATTTTTGGCTGACGAACAATTGCCCTGGCTATTGCCACCCTCTGTCGTTCCCCACCAGACAACTCACGTGGATATCTATCTTCTTTTGATTTGAGTCCGACTATAGATAATACTTTTGGTACTGTGTGCTTGATCTCACGGTTGCTAACGCCAACTATTTCAAGTGCAAAAGCTACATTTTCGAAAACTGTTTTGTTAGGAAGCAATTTGAAATCTTGAAAAACAACACCTATTTTACGACGCAACTTTGGGATGTCCTTGTCTTTGAGATTCTCATAATCTATTCCTCCGACAATAATTTTGCCACTTGTTGGTTTTTCTTCACGTGTTAACAATTTGAATAGTGTTGATTTACCGGCACCACTCTGCCCCACCACTATCACAAACTCTTTCGGCTCGACATGTAGACTAATCCGAGAAATTGCTGCCTCTGTAGAATTCTTGTTATAGACTTTTGATACCCGATCTAACAATATCATTAGGACTATTATAGCAAACTTTGAATACACGTACGGTTTTTGCTAATATATGTAAGAAAGGGACTTTTGAAATCCGTGGAAGAACACGTACTGAACGAGTCTGCCCTTAGAGACAACTCTTATCCTGGCAGAGGAATTATTATGGGAATTGATAGCACTGGCACTTATTTTGTGCAAGTGTACTGGCTAATGGGACGCAGTGAAAATTCGCGCAACAGAATCCTCAGCTTAGAAAACGAAAACCTGAAGACTAAAGCCTATGATCCTTCAAAAGTAGAAGATCCTAGTCTTATTATTTATGATGCAATGACTGAAGTAGCAAATAATCACATTGTCAGTAACGGAGATCAAACCACGACTATTGCTGATTTTGTAGAGAAAGGTTCTAGCTTTGAAGATGCATTAGCTACCAGAACCTATGAACCAGATGCACCTAATTTTACACCGAGAATTTCTGGATTTTTTGGGTCTGATCAATCAATAAAATTCTCAATCATTAGCAAAGATCCTATCGAGGATAGGCCTGTTAGAAAAATATATGAGAAAACTCTTGCCAACTTTAAAAAAGGTAAAGGCCTCTGTATCCATACATATAAAGGGGATGGAGACCCCATACCTTCATTTGATTCTAGACCTTTCGTAGTAGGAATAGCTGGTTCCGCTGAGGATATTGCTCAGAAATTCTGGGAGCTACTGGACGCGGAAAACAAGATAAGTATTGCGGTGAAAATGATACCCATGAACCCAGCGGCCAAATCTGAATTTTACATTATTAACAAGAATGGAGAGACACCCCAGTGAGTAAAAAATTATCAGAAATAACTGTCATTTACGGAGAAAATCCTCAGCAAAAGTGCTATGGCATTGATATGCTACCAGGAGGAGCAAATGACCCGCTAGCTATTGGCAATTTTGAATTAACCCAAGGAGAGAACCCAAGTTTTTGCAATATAACAGATCTAGACAGAATGCTTCAGACTATAACTCATGTGGGTGCTGTGTATTCTCTTAATACTGGCGAGACCCCGTTGATAGCTCTGGGCGCAAAACATGGTAACTGCTGTGGCGCTGGGGTTGGTGATAACTGGAAACAAGTTGTTCAAAATATGCTTGATGGAGATCTAAGAGCAATATTTGGTGGATCATTGATGCTTAGTTTTGAAGTCACTGGTGATGTCGCTAGTGAGCTCGTTACATATAATTCTGCATACGGAAAAAGACTCCTTGATATGGTTGTAGCCCCATCTTTTACAGATGAAGCGAAGGAAATTCTTCAGAGAAAGAACGGCAAATTAAGATTGTTCTCTAACCCTGCCCTAGCTAACCTAGACAAAAATTCTCTTGATAGCACAAAGCGTGATCGTTATTTGCGTGGCGGACATATTACGCAAGATAACTACACAAGTATCTTGGATTTTGATTCAAAAGTTACTACAAAAAACTCAATCCCGTTTAGTGAAGCCCAGAAAAATTCTGTGATGCTGGCTTGGGCTATTGCAGTTACCAGCAACAGCAATACAATCACACTCGTTAAAGACAGTATGCTGATCGGTAACGGTGTAGGGCAACAAGACCGAGTATCTGCAGCTGAGCTAGCTGTAAAGCGCGCTGTAGCAGCAAATCATGAAGTTGTAGGCTCAGTAGCTTTTGGAGATAGCTTTTTCCCTTTTCCAGATGGACCTGAAGTACTTGCTAAAGCTGGCGTGAAAGCGATTTTTGCTACGAACGGATCTGTCAAAGATGAGGAAGTTGCGAAGACACTTACGGATCTAGGGGTTGCTTTTTATACGGTACCCGATAACGCTGGCCCAGACTCTGGACGTGGATTCTACGCACATTAGAATCCTTAAGGAGGAAAGACCCACCGAGACTTTGTCCTATTAACTTGGACTTAATCTCTATTAATCAAGTTAAATTATTTTAAGTTGTGATTGATGTAGGCGGTTATGAATTCGTCTATGTTGCCGTCTAACGTGCCACTTGTATCGCTGGTCTCGTAGTTGGTTCGGAGATCCTTGACCATATTATAAGGATGCAGAACATAGCTTCTAATTTGATTACCCCACTCTGCAGATACATTAGGACCTTTAAGATCTTGGATTTTTTCTTTGTGTTGCTCGAGTTGAAGTGCAACCAATTTAGAACGAAGTATCGACATTGCTGTTTCTTTATTCTGGATCTGAGACCTCTCATTTTGGATCGATACAACTATGTTCGTTGGCAGATGAGTGATACGCACAGCTGAATCTGTAGTGTTCACACTCTGTCCGCCGTGGCCACCAGCACGAAATACGTCAATCTTTAGATCTTTTTCGTCAATCTCAAGTTGCTCTGGGCTGTTAATTTTAGGCAGAATATCGACTTTAGCAAAGCTTGTTTGGCGTAAATTGTCTGAGTTGAAAGGACTAAGACGAACCAACCTGTGCACCCCAGCTTCGCCCTTCAGTTTTCCGTATAAATAATCTCCTCCCGATAGTTCAATTCGAACACTTTTAAGTCCCGCCTCTTCTCCAGATGATTCTTCGATAACAGATGACTTGAGCTTATTCTTCTCCGCCCAGCGCAAGTACATTCTGAGTAACATTTGTGTCCAATCCTGCGCATCAGTCCCGCCAGCTCCGGCAAATATTTCTAAATACACATCTGAGTTGTCGTACGGTCCGCTGAACGCTAGCTCAATTTTTTTTGCTTCAAATCGTTCACTGACCTGCTTGAATTGAGATTGTATATCCCCGACTAAAGATGAGTCCCCCATCTCGACCAATTCAACCAAATCTTTGATATCATTTGCTAGGCTTTGCCACTCGGCAATTTTTGATTCTAATTTAGATATTTCCTGCATCACACTGCTTGCATGATCTGAATTCTGCCAAAAATCAGGGTTTAATGATTCTGCCTTCTTTTTCTCAAGAAGTTTCACATCATCATCTATATTTAAGCCTTTGTACGCCTTTTCAATAGCGCTACTAAGCTCACTGATTTCCTTTTTATCCATAGAAGTATTGTATCAGAATATCGTTTTTATCTTTGATTCTAGTTCTTCGATTAGCTCTTTGTCTACTGTGCCTAAGAAACCGATAGACCAAGTCTGATCTTTTAGTATTTTTCGAGCCATGGTTACACATTGCTCTTTTGTCACACCTCTGATAAGTTCTGGGATTTTGTCGTATTTTATCAAACTATTTTCGTAATAATACTTCCATGAATAACTGCCAGCTATTGAGCCAACTGTTTGACCTCCGCGCTGGAAACTACCAAGAGCATAATCTTTGGCTCTATCTATTTCTTCATCTGTTATATTACCAGCCTGGATATCTTTGATCTCCTTAACTATAATGTCGAAAATTCCTCTTATATTTTTGCGACTAATTTGTCCGCCAAACCACCAGACTGAAAAATCTTTGTTGTACGACATGTCAGAACTTAGACTATAGGCCCAGCCCTTTTCCCTTGCCTCGCCAAGTATCCTGGAATACAGAGTTCCTGTCAGTAGATGATTGACCGCTCCAATAGCGTAACGATCGGCAGGCTTTTTTATTGGACTATTCATAATAATATCTATGTAAAAGTGAAGGTTCTCAACTGTCTTGTTTTCAATAACTAGTGGAGCCTTCAGCATTTTTGGCATTTCGTCTGGCATCGCTATTCTTTCTGTATCAGATGCAAAATGAGACTGTTCGATCATATTCTTTATCTTTTTTTCTTTACCTGGAGGAATATTACCTGCAATGATAAATCTCATGTTCTGCGCACTATGTGTCTTCTTGTAGTGGTTGACTATATCTTTGAGCTCTATGTTCTTCATAAGCTCAATTCGCTCTTTATCGGTCTCTGCGTAAAGACCGTAGGCTTTTCTCATAGCGAGGCTGAGCTGACGAAAATAGTTGTTGTGGCGCGATATTAGCTCTTCTTCGACATTGCCAAATTCGCCCTTGTATTCTTGTTCTAGAAATTTAGGTTTTGTTATAGCGAGAAGTAGTAAGTCCGTGATTCTTTCCCACTCAAAATCAGCACATTCTGCCACGTAGCTTATGCCGTAAGCCCCTGTGCTAGCATTACAATATGCCCCATTTTTTTCAAATTCCTGCTGAAAGAGCCGTGCTTTCGGATATCTCTCGTTGGCACCGAGTAGCATATGCTCCATGAGGTGAGGGACTTCCCATTTCTTTTTTGGTACTAAAAATTCCCCGGCAATAAATTGAAATTCCAAAGTCATGACAGTTGCCCCTGGGACATGCACTATCAAGCCCTTAGCCCCACCCTTCAGACTAATTTTCTTAACTGTATGTTTCACTATTTTCTTTTTCTAGCCTTTGCTTTTCGGTTCCGCTCGGCCTTTCGAGCCTTCTTCTTATTCTTGACCTGTTTTTTGGTTGGTGATTTGTCGGACTTTTGCTTGATAGAAAAATCATCTTCCCCGTAACCTTCAGAGTGAATTATCTGGTCAGCGTTATCAACTGAATTCTTGGCAGCAAGAGTCAATTCTGTTTCTACCGGTGCAGTCTCTACGTCAACTGCCTCTATTCGAAGTATAGTTTTGCTAAAAATACTCCGCAGACTCAGTTGCATATCTTCAAATATTTTTTGTGATTGTTTGCGATATTCGACAAGTGGATCACGCTGAGCTACACCGACCCAGTGGATTCCCTGCTTTAGATAATCCATATTCTCAAGATGCTCCATCCAGTGCTCATCAAGTAATTGGAAATAAATATCGCGCTCTACTTTTCTGAATATTTCCTCACCAAATTCTTTTTCCTTGGCTTTGTAAAGCTTGTCAACTTCTTTAACAAGCTCTTTTTCAAACTCTCTAGGAGTAAGACTAAATAATCTATCCATGGTCTTGTCACCCAGCGGGAAAACACTTTGTAGGAATTCTTCGTATTCTTTTGAGGTTGCGAGTGGTGAATTTGCTAAATCTTCGGCCTCTGTCTTGAGGAACTGCTTAACTCGAGGTGAAATATCTGAATTCTTTAAGATTTCACGTCTCATAGAATATGTTGCTCGACGGTGTCGATTCATAACATCATCGTACTTAACGACATTTTTACGCATATCAAAGTTAAAGCCTTCTACCTTTTTCTGTGCGCCTTCTAAGCTTTTTGAAATAGTTCTATTTTGCACAGGAGTAGTATCGTCAACTTTTAGGCGATTCATCAGTCCAAGTATCTTATCACCGCCAAAGATTCGCATAAGATCATCCTCACAGGAGACAAAGAATTGTGTTGTTCCTGGGTCACCTTGCCTACCAGATCGTCCCCTTAATTGATTGTCGATACGCCTTGATTCATGTCTCTCAGACCCTAGGACAAAAAGACCACCTGCTTTTTTAGCATCATCGTCCAGGACAATATCTGTACCACGACCAGCAATGTTAGTAGCAAGTGTGACGGCACCCTTTTGCCCAGCTTTTGCCACAATAGCTGCTTCACGTTCGTTGTTTTTTGCATTTAAAACTTCATGAGGTATTTTTGCTTCTTTGAGCAAGTGGCTTAATAGTTCGTTTTTCTCTATGGATGCAGTACCGATAAGCACTGGCTGACCTTTTTTGTGTAGCACTTTAACTTCAGCGATTATTGATTGGAATTTGCCTATTTCATTTTTGTAGATTTTATCTGGTAGATCTATCCTGGCAAGCTTTCTGTTTGGTGGTATTTCAAGAACGTCGAGCTTGTAAATCATATGGAATTCTTCGGCTTCTGTGGCTGCCGTACCAGTCATACCAGATAATTTTTCGTAAAGTCGGAAGTAGTTCTGGAAACTTATAGTAGCCAAGGTCATTGACTCTTCTTGGATATCAACGCCTTCCTTGGCTTCGATTGCCTGGTGAAGCCCTTCATTGTAGCGACGCCCTTTAAGAAGACGTCCCGTGTGCTCATCGACAATAACGATTTCACCCTCTGTAGTAACAACATATTCTTTGTCACGGTGGAAAAGTCCTTCAGCTTTGAGCGCTTGCTCCATATGATAAATACTTCGAATATTTTCACTTGTGTAGAAATTTTTAACGCCCAATATCTTTTCTATCAAATCAACACCGTCGTCATTAAGCGCAACTTCGCGACGTTTTTCGTCAACTTCATAATGCGTATCTCTCTCAAGTTGCCTAGCAATCCTGGCAAATTGTTCATATGCTGTTGAACTAGCCTGCGAAGATGATGAAATGATCAGAGGTGTTCGTGCTTCATCAATTAAGATTGAGTCTACCTCGTCAACAATGGCGAAGTTGAGCTCACGCTGTCGAAGTTGTGATTCATCACGAACCATGTTGTCACGCAGATAGTCGAAGCCATATTCGTTGTTGGTACCGTACGTTATATCGGCACGATATGCTTCTTGTCGACTGGCAGATTTAAGTTTACGCATTCTTGGATCAGTATGATCTTTATTGTCATAACTTGCATCGTATAAAAATGATTCGTCAGCGATAATAACACCTACAGATAGCCCCAAGAAGTCATATAGTTCTCCCATCCAACCAGCATCACGTTGAGCCAAATATTCGTTGACCGTGACAACATGTACACCTTTTCCGGTTAGAGCATTTAGGTAGACTGGTAGAGTCGCTACTAATGTCTTACCCTCACCTGTTTTCATTTCTGCCACTGTACCTTGGTGCAGAGCCATACCCCCGACTAGTTGAACATCGAAATGCCTCATACCAAGTACACGTACTGATGCTTCGCGAACAAGCGCAAATGCATCAGGCAAAATCTTGTCCAAAGATTCTTTTTCTAAACGCTTTTTAAGTACATCCGTCTGCTTTTGAAGATCTTTCTTAGACATCTGTCTATATTTTTCTTCAAGCGCATTAATGTTTTTAATACGTTTAGTGAGTTGTTTGACCCGTTTTACACTCGGATCACCAAGAACTTTCTTCAATACCTTCTTCATCAGAAAAAAACTACCCCTATCTCAATCATTTAGAGAATATTATAACCCTTTTTAGGGATAATTAACACCACTTCCGCTGTAATTTTGTTCATACCTGACCAATAACGAAAAGTTGCAGAAAATAAGCTTAAGGATAATAATAGAGCTATGAACAAACCACTATCACAACTTATATCTTTAGAAAATAAAGTAGCCATAGTAACTGGCGGTGCTGTCGGGATTGGTCAAGGAATTGCCGAAAGACTCCATGAAGCCGGAGCAAAAATAGTTATCGCAGATATGAATCAACAAAATGCTGATTCAGAAGCAAGCAAACTAAATAATCTGCGAGCGGACTCTGCTCTGTCAGTTGTAACTGATGTTAGTAGCAAAACTGATATTGACAATCTGCTATCAAAGACCCTGGAAAAATTCGGAAAGATCGATATATTGGTCAATAACGCCGGAATATTCCCGAGCCAGCCTCTTAGTGTCATGGAGGAAGCTGATTTCATGAAAGTTATTGATGTTAATCTTCGAGGTGTTTTCCTGACCACAAAAGCAGTCAGCAAGCAGATGATCACACAAGGCAATGGTGGAAGGATTATAAATGTTACTTCTATTGATGCTCTTCACCCATCTATGGTTGGCCTGGCTCATTATGACTCTAGTAAGCACGGAGTTTGGGGCTTTACTAAAAATGTAGCTATTGAACTTGCTGAGAATAAAATTTGGGTTAACGCTATTGCGCCAGGGGGTATATCTACTCCTGGGGTAGCTACCATGCAAGACCCTAGCAAGCTTCCGCCAGGTATAGACATGAAGGCCATCACCGACGCTTTTTTGGCAAAAATACCGATGCACCGTATGGGAGAGCCTGACGAAATTGGTAAAGTCGCATTGTTTTTAGCTAGTGATCTATCTAGCTACATGACTGGTTCACAGATAGTAGTCGACGGTGGTGCCCTACTTGGCTAGCCCCTTCTGTTGATACGACGCAAAATCCTACGGTGTAGTCTTGGGCCAGAATGTTTTTCTTTGTACTTTTTGAGCTGATTTTTTAGGTTATCTTCCGCGATATCTATGGCAGACAGAGCGGTTGTGGATTTTTCATGAACTGCTAGATTTGCTTTTGGTAGCTTTACGATTATTTCACATTCAAACATTTGCTTGTCTTTGGACTTTGCTTCTTTTATTTTGACATCTACCTGAGTGCTACCTCGTGCGTCTTTTGGTATAAATTTATCAAGCCCACCTATCTTTTTCTGAACATAAGCGCGGACTTCTTTTGTCAGCTTGCTGTGAACGCCACTTAGTTGTATTGACTTGATCATACCTTGCTCCTATCTTTTAATGTATTGAACAACTAATTTAGGTTGAGAACTTCTGGGATGTTGAGGTTGCCACTGCCATCTTGATGATTTTCTATGATTGCTATCGGCCCTCGGCTGGTTACCATAGCTGTACCATTTAGCGTGTGTAAGAAGTTAATTTGGCCGTCTTTGTCGCGGTAGCGTATATTCATTCGTCTTGCTTGGTAGTCAGTTACATTTGAACAACTGGTTAGCTCACGGTACTCGCCGTCTATAGGACTGAAGTATTCAATATCGTATTTTTTGAAAGCAGGAGCACCAAGATCACCGCTTGCAATATTAGCTACGCGGTAAGGGATATCGAGTTTTGATAAGATTGATTCTTCAATTTCTAGAATTTTGGCGTGCCACTGCTCTGACTGGTCAGGGGCACAAAATACATACATCTCTACTTTGTAAAATTGGTGAACTCTAAAAAGTCCCTTGCTATGTTTTCCATATGATCCAGCCTCCACTCGATAGCATGGGCTATACCCTACGTAGCATATTGGGAGCCTGTCTATGTCTATAATTTCATCTGCATGATAGGCGGTCATTGGAATTTCTGAAGTTGCAATGAGGTTTAAGTCCTCGCCTTCGACTTTATATATCTGTTTTTCGTCACCTTTTGGCGCAAAACCAGTACCTTTGATAGATCTGGAATTTACTAGATTTGGAACAATCATAGGTGTAAAGCCGTGCTTTTCAACCTCTGCCATAGCGAACTGAGTTAGAGCCAGTTCCATTTTAGCTAAATCACCTTTGCTGTAGAAGAATTTAGCACCTGAAGTCTTTGCCCCACGCTCAAAATCAACAAAATCTCTTTGCTCAAGCCACGTTAAATGATCTACTACACCTTCTTGTTTCTCAGCATTACCAACTACCTTGATAACTTGATTATTTTCCTCACCACCGATGGGAGTATCGTCTGCGTGAAGATTTGGAATGTCATTTAGTAGATCATCAAATTCTTGTCTTGCTTTGCCGAGTAACTCTTCTTCGCTAACGAGCGCGAGCTTTATCTGCTTACCCTCTTCAACAAGGGCTGGATCTGGCTTCCCGCCCTTCATTTTGTCGGCAACTTGGTTCCTTTTTTCTCTGAGAACATCTACTCTTTGTATCAAACCTAGACGAACACTATCAGCCTCGAGAAGTTTTTTGACATCTACCTTGATATTTTTCTCTGCAGATTTTTTTTCTACAAGTTCTGGATTCTCCCGAATAAACTTAATATCTAACATAGCTTTATTATATCTTACTTTTTCTTAGTTTTTCCATTGATATGCTTGAGAGTTAGTTCTGTCCGAGCACGTGCATACGTACAGTGTTCGCACGGACCACCCATGACACTCACACCAACTTCTGGCATCTCACCTTCCAAACAATCTTTCATCTTATTAAGAGTCGGTTCTATCCATGAATCATCACCTTTGTGAGGAAAAACATTTGTTCGAAATTCTATAATATTCTTGAAATGCTCTTTGCTAGCATCTCCGTTTGCGTACACGAAATAACCCACGTCACTCACCGCGAAACCATTTTGGCGGAGTAGCCATTGATACACTTCCATTTGACGACGATATGTATCTTGCCAGCCACCTACCGGACCAAGATCTGTAATCTCACCTGTCTTGGCGGTAGCCTTGTAATCTACGACTATGAGTTCACCCTCTGGATTTACCCAAATGTCATCTACGGCACCAAATACAAGCAGATTTGTTGGCGCGTGTAGCGCCTGCACCCCTGTAAAATTGTGTCGCCACTGATCTAAATCTTTATGAGCATATGGCTTTGCATCAACACCAAATTCTACCTGAAGCGGATGTTGCTCGTCTTTTTTACGATAATAATCAAATTCTTTTTTAAACAATTCGTCAATTGCTTTGTTGATATTAAATGGCGGGCTGCTTGGGCGCGTGATCTTCATTCGCCGATCTAGCCAAAAACATCGAGGACAATTATGAAAATCCTCGATTTTTGTCCGGCTAACTTTGAAAGGGTCTTTCTGCCCAGGAGAATAAGGTTTTGTATTACGAGTGCTATAAGCCATTGGTTCTATTATAACAGGTCAAAAATTTCCTTTAGATAGTAATTTTTGTTACTTGATCACAAAAATCTACACATTGGAAAGGGAGGATCACGATCCCGCCAAGGCGGGAGAGTCTAAGGAAGGAGAAACCTTATTGGGTTTTCCCTCCTTAAGCTACAGAAACTTACTTACTGCCACAATAGCTGCTGTTTCTGCTCTGAGTGTCATCTGGCCAAGCTCAATAATCTTTGCACCTCCTGCCACCAAAGATGCCACTTCCTCATCTGTAAATCCACCTTCTGGTCCAACTATTATGCCGATTTTATTGTCTTTTTTAATTTGCTCTAGCTCTGAATGACCAAAATGGCAAACTAAAAGCTGGACATCATCATATTCTTTCACAAGCTCCTCAATATGAATTGGCTCTCTTATATGAGGGATCGTCGATCTGCCACATTGTTCACTAGCTTCGACTGCTATCTTCTCTGCTCTAGCTAAATTGAATCCTGTCTTTACCGATCTTTCTGAAATAATTGGCACAAAATTTGTAACCCCAAGCTCAGTGCACTTTTGGATAACCAAATCATTTTTATCGCTCTTTATCAGCGACCAAAACAAATAAACATGTGTTTTTGGTAACTTAGCGTGTAGTTCTGTCACCAAATTCAGGTGAGCTTCTTTGGGGCTAATGGACTTAATCTCATAAAGCCTGTCTTTGCCAACTCCATCAAATAGAACAATTTCCCGCCCTTCTTTGAACCTAAGCACTCTGTTCCACTGCCAAAGCAAAGCCTCATCATGCACCCAAAAATCATGCTTTAGATCTATCTTCCCACCAATGTAAAACCTGTGAATCTTCATAATATATCGCTTACTTTAATTCTAACACAGCCAAGCACTCAATATGTGGCGTCCTCGGGAAAAAGTTATAGACAGTAAAATCAACAATTTTATAATTATCTATGAGGCTGAGGTCGCGCATCATCGTTACTGGGTTACAAGATAGATAAACCAAAGACTTTGGCTTGACTTCGTTAATGGCGCCCACCACTTTATGGTGCAAGCCCGCTCGCGGTGGGTCAACAACCAAAATTTTGTCTTTAACTATATGTTCTAGCGCCTTTTCTCCAGATTCATGAATAATCTGCGCATCCAGGTCTTTGGTATTTACCTGAGCGTATTCTATATTCGCCGAATCACTTTCTATGATTGTGGCGTTCTTTGAGCCTAATGCTGTAGTTATCGTCCCTACACCACCGTACATATCTATGATTTGATGATTACCTACATATTTTGATATTCTCTGGATAGCCTGCTCAAATACCGGTATATTGACCTGAAAAAATCCAAGCGAACCAAAATTTATTGAATTGCCATTTATAGATTCACTCAGGAAGTTCTTGCCAGATTCTTGTAACAATTTTGTTGGCACAGACGCCGGACTCTTAGGATTTGAATGGTAGACTGAAAATCCCGTGAAAATACTTGGCACATCAATTGTCGGGAAATCTTCCGTTTTTACAAAAAGACAGCCAACATTGTCACCATTATTACTTGTTCTAATTATTAGAGATTTTAGATCACCTGCGCGTACGTTTTTACTTTTTAGCAACTCGAGGATTTCCTGCGCGGATTTATCTATTTCTGGGTCTGCTAACTTTGATCCTTCAACGATACTCTTGTAGTGAGTGCCTCTTTTAAAGAGAGCTAGGTGCACCCCTTTTTCATCACCATAAAAGCTATATTCCATCTTGTTGCGATAGCCATAACTTGACGACTCATCTACCTCATTTGCTACTTCAAATTCTGGCAATACTACGCTATGTTGCTCAGAGGCATCAATGACTAACTGTTTTTTTACTTGAGTCTCGTAACCGTAGTCCATGATCTGCCAAGGGCTCGTTGACAGATAGCTTGCTGGCTCTTTAGGCTCTATTCTCTCGTTAGAAGGCTCAATTATATTCTCAACTATGCCCTCGGCGTACGATGATTTGTTACGGGTGACTCTGACTTCTACCAATTCGGCGGGCAAACCACCCCAAACAAATATCTTTTTTCCGCTTTCGAGCAACCCCAAAGCCTGACCACCTTGAACGAACTTATCAAGACGAACTTTTTGCAAATTTTCGTGCGACATTATTTATGTAGGGCTAATACGAGTAGAACAAATACGAGAACTTTTGAAGTTAGATCTAGCCAGACAAATTTCTTTTCGTATGCAATGAAATCTTTTGTCTTCCCTGAGATATATCGATATTGATTGTAAGCAAATCCGATAAAACCTAGTAACACTACAGCTGGCACTGCGTAGATGTACCAAGCAAAGTTTTCAACTGAATATATATAGCTACCTAGAGTTGCACCAAGGATAGCTGACCAGGCAATTGCGCCTGTAAATAGTGATACTACAAATGCGAGCCACACGGGTTTTTTGCTACCAGCGTTCTGTCTATCACTGATGATGCCTAAGGCAACTGTTGCTATGATCAAACCTGCAGACATTTTGATAACTGCAAGATCATTTAGCCCTACTAACAAAGAAACGAGAGTTAATGTCACGACAGATGAAATACCTAAGTAAATCCAGCGAGGAGCTGAATCTTTATTCTTCAAAGATTTCTCATACATGTCTCTCTTTTTTGTAGAAGTTATGACTAGCAAAATTGCCGAAATAACTAGCAGACCAACCAGTATCCATCTTAGATCGATTGTGTATAGATCTTTAATTCCTAGAAGCTGTTCGTTTGCATTATCAGCTAGAAAGTCCTTTGTCTGAAAATATACAGATACAGTGCCATAAAAAGGCTTTAGTACCAACACACTAAGCACTCCGAGCAGTACATATATCAATGCAGATGATGATATTAGACTGTTTAGTTTAACGAAGTTGTCGTGATCTTTGTTTGGACTAAATCTTGCTACAAAAGCAGACGCCTGTCCTTTAATTCGACCAAATAGTGCTGGTGATTTTACTCCCTCATTACTCACCGCAACTACTGGTTTTTTAGCTACTTTAGCTTTTTTTGTTGATTTAGTTGTTACTTTTTTTACTGACTTTGATGCAGTTTTTTTAGTTGTTTTTTTGGTTGATTTATTACTCTTCTCACTCATGAAGACAATTATAACATAATCCGGCAGAACACCTTCGGAAAGCTATTTTTTAACAACACTCTTACTAAATGATTAGTAAGCTATGAAGAGTTTTACTTCGCCTTCTACCATAGAGCTTACAAGCTCTTGGACTCTAGATCGCCAGGTGGCTCTTTCTTTAGGATTCACTTTGACTTCCTCTCCTGGGACTATCTCCTCCGCTGAGCACTGAATATCTGGATGTTCAGCGCTAACACTCGGATGATCTGGGCCAAGCACTAGAATATCAGTAGCTTGAACGACCTGGCCCCATGCAGTCTGTGCAACTTCTTCTCTTCGTGCATCTGGCGCCTGAAGTACCGCAGAACACACAAAATCGCTAGCTGTATGAGCAAAATAGTTCACACTCCTATCAGCTTCGTGTATCACCTCTTCTGGAGCACCTTCGCCTAATCTATCGAGAGCTTCAAGAGCTCTGTGCATATCCGATGTTTTCATCGTATTAACCCCTGCATGATCTATGAAATCTATGAGCGGGTTCTCTGGTGTTTGTGTAGTCATTTTTATTTTCTCTGTTTAATACTTATATTTAACCATTACTATTATAACATTTTGTGTCAACAGCTAAAATATGAGGGGGTATTATTTTTATAAATTTAGATCTGGGTAGATCTTTTTGGTGACTTCGCTAATTTCACGTCTCAACTGAGGAAAAGGTACACCTTCCCTGGCAGTAACACCTTCAAGTAGCCAAAAAAGACGTTCACTATGTCCATAACCACAGGCCGGTGGCATACCGTATTCAAGCATTTCGACAAAATCAATATCCAGCATCATTGCTTCATCATCACCATCTTCACGCATTTTCTGTTGCTCCTTGAATCTATCTAGCTGATCAACTGGATCATTGAGTTCAGAGTATGCTTTACACGCCTCTGTACCACCCAGAATGAGATTGAACTGTTCACTGAGCTCTGGGTTATCTGGCTGAACCTTCGCAAGTGGTTGTAAATACTTAGGAATATCCACCAAAAATACCGGTCCTGCTATTTCTGCTCTCAATTTCTTCCATAATTTATCAATAACCCTAGATTTATTGTCTATCTTCTCAACTTCTCCGCCAATTTTCTTTAGTTCAGCTACTGCATCTTTCAAAGTGCAACTCATAACATCTAGGTCATATTTATCTTTGATAAGCTCAACAAAGCTAACCTTTCTGAACTTTTCACCATCTTTGCCAAGATCAATTTTCTGCCCATTGGCTAGACTAAACTTCCTAGTCCCCCAAACATCATCTGCTATTTTTCTGATCATTTTTTCAGTGAGGTTCATTCCATCTTCCCAATCAGCATAAGCCCAGTACCATTCCATGGACATATGTTCCGGTAAATGTTCGTCTGAGTAATTCTCATTCCTAAACCTTGGCCCAAGGTCAAAGACTTTCTCGTAACCGCCACCGAGAAGACGCTTGAGAGGTAGCTCGTGACTAATTCGTAGATAGAAATCTTGGTCCAGAGCATCCATGTGCGTCACAAAAGGCTTAGCATCCGCTCCACCGGTAGTATTCTCTAGCACTGGAGTGCTGATCTCTATAAAATCTTCTTTTATGAGAAAATCTCTAGTCGCTTGCCAAAATTTGCTACGTCTTAAATATCTTTGATATACATCTTCGTTAATTGTTGTGTCCACATAGCGACGTCGCATTCGCTCTTCTTTATTAGTAAATCCATCATACGAAGGAAGAGGTCTTATGGACTTGCCGACGAGCTTGATACTATTGGCTATGAGACTGATCTCGCCAGTCTGAGTTTTTCCTACTACCCCATTTGCTTCTATAAAATCACCACTGTCCAGAAGCCCTATATCAGAAATATCAAGTACGCCATTTTTTGGATCACTCTTTGCTACTTCTCCAGATCTTAAAAAAATCTGGATCTGGCCTGAGTTATCTTTAATGACTATGAAAGCTATTTTACCAAAACTACGAATACTCGTAATCCTACCGACTATCGAATGTTTTTTACCTTCTAAATCTTTGAACTTATCCCTGATATCATTTGCATAGACACTCCGGGTCGCCTTTGTGGGATACGGATTGTAGCCCTTTGATTTCAAAGTTTCTAGTTTTTTGAGCCGTTCATCTCTGTATTCTTTTAAGCTAGCCATTTGAAAACCATTATAACAGGTTAACTATGATCTGAGTACGTTAAATTTAGCCAATTTTTTCGACGACAAACTTACGTTTTTCGCTTGAGAGGTTAATCTCTACTTCATCACCTACGTTTTTACCGATCAAAGCTTGACCAATTGGTGATTCGTCGGATATTTTTCCGCTAAGTGGGTCAGCTTCTACCGTACCTACAACCGTGAATTCTGTTAGTTTACCGTCACCTGTCTTTAGCTTTACAGTAGAGCCAAGTGTTACCTTACCTTTACCACCACGCTTAGTAATAACCTCTACGTTTTGTAATATGTGCTCAAGCTCTAGGATACGTGACTCTGTTTTTTCATGCTCATCTTTAGCAACATGATATTCAGCATTTTCACTTAAGTCACCTTGCTCACGAGCATCTTTAATAGCTTCCGCAATATCTCCACGCCTAAGCTTTAATGAACTGAGCTCACTCTTTAGTTCCTCAATTCCGTCTTTTGTCATATGAAACAATTTCTTCATTTTTCCTCCAAATAAATAGGTCAGTTCTGACCCACGTTGATAAACATTATAGATAATTAACTTTTTATTGCAAACAGATCTTCTAAATCTTTTTGGTGTATAAATTCTGCCTCAATGTTCTGGCGCTTTTTGAATTCTATATTTTTATTTTTTATCGTCTTCTCACTGACGACTAACCTTTGCGGTATGCCTATCATATCGCAGGTGGCGAATTTCTCGCCTGCCCTCAGGTCTCGATCATCATACAACACAGAGACACCTGCTTTCTGTAGGAATTCATACAGTTTTCTACCAGACTCATGAACTGCTTTATCATCTCCTATTGTTGCTAAATAGACCTTAAAAGGAGCCACTTCTTCTGGCCAAACAAGGCCCTTGTTATCCGAAAATTTTTCTACAATAACGCCCATTAGTCTGGTGATACCAATTCCATAAGATCCTAGTATTACTGGCTTCTTATCACCTTTTTCATCCGTGAAATAAAGGCCCAGTTCTTCAGATTTCTTCGCACCAAAACTAAAGATATTGCCAACTTCTGCTGTTTTTACTTTCTCTAGATTTGACTGATCAACTTTTAGTTTTTTTATCATAGCATCTGAGAGAATTTCATCATTGATCGCAACTTTTGACTTTCTATCAATATGGATAATATCCTCACCAGCCTCACACTCAGTCTGAAATTCGTGACTGAACTGCGTAAATGCCCCGCCGGATGCATAAGTAAAATGCGTTGCGTCACCCAACCCAACACGCTTAAAAACCCTACTATAAGCATCAACGACTTGTTGATAAAATTTTTCATGATCTTCCTCAGTCAAAGAGTATGAGTACAGATCTTTCATCACAAATTCACGTCCGCGCATGATCCCGCTCTTTGCGCGAAGTTCATTTCTCAGTTTTGTCTGAAATTGATAGACATAGATGGGCAAATCCCTGTAGCTTGATACAAAATTTCGCATCATGTCAGTTATTGGTTCTTCATGCGACCAACCAAATCCCACTTCTGTGCCATTTTTAAGACGGGATTTAAACCAAACGTCAACTTCCTTATCAGACCATCTGTTAGTCTTCTCCCATAGCTCTTTACGTTGCAAACTCGTCATGATCAGTTCACTACTACCAATCGAATTCATCTCTTCTCGGACGATCTTTTTAATATTTTCTAATACCATAAGACCGAGCGGTAAATACGAATAAACACCCGCCATTTCTTTATGTACATATCCTGCCTGGATCAACAACTTAGCATTTACTGCCTGTTCATCTGCTGGGATATTCTTTGTTGTCTTTACAAATAAATCTGTGATTTTCATATAACTATTCTAAACTATCGACGCTGTAATTGACAGATTAAATATTGATGTGTAGGACAAATATCAACAAGAACGCTAAAAAGTTCTTTAGTGAATGTATGCCGACACCGTACCAAATAGAGCCGGTCTTTTCCCGAACATAACAAAGTACCAAAGATAGAACAAAGGTATCAACAAATCCTGACCAAAGTGGTGGATGACCAGATCCAAGTTGCAAATGAAATCCAGCAAAAAATGCACTCACCAACAAAGAAGAAACAACTAGATTAGCCTTCCTTCTAAATTCTGTATACAAAAATCCTCTGAAAAGTATTTCTTCTGCCAGTGGCGCCAAGACCACCAGAGCCCCAAAAACCATAGCAAGCTCTAGCCCTCCTTGTACATTCTCAAATCCAATTTGTTGTTTTTGGTCTGTATCAATTGCCCCACTCAAAAGACCCATCAAAGCCGACGAAGCTATCATATAAATAGCTAGGGCTACTGGGATTATCCAACTCTTGCTTAATGAAAATTTATTTGGATTCAAATAGCCTAGATTTAACTTTGTTATACGACTAAGACCATAGAAAAGTCCTAGCTCAACAGCCATCGCTACGCCTAAGAATGCGAATTGCGAGAGTGTAGAATTCTGCAATTGGTCTAAAGTGTCCGACTGACCACCTGCACCTAAAGCAAGAGCCGTATATACCACCAATCCGGAGATTAGTTGTGAAAAAATGTAAGCAAAAAGGATAAATAGAACCGCCAGAGCTATACGAAGTATCGGGACAAAATCCTGGTTAGTTTTTTGCATAACGTTTTATCCCCTAGAAAAACCTTCTAACGTCAACTACCGTTATTAGCACAAATAGCCCCATCAAGAAAGCAAAGCCTGCTCCATGAATAACTGATTCACGTTCTTTGGTCAAATCCCACCTAAAAATCCTAAAAAGATACGTGACAAAGAGCCTGCCTCCGTCTAAAGCTGGGATTGGCAATATGTTCATAATCGCTAAAGAAAGTGAGATAATTGCAATTATCATTAGTATAAATTGAACGCCAATTTTACTTCCCTCTTTTATGACTACCGCTATTCCTACTGGACCAGAGACTTGATCACCTGCCTTGCCAGGATCACCACTGAATAAATTAGTTATTATTGAGCCGAGTCCTCTGAAAGTCAGCTCCGTGAACTGGGCTATAACCCCACCCGCCACAACAGGTGCGGACCAGGTCGAACGTCTCAACTCAACACCTTTCTGCTCGGACTGACTCGATAAGCCCAGATATCCCTGCCCACTGTCTTTGGCGTTTAGCTGAACCGTCTTAACTATATCCTCACCACCACGATTAAGCTTGATTTCTATTGCACGTCCAGCGTATTCTTTTGTAATTTCAGAAATTTGCATCGGGTTTGATATGACATTGCCGTTAATCAGCTGGATCTGATCATTAACTTGAATATCTGCTTTCTGGGCGGGACTATCGGTCAAGACTTTAGCTATGGTAACCTTGCCTTTGTTTTCTAATTGGCGGGTGATTTTAGAATCACTGTCTACTTTATATTGATCAGGAATAATCTGTGGCATACCAATCAAGGCGATTACTACTAATAAGACATACGCTGTCACCAAATTCATGACTACTCCCGCCACCATAATCTTGGTCTTATCTGGCAAACTGGCAGCCCCGTAGCTCCCTTTATGCTTAGCCGAATCATTTTCTCCTTTGAGCCTAACAAAACCGCCAAGTGGCAAAAGATTTATGGTGAACAAAAATTCACTTTTCTTTGTTTTTATTTTCTTGCCCCAACCTTTTGGTGGAAAACCTATGCCAAATTCTTCGACTTCAACACCAGCACGTCTAGCAGCAATAAAGTGCCCCCATTCATGGACTAAAACTAGCCCAATAAAAAGCAAGAACCCCAAGATAATTAGAAAAATACTCATACTCTAATAGTATTATAACCCAAATATTAAACTTTTAAGATATCTGCTTCTTTGTCTTTGGCTATGGTTTCTAGCTCTTGCTTGGACTTCGCCAGCGAATCTTCAATGGACTTAACAAGTCTTTTCTTTTCGTCTTCTGATACTTCTTTATTCTTTTCTGATTGATCAATTTCTTTTAGTGCATCATGACGAAGATTACGAAAAGAAATATTACATTCTTCAACTTTTTCTCTGAGTTGCTTAACTATTTGTTTACGTCTTTCTTCTGTTAAGGCTGGTACCGGCACTCGTATGACCCTCCCGTCATCACTAGGATTGAACCCTAACGAACTATCAGAACTAATAGCTGAGACAATAGCTTCTAGGTTATTTGGGTCAAAAGGTGTAACCTGCAGTAGCTGTGCATCCGGAGAAGACACGCTGGCAACTTGGATCAACGGCATTTCTTGTCCATATGCCTCAACAACTACTTTTTCAAGCATACTTGGATGCGCACGGCCAGTACGAAGTTTTTTTGCTTGATCTTTAAAATGTTCTAACGCATCCTTGAGTTTTGAATTGGTTCTATCAACTATGTTGTCCATTGTTATACTAATACCCCTTACTTTATTTTGTATCTGAAGAAATTTGTATCTCTTATTTCTGCACCCATTTTGCTATAAAATTGTTGCGCTGCCTGGCGCGCTGGCCTAGAAGTAAATTCTAGATTCTCAACTTCTTTTTGACGACACCAATCAATAACACTATCCCATAGGATACTAGCAACTCCCTTGCCCCTTTGGTCTGCGTCTACCACAAAATCTTCCAGCTCAGCTTTTGATTCTGCTAATTTCTGGATAACATTTAGTGTCGCCATGCCGACAATTTTATCGCCGTCTTTTGCAACTATAATCCCTGCTGTATCCGAGCTAATTATTCGCTCTAACCTACCTTGCTCAACCCTGGACTCCGGGCTCAGCTGAACCAACAAATTATTTAATTGCTCAGCTATTTCTGCTGATGCCTGTTCTATAACTGTTGTTTGGATCTGAGAATCCGTACTCATATGTATATTGTACTATAACCACACCAAACAAAATTGCGTAATTTTAGATCACGACTGACTAGACTACAAAATTTGTTTTTGTGACAAATCATATTTGCAATATGGTGCGAAGCAAAAATATTTTTGTAGACAGTCAGTTGTGTATAAAAAACGTTATTTTATTTGGTGTGGTTATGAACTAACTTCGCCAATTGCCATGCGAGAAAATCTCTTTATGACAATATTCTCACCAAGTTTTGCAATATTTTCTTTTACGAGGTCACTGACTTTCTGGTCAGGATTTTTAATAAAAGGCTGATCCATAAGACATTTTTCAGCAAAATGTTTAGACACCATACCTTCAACAATTTTCTCAATCATGTTCTCTGGTTTTCCATCTGCTTTTGCTTTTTCTGTAAATTCAGCCTTCACCTTATCAACATCTTCTGACGGAACATCTTCGATACTGACATATATAGGTGAACTGGCGGCAATATGCATTGATACATCCTTAACTAAGTCAGTGAACAACTCATTGCGAGCAACAAAATCTGTTTCACAATTGACCTCAACGACAACACCAATACGGTTGTCATGATTATATGTGCTAACTATACCTGCTCGCGCTTCACGCTCGCCACGTTTCTCTGCTTTTGTTAGTCCTTTTTTTCGCATCGCAGAAAGAGCTTTATCAAAGTCTCCTTTTGCTTCTACCAAGGCTTTTTTTGCGTCGGTTATGCCAACACCAGTAAGCTCTCGAAGTCTTTTAATTTCATCTATTGTTATATCTGCCATGATTATTTTTCCTTTGCTACTTCTGTTTTGTCTTTAGGTGCTTTAGCTCCAGCTTTGCCGAACTTGATAGCTTGCTCAATATAGCTAAGTATTAATGCAACTGACTTAAGCGCATCGTCGTTTGCAGGGATCGGGTAATCAACAAGACTTGGATCTGCATTGCTGTCTACAATAGCAACTATTGGGATTCCGAGTTTTCTAGCTTCGCGAACAGCGTTAATATCGTTGTTTACATCAGATACAAATACAGCACCTGGTTTAACATCCATAAATTTAATACCGCCATACAAGAAATTCATTTCATCGATTTCTTCCTGAAATCTTTGGACCTCTAATTTGTTGTACTTGCTAGCAAAATAGCCTGAGTCCATCTTTTGCTCAAAATCTTTGAGTCTTTTTATTCGCTCACTGATAGTTGCCACATTTGTTAGCATCCCACCAACCCAACGCTCAGAAACATAAGGCATATTGGTATCTATAGCGACTTGCTTAACTGGACCTTTAGCTTGCCTTTTGGTCCCAACTATCAAAACTTGCTTGCCAGATTTTGCTGTTTTCTCAATAAACTCAGTAGCTTTTTCTAGAGACTCTACAGTAGTAGTAAGATCAATTATATGGCTACCATCACGCTTGCTGTGAAGATATGGTGCCATTTTTGGATGCCAACGGCTAGCCTTATGTCCGAAGTGTGCTCCGGCTTCAAGTAATTTTTTAATATCAATATCGACTTTCATACGTGTGTTCTTCCTTTCTCTTCAGTGCTACGACCGATTTGATAACCTTTGAGAAGTATCTATCGGAGGAACGCGTATAACACCTGCTTAATTTGTATCACCTACAATTATACTAAAAAACAGATTGATACGCAACAGAAGATATGTTAAAATGTTTGAAATAGTTTATTACTTTTTAAGGAGAGAGATGAAACAAGGAATACACCCAGATAATTATCGTCCTGTTGTTTACCAGGATATTTCTGACGGTACAATGTTTTTGGTTAGTTCGACAGCAAAAACTGATGAAACCGTAAAATACACTGATGGAAAAGAATACCCGCTTGTAAAAGTCCATATCAGTAGCAGTTCACACCCTTTCTACACTGGGCAGGAAAAGCTTCTTGACGTTGAAGGACGTGTTGATAAATTCAAAGCCCGCGCTGCAGCAGCTGCTAAAGCCCGCGCGTCAGCCAAAGCTAAAGTTACCAAGAACACAGCTAAAAAAGACACAGAAGAAGTTAGTGAAGAGCAAACTTCACAAAAAATCGGTTAACTAATAAGTCTAAATTCTTATCAAAAGGTGGTCTTAGGGGGCACAGATGGATAAAAAAGAGCAGGAATTCCGAAAAGAACTAGCTGATATCGAGAAAACTCTCCAGAATCCAGAGATTTTTTCAGATCCTAAGTACCCCAAGATTGCCAAAAGACAGTCAACACTGCAAAACACTATTAAATTATTTAATCAGTTAAAAGAGTTAAAAGATCAGATCAGTCAAGCCACAGAAATGTCTAAAAGTGGTGGTGAGTTGGCAGAGATGGCAAACGCGGAGCTTGAAAAGCTAAGTTCAAGACTACTGAAGGTTGAAGCCAAGCTCTCAGAGATATTAACGCCAGCAGACCCCAACAACGACCGCGATGTGATTATAGAAATACGTGCCGCCGCTGGCGGTGACGAGTCCAGCCTTTTTGCCGGAGAACTGTACCGCATGTATGCTCGTTGGGCTGAAAATCATAACTGCAAGGTTGAATATATTGGTGATAGTGCAAATGATACTGGCGGATTTAAAGAAGTTACTTTTGCTATCCGCGGTAACTCACCATATAAATTTCTCAAATTTGAAGCAGGTGTCCACCGTGTCCAGCGTGTTCCTGTGACAGAATCTCAAGGTCGTGTTCACACCAGTACGGCCACCGTCGCAGTTTTGCCAGAAGCTGAAGAAACAGATATAGAGATTAAACCTGCGGATCTACGAATTGATATTTATCGTGCTAGCGGACATGGTGGCCAATCCGTTAATACAACTGATTCCGCAGTGCGTATTACACACATCCCTACTGGTTTAGTCGTAACTAACCAGGACGAAAAAAACCAGCTCAAGAACAAAGAAAAAGCCATGAGCGTGCTTCGCTCCCGACTGCTTGCAAATAAAATCGAGGCTGAGCAAAAAGAATTATCTGATGCTCGTAAAAAACTTATTGGCTCTGGTGACCGTAGCGAGAAAATTCGAACTTATAACTTCCCACAAGATCGAATAACAGATCATCGTATCGGCTATTCTCGGTCAAATATACCCTCAGCACTTGCTGGAGACATTGATGATTTGATCGAAAAACTACTTGAAGCTGAACACGAACTTATCGAAAGCCAATAAGATAAATTATTGCTTTTGGGCTAAGACGCCTCTTAATCTGGCAATTAACTCTTCAGCTTCAGCCGTATAAACAGTACTGAGGTTATGTCCCAAATCAGCATCACCAAGTAACAGTTCCTCAGATTTTGATCTGCTATCAGCGTCTGCCGGTTTTTGTACTGTGGTATCAACCCCTAGACTAAGTCGGGAGCCATCATGATAGATAAAATATGTTTTTGTTAAGTGCTCGAGTTCTTTTACATCATCTAGATAACTACTGTTACCAAAATCAACTTCTTTACCTTCATCAAGTTCTCCCACGGATACCATGGCGCATAAACCAGTACTATTGAAGACTGAGAAAGGATCTACAGCTTCAACATGTACATATCCTGAATACTTATTTCTAACTATGATAGTCCAGGAACTAGCACGTGAGTGTCCATCATCATCATGAACAGTTGCGTTCTCAAGCCCAAGATGAACTAACGCATATAGTTCTGCTACTTTAGCAGAGTCGGCAATTTCTATCTCTCTAGTTCGTTCTCGTTCAGACATGCTTTTATTTTTTTAATATTACTATCTGTAAAAATAGCAGATTTTTCACTTTTTGTCTATATAGACTAGCCTATCCAGCTCAGCTTTGTGAAATGAATCTTTATATAATTCGAAGTTTTAAGATTTGAGGGATATTTTCTAGATCTTTGGATACACCATCTGGGAGATCTTTTGACTCAATATCTATTATTGTGTAGGCTAGCTCACCACGACTTTTGTTGAGTAGTTCTACAATGTTTATCTTTGAAGAACCCAGTATTTGAGTAATTTGCGCCACAACCCCTGCCTCGTTCTTGTGAGCTAAAGTTATTCGCTTCTCACCTTTTCTTGGCAACTTTGCCTCTGGGAAATTAACTGAGTTCTTAATATTTCCGTTCTCCAAATACTCTTGAAGTTGATTAGCTATCATTACCGCACAGCTGTCTTCAGCTTCGTCAGTGCTAGCCCCTAGGTGTGGCAACGCAATAACTTTGGAGTGAGCCTTAGTTATTTTGTTTGGGAAATCTGTTACATACTGAGCTAGCTGGCCCTTATCCAAGAGTTTTATGAGTTCTGTCTCGTCTACTAATTCGTCTCTAGAAAAGTTCAACAAAACGGCCGTATTTTTCATATTTTTTAGTCTATCGACACCGAGAAGCCCACGAGTTGCGTCGAGCAATGGCACATGGATAGTCACAAAATCACACTGGCTAAGTAAACTGTCTAGATCATCAATTTTATCAACTGATGGAGATAGTTGCCATGCATTGCTGACCGTCATGGCCGGATCATAACCAAGAACCTTCATACCCAGATCTGTAGCAGTGTTGGCTACTCGGTAGCCTATAGCTCCAAGTCCGATTACTCCGAGAGTTTTCCCCGATAGTTCGCTTCCTGCAAACTTTTTCTTTCCTGCTTCTACCGCCTTTTTCATGTCACCAGGTTCAAGATTTTCTACGTAAGCCACCGCTCCTGGTATGTTACGGGCAGAGAGCAACATCCCAGCTATCACAAGTTCTTTAACGGAATTCGCATTTGCTCCAGGCGCATTGAAAACCACGATTCCTTTTTTGGCAAGCTCATCAACTGGAATGTTGTTAGTACCAGCACCAGCCCTACCAACAGCCTGTACGCTACTGGGAAGTTTCTCATCATGAAGATTATAAGATCGAAGCATAACTGCATCTGGATTTTCTATATCTGGGCCAACCCTGTAATCGTCAGAAAATTTATCAATCCCTATTTTAGATATGCTGTTATATGTTCTCACACTGTATTTAGCCATTTTTTGCCTCAAACTCCTTCATAAACTTAATTAACGCGTCAACCCCCTCTTCAGGCATAGCGTTATAGATACTAGCCCTCATGCCACCAATACTTCTGTGGCCACCGAGGTTAACTAGATCTTTTTCTTTAGCCTCTTGAATAAATTTTTTGTCCAACTCAGGATCAGCTAGTGTAAAAGGTATATTCATATTGGATCTGAATTTTGGTTCGACTGGATTTGCATAGAAATTAGAATCATCAATTGCTTTATACAGAGCATCGCTTTTGCGTTTATTGGTTGTAGCCATTTTATCAAGCCCACCTATATCATTCTTGAGCCAATCAAGCACCAAACCCGCTAAATACCAGCTGTATGTTGGTGGAGTATTAAGCATTGAATCTGCTTCTGATTTGTCAGCCCAGTGCCAAACTGCTGGAGTATGGACTCTTGCCCTACCGAGTAAATCATCTCTCACTATAACAACTGTCAGACCTGCAGGGCCCAAGTTCTTCTGTGCCCCAGAATACAGCACACCAAACTTTGAGACATCAAGTGGCCCACTACAGATCATTGAGCTGATATCCCCTACAAGAGGAACGTCACCAACATCTGGCATATCAGTAAAAGCAACTCCGTGAATTGTCTCATTTGGTGTTATATGCACATAGGCAGAGTCCGAGCTGATATCCCAATCCTCAACCTCCGGTACATGCGTATGTGCATCTGTCTTGATGGCTACGTTGGCATTATCTAGGTATTTTAAAGCTTCCTTATGGGCCTTTTTGCCCCACATTCCGGTAATAACATAGTCCGCTCTATCTGATTGCTTGGCAAGATTAAGTGGGATTGCAGAGAATTGGCCAGTTGCTCCTCCTTGCAGGAACAAAACCTTGTAGTTATCAGGGATCTTCATTAGATCTCTAATATCAAGCTCTGCTTGTCGCGCGATATGTAGAAACTCAGGACTTCGATGGCTCATCTCCATCACACTCATCCCTGTTCCGCCGTAGTCCAGAAGCTCTTTTTTAGCTCTTTGGAGCACAACTTCTGGCAACGTGCTTGGACCAGCACTAAAGTTAAATACCCTACTCATCTATGTTATATTTTAACACATAGATGAATATATCGACTTGGTTAATAAAAAGTATGAAACGTCTGGGCGAATCAGGTGTTGATGCCCCGCGCAGAGATTCACTTGTCCTGCTTGAAGATACTCTGGACAAAGACAGAGCGTGGGTTCTAGCCCATCCTGAGAAAGAATTAAACAAAGAGCAAACAGACCAGCTAGAAACACTCGTAGCACGTAGGGTGAGACGCGAACCGCTTGCCTACATTCGCGGTAAAGCCTGGTTTTTTGGACGATTCTTCAACGTCAATCCTGATGTTCTAATACCTCGCCCCGAGTCTGAAGATCTCATCGAACTAGTAAAAAGCATCGATCCAAAATATGTAGTTGACATTGGCACTGGGTCTGGTTGCTTAGCCATTACCATAAAACTTGAGCTACCTAAAACAGAGGTAACTGCTACAGACATAGATCAAAAAGCACTAAAAGTTGCTCAAAAAAATGCGTCATACCACAACGCTAATATTAATTTTGTTCAAAGCGATTTGCTGAGTTCAATTTCTGAGCTCATACATACAGACACCGCGATTGTAGCCAATCTGCCTTACGTGCCATCAGGCTTAATCACAAGTCCAGAAATACGCCAAGAACCAAGTGGAGCCCTATTCTCCGGAACGGATGGCCTCAGCCACTATGATAAATTTTGGGGTCAAGTAGGCGAACTTGAAACCAAGCCACAATATGTATTAATCGAATCTCTTGAATCCCAGCAAAAAGATCTAGAGAGTCTCGCTAGAAGAGCCGGATTCACCTTGGTCAGGGTTCACGTCCTTGTCAGCCTCTTCAAGAGGGATTAAGCTCGCCTCAAGCCTCATCTCTGTCAATTTTTTGCCAAATTTCCTAAGTCTCTCAATCTCTGGTTCGTCTAAAAGACCATTAGCTTCCTTGTCTGGGTTTTTTAAATATTGCTTTGCCCATTTTGAAGCCTTGTTGCCAGGATAATTTGATGCTTTTTTCCATAGATTCAATGCTTTTCTATCAAGATTGATTGAGCTGAGATTTAGCAACCCATTGACTACCATACTTGCGGTCTCTGGATAGTCTGGTGAATTGAGTGCTAAATTATAAAGCCTAATTGCCCGCATTGTATCGATTCGGGGCAGAACAAATATAGCCGCGTGGAGCATTTCTGTATTTTTTTCGACCATCTCCGGCACCTTTTCACCCCGGTCTTCAATATCCCTAGAGTGCTCGCTTACACTCTCAACTAAATCAATTATCTGGAGATCAGTTAAATCACTTGAGAATAACTCCTTTATCTGGTCCAATCTTTCGACAGATTCTTCATTGGGCTCGTGACGGCCTTCCAAATCAACATAAATACGCGCATCTCTGATTAGATACGCTTCAGCTTCAACACTGATTGCTCCCTGTTCAATACTCATATTCAAAGCATATAATATACCGAATAAAGACTGGATGTCAAATCCATGATAAAGTAATTAACTTGCTGGCGAAGCTTCTAGCTGTAGATGCACTTCCATTGTTTTGCCGTCGCGGACAATAGTCAACGTCACTTTATCGCCCACAGCTTTTCTATTTATCAGTGAAGTCAGGCTATGTTTATCATCAATTTCAATGCCATCTACCTTGGTTATTATGTCTTTTTCTTTAAGACCAGCCTTCTCTGCTGGACTACCCGCTACAATTGGCAAGTCACCGTCTGGATTTGGCGCTATATACGCTCCACGCTTAACATTTAAATTATATTGATAGGCATAGTCATCGGTCAGACTTACATACCTAACTCCTATATACGGACGTAGCAACTTCCCTTCTCTTAAGACACTTGTTATGAGTCCCTGTATGTCACCGATTGGTATCGCAAATCCAATGTTTTCGGCCGATCCAGTAGCAACAGCAGTATTAATACCGATAATCTCGCCTTTAGTGTTGACCAGCGGGCCACCTGAGTTTCCTTGGTTGATAGCAGTGTCTGTCTGAAAAAGATTCTGTAGGGTCTCACTACCACTTCCGGACTCATCGCCTGCCTGAATATCCCTGCCATAACCAGAGATTATTCCACTTGTTACTGTATTTTGAAATTGGCCCAAAGCATTACCGATAGCAATAACTTTATCGCCAACTTGTACTTTTGAAGAATCACCAATTTTTGCTACCTTAAGATCTTTACCTTTGGTGTCTTTAATCTTGAGGAATGCAATATCTAGACTATCATTATCATTGGTTCTACCAATAACTTCCACATCTTTTAATTCTGTTCCATCTGAAAGGGTAATACTAACTGACTTAGACTGTTTCGGCACAACGTGCCTGTTTGTGATAACAATACCGGACTTGTCGATAATCACCCCTGTGCCTGCACTCTCTTGCTGTATAGTTCTTGTGCCGAAAAATGTCTGCTGGTTACCCTGACTAACGACATTGATCGATACGACGCTTGGCCCAACATCTTTGGCAATTTGTGTTATCAAATTGCTTTCATTATCTATCTCCTGCCTAGCTACTTGCACTGACTGATTACTGCCATTCATTGATTTACTACCGAAGTATCCCCCGACATACCCCGCCGAAATACTAGAAAGTAGCATCAATGCTACAGTAGCAAATTTTTTTGTATCAGTCCCACTAAAAAGAGATATTGGTTTTTTCATAACTTAATCAAATATTACCTCTCCCACCTTAAGATCAGCTTAAATGGTTTTATCGCCCCAATCAGAAAGCACGATAATAATAATGATTATAAAAAGCGTCGAAAAGATTATTTGCTTCTGAGCAAAGGTAGATAGCCTGTCTTCTTTTTCGAGATAATAAAGTGATGCAATGCCTACTGAAATTGCCGTTAGCAAAACTACTGGCTGGGCTAGACTACCGAAGAAAACTAACCAATGTGAACTAACCCACGCAAGTTGCGCTACGAACAGCCCCCAAATGCTTGCCAGTAAGCCTGGTTTTTCTTCGTCAAATCCACCCAGGAAATGTCGAGCAGAAAAATAAGCGACGAACCAAAATACGATTACAAGAATGAATGAATGAAAATGACTATACCTATCGGTGAAAGTTGCTAAGAAAAGGCCTTGAGCCAAAACAGCCTGGAGTGCGACCATCAATTTAGATGAACCAGGTTTTATATATAGAAGCCAGACTAGATAAACGACGAGCCAAACTAGCTGAGTTGACATTGAGTTAGCTGACATCATCGCCAAAATAATACCCGCTCCGAATAACATATCAACGAGGCTTAATCTTATATTTGCAAGCCAGTATCTCGTCCTAACAGCAAAGATCCGCCACTTACTCAAAAGGAGTAGCAAGAAAGCCAAAACTGTAAATTCAAGCCTCACAAGAATAAAAAGAGCTACAGGGAGCGTAGCAACCAACATAATATGAAAGATGTGGGAAAACCCTTTCATCGGCTTTATTTTTTCAGTTAGTAATTTTGCAATCATTGTATGTCTTATTCTTCAACAGCTGTGTTGGTACCAATAATTATAACAAAGTCTGCATCTCCGGCTTGTATATTTGCATCCGGCAAACTACCTACCGCTGAGGATTTGAACCTCTTCTCTAGATAACTCTTTGTGTATTTCATCTGCCCAGCACGCAGGTCGATTACTACCGAATTATTGTAGTTCTTGGTTGGAGCATTATCGACTTTAACCACATTATAGCCATAACTCTTCAGTTCTTCAGATTTCTTAGAGGCCAGACCGTTCACGTTAGTACCGTTCAGAACTACTATCTTGGCGTTCTCATTCTTTAAAAAGCTGTCTTTCAAAGTATTCCTGATATAGCTCTGGATTTCCTTGTAATTGCCTACTCCAGCCCTAGGTATAACAACCGACAATCCGCCGATATTTCCTGTGGTTACATAGTTATTTGGTGGATCGGCTAGACCCACAGATATAATGTTGTTAGCCTGGATATCCTTAGTTATAGTGTAGAGCCTATTCAGATCATTAACACTAAAGTCAGTAGTAACATGTTTTCCAAAAGCATCTAGCAAGCTTGATATCTTCGCTGGATTTGAGAGAGTGCCCAGACTTATTGTCTTTTCTTTAAGGGCTACTATCATCTGCCTTTGTCTCTCCGACCGATCAAAGTCTCCTCTAGCAGAAGTATATCGCGAACGAGAATATGCTAAAGCTCTGAATCCGTCAAAATGCTGACGACCAGTTGGCACATCTAGAATATAATTCTTACCTTTTATGCGCATCTGCTCTTTGACAGGTGTTTTTACATCTATATCAACACCGCCAACTGTATTAACTGCTTTTTCAAATCCTTCAAAATCAACCATAGCGTGGTAGTGGACAGGCACACCAAGTGTTCTCTCTACGGTATCAGACACCACTTTTAGCCCAGCGTCTTCAGCTTGTTTGGTTGTTTCTGGCGTAATTTTAGAATATTTAGATAGAGCAGAACTCTTGCCATTTGCAAAAGCAGCATTTATCTTCATAGATCCGTAGCTTGGGACATTTACATATAAGTCTCTTGGGATACTCACCAGAGCGGCTTGCTTCTGAATAGGGTCAATACTCGCTAAGATAATTGTATCTGTAAGATCAGGACCTTCATGACCTTCTCCACCACGACCAAGTAGCAATATATTGATACGGCCATCTCCTTCACCCTTCAACTTGGATGGGTCAACATTAGTATCAAGAGCTGCCGCGCCCCCACCGCCTTTCAAAGCTTTATGGAGATTGATGTATCCTTTTGCAAACAAAAATCCAACGACCAGCAAGACTATGAAAGCAAATATGCCAAAACCACGCAGTATTTTTTGCTTTCTACTAAGAGGTGGCTTACCTGACCTATCCCAGAACTTAAGCCTGCTCAATCTTCCACGTTTTTTGTACTTTTCTGGAGCTTCAAAATCATGTTCTTTCTTAAAATAAGGTGAAGTGTTAATTTTCATAGATTGTTGTCTATTCGGGCTCAAACCTTCTTTTTTCTCGAAGTTATCTAGTCGATGCGAAGGCTTGTTCGGCTGATATGATGCACCCTTACGAAGACCTAGAGATCCACTACTTTGAGACCTTCTTGGCGTGCTGAAGCCATCTATAGAAACTTGCTTTTTGCGCTTGTTATTATTTTCTCTATCCATAAGATTATAAAGCCTTATTATAGACTATTTAGTCTCCAATATGAAACTTCAATAGTTTTTATGTTTATTAAGTCATCTCCTATATAATAGTTCAGTAATAGATGATGCAGAATTTTATAAAAGAACACAAAGATTTACTGTCTACCCTACTCATTTTAGTATCTGCGCCACTCTTGGCTTGGTTGCTAACAGTATTCGTATTCCAATCCTATGTTGTAGAAGGTTCAAGCATGGAAACAACCATGCACAACAAAGATCGGCTTATTGTGGTCAAGTATAAAAAGACCTTCTCGAGAATAACAACACAGGATTACATACCAAAGAGATACGATATTATTGTATTTAACCACAAAGACGCCTATAGCCTAGGAGCTGTCGAGAGCAAACAACTGATAAAGAGGGTAATTGGTTTGCCAGGTGATAGAATCGTCATAAAAGAAGGCTTGGTCACTATTTATAACAAAGATAATCCTGAAGGATTTAGTGTAGACAGAGAGGGACCAGAAAAAAACACAACCACAGTCAGCATTACATCTGGGAGTATTGATGAGACTGTTGGTGAAGGCGAAGTTTTTGTACTTGGCGACAACCGGAGCAATTCACTTGATTCAAGAGTATTTGGTACTGTTCCAGAAAGTGACATAGTTGGCAAAGCCACCTTCAGAATCTACCCATTTGGAAAAACAAAACATTTCTAGCTAATTATTTGACTGAGCTCAGAAGGGCTATTATTTTTTCAAGCTCTTTTTTGTTCTGAAAACTTATAGTCACCATTCCCTTGCCCCGAGACTTATTCGCAATAGCAACTTTAGACCCAAAGATACTCTGAAGTGGCTTTAGCTTTTCTTTATAGTCGTCATTTGTCTTTTTACTGGCCTTGATTTTATTTTCAGTAGTAGTCTGTTTGACCAAACTCTCCGTACTTCGAACACTTAACTTACCTTTCAACACTTTCTGCAGTATTGTGTTGAGCAATTCTGGATTATCCTTAATGGCAAGCAACGCTTTGGCATGACCCTCTGTTATTTTACCTTCGGAGAGCGCCTTTTTGGCTTCATCAGTAAGTTGGAGTAATCTGACAATATTAAGAATAGACGTGTGTGCCTTACCTAGGCGTTTGGCAACTTCCTTATAATCCACGTTAAATTGTTCATTTAAACGCGCAATCGAGACAGCTTGGTCAAGCGGTGAGAGATCAACTCTCTGGACATTCTCAATAAGCCCGATCTCTAAGCGTTCTAGCTCCTCACTTGATCGAATCAATGCAGGCAAAAATTCCAGATTTGCTAAACTTGCGGCCCTAAATCTACGCTCTCCAGCGATAATCATATATTTACCACCCTCTGGAGTTACTATCAGTGGTTGCAAAATACCATACTGTTTAATTGATTGGGCAAGCTCTTTTATAGACTCGGCCTCAAAGTCTCTTCTCGGTTGGTCAGGGTTTGGAAAAATATCTGATATGAGCAAGTTCTTTACTCTATCTTTCTTATCTACCAAGATACTATCGTCAAAGTTATCTGGCATCAAACTGCCAAATTGTTTGCCCAAACCTTTACTCATGCCCCGTCTCCTATTCTATTAATGAGTTCTTTCGTTAGAGATTTATAAGCTCTCGCGCCTTTACTCCATCTGTCATGTTCTGAAATTGGCTTTCCAAAACTCGGAGCTTCAGCAAGCTTCACATTTCTAGGGATTACAGATTTAAAGACTTTGGACTTAAAATAACTCGTTAATTCTTTATAGACCTGATCGCTGAGAACTGTTCTTTTGTCATACATGGTCACCAGCACACCAACAATTTCAAGCTCTGGATTATAATTTTTACTCACAACTTGCACTACTTGAAGAAGTTGGCTCAAACCTTCAAGCGCATAGTACTCTGCTTGGACTGGAATAAGTATGTAGTCAGACGCAGTCAAACTATTTACAGTTAGCATCCCTAGTGACGGCGGGCAGTCTATAAGTATATAGTCATATTTAGCAAGTTCTCTATCAGCGAGCTTATTTTTCATAACAAACTCTCTTCTGTCTTTCCCCGCCAAATCATAGTCCAGACTTGCAAGTGCAGGATTTGCTACCAGAACATCCAGGTTTTCAATATCTGAGCTAAAAATAACATCAGAAGTTTTTACGTCACCAATCAAAAAATCATACAGCGAAGTTCTGACACTGTCTTTATTGATGCCAAGTCCGCTTGTGGCATTTGCCTGTGGATCAGCATCAACTACCAATACCTTGTATTTGCTCTTAACCAAGTAGCTAGCGATATTAACCGCACTTGTAGTCTTGCCTACTCCACCTTTTTGATTAATTATTGATATTACTTTTGGCTTTTTCATTTTCCCCTCGTCTGCCTATAGATTAGCATAACTGCTACAAACCCTACAAGAAAAGCTCAATCAGTATATAGTACTATATTACTAGCTGTATAATACTAGTATTATCACACAAATATTCCCCGCTCTTCTGGTAAAAGCTTTTCTATCTTCTATTATTTGATGCTTGTGATTTTGATCGTAGTTTTGTGCTGTCGATGTCCGCGGACTTTTCGTACACGTTTTTTAGCTTTATAGCGGATTGAAGTGACTTTATCGGTCTGTTTATCCTGATTGATGATCTCTGCTGTTACTTTGGCATCCTTAACGGTAGGCTTACCAACCTTTACATCTTTGCCGTCAAACACAAGTAGCGGGTCAAATGACACTTTCTTGTCCTTTGATTTAAGTAGTTCAACCTCAAGGGTCTCACCTGTCTCTACCAAGTACTGTTTGCCACCAGTAGCAATAACTGCTTTGCTCATCTAAATCTTTCCTTTTCTCACTAAATGTTGAAATACTTTTAAGTTGAGTCTCATTATAGCAGTTACACCGTTGTTTGACAATATCTAAGGAGTCACTATAATTTGCACCCACCTATGTGTTCACGCTAGTATTTAGTTATGGAAGAGAGAAGTATCCTAGGCCAAAACCCAACCAGGACCAAACAATCTAAAGTATTTACTATAGGTCTTCTCACATCTGTAATCATAATTATATCTTCCGCAACCTTACTACTGTTTATAAAATCGCAAAAAAATAATCCTTATAAAGAACAATTCTCGTCTGTTCAGAAGACCCAAGACTTTCCTATTTTATATCCTAAAAAAATAAGTAATGACTTTCAACTACAAGGCGAATCTATTAAATCATCTGGTGGTATTGTTACCAGCTTTTACAAATCAGGAAACAATACAATAGTAGTTACTCAGCAAAAGAAACCAACGGATTTTAATTCTGATATTCTGTCAGGCAGTAAAGACATAGAGATTAGCTATGGTAAAGGATATGTAGCGGAATTGGGTGATAAGTCTAGAGGCATTATTATAACGGATCATACACTACTGAGTGTTAGTGGAACAGGTGCAATAGACGAAGCAACTCTTACTAAGTTCATCGAAAACTTCTAAGGGTTACCACCACTCGCAGTTACTGCCTGCCTTAGCAGTAATAGCTGATCCTGAGACTTCAGATGCATGTCTAACTATTATCGTTCCATTAGACGTTGGCAATACGAATCCATTTAGAGTAGCGAGGTTCGTGCCAGAGGCAGACGAGGCATTTGAGGCGCCCGGTGAATCATATGCTTGAACCATGGAGTTACGTGTTGAGGTTGTAGATGTAAGAGTATACTCTGATTGCATCATTCCACTTCCTGCCGGGCCATTTATAGCCCACCTTGATCCTGTTGTAGTGGCTGCTGATGTGTAGTAAATGGTACAGCTGAATGAATACATAGTGTTCGCGGTAACGTTCCAAGATAGCCCCGTAACGTCTTCCATGGTGTCGGCAACAGCATTGGAGTTTCCTTGATCGCTACCAAGTCTAACTACTGTTCTGTGGTTACATTCTTTCCACGCACCGGCTTCGTAACACCTGAATCTACCTGCGTTGGAATTATAGTACATCGCACCATCAACTCCTGTCGGGTCACCAGAAGTATTTTTGCTATCTAATACTAACTGAACTGCATTAGCATCAGCAGTTGGATCTCCTATGTGAACCCTGCTCGTCACACTGTTAACAACGAATAAGTTAGCATCACTGTCACTTTGTATATTAAATGCTGTAGCAGAATCTGCACCTTCGACACCAAACCAAGCTTCTCCAGCAGTTGTTATTCCAAACAAGTCTTGGTATGTACTCGTGCTTTGGAACACAAGGTTATCACCCACCATCTGTACATCTCCTGATAAGTTGATAATATCAAGGCTACTCCTAGACTGGTTTTTATTTATATAAGTATAGTTATCAATATCAAAGAATACGGCGCCTGCATCTTGCAGAGTAACACTTGATGAATAACCAATCCTACCATTAGCTGCATAATCACTACTAACCCAATCATAGGTGATGCCATTGTCGATTATAGAAGATACATTACCTACGTCTTCTCTGGTAAAGGTAGCTCCACCGTCAGAGGATCTATCAACAACATACCCAGCAGCTCCTGCCACAGGAGTCCAAGATACAGTGTGCCTGGTTGTAGTATCAGGATTTGTTATAGAAACTGGAGTCGTCGCTATAGCAACACTCTGAAGTCCAGAAATGTCATACGATGCAACTCTGTAGTAATAGGTATCGACAGCTAAAGTCGCACCGGCATCATTAGCACTGGCTACAGTTGGGTTTACCGGAGTCGGCACACCAGAAAGGCTTAGATAAGAATGACCTATCTCTATATGGCTACCATTTGGATCATTTATGGCCTTAAGCATTGAATTACCAGCAGCATCTTGGATATTAAATCCTGTATTCCATAATAGATTGAAATTGGAATTACCAGTCACATTCACCCCTGCACCTAGATTAGTGGCTCCTCTAACATCAAGAGAGCCTATTATGTTGGTGTTACCTGCTGTTAGTGATCCACCTAAGCCTGATTCTCCATCAGACAAGTTGCCAACACCTAAGCCAACTAGATCAAGTGATCCGCCCATCAAAATACGTTGAGTTGAAGTGTAGTAAACATCGCGCTGTGAATTACCTGAAGCATTCAGCCCACCCAAAGTATATAAGTAGCCATTTGTTGTTACTCCTGAGAAGAAACCTCTAGCTGCAGGTAAGGTAGTTGTCGCTGTAGTCCATGATCCAATTGTTCCATTAGAATTGAGCCTAGCATAATATACAGAAGAACTAGCAGTGCCATTATAGCCACCCATAGCATATATGTATCCATTGGCTACAACGGAGGCATGCCCCGCTAACGCAGTGGATAATGCAGTAGTAGCACTCCAGCTACCGACTGTTCCATCAGCGTTAAGCTGTGCATATTGTACAGAAGTAAGTGGGGTCAAGGCAGGATTCTCTCCTCCAATCACATATATGTATCCATTAGCTGTGACTGATGTATGTGCGTCTCTAGCTGTTGTAAACGTGTTGGTTGTTGCCCAAGAGCCGACTGTTCCGTCGGCGTTAAGTTTAGCGTAGTAAACACTATTTTGGAAAACACTTCCTGAATCTTTACCGCCTAGTAAGTATATATATCCATTAGCTGTGACTGCCGTAGGCAAATGTCTGACAGCAGGAAGGTTTGTAGTAGTTTGCCAAGCACCTGTGGAACCATCGGCGTTAAGCTTGGCGTAGTAGACTGTATCCAAATAAGAACCATTGTAGCCACCCAAAACATATACATGTCCATTGGCAACCACTGCAGCGTTATCCCCTATTGCTATTGGCAAAGCATTTGCGTTAGTCTGCCAACTACCGACTGTTCCGTCAACACCAACCTTGGCGTAGTACACTGTACTTTTAGCAGAAACATCGTCCCAACCACCTATTACGTACATGTAGCCATTTGCTGTAACGGTTGGGTGGTAGGCTCTAGGATTAGAGACTGGCAAAGAAGTAGTAGAGGCCCAAGTATTTAATTCACCAGAGTTATTGCCACCAATTGTTATCTTATTATTTGTTGTATCTATATTAAGCAGAGATGATCCAGCCGCATTTTGAACTTGGAATGCTGTGGTTGAGTTAGTTGAACTACGCGTAGAGACAGATCCTGTATTAGTAACATAGAAAGCTGGATTATGAATACGGTAATTCTGAGAGCCAACAGTGCCTGATGTGCCTACTGTTAGGCTAGTAGTGCTACCAAATGCTGTGATAGTCCTTTTAGTACCATCGGCAAAAATAAACTCCATACCAACCATACTGCTAGTCCATGTAGTGCCAGATCCTGTTATTGTAGTGCCGGATTGTGAGGCCGTACCAGTGTTATAGTAGATCGGCGAAACACTAAAGAGGTTAGTCGGGGCTGTGGTGCCAATACCTACATTTGTCTGATTAGAACCTGTGGCCGTTCTGCCAAGGACCAAGCTGTTACTCTGTTGTACTTGAGCATATGATCCAATCGCACTTGCTTCTTGGAGATTGGATAATGTAGCAAAACCACCGTCAGTGTTGCCAGCTTGATAGCCTAAGGCTGTGTTGTAAGAGCCTAACGTGTTGGATGCAAGCGCATAGTAACCGGTGGCTGTGTTATAAGACCCTGTTGAGCTGGAGCCCAGAGCATTATAGCCACTTGCTGTATTGTGATCACCTATTTCGTTGTTGCTCAGTGCGTAGGTCCCTGTGGCTGTATTTCTAGAACCGGTTGAATTATCAGTTAGTGAGTAGGATCCTGAGGCAGTATTTTCTCCGCCTGTTGTATTGTTAGTGAGTGAGTATGCACCTGAGGCGCTGTTATTGTAGCCTGTGGTGTTATAGTACAAGGCTGAAGTACCTAGTGCAGTATTCTCTACACCGGTAGTGTTGTACAGGAGTGATGAATCACCGACTGCCACATTTTCAGTGCCAGTAATATTTGCTTTTCCTGAACCAAGTCCAACAAATGTATTCCTGAGGCCAGATCCTCCAGAGCGCATTTCTAAACCAACTGTATTGTCACTGTTTTTCAGAGACAACACATTATTAGATACGGTAACTAACTTGACCGAGATACTGTTGATTGTCCCGTTAAAGCTAGAAGATGGGGTGAAAATTAAGGCGTTAGTATTGCTAGTGGTAATCAGCTGAGACTCACTACTATTTTCACCTACATAGATTCCATTAGCTCCACCTATGTTAGGTCTTACTGTTGTGCCTGCGGTTGGAGAACCTCCAACTGTAAATTCAACTTGATAGACAGCTCCTGCCGTTACTGAAGCTGGTGGACTACATGACAAACTAGTGGTTGAGCCAGCTGTGTGAGTCCATGGGCCGGTACCTGACCAGTTTGTACCACTACAAGCCACTCCGCTAGCTAATTCTGAACCCAGTACCGCAATACTATTTATACCTCTAACACTTAACTGTGAGTTAGTGGAATCTATGTTCATTATGTCTGTACCTGTTGCGTTTTGAACCTGAAAGGCAGATGACGAATTAGTTGTGTTTCTGAATATAGAAAGCCCTCCTAGGATGGAGCTACGCGTGCTGGTAGAGGCATGAGCGGTACCATTCCATACCGCTCCTGGGATGCTGCCATCAAAATAATCAAGCGTTGCACCATTAGCCACTAACATTACAGAATCCCAATAAAATTGTACGTCTTGGTTAGCTCCTGGCGTTAGAACTCCGAGAGAAAACGAAGCATATGCAGAACTTGCTGGAGCCACGGCAGTAACGGATAAGTTCTTTACTCCAGTACCAGTTTGAGCAGAGCTTGTAGAACTTGAAAGTAGTGCCCCTGACCCATCGTACCAATTAATCCTTATTTGTACTCCAGAACTGTGGGCACTAATAACATTCAACACAGCTTGTCCTGTATATGTTGTGCCTACAGTAACCGGAAAACCATTCACTCCTGTGGAAGTGATGACATCACCATAACCTGCTGCATTTACTTGATACCTACCTGCTGTTGTACCAGAAGACGACCATGAAGTAGTCTGACTGAAGTTGAAAGGGACTCCAACTGCTGGATCATAGGTCCAACCCGTTAAGTTAGTTTCTAGGCTTGGATTTACCTCTAGATTTGTAAAAGTGGTTTGGGCTATTAACTGCCCTCCACTAGTAAGCTTCATTCCAGAAGTGTCTGCAGTGAATAAGCCTGTGCCTAGTGTATTTTGGACCTGAAAGGCAGTAGTTGAATTTGATGCTGTCTGAACTAATAGACTATCATCCGTCTTGAGCGAATTGGCTGCACTACGGTAGAGGTTGGTGTCTTGTGAACCAGATGGGCCAAAGACAAGTTTACCGGAGGCATCGAAAGAAGTGAGTATCGTTCCTGCAGAATCTTGAAGCTGTAAAAGATCTGCCGTCTGAGATGCCCTACCCTGAACAATAAGCCCTACTGTTGCTGAGCTACCTGTGTCAACAATTAATGTTCTTTTTACAGTAGTGGTGACTGCTTGATTACTATTATTTATAATAACCCCACCACCGGTAGAAACCCTCAATGCACTTATGCCAGCAGCGCCCTGGACATCTAAGACTGGCCCAGATTGACTTGAACCAGGTAGTACTACCAGAGTAGTAGCTGTGCTATTTACTGCTCCTTGGATTGTAGCAGTACTATTGCCAGCAGAAGTCCCTTGAATACTGAAATCACCTGCTTGAGGAGATGCGTATTGATTTTGGATATAATTACCTGAGCCTGAAGTAGGAGCAAATCCACAACTGGTAGAAGTTTGGATACAAAGGGTTCCAGATTCATCTGG